>JBIOEX010000016.1:0-55777 GCA_044446485.1 Solirubrobacterales bacterium
GAACACGGCTGGGGCGGATGGGGGCGCTGGGGTGGCTGGGGCGGCGAAAACGGCTGGTTCACCAGCCACTACCACCCCGTCGCGCTCGGCACCAACGAAGCCTGCTTCCCCGCGGACACTGCGAGTGGTTCTCCCGCGCAGCGCACGAGTCGCATTCCCGCGGAAGGGGCGAGCCGGTGAGGCGCCCGCCCAACATCACGGTCTTGATGTGCGGCATCGCCGTGCTTGCGCTCGGCGTGCTGCTGGTGCTGGGCGCGGGCGGCACGATCGACCTGCGCTTCGCCTACACCGTGCCTGTGATCGTCGCCGCACTCGGGGCGATCCTGCTCGCCAGCGGCCTCGCCAGCCGCCGCCGCGGCCGCGGCTGAGAACATGAACGCCGATGTCCCACTCCGCGAACCCGTCGCGCGGCTCACTTAGGATCGCGATCGGCACGGCCCTGCTGGTGCTCAGCGGCCTGCTCTTTGTGCGCGCGGCCGGACCGTGGCCGGGAGACGCGGTCGTGTGGCCGTCCGCTGTTGCCGTGCTGGGGGCGCTGTTGATCTGGCGCGCGCCAGCCGTGACTCCGGGGCGCCGTCGCGGCTGGGCCGCTCACCGCCCGTCCGGGCCATCGCCGCCACGCCAGCCGTCCGTGCGCGTGCGTTCATTCGGCCGGCCTGAGGTGAGCCGCGGCGGGCTCGGCGTCGCGCTGGTGCTCGCCGGCGGATTCGCGTTCCTGTGGGCCAGCGGCGCCACGCGGCCCGCGGGCGAGGCGCTGCTCGCGGCGCTCGCGGTGCTGATCGCGGTCGCGTTGATCTTCGCTCCCTCCTGGCGGCGTCTCGCGCGCAGCCTCGCGGCCGAGCGCAACGAGCGCATCCGCTCGCAGGAGCGCGCCGACGTCGGGGCGCACTTGCACGATTCGGTGTTGCAGACGCTCGCGCTTATCCAGCACAGCGCCGAGGACCCCAAGCAGGTGGCCGCGCTCGCCCGCCGTCAGGAGCGCGAGCTGCGCGGCTGGCTGGCGGGCGGGGACTCGCGTGAGCCCGGTGACACGCTCGCCACCGCCCTCGTGGCCGCCGCCGCGGAGGTGGAGGCGGCTGTGGGCGGCTCGGTCGAGGTCGTGGCGGTCGGCGACTGTCCGCTGCAGGAGCGCGGCTGCGCGGTGGTCGCGGCTGCGCGCGAGGCGATGCTCAACGCCGCCAAGTTCGCCGGGCAGGCGCCGGTCAGCGTCTACGCTGAGCTCTCCGGCGAGCGCATCCAGGTGTTCGTGCGCGATCGCGGGGCCGGCTTCGATCCCGCAGCCGTGCCGCACGAGCGACAGGGAGTGCGAGAGTCGATCCTCGGCCGCATGCGTCGCGCCGGCGGGCGCGCGGCTGTGCGCTCCTTGCCGGGCGCAGGCACGGAGGTAGAGATTACGATCGCTCACCGGGGATCGGCCAGGAGCGGGGATCAAGCGTGAGCGACGGATCGCCGCCGCGCGTTGTGATCGTCGACGATCACGACCTCTTTCGCGCCGGCGTGCGCACGAGCCTCGGCTCACGCGTCGAGGTCGTGGCCGACAGCAGTGACGTGGAGGGCGCCGTGCGCGCGATCGAGGAGCTAGCGCCCGACGTTGTGCTGCTCGATGTCCACATGCCGGGAGGCGGCGGGGCGGAGGTGATCCGGCGTGTGGCTGGCGGCTGGCCGGAGGTTCGCTTTCTCGCCCTGTCGGTCAGCGACGCCGCCGAAGATGTGATCGCGCTGATCCGCGCGGGCGCACGCGGCTACGTCACCAAGACGATCTCCGGTCCCGAACTTGCGGATGCCGTATGTCGCGTGCATGCGGGCGACGCCGTCTTCTCACCCCGGCTGGCCGGCTTCGTGCTCGACGCCTTCGCCGGTGAGATCCCGGCCGCGCAGGTGGACCCGGAGCTCGACCTGCTGACGCCGCGCGAGCGCGAGGTGCTCCAGCACATCGCGCGCGGCTATATGTACAAGGAGATCGCCGCCCAGCTCGGCATTTCCGCCAAGACCGTCGAGGCGCACGTCTCCGCCGTGCTGCGCAAGCTCCAGCTCTCGAGCCGCCACGAGCTGAGCCGCTGGGCTGCGCACAGGCGGCTGGTCGAGGAGTAGGAGCATGAGGGACGAGTCAGGGACAATCCCGATTGCCCGGGCTGCGCTGCTACCCGACACTGACCCGATGCTCCAGCTTCTCGCCGATCCTGACAGGCCATGACCAGGCGGTTGACGACGCTCGCCACGAACCGTACCCGGCGCGTATTGGCGGCGGCGGCCGGGCTGTTCCTCCTCGCGGCCGTGGCCGGCGTGCCCGTGACGGGGATGCTCGGCTCGAGCGGCAGGGATTTCCAGGATCCCGCGTCCCAGTATGAAAGGACGAACACCGCGATCACGCATGCGACCGGACAGGACTCCTATTACGAGGTGATCGCGCTGCTGCGAGGTCCCACACGGATAGGAGCCCATGCGGCGTCCGGGCGCGCCGTGCAGACGGTCGCGGCGCTGCTCGCTGCCCAGCGTGGGTTCCGCAGCCCACCGGCGGGCATGATGACGCGGCCGGGCCCGCTGCTCTCTCGCGATGATCGCGAGACGCTCCTGACCGCTACGTATGCCGGTGCGACAGACGCGACCGGCGCGGTCGCGCATGTGAGAGCGGCGCTCGCGGCGCCGGGCGCGAAGGCGAAGCTCGCCGGGATGAGCGTGCGTTTCGGCGGATACGCCCTGATCAACAAGGAACTCAACGAACTGACGACCTCCGATCTGGCGCGCGCCGAGCTGCTCGGGTTTCCGTTCTTGTTGCTTCTGTCGTTCTGGTTTTTCCGTGGGCTCGTCGCGGCGCTGCTGCCGATCCTGGTCGGCGGCCTGGCGATTCTGCTCACGTTCCTGGCGCTGCGCGTGATCGACCAGTTCGTGCCGGTATCGGTGTTCTCGCTGAACCTCGTCAGCGGGATGGGCCTCGGCCTCGGTATCGACTACAGCCTGTTCGTGCTCTATCGCTACCGCGAGGAGCTCGCCGCGGGTTTCGACACCCATAGCGCGATCGAGCGCACCTTGGCGACGGTGGGGCGTACGGTGCTGTTCAGCTCGCTGACCGTCGCTGCCGCGATGACGAGCCTGCTCGTGTTCCCGCTGCGGTTCCTCTACTCGATGGGCATCGGGGGGACAGTCGTCGTTCTGTGCGATGGCGCTGTGGCTCTGCTCTTGCTGCCCGCCGTGCTGGTGGCGCTCGGGCCACGCATCAATGCGCTCTCGCCGGGATGGCTGCAGCGCCGGGCGGCGCGTTCGGCGAGCGCCACAGAGGACGGGGGATGGTGGAGGCTCGCGCACGGCGTCGTTCGCCGTCCCGCTCCCGTCGCGGTGATCAGCAGCGTCGTTCTGCTCGCTGCCGCGATACCCGCGTTTCACCTGACGTTCACCTCACCCGGCGCAAACCTGTTGCCGGCAAACGCGCCGAGTCACGAAGTCGAAACCGCGCTCGCGAAGGATTTCCCTGCCAACGCCGGGGAAGCAACCGAAGTTGTGATCAAGGCACCGCGGCCTACCGCGCAGCGCCTCGCCGCTGCGGCGGCGGTGACGGCGGGCCGGATGGCCAGTGTGTCCGCCCCGCGTGCGCTCGGCCGGGGCACCTGGGAGATCGAGCTGCTGCCACGAGGCTCCCCAGTCACAAGCGCTCAGCAGCGGCTGCTTTCAAGGCTGCGTGCGCTGGCACGCCCCTACGGCGCACTGGTTGGCGGCGCGACTGCCTACTTCGCCGACCAGCGCAGCGCGGTCGCCTCGCACATACCGCTCGCGCTGCTGATCCTGCTTCCGCTCACCGCGGGCTTTTTGTTCTTGATGACGGGATCCGTATTGATACCGGTCAAGGCTCTGGTGATGAACGCGCTCAGCGTGAGCGTCGCCGTCGGGCTGCAGGTCCTGATCTTCCAGGACGGCCACCTCTCCGGCCCGCTCGGCTTCAAGCCGATCGGCGGCCTTGAAGAGTCGAGCCTCGTGCTGATGCTGGTACTCGCCTTCGCCCTGGCCACCGACTACGAGGTGTTCGTCCTCGCTCGCATCAAGGAGGCCCACGACCGCGGCCTGCCCAACCGCGAGGCGATCGCGCTCGGGATAGAGCGCACAGGCCGGATCGTTACCGCCGCGGCGCTGCTCTTCTGCGTGGCGATCGGAGTACTAACAACCTCCGAGCTTTTCTTCACCAAGCAGCTCGGGCTCGGTGCCGCGCTCGCGGTGGCGGTCGACGCGAGCATCGTCAGGGCGCTGCTGGTGCCGTCCCTGATGGCGTTAATGGGCAAGTGGAACTGGTGGGCGCCAAGACCGCTACGGCGCCTGCACGATCGCATGGGACTACAGGAGTCCGCTCCAGCCGCTGCAAAACTCCAGTAGCTGCGCCATCTTCACGAGCCTGGTGGTGAGATACTGCGTGTCCTCGATAGGGAGGCATGGCCATGGCACGGGTTATCGATAGGCGCGTGACGGCAGAGATGGAAGGCGACTTCGTCGTCTTTCTTATTGGCATGCGGATCAACAAGTTCTGGAAGGCGTGGAAGTGGCTGCCCGTCTTCTTGGCGATGCCGAAGATGGTGCGCGAGCTTGAGCAGAGTCCCGAATCCGGACTCCTCAGCGCCAGCCTGTACTTCGGTGGTCCCCGGCGACCGATGGTCGTGCAGTACTGGCGCTCCTTCGAGCACCTGGAGACCTACGCACGCGGCCGGGACAGCGGTCACTGGCCAGCCTGGGTCGCGTTCAACAAACGCGTCGGATCAAGCGGCGACGTCGGTATCTGGCACGAGACTTACCTCGTTCCCGCTGGCAGCTACGAGTGTGTGTACAACAACATGCCGCCCACCGGCCTTGGCACTGCGGCGAGTCTGGCTCCGGCCGCTGGCCGCAAGGCCACGGCCGCAGGCCGGGCAGGTGTACGCGAGGAGGCCTATCCCCAAGGCGCCCCTACCGAGGGCATCGATGTCTGACCCGTTTGGAGAAACGCAGGAGCCGTGGTGGCGACGCATATGGCGCCGCGACGGGGCGGATAGCGTCCCGAGGCGCTATGCGGTGCCGGCTGGCTTGGTTGGGCCGACGGTGGCGTTGACGACCAGCACTCACGGCATGGATGTCGTGACCAAGATAGTCGTTGGCTTCGTCCTCTTCGTCGGGCTGCCAGCGCTGGTGGAGATTTGGTGGAAACAGCGCCGCCGCCGCGAAGACGAACGGCTCCTGATCGGCCCCGGCGAAGGATCCGGCCAATGCGTCGAGTGAACGTCTTCAGTGTGGATTGTGAGTACGACGACACCGACCCGGACGGCTATCGCTCTGGTGAGGCACACGCCGGCAAGGCAGCCGGGGGTGAGGCGCTGGCGGTCAAGGTCTATGAGCTGCCGGCGGGCGAGAGTGTGTGCCCATATCACTACGAGTATGAGGAGGAGTGGCTCCTCATACTCGCGGGCGCCATCATCTTGCGCACGCCCGAGGGCGAGCAGGAACTGGGAAGCGGCGAGCTGATTTGCTTTCCGCCAGGCCCCATGGGCGCGCATAAGGCAACCAATCGCGGCGAGGTCACGGCGCGGATTATGATGTTCTCGAGCGCACGCGAGCCGGCGGTGGCCGTCTATCCCGACAGCGACAAGGTGGGGGTATGGCCGGGTAACCCCGATGACAAGGTGATGCTCCGGCGTGCCGATGGGAACGTCGATTACTGGGACGGCGAGCGCTAGCTGATCCGGCCGTCCGCCCTCGATGTCATGACCTCTGCTGTTTACTCGTTCAGCCCGAGAGTCCCGAGCACCTGGATCCAGTCGGTCTGTCCGACCATGAATTCATTTTCTGAGAGTCTCGTTTCTAGACGCTTCGTGCGTGCCAGGATGCTGGCGTCGGCTCCACGCTCATACGGGGCGAGCAGTCGCGGCGGAATCGTCGTTGGTTCGATCCCCTCCACCCGTGTGACGAGGCTAAGGACAGCCGGGGAGATGACCTGGAAGCCAGTTGCCTTCCACGAGCGCACGTCTGCGCAGAGAGCGGGAAGAGGCACGGTCGCCAGTTCGTGCAGGTTGCGGGCGTAGCTCTTGGCGATGCGCGTGATTGTTTGGTTGCTCCAATGCAGCCGCCCTGTGGCGCTCACGAAGGAGCGGATCGGCCCGGCGGCAGCTCCGTAGGAGATCGACCACAGCGCCACGGTGACCTCGTGGCTGATCGGCTGCGATGCTTCGTTCTCAGGGGAGCCGGTGCCTATGAGGGGGCATTCGTGCGCGAGGACGCCGTTCAGCTGCTCGATCTTCCTCTGCACCGGAGCGATCAGGGCCACGTCGGCGCGAGCAAGCGCATAGTCCGCACGGATGTAGGCGTGCGTGGAGGCGATGTCTGCAGGTGTGGCGATCGCGCTGGCGGGCGCCAGGGAGAGGGCCAGCACGGTGATGATGAGCGTGCAGCGCGAGCGCATCCGTTCAGAGTATCGCTGCCTCCATCCAAAGGTCGTCGTACCCCCGGCGGGTGCTGATGCCCCTCGCCGCTGAGCTTCAGCCGCGGAGCGTTTGTGCCGATATTGGTTGGGTGATTGCCTTGGCTCGAGCGGTGCTCGCTGTCGCCGTTCTCGTGGCCACCATCGTCGTGCCGCCGGGCGCCGGTGCGAGGAACCGAGCCCCCTCTGTATTGCGGCACACCCGCGCGCATATCGCGGTCATCGGCGGTCAGGCAGCGGAACCGGGCACGTTCCCGTGGATGGCCTACGTTCTCGACGTTCGCGGCAACGAGGTGGGGCAGTGCTCCGGGACAGTCGTCGCGCCAAACCTGGTCATGACGGCCGGCCATTGCGCTGAGGACATGCAGACCGGCGTGGTGAATGAAGCCTCGGGCTATCGGGTCGTGACCGGGAACGTGGATTGGGCCGCTCCCGCAACTGAAAGACAGGTCTCGGGTGTCACGAGGGTGATCGCTTGCCCCTGCTTTGATCGTCACACCACCGTCGGTGATGTCGCGTTGCTGCAGCTGTCCACTCCTACCACGGCGCCGGCGGTCACGCTCGCCGCGGGTCCGCATGGAGGCACGAGCGCCCTCCTGGCCGGATGGGGTAAGACGTACGCCAGCCAGGACAGTCCGGTGGAACGGCTGCAGTGGGCACCGACGGTCGTGCAGGGCCCGGAATGGTGCGAACGCGAAGGTTCCCAGTTCAGCCCGGCGGGCGAGATCTGCACAATCGAGGAGCCCGCCCGCCAGACGGGCGTGTGCAACGGGGATAGCGGCGGCCCGCTGCTCGTGCCAGAACCGTCAGCCCCTGGGGGCATGGTGCAAATCGGCGTCGCAAGCCACGTGTACAACGAATGCGCCACCATCAGCCCGTCCGTGTTCACACGCGCCGGCGCGGTCTCCGCCTGGGTAACAGGATGGGCGCAGGTACTCGCGAGCGCCCCGCCCGTCTCGGCACCCCTGCCGGCCAACACCGTAGCGGCACCCACCCTGGCCGGCGTCGCCAGCAGCCGCTCCGTTACTCTCGGTAGAAGTGGCATCTCGCTCGTGCTGAGCTGCGATGGCGAAGGAGGAGTCTGCACGGGCAACGCGGAGGCGATCGTCATAGCGCGAGAGAGACTCATCGCCCGGCGCAACGGCAGATGGACAATATCCACGCGCATCCTCAAAGTGAGGCTCGCCAATGTGGTCTTCGCGCTCGCGCCCGGCGCCAGCACCTCGGTCCGCTCGAGTCTCTCTGCCGAGGGCCAGACGCTGCTGTCACGTCTCGGCGGCGGACCGCTCGACGTGATACTGAGCGGCCGGGGCTTCACCCACCGCGTCGTGACGCTGCAGCCCCGGCGGTAGCGGGGCACATGCCCGGCCCCAAGCCCTCTGCACCGCGCCACAACGCGCAGCGCCAGGCGAGTACCAACGCTCCTAGCCCTGCACTGCCTGGGCCTCCAGTGTCAACTTGGCGACGTTCGTTCCCTGCTCCATCATCTCGGCGGTTGTGGTGGCGAGCTCGTTTGGCAGCAGGTCCGCCGTCCAGACGAAGCGAGTTTGAGACTTCCCCTCGGAGAAGACTTGCGCGGATGCGTTGTGGTGCGTGTATGGCCCGCCGGTGATCGACCAGGCGAGCCTGCGGGTATCGTCGTCGAGATCGACGAGCACCTCGCGGACCACCGCGCCGTTGAAGAAGGTGACGATTCGGTCCTCTCCGTCGAGGCGAGTGTCGGTGACGAAGCCGGGCACGAGGCGCTCGTGAAGCGCACCCCAATCGCGAACCGCAGCCCACACGTCCTCGGGGCGTGCGTCGATCAGGATTTGCTTGCGAATACAAGCCATCTGGGTTCTCCTGTCTGTTGGGTGAGGACTTCCTGGGCGCCGCAAAAGCCTCGAGGTCGTTGTCTCGGGACGCGAGCTTGAGCGGCTTGATGCCCGGTCCGGGCATGTATGGATTCAGACGCAGATCCATCTCTATCTGCAAAGACAAACAAAAGCAGATATTGCGGCGGGTGGCCCCCTCCCTCAAGCGGGTGCTGAACGGCCTCGGTTTTCCGCTGCCTGAGCCGAGGCGTCGAATCACTCAGCCGCACAACAGATCTCAGCCATGTGATTTTTGGAGACGGTCACGCCTGTAGGCCGGGCGAAAGCTGAGTATCACCGGTCATCAAGCCAGTAGGAACGAGGCCAAGCATTAGGGACAGACCTGGTAGTCCCTGAGGGCGCAAGGTGCGGCCGGGATTGCGCCGTCATCTACGCTTGGACTATGCGATTGACGCACATCGAAGCAGACGACTTTTTGAGCTTTTCGGAGCTGTCCCTGCGTGAGCTCGACCCCAAGCTCAACGTGATTGTCGGCCCGAACGGTGTAGGCAAGTCCAACATCGTTCGTATCGTCGATCTCCTCGTGCTCGCTCTGACCTGGTCGAGCGGCACAGAACCCGGAGAACGTATGCGCAAGTACGCGGAAGCGGGGCGGCAAGGCTCGCAGTCCGAGCGCTTCTGCGTGCGGGTAGGGGTGGAGCTGGACCAGGACTACGAGCGCGACCTGCTCGTTGCGTGGCTGCGGATCGCGTTGTTCTCGACGTTCGTCGGCACCAACCAGTCGCGGGCGGAGAGCACCGATGGCTATCTGTTGGGGGCAATCGATCGAGATATGGTGGATTTCCTATCCCGTGGCCGCGTAGTTGTGGCGTTTCGGCGTCTTCCGGCGGAGAGGTTCTTCGTGGGCTACGAATTCGAGGTTGATGGGCAGACCTACTGCTACGTCGTGCGTGGAGATCAAGCCGGCGGCATTGTGCATGGCCGCTTGGACGAGCATGTTTGGCGAGGTGGATCTACCCGAGGTGGATCTACCCGGAGTCCTGACCGCCTGCTTGTGGATGAGGACATCGATAACTCAAGCGAACAGGACATCCGTTGTGATTTCAATCCCGGGCGGCTGCTGCCGGGAGAGGGGGAGTTCATTCAGCTCGCCGGTCAGCCGCTGTTTAACTGGCAGGAGATGGGCACCGTACATGAGTTTATGCGGGTGCTCGGCTTCGGTGTCGAGAACCGCCCCTACATGCTCGATGTCGTCTTGGTGAGACTGTTCACCGAGATAGTGGTCGTCAACGAGTGCCGCGGCGTCGCGCGCCATCTCTATCGCGCCGGTGAGCTGACGGTACCAGCAGAGCCGGGTCGGACCGACGAAGTGCCGCTCGAACTGCTGCGCTTGAAGCTTGGCAGTCTTGAGCAGCGAGAGCGATTCCAGCAAACACAGGAGCTGTTCAAGGAGTTGACGGATGCGGAGTTCGATCTGCGGCTTCGCCGCGTCGCGACACCTTTCTCGCCCGGTGCAGCAGACGGTGATGGCAACCAAGAAGAGTTCTCGTTCGAGATTGACGTCGAGGTTGTTGACGAGGTGGGCGCAATCCCGCTGCAGTTCTCTGGCGCCGGACGGTGGGAGGCACTTGTACTCAGCACTGCGCTCACTGGCGACGGCACCGTTACGATCCTCGATGAGCCGGCCATCAACCTGCACCCAACCCTTCAGCGACGGCTGCTCCAGACAATTCGCGAGGGGTCCTCACAGACGCTGCTCATCACCCACTCGCCGTCTCTTGTACCGGCCGGACGGCAGGCAGAGATCGAACAGATTGTGCGCCTCACACGCGACAAGCAACGAACGACTCTTCATCGCGCCCGGTTCGATCAAGCGTTTGGTCGTGAAGCTGACACTCTGGCGTCAAAGATTCGGCAGATCATGCTTGGATCTACCGATGTGCGCGCGCTACTGTTCGCGAACGCCGCGTTGCTCGTGGAGGGTGACACCGAGTTCGGCGCGCTCGACATCTGGCTGTCCCGCGTTGCCTCCGAGGAGGGCATACTCTCGCCATACGATCTGAACCTGGTCATCGCGGCGGCAGACGGTGACGGTGCCTTTGGCACCTATGCATCGTATCTGGACATGTTCGGAGTCCCATGGGCAATCCTGTCCGACGGCAAAGCACTGAAGCCCTGCGATCGAAACGCGCTGTGTCGACAGCTCGCGGGCAAGCTCACCAACGACCCACCTGCCGAGGACGCTGGCTTCGCTGCATGGCAACGCTATTGGGCGACCCAAGGTGTCTACACGCTGGCCGAGTCTTTCGACGAGGAGATCGAGCTCGCGTTTCGCCGCGTCGACGAGGCGGTGTGGAACGACGTCAAGAAACAGCATGGCCGAAGCAAGGTGCGAGCCGGCCGAGCTTTTGCAGAGCAGGTCGGATCGCCAGAGCAGCTGGGGGAAATCTACTTAGCAATGCTCGAGCACTTGGGCTTGACAGCCGCCCCGACGCCTTAGAGCGCTAGGACGGGCGCCGCATATACGCTAGCCCCGTGCCTGACGGCTCCACCACCCAGCGCCTGACGGATGAGCAGGTCGACGCGCTAGCCGCCCGTCTCAAGGCCGGTGAGTACCTAGACGAGTATCTGCGGCCGCTGTTGTTCCGCCAGGCCAAGGAGTACGAGCTCGAATACGCCGCCAAGACGCCGAAGAGTCGGGTCCTCGCCGAGACGATGGCAGTGCCGTTGCAGCGGCTCAAGCAGTTCGGGTCGCCCAACGGCGAGTGGACGAACAAGCTCGTCTTCGGCGACAACCTGCAGGTCCTGAAGACTCTGATGGAGATGAAGAGCCGCGGCGAGTTGCGCAATGCCGACGGCTCGGAGGGCATCCGCCTGTGCTACATCGACCCGCCGTTTGCTACCAAGCGTGAGTTCCGTGGCTCTGGCAACCAGCGGGCCTATCGCGACAAGATCGAAGGGGCGGCATTCGTTGAGTTCCTGAGACGCCGGCTGATCTTTATCACCGAGCTCTTGGCCGAGGATGGAACGCTTTATCTGCATCTCGACACGAAGAAGGTGCACTACATGAAGGTGGTCCTCGACGAGCTCTTCGGAGAAGCCGGCTTCCGCAACGAGATCATCTGGAAACGTTCCGACGCGCACTCCGACACGATTCAGGGCGCTCAGGACTACGGTCGCATCCACGACACCATCCTGCGATACACAAAGGGCACCAGTGCCGTCTTCAACACCCAGTACCTGCCGCTGCCGGACAGCACGGCGGACTCCTGGTATAGCAACGTAGAGGAGGGCACGGGGCGCCGATACAACAAGGCCGACCTTACGGCCGCCAAGCCCGGCGGCGACACAAGCTACGAGTTCAACGGCGTGCGACCTCCGCCTGGTCGCTACTGGGCGTACTCCAGGACGAAGATGGAGCAGTTTCGGCACGAGGGCCGGCTCGTGTATGCAAAGAGCGGGCGCCCTTACATGAAGCGTTACCTGGACGAGAGTCGCGGAGTGTCGCTGCAAGACCTCTGGACAGACATTGGGATGCTCCGGGGCATTAGCACCGATGGCGAGCGCACCGGATACCCGACCCAGAAGCCGGTCGCCCTCCTGAGACGCATCATCGAGGTTTCCTCGAATTCTGGCGACCTTGTGCTGGATTGCTTCAGCGGTTCCGGCACCACTGCGGTCGCCGCAGAGCACCTCGGCCGTCGCTGGATCGCGGTGGATTGCGGCAAGCTCGCTATGTACATCACTCAACGCCAACTGCTTGCATTCGACAACCGCAAGGGCAAGAAGACCGCTGCACCCGCATTCGACTTTTGCTCGGCTGGGCTTTACGACAACGATCTTGTCGAGATGATGCCCTTTGAGGGCTTCCAGAGCTTCTGCCTCGACCTGTTCGGTTGCCGCGAGCAGCCCCAGGTCATCGGTGGAATCCGAATGGCTGGTACCCGCAAGGGTGGGCCTGTTCACTTCTTCCCCTTCAAGGAAACCGACGCCGAGATGGGCCGCGACTACATCGAATCGCTGCACGGACGTCTGAAGGGCAAGGTCAGCGGCGAGGTCTACGTGGTTGCCCCTGTCACTGCCTGCGACCCTGGACTCTTCGAGGATGTTGTCGTCGTCGACAAGATCACCTTTTTCATTCTCCGCGTTCCATATTCGGTCATAGAGGCGCTGCACGGTCGGCGCTTCAAGCTGCTTGACCAGCCCTACTCTGCGGAGATGGTCAATGATCCGATGGACACGTTTGGGTTCGACTTCGTGCAGTTGCCAGAGGTCGATGTGAGGTACACAAAGAACAAGACAGCGTTCAGCGGCAGCATCCGGTCATTCATGCGCGGTGGCCTCGACCCTGACGACTTCGATGAACTCGAACAGGCAGGTCGGCTTGACTTGGCGATGGTGCTCATCGACCGGGACTACGACGACGAGGTCTTCCGTGTGTCAGATCACTTCTTTGGCGACGAGCTGGAGAGCTCGAGCTGGAAGTTCGAACTGCCGCTGGCCGACTGCGGCGAGCGAATACTTGCCATCTACATGGACACCCACGGCAACGAGTTCCGAGAAACGATTGAGCTGACAAAACTGAAGGCGCCACGCAAAAGGTCGAAGGCAGTAGTGAAATGACGCCAAAGGCCAAGCTCACAATCGATCAGTTCGCTGTTGACGACCTCGTCCTGCCGGTCTCGGCGAGCTACGACCCCGCGACACTCGATCTCGCGGCATACGAGGACTTCATAGATGCTGTCGTCGCCGGCCGCGAATACTCCAGGGTGGCAATCGTCACTGCTCTGCGCTTCATGGCTGGGGGCCGCTACGCGAACACAAAGCAACTCGCGGAGGAGGCTTTCGCCTCTACGCCAGCGCTCGAGCGTCGCTACGGAACGCTCGGTCGCCTGCTGGAACGCTTGCCCTTCCCGGACAAGCTCGCATGCACCCTTGACCTTGCTACCGGCACCGGTAAGAGCTACGTCCTCTTCTGCTTGGCACGCATAATGCTCAATGAGGGCCTGGTAAGTCGCGTGCTCGTCCTGTGCCCATCACTCACGATTGAGTCAGGGCTCATTGATAAGTTCGATTCCCTCCTTGCCGACAGCGACCTCACCGCGTTGCTCCCCAGCTCGAAAGGCACACGACTACCCGAGCGCGTCGATGCGACCGGGACAGTCAAGGCAGGCCAAATCTGCATCGAGAACATCCACGCCGTATACGAGACAACCGGCTCATCCATATCCGACAGCTTCGAGGACAGCGGCGCCTCCACGCTCGTACTCTCCGACGAGGCTCATCACATCTACTCGCCGGGCGACACAAAGCTCAAGAAATGGCGAGAGTTCATCGCCAGTCCCGCCTACGGCTTCCGCTACCACGTCGGGGTGTCGGGGACCTGCTACGTCGCCAACGACTACATCGCCGACGTCGTACACCGCTACAGCATTCGTGACGCCATCAACGACCGTTGGGTCAAGGATGTTTTCTACGTCGCCAAGGATGAATCGACCACCGACGATCAGCGCTTCCAGAAGCTGCTCCAGCAGCACGAAACCAACCGCAAGACATACAAACCACTCAAGCCCCTAACTATCGCGGTCACCAAGAACATCAAGGCAGCAGAGGACCTGGGCGAAGCGCTAGTTGAGTTCCTCGCTGACCAACTCGTGGGTGGCCGCGGTGAGGCGGAGAGCAAGGTACTCGTGGTCACTTCCTCGCCTAGGCACGAGAAGAACATTCTCAAGCTGGCCACAGTTGACGATCCGACCAACCCGGTCGAGTGGGTCGTCTCGGTAGCGATGTTGTCGGAGGGCTGGGACGTCAAGAACGTCTTTCAGATCTACCCTCACGAGAAGCGAGCCTTTAACAGTAAGCTGCTCGTGGCACAAGTGCTCGGCCGCGGCCTACGCCGACCCGAAGGCATCAAGGCCGAGCCCCGGGTCTTTGTGTTCAACCACCAGAAGTGGGCGCACGAGGTCGAGGATCTCGTCGCCGAGGTTCTCGATCAGGAGACGACCATCGCGCAGCGCCCAAGCGACGGCCGGCCAACGAAGCACTTTGACCTACATCGCTTGACCTACAAGGAGGTGCCGACCGGGATCGAAGCCAGAGAGGTGGAGAAACCGCGCGACATCAAGAAGCTCAACCTTCGACCGCAGCGTGATGCGCCAGAGAGCACCGAGTTCGTCTCGGTGTCCGACTCCGAGACGAGAGTCGTCCTGACGACCCTCGTGCGCGAGACCTACTACCCAATGGCCGAGGTGGTCGCCGATGTCCGTCAGCGAATGCTGCAGCACGACAAGCTTACCGACGGTGATCTGGCCGAAGCTTACTCCAAGAAGCGCGTTCAAGAGCTCATCCGCGACGCTCTCAAACGACTGAAGCTCAAAGGCACAGCCGTCAGCCAAGAGAACCGTCAACTCATCATGAGCGCTTTCGGGTCACTACGGCAGAGGACAATGCGCGCTGGCGCCGAGTGGGCACAAGAGCCCGACAGTCTGGAGACCAAGTCCACCTCTGAGATGCCCCCGGTGCGGGAGCGCATCAGCGGTCTGACCTCCCACGTGGGCCTCTTCCACGACGAGCTCTCGCCCAAGCTTGGTCTCCCCGACGATGCGGCGGCGCTAAAAAAGGCTCTCACGATTGAGCTCCCAACACGCATGCGCCGGGTGGACAACAGCTACCTGCTTAAGTCGCCGGTTAACGTCGTGCTCACATCGCACACACCGGAGCGACTCTTCGTTGATCGCCTTCTAGAAGCCGACAACGCCGCTGCGCTGAGAGCATGGGTGAAGGCTCCCGACGTGGGCTTCTATCCCATAGAGTACGGCTACCAACCGGGTGGAAATGGCCGCTCCAAGCGGGGTCAATTCAACCCAGACTTCTTTTTGGTGCGCGAAACCGCTGACGAGGTCGTGGTCGTCGAGACCAAGGCCGATGACGATTTCTCCGACGTCAACGCTGGCAAGCTCGCCGATGCCGACGCCTACTTCGCCAAGCTCAATGAGCTGCTCAAGGCAAAGAGAAAGAAGCGCCGCTACCAGTTCCACTTCCTCTCGCCGGTCGACTACGACGACTTTTTCGCCGGCCTCCGCGATGGAACACTTGATGGCTTTGTGTCGAAGCTGCATGCGGCGTTGAGCGCCTAGGTCGACCCAAGCCGCCTCATAGCTTCGATCGGAGTTCGTAACGCCGGTGCGTGCCCTTTGAGGATTCACGACCTTCGCTCGTCGGATACGGAGACAAGTGCTTCTGTTTGCCGACTTTTTCGTAGATCATACGCGACCCTCGAGGACGTCTCGCCAAGTTAAAGAGACTGCGCCATCGCACCTCTAGGAGGTGTTGACAGGCGTGGCGCTCATGAGCGAACGAACCGTCCTAACCCAAAATTACCCTCACAGAAAGAAAGTGTTGGGTCTTCATTTGGTCTACTGACCATCACCCGGTAGTGACTTCCGTTTGAGGTTCCGGCGCTGCTTAGCTCGTCGGACAGCACGGGCCTAAAAAGTGTGACAAAGCATCACATTGGTCTGTCGCCGAAGTGATCTCAGACAAAGCAGGAAGAACACATGGGTTGGACCGCTGGACATCTAGAGGGGCGATTCACGGCACGTGCCGCGATCGAGTTTGAGTTTGACGCAGAGTTCGCCGCGCGCGTGGTCGATGCTGTTCGCTATGGGCAAGTTATCTATGCAGCCATACGCTCAAGTGACGGCAAGGAGGTGTTTGGTCTCGTGCTGTTGGCCGAGCGTCGTAACGGCGTGCTTTTTACCAAGCCAATCAACGAGGATATGGGGCCCGTAGAGGATCATTGTCCAGCACGCATTCTCGATCAGCTCACTGAGCCCAGCAACAACAACGCTCGCGAATGGCGCAAGCGCTGTCGCGCCCGCTTGGCCAGGCCACATCCGCGCCTAGGTCAGAAGGTGATCTTCGTCAAACCTCTCCGGTTCACCAACGGAGATGTCCACGGCGCCTTGACCTTCCAGGGCGGCTCGCGGTTTCGCTCAGCCGACGGCACCCTGTACCACATTCGGTCTTGGCGAGAGCTCGATTACAGCGTGGAGGCATGACCGCGCAAGAACCTCTGCCGTCGTAGGTGGTCCCTACAATTGCCCGATGCCGGACACTCACGACTTCCTGACCTTCCTGGGCGAACATACGGGCAAGGTCGTAACCGTGGAGATTGGCGTTCGCGCCGATGATCTCCCGAACCACAGTCGTCAGGGCGCGATCTTCTACGGTGTCATGGGACCGGTCCAGATGGCTGATGATGAGGATCGCGCCGGGCGCGCTGTGGCGTGGGTCCCCGTCGGCTCGCAGGAGGGCCAAAGGATGGGGTTCTACGTGGAGTCCGACCGTGCCACCGAGGTGGTCGTCAACCATATTGGCGGCAAGATCTGGTTCGTGGACGATCATTACGCGTGTGTGATGCCCTAATTGGAGGGACAGCGGTAGCATGGCCGATATGTCTGCATTTCCACCGCAGAGCGCATGGAGTCAGCAGCAGTCCACAGCAACCTGGCGCTGTGGCTTTTGCGAGAACACGGACCCACCCGAGGGGACCACGGTTGAAGCCCTGAATGGGCCGTGGGGGGTTCTGGTTTGCTCCAAATGCCGCGCAGTCCTGGGCGCAAGCATCATTTCGCCCACCCCGCCGCGGCCCTAACTAAAGGTTTCTTCACGAGCTCCGAGCGAGCTGAGGCCCAGCGGTAACGCTTCGAGGCTGCAAACCTCTCTCGGCTTCGCGTTCTATCCCAAGCTCGGCGTAGCGTTGGGGCATGGTGGATGGATACCGCGTTGGTGGGCTTCGGTGAGTAAACGCAAGAAGCGCTCTGAGGGTGCTCGCTCGCAAGCGCCGCCGGTCTCCCCGTGGGAGGTCCGCTATCACCCGCAGGCTCGAGCGGAGGCGGATGCGGTCCCTGACCGGGACAGCAAGCCCATCGAGATCCTGGACCGGATTTCCGGCCGCAGCCTAGAGGTGTGAACCGAGCGTCTATGGTCCGCCGCGTGGCGCTCTACTGTCGGAGCCATGCCTTACCGCAAGGACCCACATCTGGGCGACGGTGCCGCGTCACGGCAGCGAAACCCCGCCGATGAGCCAACAGCTACCCGTCCATACTGGCTCATGGTGTGCGCTGACCCGCGGGCGCTAGTTCGCTCGTTTGTGATACTCGCTGGCCCGTTTTGCTTCGGCTTACTACTTGATCTCAGTGGCACGAGAACCGTGCCCCATGATTTTATGGGGATCTCTTGTCAGGTGCTGGCCGTCTTGATCCTCGCATTGGCGATCCAGACTCGTCTGCTGTCGATCGATCGGTGGGAGAAGCTAGATGACCGCATGGAATTAATAGCCGTGGCGACAGCCCTCTTCATTGGTGAGATTGCTCCGCTAGCAGCGTTACTGAGTGGCACCAATTCGGTGATACTCGCGGTCCCAGCGGCTTATGCCATCTTGTTGAGTCTTGGACTCATCGTGGCGTATGCCGTGGCGGTCGGGGAGCCTCGGTCACCGGATCCCGGTGTGGCCGCCGCTCGAGGCTCGACCACACTTGACAGCAATAGCTCCTCGACACGCGTGTCCATCCGTTGGCTGTGAGGTAAGAAGAGACCTTCCCATAGAAAGGCCAGCGAGGAGAGGATCGGCGCCGTAGGCCCTGAGGCCCAGAAGGACAAGGCCGGGTTCGAACGTACCGTGAGCGCCGCGAAGGACCGGCTCGCTGAGGTAGAGACATGACGTCCCGACGGTTATCACAATTTTGGTATAGTCAGGCTCGACACAAGGAGCCTGCAATGAAACTGTCTGATCTTCCTACCCACGAGGAGGTGCTTGCTGAGCATCTCGACGCCAACCCCGAGTACCGGCGGGAGTGGGAGCGCGCCGCGCTAGCCCGCGCCGTAGCGGTGAAGGTGATCGCCTACCGGGCAGAGCACGGCCTCAGCCAGACCGCGCTGGCAAAGCGCCTGAAGATGACCCAACCGGCGGTCGCGCGGCTGGAGAGCGGGGAGCATAACCCAGCATTCCCGATGCTATTGCGCATCTCCGAGGCGCTGAAGATCGAGCTCGCGATCGACATTTCCCCCACCGGTCAGGAGCCGCAGCTGATCGGCAAGCGCGCCCAGCGCAACGCCCTGGAGTCCTTCGAGGGCAACGGCTGCGCGGTCGTCGTCGCTTCAGCCTAAATCCGGATCGCCGTGCGCGGATCTTCAGCGCTGGGCTTCGATTAGGTCGAGGGTGCCGCCGCCGGTGCGGTAGCGGCCGAACACGGTGACGGCCGAGAAGCCGGCTTGCGAGATGATTTCGGGGAGTTCCCCACGCGCGTGCGCGCGCGTGTTAGGGAATCCGTCGAGCAGCTGCACGGCGAAGAAGGCGGCGCGCATCAGTGGGTCGCTGGCACGGCCAATGTCGCATACCAAGAGGCGCCCGCCAGGGACAAGGACGCGTCGTGCCTCCGCAAGCGCGGCGCGCTTCGCCGAGGGTATGAGGTGGTGAAACATCAGCGTGCTCACTACACAATCGACGTTCGCGTCCGGTAGGGGGAGGCGATCGGCAAGCGCCTCGTGGAGCTCGAGCTCGACGCCCTCAGCCCGCGCCTTCGCGGCTGCTCGCTCGAGCACGCTGGCATCGCCGTCGACGCCGATCAGCTTCGCGTCCGGGGAGGCACGGGCAATCGCCAGCGCCATCTCGCCAGTTCCGCATCCGAGATCCAAGATCCGCCTCGGAGCAGCACCGTCCAACGCGCGCGCGGTGAGGCGTGGCCGCCACCGGCCCTGTCGCATCGCCACCGCGTTGACCGTGTCGTAGAGCGGCGTAAACACGCCGCGGCCGGCCGCGGGGACGTATCGATCGCTCACTAGCTGTCGGGTGCCTCGTCTGGCTTCTGTCGCTTGCGGCCCTTGTGGTCGGTGCGGCCCGTGCCGATGCAGGCGCGGCAGACGATCCACTTGCCCTCTTCTGGGGGCTCCGTGGCTGGCCACCACGTCCAGCCCGACCCCTGACACGTTGGGCACCGGTCCTGCTCGGCTATGTGACGGTCACTGAGACCCATCGAATAAGCCTACAGCGAGGTGATGCCCTTTACCGCGTCAACAGTCCCCTTACCCACCCTCACCGGCAAGTCAGCGTCTGGTTGTGCTCGATCCGCGGTACCCGGTGTGCGCTGCCTGTTGCTGGGCTGACGGTATGCGGGATTCCGGCCCCGCGTGCGCCTGCCCCCGGCGCTCCTGGTCAGGGATCTATGGATGTGTGCGGCCTTTGGCCGGCCGCTGGCCTCGACGCTCGCCCCTGTCGGCTACCGACTGCTTATTCATTCGATCAAAGTCGCCTGCCAGTTGTGCTCCTGCAGGCGATTGTCCAACTCCCGTCTCTCCTTCGCCAGCTCGTCGAGCCTGCTCTGAAGCTCGCTCACATTCACCTGCCGCACCATGCGGATCTCGGAGCGGCTATACCTCAATCCGAGGCCGACCGACCGCCCGGTGGCGGCTGTGATCGCGGCACGCAAGGCACCCTGGCGCAGCGCGATCGTGTCGCGCCGGGCGAGTCCCTCAGTGACGGTCTCGCCGGTCGTGAGCCTGGCCGCGGCGTTGGTCTGGTTGATCTTCGCGATCAGCCCCTCCAACTCGTCGCACCGCTCCTCGAGCTCGGCCAGCAGCTCGCCGGGGCGCTCGGGTGGCTCCTCGCCCTCCTGGGCCAGCACGCAGGCAGACAGGCGGTCCTGAAGCTGCGCGATCACCTTCTGCAGGTCCGACCGGCGATTCAGTGCTTCTCCAACGATCAAAGACATGCAAGCAGGATAGCAGACAGTTGTCTGCGCCCTGTACGCAGCACACCTCCGGCCGAGAGAACCGTCGCAAGCAGTGATTACTCTCGATTCCATGACTTCGAGCCTGCAACAAGAAATCTTCGATTGGATCCAGACGTTGCCGCCGTGGCAGCAGGATCTCGCACGCCGCCTTGCCATCAACGACCGGCTAACAGCGGAGGAGGTCGATGAGGTTTTGGAGCTGATGCTCGATGACGCCCCGGCCGCCGGGCGGGCGTGTCTGCTGGAGATGGAGGATCTCCCGTCTGAGCAGGGCGCGGCCGCACCGGTGCGGCTGCGTGCGCTCGGCGACGTGCAGAACATCAACCGTCTGGCGCCGGGTCAGCGGCTGCGGTTCGCACCGGGGCTCAACGTGGTTTATGGCGATACCGGTGCCGGTAAGAGCGGGCTCACGCGCCTGCTCAGGCATTCGTGCCGGTCGGTCAAGCCGGGCGACGTTCTCCCCAATGTTTTCGGTCCGGCTGCTGGTAACGGCAAGCAAACGGCGAGGATCTTCGCGAAGGCTGGCGAGGAAAATGTGGAGCTCGAGCTCGACTTGGACGAGCGCCCGCCACGTCTGCTCTCGAGCATCTCGGTGTTTGACGCCGCGTGTGCGCGCGTTTACGTGAGCGAGGACAACCAGATCGACTTCGTCCCGCGCCCACTTGTGCTGTTCGACCGGATGGTGCGCGCGCAGGTCGCGATAACGGCTCGGCTGCGCGAACGATCAGATGCGCTCGCCGGGCCCGTGCCGGACCTCGACGGCTTCTCGCCGGAGACCGAGGCCGGGCAGCTCGTGGCAAATCTCAGCGCGGCGGGGGCAGTGGAGCGGGCAACGGCACTGGCGGTGCTGAGCGAGCGTGAGCGCACCGAGCTGCAGAGACTGAGTGAGATGGAGGCCGATCTCTCCTCGCAGCACAGCGCCGCACTCGAGGCGGCGGCCAGGCGTGGTGCGCTGGCCCTGCAGGCGGCGCGCGCGGCGCTCGGCGAGGCGCTGCAGGCAGTTGGTGACGACGCTATCGCCCAGGCACGGACGATCCACAAGAGCCGCGAAGAGACGATCGCAGCGCAGCGGCAACTCGTCCGCGAGGCACTCGCGGATGCGCCGGTTCGTGGTACGGGGGAGGGGTCATGGAAGCTGCTGTGGGACGCCGCGAAGAGATTCGCAGCCTCGGCGGGTTCGGCATTCCCGGATGTCTCGGACGATGCGCGTTGCGGACTGTGCCAACAGGAGCTCGGCGAGCAGGCTCGCCGGCGGTTCGTTGCATTCGAGCAGTTCGTCTGCAGTGATCTAGAAGAAAGGCTTACGCGCTTGCGCAGGCGCGCGGCTTCTCTGCTTGAGCAGGCGCCTGAGCCGCCGGCGCTTGGCGCCCGGGTACAGGCCTCGCTCGCGGGTATCGACGACGATGAGGTCGCGGCGGAGACGAGGGCCGCGCTCTCTGCGTATGCCAGCCGGTGCGCGGCGCTCACCGCTTGGCTGTCTGAGGAGCAACCCGCTGGCCGGCTGCAAGAGCCGCTCCAACCGCTTCCTGGTTTGAAGGTCATCTCCGGCGCGCTGGACGCGCAGGCGAAGCTGGCGGCATCTCACGCGGAGCTGCGCGACGAGCAGAAACGGCGCGAGCTGTTGGGCCGGTTGGCCGAGCTGCGCGACCGGGTGCGTCTGGCCGGCCGCCTCGACATGGTGCGCGAGCGCGTGGAGCAGCTCCGCCGGCGCGAGCAGATCGCGATTGCGATGCGACAGCTCGACTCACAAAGCATCAGCTTCACGCAGCGCAAGCTGGGGATGCAGGGGATCACCAGCGACCTTCGTGCGGCGCTCGCGAATGAGCTGAGCCGGCTGACGCCGTACTCGCTGCGGGTCACCGTGGCGGGCAGCGTTCGCAAAGGGCAGATCGTCGTCCGCGTAAAGCTCGACGCGAAGCACTGCGCGGACGGCGTCGCGCAGGTCCTCAGCGACGGAGAGCAGCGGGTTTTGAGCTTGGCATTCTTCCTCGCCGAACTGGCGGCCGGCACCAACCGCTCGGCGATTGTGCTCGACGATCCAGTCACCTCACTGGATCAGGCCCGGCGTGAGTATGTCGCCCAACGGCTCGTGGGTGAGTCACGTGACAGGCAGGTGATCGTGTTCACCAATGACCTGGCGTTCCTCAGGCTGCTCCAATCGCAGGCTCGCTCTGAAGGCGTCAGCTGCCACGGTCAAACGCTGCTGCGAGCCGGTGAAGAGGTCGGCATCGTGAACGGCGAGATTGAGCCAGAGCTGCCCGGTCGCCATAAACCGGAGCTACATTCTGTGCCGGACATCGCGGCGGCTCGCCGGGGCTTGCGGCTTGACGCCGTGACATCGGGAATAACGGAGCTGGTTGAGCTCAGTTGACGACGCGGTACTTGAGGTGGGTGACGCCGGGCGCCTGCACGATGTCGGCCTGTGCCAGCTTGAGATCGGCGCCGAGGTTCTCCAGCAGCCGTGTGCCGCTGCCGAGCAGGACGGGGACGACGCTGAGGGTGAACTCGTCGACGAGGCCGGCGGCGAGAGCCTGCTGCGCGACGTAAGCGCCGCCGGCGAGTGAGATGTCGCGGTCACCGGCCGCCTGGCGAGCCTGCTCGAGCGCGGACTCGATGCCGTCGGTGACGAAGTGAAACGTGGTGCCGCCGTCCTTCTGCAGCGGCTCGCGCGCGTGGTGGGTGAGCACGAACACGGGCGCGTGAAACGGCGGATCCTCGCCCCACCAGCCCTGCCACGGGTCCTCGCCCCACGGCCCGGGGCCGCCGCCGAACATGTTGCGTCCCATCACGATCGCGCCGGTGTTGGCGACCATCGCCTGCACGACCGGCGTGCTTGCGTTGACCTCGCCGCCGTCTTTGCCGTGCGACGCGCGCCACTCCGCGAGCTCGAATGCCCACTCGTGAAGCTGCATGCCGCCTTCGCCGAGCGGGTGCTCCTCGCTTGGATTCGGCCCAGCGATGAACCCGTCCAGCGACATCGAAACCTCGAATCTCAGCTTTGACATCGTGCCCTCCTGTGGGATCGTGATCGGCGGAAGGCCGCCGCGACGACAGTCTCGCGGCGGCCTTGCCAGGCTTGATCAGCTTGTCTGGACGACGAACAGTTTGTTGCCGTCCTGGTCGCGGAAGAAGAACATCGGCGGCACCGGGTCGCCCATGTTCATCACCTCATCGTCGACGTCGACGCCGCGGGCTTTCAGCTCGGCGTGGTCCGCGTCCACGTCCAAGCTCGACAGCGCGATGCGCGTCTCGACGCCCGTCTCCTCGCCTGGGCGCGGCTTCACGATCGCGACCGTCGTGTCTGCACCCGCCGGCGCAACTTCGACCCAGCGGTCGCCGTTGCCGAAGGGCGTGTCCGAGCGCAGCTCGAACCCGAGCTTGCTCGTGTAGAAGGCGATCGCCGCGTCCTGATCTGCAACGGGGACGATCACGGTCCCCACCTGAGTGATGCGGGTTGAGGTGGTGGTGTCGGTCATTTCAATCCTCCTGTTCGTGGGGTTCTACAGCTATGACCGTAGGGCGTGGAGAATCTCATCGCTCTGATCCCACGGGCCTATAGACTCCAATGATGCCCGTGGAGAACGTGGAAGGACAGTTCGCGGGAATAAAAGGGCTCGAGATTTTCTGGCAGGCATGGCGGGTGCAGGCGATGCCCGCACGCGCTGTTGTGGTCATCTCACACGGCGCCGGTGAGCACAGCAGCCGCTACGAGCATGTCGCGATTCGCTACGCCGGGCTGGGCTATCCCGTGTATGCGCTTGACCACCGCGGTCATGGCCGCTCCGCCGGTCCTCGCGCGCTCATTGATCGTCTCGAGCATGCCGCCGCCGACCTGGATGTGCTGATCGGTCTGGCCCGTCGCGAGCATCCAGAGGTTCCCTTGTTCCTCTTCGGTCACAGCCTCGGCGCCACGATCGCCCTGCGCTACGCGCTGCGCCACCAGGACAAGCTCGACGGCATGATCCTTTCGGGCACCTTGGCGGTGATCGATCTTCCCCCGGCGCCGGTTCGGCTTGCGGCTAAGGCACTCTCGGCAATTGCTCCCCGGCTCCCCGCCTTGAGCGTCGATCCGGCGACCATAAGCCGCGATCCGCGGGAGGTGCAGGCCTACCGGACCGATCCGCTCGTTCATCACGGCAAGCTGCCGATACGAACGGTGGCCGAGATCGCGGACGCGACCGAAGCGTTTCCCGGGCAGCTGGGAAACCTCACGCTTGCACTGCTGCTGGTGCATGGCTCTGAGGACCGGCTGGTGTCCGTGCGGGGCAGCCGCCTGGTGCACGAGCGCGCGAGCTCTGATGACAAGACGCTGAAGATCTACGACGGCTTGTTCCACGAGGTCGTAAATGAGCTTCCGGAGGATCGTGAGCACGTGCTCACGGACATCGGGGCGTGGCTGCACGCGCATACAGAGCTGCCGCTCAGCCTTAGAAACCATCCGAGAAACCCCGAGATAGATCCTCAGCGGCCCGTGGGACGCGAGCTGAGGGGTTCTCGGATAGATAGTTAGTACGCCGGATAGGTGAGAGAAAAGCGGGGGAGAGGGCCGCCGCGCTCTCCCCCGCCATCTCCTGCTGGCCCTAGGCGGCAGCCGCGGCAATCGCCTCCTGGTCGTTGATGTCCAGCGACTCCTCGTCACCTCCGGTGATGCCCTCCAGCGCTCCTGTGCCGTTGCCGGCGGCGCCATCGGACTCAGACTCGCTCGGCGGGCTCCCGAGGAACTGCACGTTGCTGGCGATGATGCTCACCGATTGGGCTTTGCGCCCGTCGGCGGTGTCCCACTCCCGCCAGTCCAGTCGCCCATTGATCGCTACCGGGCGACCCTTGTACATGTACTTGGCGACATTCGCGCCCGGGCTGCCATACACGACGACATCGAAGAAGTTGGGCTTCTCGACCCAGTCTCCCGTCGGGTTACGCCGCCTGGCGTTGACCGCAACCCGTAGGTGGCACACGGAGCTCCCTGATGGGAGGACACGCAGGTCGGGGTCGCTCGTGAGTCGCCCAGTGAGGACGACGTGGTTGATGTTGGTGCTCGACACGGCTGGCTCCTATTCGCTCGTGAGGGTTGCGCTCAAAACCACGCGCCGCCCCAGCATCGGACGGGTTGTGGAGAGCCTCTAGCTCCCTATCCGACGAGCGCAACCAAACGGGACAGATTCCCGGTTCCTTCCTCTAGAGCGCACGGAAGATCGCCATCGAAACCCCTGGGCTCGCGGCTCGCCGAAAGCGGCTTCACAGCCCCGAGGGGTCAGAACTGTCCCGTCGTACAGAAATGGTCGGTATAAGAAGATAGGCCGGTGGGTAGAAGGCCCGTAAGAGCAAGGTGGAGATGCGAGGCTTGTCGATAGAAAAGACGATGGGAAGGCGCTGGGGATGGGTAGCAGCGGCACGGCTTGCAGCTGTGGTCCTGGCTGCTGCGGTCTGTCTTCTCGCCGTGCCTTCGCTGTCCTCCGCGGGCGAGTATCACGTCTACTCCTGTCGTACCCCGGCTGGGTCGCCGGCGCCAATAGAAGGGTGGACCGGCTCGGTTGGCGGCGCGTGGGACTACGACGGGAATTCGTGTCCTGGAGGAGGTGCGCTGTACGCGGCGGAGGGCGCGAACTTCTCCCACCTAGCCAACACGGACTTGACCACGTGGGCATTTAACGCCCCGCCGGGCGAGAGCATCGCCAAGGCGACGCTGTGGCGCGCGGGGGACACCGCGGGCGGCACCGCTTCGAATGCCACCTACGTTTTCTGGCTGGCCGCGCCCAACTACACCTACGACTCCGCGAACGTGTTCGATGCTTGCCCCAACAACTCGTGCCCGGGCCAGGGCGAAACTGGCAATCCCCTATCGGGCGTCAATCGCGTCGAACTAGCCCCAAGCAACCTCGGTTCGCACATCTACATGACGGCGTCCTGCGGCGGGGTAACCAACTGGCAGTGCCCGGGTGGCCCCGGCGACGCAAGCGGGTTCGCTGTAGTTGTGTATGTCTATGAGGCGAACATCGTGCTCAAACAGGACAGCCAGCCTTCGGCGAGCGGCGTCGGTGGCGAACTGGCCAGCGCAGCGACGGTGAGCGGCACCAGCGATCTCACCTTCTCCGCCGCTGACGCCGGCTCGGGGATCTACCAGGCGGTCTTCAACGTGGACGGCCATGTGGTGCAGAGCCTCCTCCTCAACGAAAACGACGGTCGCTGTCGCAACGTGGGGCAGACCACGGACGGGCTGGCGGCATTCCTCTCCCCTCAGCCCTGCCTGCCGTCGCTGAGCGCCGACATTCCCTTCAACACGACCGCTTTGAGCAACGGCCCGCACCATCTCATAGTGAGCGTGACCGATGCCGCGAGTAACTCCGCTGTGGTGCTCGATCGCCAGATCACGGTCGCAAACGCGGGCGGTCAGGGCTCTGTGGGTTCCTCGGTGGGTGTGCCGGTCGGCCCGGGCAGTCCGCTCGCGCTGCGCGGGGCGCTCAATGGCACGAATGCCTCTGATCAGGCCAAGCTCACTGCCCACTGGACACGAACTCGCAAGGTGGCCCTGACGAGCAGCTATGGGGTGCGTAACCGGATCTCGGGGACCCTCACCACGCTCGCAGGCCAGCCGGTCTCCGGCGCGGCGATCGATGTGTATGCGACCCCGGCCTACGAGGGTGCTCCAGCGCGGCAGATCGGCGATGTCTCTACTGGATCCACTGGCAAGTGGACACTCGTCCTTGGGGGGAACCTGTCCTCCAGTGCGCTGAGCTTGCGCTATCGCAGCCATGTGAACGACACCATCCCGGTCGCGACAGCGGCCCTCGGGTTGCGGGTGCATGCCGGCATCACCCTGAAGATCGCTCCGCGCAGCGTGAGCGTTGGGCGGAGGATTTTCTTTAGTGGTGTGCTGCACGGCGCCCCGATTCCCTCGGGCGGCAAGCAGCTCGTGCTGGAGGCCTCCTCAGGCGGGGAATGGATCCAGTTCGACACCATCCGCACAGACGTGAAGGGCCGCTACCACGCGAGCTACCGCTTCAGGTTCCCGGGTCCCGCCACCTACCGCTTCCGCGTCCTCTCACGCTACGAGGCGGACTTCCCATTCATTGACGGCACCTCCAGAAACATCGCCGTGCACGAGCACTGAGCGTATGTTCGTTGGGAGGCCATCATGGTGAGTGCCAAGCACCGGTGCTGGAGTGCGCGGCTCGCAGCAGTGGCTGGGATCTTGGCCATCCTCACTGCGCTCGCGCTCGCAGCGAGCGCCCACGCGGGTACCTATGCGATCAACGACTGCCCGTCGGCGCCGGGCAGCCCCAGCGACTCCGGCCCGTGGACGGTGTTCGGCGCGCCGCAGAACACCAGGGGCAGCTGCAGCGGGGGACCCGGCAACTGGATTGGACCCGAGGGTGGATATATGGGCCCGGCCACCCTCGACGGCGTGCAGGTGGCGGTTCCCGCCGGCAGCGGCATCACTATCCGTGCGGCGCGGGTCTGGTGGTTCGTGCCCCAGCAGATCTCGGGGGCCACGACCTTCGCGCTTGCGTCCGTGAATACCGGCATCGTCGAGGAAGCGGCTACTGCGAAAAATAGTTCGGGTACCCCTGACACATGGACGCTGCCGTCCAATACGACCGAGCTGACCCTGGCGGACTATTGCTCGAACAGCGACGCTGGCAACGGCTGCACCTTCGGAAGCGGAGAGAACCCCAATCTCGAGCTCTTCGGCGCACAGCTGACGCTCAGCGACAACAATCTGCCCTCTGCAACGGTCACGGGCGGCGCACTTGCGGGCACCGGACCCCTCACCGGCACCCAATCACTGACTTTCAACGCCTCCGACGCCGACACCGGTGTTCGCACCGCGCAGTTGCTCGTCGATGGCAAAGTGCTCGCGCAGAAGGATTACCTGGCGCAGTGCCCATACACAAACTTCGTCGCATGCCCTCTGAGCCGGTCAGACGCGCTCAGCTGGAACACGAGCACCGTTGCTAACGGCTCGCATGAATTGGCATTGCAAATCGTCAACGCCGCGGGCAATACGACCATCGCCGGCAGCCACACGATCACCACGGCTGGCGGCAGTGGGCCTTCGGGGCCGCATATCCCCAACGGTGAATCTCCGTGTGCCGGGGAGGCGTTGAGCCTCGCGGTCAATGGCAAGACCAAGCCACCGGCGTTCCCCTATGGGAAGGCCGTCACGATCAAAGGAGTGTTGCATTGTAGGAGCGTCCCGATCCGAAACGCCCGCGTCCTGGTCGCTACGAGCGGCGGGCCTCCCAAAGCAGCAATCAACGGCGCCGTCCAGACCGCTGCCGACGGCTCCTTCTCCTACAAGCTGCCGAACGGTCCCGATCGCAAGCTGCGGTTCTCCTACACCGCCTACAGCGACGAAACGACACCCTCAGCGACCGCGACGGCGAACATCCTGGTCCGTCCAAGGATCAAGCTGCAGATCACCCCGCACCGCACGCGCAACGAGCGCTCGATCCACTGGGCCGGCGCGATCGCGGGTGGGCCATATCCAAAGCAGGGTGTGACTCTCGACGTGGAGGTGCGGATTGGCCGGGTATGGAAAGTCTTTGACCAGGTGGAGGCAAACACGAAGGGGCGGTTCCATTACAGCTACCACTTCCACGCCACCGAAGAACCAACGACCTACTCATTCCGCGTCGCCCTGCCCAATAACGGCGCACAGGGCTACCCCTACGCCTCCGGCTCCAGCAACACGGTCAACATCCATGTAGCTCCCTGAGATGCGCTCACGGGCCAGGGGACGCACGCATGCCGCGCGAGCGCTTCGTCCTAAGTGCTGCGTAGCCTGGCTTGGATGCCTGTTCCGGCCCCTGCAATGCGCCACCCGCGAGCCTGCGAGGAGTGCCTGCGCTCCAGTTGGCTGCTTCGTGCATGCAGCCGTTACCTGGATGAACAGGGCAGTGACGCTCAGCGCCTGGTCGGGTTGCTGGAACTGGACGGTGATGAGCTGATCACCGCGGCCGGCGCCTCTGAGAATCAGGACCTGCGCAGCCGCTACGAGAGCTTCCAGAAGCAGTGGATCCCCAACGCCCCGGGTGTGACGGCATTGTGCCGTCACGACCCCGGCTATCCGGCGGTGCTCGCCGGTCTCACTGGAGCCCCCGCGGTCCTATATCTCGCCGCGCCGCCAGAGCGTTTGAAAGGCATGCTCACCGAGCCCGCCGTCGCGATCACCGGCTCACGCAAGGCCACGAATTACGGCATCGAGGTCGCACATGGCCTCGCCCGAGACTTGGCGGGCGCCGGCGTGACGATCATCGGCGGTTTGGGGGATGGGATCGCTGCGGCTGCCCATGCCGGGGCGCTGGATGCGCAAGGTCCCACCCTGACGGTTATGCCGGGAGGGGTTGACATCTGCTACCCAGCGCCCAGGCGCGCTCTCTATGAACAGATGCTGGAGGTGGGCTGCGTGGTCTCCGAGTTGCCCTGCACCACACCGGTCAGAGACTGGTGCTATACGGCGCGCAGCCGCCTCGTCGCGGCGCTCGCCACGCTCACCGTGGTTGTCGAGTGCGACGATAGCTACCGCGCGATGATGCCCGCTACCCTCGCCCTCGCCGCGGGCCGGGACGTGGGGGCCGTGCCGGGGCCGATTACCTCGCCGGAGTCATGTGGCGCGCACGCGCTGCTCGCCGACGGCGCGTATCTCGTGCGTCACGCCCAGGACGTGCTCGATCTCCTCCATGGCGCCGGCGCGCGCACGGCCTGCACATCGGTGCCAGAGCTCGAAGGCGATCTGCGCAAAGTGCTCGAGCGGATCGGCTCCGGTTGCGACACCATCTCCAAGCTGAGCAAAGACGGGACAGGCCACAATGACGTGCTGATGGCTCTCGCCGAGCTCGAGGTGCGCGGCCGGATCAGGCGTCTTCACGGTGGCCGGTACGTCGCTTCCCCGACCTGACGATAGTTATTGCTCTCGGTAGTCCACGAGGGGGCCCATGGCGAGCGCCTGCGCCTCCGTGGCCTGCGGATCCTCGCCCGGGCTCTCTAGGCCTGCGGCGAGCGCCTCCTCCTCCGTGGCCTGCGGATCCTCGCCCGGGCTCTCTAGGCCTGCGGCGAGCGCCTCCTCCTCCATGGTCTGCTGATCCTCCTCCGCGTTCTCTGGGCCTGCGGCGAGCGCCTCTTCGTCCATTCTCTGAAGCTCTTCTCCGTCCGCGCTATTCAACGACTGCACCTCACCTCCGGTGATCCACTGTGGCGCTCCTTGGCCGTTGCCGGTGGCGCCATGGGACTCGCCCGGCGGGCTCCCCATGAACTGCGCGGTCTCGGCGATGACGTTCACGGCCTGTGCTTGGCGGCCGTCTTTGGTCTCCCATTCTCGCCAGTGAAGGCGCCCGTCAATGGCTATACGACGGCCCTTCTGCATGTACTTGGCGACGCTCTCACCGTGGCCGCCGAATACGACCACATCGAAGTAGTTGGGCCTCTCGCCCCACTCCCCAGTGACCGGATCGCGGCGTCTGGAGGAGACCGCGAGCCTCAGGTCGCACACGCTGAGCCCGGAAGGCAGCGTACGCAGGACGGGGTCGCTGGTGAGATATCCGGTGAGGACGACCCGGTTGATGCTGATGGGCGACATGGCTGACTCGATTCGCTCGTGGTTGTCTTCCTATCCGACGGGGCCATCCAAACGGGACAAGAAGAGCCGGAAAAATGCCGGTGAGGCCCTCCGCGCGAAGAAACCGTCCAAAGCGGCTCGTAAGTTGAGCGCATGATCAACGTAAAGACAAAGCCTCAGGGCAAGCTGCGAGTACAAGCGGTCCGTGAGCGGACCACGTTTCAGGTTCTTTCGCGTGTGTCGCGAGGAGAGTGCTATGGGGTGATCACGCTTGCTGTGCCGAAGGCCGGCAAAGTTATTGCCGACGGAAGCCAGATCAAACGCGCCAAAGCGACCGTTCGCAAGGATGATCGTGTGAGGCTCGAAGTAGAGCTGAGGCCCGCCGCCAAGACAGCTGTCAAACGGCATGGGCGAGTCCGGGCAAATATCAGGTTGAGCTATGTGCCCAGGGGCGGCAACGCGATCACTAAGACGGTTCCCTTGATCTTCGGCTATCGGTAGGGCATGCGCCGCGGGCGGGCGGCAGCTCTCTCAGTCTGTCAATCAGTGTGTGCGCTCTCGGCGTGGCGCGGTAGCCCGTCGTCCGGGATTGCCTCCCAGGGAGCTGCGTAGGCTACGAACGAATGTGTGCTCGGCCTGATCCCCGGGTCGCCGTCGAAGGTACCCAGACGGATGCTCATCCGCTCCGGATCGTTTGGGTCTCGGCTGAAGAGCGCCGACCCGCACTCTCCGCAGAACCACTTCTCCCAGCCACCCGCCGGCCTCCACGCGCGCAGGCTCTCCTCGCCTGAGACGATGCGAAACGATCCCGGCTCCGGGCGAGCGTTCGCAGACGCGGCAGTTCCGCTGCGCCGCTGGCAGCGTGTGCAGTGGCAGTAGTTTGCGGACTTCAGCGGCGCGGTCACCTCGAAGCGGACCGCGCCGCAGCCGCAGCCGCCGGGCAGGGGCATCTCATCAGGCAGAAGAGCCGCCATCACGAGCCACGATATCGCTGGCGAGGCCTCAGCTGCGCTTGACATCCTCGCCGGGCTGACGTACGGTACGTATCGTTCGGATGAAACGATACGGAAGGAATGATTGTGCCTGCCGCCACTGCTTCCTCGACCGAGTCGGCTCTCGGCTTCTCCACTCTCGAGCGCGAGGTGGTGGTGGACGAGCTGGAGTGCAGTGGCGAGCTGCCTCGCTGGCTCGCGGGCTCACTCCTGCGCACGGGCCCTGCCAAGTTCGAGGTCGGCGAGCAGCGTATGCGGCACTGGTTCGACGGCCTGGCGATGCTGCACCGCTTCACGGTCGCCGGCGGGCGCGTCTCTTATGGCAACCGCTTTCTGGAAAGCCGCTCCTACCGGGCGGCACGCGAGCAGGGACGAATGGTCTACGGCGAGTTCGCCACAGATCCGTGCCGGTCGCTGTTCAAGCGCGTGCAGACGCTGTTCTCGGGCGCAGGGGTCCTGCCTGACAACGCCAACATCAACGTGACCAAGCTCGGCGAGCGGTTCATCGCGATGACCGAGACGCCGCTGCCGGTCCAGTTCGATCCGCACACGCTGCAGGCGGCCGGAGTGCGCCCCTATGAGGTGCCGGGACACCTGTCCACCGCGCACCCGCACTCAGACCGCGCGAGCGGCGGGATGCTCAACTATGCGGCCAAGCTTGGTCCGAGGAGCAGCTACCGGTTCTTCGCACTCGCTCCGGAGGAGTCAGAGCCCCGCCCGATCGGCTCGCTTTCAGTGAAGGAGCCTGCCTATATGCACTCCTTCGGGCTCACCGAGCGCTGGCTCGTGCTTGCGGAGTTCCCGTTCGTGGTCAACCCGCTGGCGTTGGCGCTGTCAGGACGTCCCTACATCGAGAACTATCGCTGGAAGCCCGAGCGGGGCACGCGCTTCACGCTCGTCGATCGCGCCACCGGCGAGACGACCGGCGGCTTCGAAACAGATGCGTGCTTCGCCTTCCACCACGTCAACGCATACGAGGACGGCGGTGAGGTCGTCGTCGACCTGTGCGTTTACCCCGACGCGGGCATCATCGAGGATCTGTATCTCGAGCGCCTGCGCGCTGGCAAGCCGGTGACAGAGGCCACGCTGACTCGTTATCGCCTCGGCCTCGCTGACCGGTCCGTGCGTAGCGAGCGGCTGACCGGCGAGCCTCTGGAGCTCCCACGCATCAACTACGGGCGCTGCAACGAGCGTCCATACAGGTATGTCTGGGGCAACTCGAACGGCTCTCAGGGATGGATTGAGGAGATCCTCAAGGTAGACACGACCAGCGGTGAGGCGCTGTCCTGGTCGCAGCCGGGCTGCTACCCGGGAGAGCCGGTCTTCGTGGCCCGTCCGCAGGCCGAGGATGAGGACGACGGGGTGCTGCTGTCGGTCGTGCTCGATGCCGGCGCCGGCACGTCCTTCCTGCTCGTGCTCGACGCTTCAGATCTGAGCGAGCTGGCGCGAGCGCAGGTGCCCCACCACATCCCCTTCGGCTTCCACGGCCAGTTCGCGCGGGGTTGACCGGACCGGTGTTCCTCCCGGAGCGAAAGCGCAATCCGTTCATGCAGTCTGCGAGAGGTGGTCGTGTCCTCAGCGCGATGATGCTTCCGTTCTTCACGGTCCGGCCTCCTTCGGGATTCGGGGTGCTCACGACGACCGGCCGTAGAACTGGGAGGGCGCGCCGTAAATGCATCCACGTGATTCGCAGTGGAAACAAGGCGTACATCGTGATGATCCGCCCGACAGTGGACACGATCGCGACGAGCTGGGCATCGGCCTGGGTACTGAACATCCGTGCAGACCCGAAAGTGCGCTTGCGCATCCGGGGTGCAACATTTACGGGACTTGCGCGCGAGTGCCAAGATGCGGCGGAGATTCAAGCGGCGGCCGATATCTACTGCGAGACCATCAACCCGTTTGACTTCGTCGAGTGCACCTTTCATCGCGGTGGGCGACCGACGCGCGCGAAGATCAAGGAGCTGCATCGCAGCTGGTTCGACAACGGGATCCCGCTCGTAGTCGAGCTGCGACAATAGCCTCCGGTGGATCAGCACCCCGTGTTTCGCTCCGGCGGGCCCCGGCGAGGACTGGTCGTGGTGCGCCATCGGCCAGGTCGCGCTTGTCCTTCAGTGATTAACGGGACGATGTCGAATCGGGGCCGCTCCGTTCGTCAGAGAGACAAAGGCCGGAATCTGCCGGTCCCGACCAGGAGGTATTGCAATGCCCCAATACATGATGCTGATCTACTCGCCGGCCGAGGGCGGGCCCTCGCCTGAGGAGCGCCAGGCCGAGTTCCCCCGCTGGGGCTCCTACACGCAGGCGCTGCGCGATGCCGGTGTGATGGTGGCGGGCGACCCACTCGAGCCGATCGACACCGCCACGACCGTGCGTGTGCGGGGTGGCGAGACCGTCTTGACCGACGGCCCTTTCGCCGAGACCAAGGAGATCCTTGGCGGGTACTACCTGATCGACGTCCCCGATCTCGACGCGGCGCTGAAGTGGGCGGCGCAGATCCCCAGCGCGCCGTACGGCTCCGTGGAGGTTCGTCCGGTGATGGTCCTCCCGGGAATGTAAGACGTGAGCTCTGCGAGTGCCGTGGCCGTGGAGGCGGCGTTCCGCCGCGAGCGCGCCGCGGTGCTCGCCACGCTCATCCGCCAACTCGGCGACTTCCAGCTCGCCGAGGACGCGGTGCAGGAGGCGTTCGCGGCGGCGATCGTCGCGTGGGAGCGAGACGGTGTGCCCACCAGCGCGGGGGCATGGATTACCGTCACGGCGCGCCGGCGCGCGATCGACCGGTTGCGCCGGGACCGCACGCTGGGCGACCGAATCGAGCGCCTGAAGGTGCTCGCCGGGCGTGACGCCGTCGCGGCGGCCGCTACGGACGAGCCGGAGCCTTCGGCCGTGAGTGACGATCAGCTGCGTTTGATCTTCACCTGCTGTCATCCGGCCCTCGCGATGCAGGCGCGCGTGGCGCTTACGCTGCGCACCCTCGGGGGCTTGAGCACGGGGGAGATCGCGCGCGCGTTCCTCGTCGCCGAGCCCACGATGGCCCAGCGGATCGTGCGCGCTAAGCGCAAGATCGCGGCCGCGCACATTCCCTATCGCGTGCCTGCTGATGAGGAGCTGCCCGATCTGCTCCCCGGCGTCCTGGCCGTTGTGTATCTGATCTTCAACGAGGGCTGGGCAGCCTCGGGTGGCGAGCGGCTGGTGCGCGGCGAGCTGTGCGCGGAGGCGATCCGCCTGGGACGGCTGCTGCATGGTTTGATGCCGGACGACCCCGAGGTCGCGGGCTTGCTGGCGCTGATGCTGTTGCATGACTCGCGGCTGCAGGCGCGAGTCGACACCCACGGCGAGCTCGTCGCGCTCGACGATCAGGACCGCTCGCTATGGGACCGTGGCCGAATCCGCGAGGGCGAGCGTCTGCTCGACGGGGCTCTTCGCCGCCGGGCACCAGGTCTCTACCAGCTACAGGCTGCGATCGCGGCATTGCACGCGACGGCTGCCTCACCAGTGGACACCGACTGGGCGCAGATCGCGGCTTTGTACGCTGAGCTCGCGCGCTGCGCGCCATCGCCCGTGGTGGAGGTCAATCGCGCGGTCGCGCTCGGGCGTGCCGAGGACCCGGGCGCCGGGCTCGCGCTGCTGGAGCCGCTGCTGCGCGCGGTGACGCTCGAGCACTATGCGCCGCTGCACGCAGCGCACGCTGACCTGTTGGACCGCGTGGGCGAGCAGAAGGGGGCCGCACGTGCCTATCTGCGCGCCGCGGCGTGTGCCGATAATGCGGTTGTGCGCGCTGAGCTGCAGCGCCGCGCGGCGGCACTCGCCTAGGCATCGGTGATGCTCCGCTCCGCCACCTCCGTGGGCGTGGCGGCCACGAAGCCGATCGGGATGCAGGCGAGCAACGATACGACGCCGATCGCGTGAGCCCAGCCGGCTTCGGCGAACGTCAGGAAGCCGACGCCTGAGAAGAGGCAGGCGGCCGCGAGCCGGGCGAGCAGGCCGGTCCTCGCCGATGTGGACGGCATTGCCTGCACCGGTCTGATCGGGATCCGCCCCGCGGGCGGCTCCTCGTGGTCGAGCCGGCCCGAGAGCGTCAGTTTGAACAGCAGAGCGAGGGAGGGAAACAGGATCGCGCCACCCGCGACCACGGCGACGATCACCGCTACCAGAGTGTCGTGGGGCGCCGCCGCTTGCTTGATCGTCAGGCCGGGGAGTAGCATTGGTCGCTGCGCCAGTGCCCAGCCGGCGATGATCGCGGCCACGGCCAGCGCGGCGGTGTAGCGCGCTCTCTCAAAGCGCCGTACCCAGACCAGTCCCAGCGTGCCGAGACCGGCGAGCATCGAGAGGACCAGCGCGGCAAGTCCATCCCCTGTAACCAGCTGGTGGTAGAGCGGGTGAGCGTCTGCGTGCAGCACGGCGAGGCCGCCAACGGCGATCACGCCGGCCGCCAGACCTGCGCCCAGCGCGCGTGTGCGGAACCGCCGCTCTAGTTCGTCCTCACCGAGTCGCGCCGCGTCGGCTGCGAGATACACGGCGGCCAGATAGGCAGATGTGGCGACGGCGAGCACGCCGATCAGGATCGAGGTGGGGCCGGTCCAGCTCGTGATCAGGTTGCCGGCCGCGTTGCCTACCGGCACGCGCCGCGAGGCGATCCCGCCGGCGGCCGCGCCGAGCGCGAAGGGGGTGAGGATCGAGGACAGCGCCGAGACCGTGTCGACCGATCGCACCTCGCGCGCGCTCGTGGTTCCCGCGCGCAGCGCGTAAGCAGCCCCACGAAAGATGATCCCAACACCGGCCAAGAACAGCGCGACCGAGAGGGTCGAGGCGATTGAACCGAACGCCGTGGGGTAGGACGTCCAGAAGACGGTCAAGACGAAGATCAGCCACACGTGGTTGGCCTCCCACACCGCCGCCATCGAGTTGTGGGCATGGTCGCGGATGCGCTCTCCCGGCTTGCCTGCGCCAGCAGTCAGCTGCCAGAAGCCGGCGCCGAAGTCCGCTCCGGCCAGCACCGTGTAAAGCGCCAGGCCGATCAGGATGAAGATCAAGGGGATTTCGTACAGGTGCATCTCGCTCAGTCCCCCGCCGGCAAGTCGAGCGGGACCTTGGCCAGGCGCCGCAGGATCCAGAGCACCGCGACGCCCACACCCAGGTAGATCAGGGCCAGCGCGCCATAGCCGATCGGGATGCCATCGGCGCCGGTGACGGCTTGCGAGGTGAGCATCACGCGGTAGACGACCCACGGCTGGCGGCCGACCTCGGTCGTGACCCAGCCGGCGATCAGGGCGACGACAGACAGCGGTCCGGCGAGCGCCAGCGCGCGGTAGAACCACACCGACTCGGGCAGCCGTTTGCGCCGGTAGAGAATCGTCAGATAGCCAATGGCGAGCAGCGCCAGCAGCGTGCCGATCCCGACCATCGTCTGGAAGGCGACGCGCACGACGTTCACCGGGGGGCGCTGATCGGCGGGAACGGAGTCCAGGCCGGTGACGCTCGCGTCGGGGTTGTGGAAGGCGAGCAGCGACAGCATTTTGGGGATCGCGATGCCGTACTCGACCTGGCCGCCGGTGTACCAGCCGAGCAGGTGCTCGGGTGCTCCCTTGGTCGTATGCGCGAGACCCTCGATTGCCGCGAGCTTGACCGGCTGAGTCTGGGCGACTTCGCGCGCCGCCCAGTCGCCGGCGAGGATCTGCACCGGCGAGGCCAGCGCCGCGATCGTCAAGGGGATCGCCAGCGCGGTGCGCTGATAGCGGGAGGGTGGGAGTGGATGCGCGCGCAGCCACCCGATCGCGTAGGCGCCGGCGAGCAGGAAGCCGGTGACGATGTAGCCGGCGAGGTACATGTGCACGAGCTCGTGCCAGAAGTAGCTGTTCTCGAACAGCGCCTTGAACGGATGCACGTCGACCGCCTTGCCGCCTGCCAGGCGAAAGCCGGTCGGATGGTTCATCCAGCCGTTGACCGCGATCACCATCAGCGAGCCGGTGATCCCGGCGAGCGCCATCGGGATGCCGCTGGCGAAGTGCGCGCGCGGGGAGAGACGGTCCCAGCCGTAGATGTAGATCCCTATGAAGATCGCCTCGATGAAGAACGAGAAGCCCTCGACGGCGAAGCCGAGGCCGAAGACCGAGCCGAATGTGGCCGTGAAGTTGGGCCACAGCAGGCCCATCTCGAAGCTGAGGATCGTGCCGGTGATCACGCCGACGGCGAACAGCGCGGCCATGATCCGCGTCCAGCGCTGGGCAAGGACGCGATACAGCTGATCGCCGGTGCGCAGATAGCGCCACTCGGCGTAGAGGATGATCGCGGGCAGCGCGATCCCGAAGCAGACAAGGGGGATGTGCACCGAGAACGACAGCGCCTGCATCTGGCGCGCCTGCAGCAGATAGGCCTGCTTGACGGGGGCGAGCGCGAAGGCCGGCAGCAGCGCGTACTGCATCCGGTGATCGTAGTACCGGCTTTCTCTCAGGGCGCGCTACCCTTGAGTCATGGCCACTCAGGCAGATCGGGCCGCCGAGCGTCGCGTCGCGAAACTCGAGGATGTCGAGCGACAGGTCAAGGACGGCTCGCTGACCATTCGCAAGATGACGGCGGCCGAGCGCAAGCGCTATCCCCCTAGGCCGGCCAAAGCGCGAAAGAGCAGTCGCAGATAGCCCGTTGGCCTCGTCGTCTGCCTAACGCCCCTCGCCGGCGATGCCGCGGCGCAGCCGGTTTTCACGGCGCAGTTCCTCCACGGCCTCGTCGATTCCCCCGAGCGCGCCCTGTGGGCTATCTCCGAGGAGCTCGGGCTCCAGGCGGTGGCGGACGAGCTCGCCGGCCACCTGGTCGACTCGCTGGGCGCCCGCGCCGGGGCGTGAGCTGACCACGCGCTGCAGGCGCCGCCCGGCGAACAGCAGACCAACGCCGTCGTCGAGCGCCCAGCCTCCGGGCAGCGTGCCGTCGCGCACGCTTGCAAGCCACACCGGCAGGCGCTCGGGCTCACCGTCGGCGTGGACGGTCAGTGAGCCCTCTAGCAGCCCCAATCCCTCGAGGGCCTCAGGCGGTCCGCTCGAGCGCGAGACGCCGCCTTCAAACCAGCACATCGCTCCGGCGCTGAGACCGGCGAGCACCGTCCCCGCACGCCACGCCTCCAAGAGCAGGCGGTCGAGCCCGTGCGCCTGCCACAGCGCCAGCAGGTTACGCATCGAGCCACCACCTACGTAGATGATGTCCTGTGCGAGCACGGTCTCGGCCAGCGTGCGAGTGGAGTTACGCAGGTGAAACAGGGAGAGATATTCGGGTACGCAGAGGCGATCTGCGAAGCGAGCCTTGAAGGCGTTGATCTGGGCCGTGGTGTCGCCGGAAGCGGTCGGCAGGAACAGCACCCGGGGTTCTTTCGCCGCACTGAGAGACAGCACGAAGTCATCGAGCAGGGGGTTGTTCGGCTCCATCGTGAAGCCCCCGCCACCCATGGCGAAGATCAGCCTGTCCTCCATGCGCACGTCTGCACCGGCGCTCACGCGGGGACGGGCTCCGGGGAGACCGTCCGCCGGTCGGTCTCCTTCGCGGCGGGTATGCGGACCTTGCGCCTGCGCGGCCTGCGGGACGCGGTCGCAGCTTTGGTGGCGGGCTCATCGGACCGGTCGGAGACCGGCCAGCTCGCGACCCCGCCACCGGTCCCGCCATCGTCGAGGTAGGAGACCTTCAATGGAGTCTCCACCACGCCGTCGGCCGCGTGCTCGACGCGGTAGGCGCATCCGCCGGGTCGTGGGCTGGCGACCCACTTCAGTAGCGTGCGGCGGAAGGGGGGCGCCACGCCATCCTGCACCGCGAAGCCCGCCCGCATGCCGTCGCCGACGAAGCGGTGATACTCCGCCCGCCGCTCTGGCTCGGCGTCGTAGTGGACGCAGTTGGAGTACGGCAGCAGCCCGAGACCCCGCACGCTGCGAGGCGCGCCATGGAACGCGCTGAGCGCCTCGTCAAACCAACACAGCGAGCCCGCCGAGGGCCCGCACAACACGATGCCCTTGCGCCACGCCTTGCGCAGGATCTCGTCGAGTCCATACGCGCGCCAGGCGCCGAGCATGCTCACGACGTTGCCGCCGCCGACGTAGATCAAATCCTGCGCCAGCAGATGGGTCGCGAGGTCGTCCTCGACCCCGCCTGTGCCCTGGTCGCGGCGAAACAGCGATACGTGGCTGGCCTCACAGCCGGGGGAGAAGCGGCGATAGAAGCGCACGACATAGTGGTCCGCGTCGCCGGAGGCGGTGGGCAGAAAGCAGACGCGGGGGCGTGGGCTGTCGATCAGCGACAGCACGTAGTCGTCGAGCAGCGAGCTGTCTCGCTCCATCGAGAAGCCTCCGCCCCCGAGGGCGACGATCTGTGGGGTTTTTCCTCGCATCCCTATTGAAGCTTGCCCTGTCTCCTCGCCTCGGTGTATGGACTCCCGTTGGAGACGACCGCCTCGAAGATCGACATCCGCCCATAAAGTAAGGGTCGTGGAGAACGAGATAGACCGGTCGAAAGCTGGGATGAATGAACACGCGATCTCACTGCGCGGGGTGCACAAGAGTTTTGGCTCGATCGCGGCCGTTGATGGTCTGGACCTGGAGGTTCCTGCCGGCGTGTGCTTTGGGCTGCTCGGGCCCAACGGGGCGGGCAAGTCGACGACGATGCGGATGCTGACGGCCCAGGCGCTCGCCGACAGCGGCGAGATCGAGGTGCTCGGCTTCCAGCTTCCGCGCGAGTCCAAGCAGGCGCGGATGGAGATGGGGGTCGTGCCGCAGCTCGACAACCTCGACGTCGAGCTGACATGCCGGCAGATCCTGACCGTGTTTGCACGCCTCTACCGCGTGCCAGGTAGTGAGCGTGGTGGCGCAGTGCAGCGGGCGCTGGCGCTGGCGAACCTGACGGGACGAGCGGATACGATTGTCAGAGAGCTCTCGGGCGGGATGCGCCGCCGGCTGCTGGTCGCGCGCGGACTGATCCACCAGCCGCGCCTGGTGCTGCTCGACGAGCCCACGGTCGGTCTCGACCCACAGGTGCGCCAGGAGCTGTGGACGCTGATCGACGGGCTTCGCGCGAGTGGTGTCACGGTGCTGATGTCGACGCATTACATCGAGGAGGCCGAGCGCCTGGCTGACACGGTGGCGGTGATGTCGCACGGGAAGATCGTCGCGCGGGGGACGCCGGCTGAGCTCGTGCGCACATACGCGGGGGAGCAGGTCGTCGAGGTGTACGGTCCGCCGGAGAAGCTGGCGGAGGCGAGCGAGATCGCCGCGCGCAACGGCTGGCAGAGCCGCCGCTCAGGGCCGGCGCTGGCGATCATGCGCGCGGAGTCATTGGACGGCGAGGCGCCCGAGGGTGTCCGGCGTCCGGCGAACCTCGAGGACGCATTCGTCGCGCTGACGGGCGAGGAGATCGAATGAGCACGACGGCGGTCCCCGAGCCGGCCGAACCGGCCAAGCGCGTCGGTCGCCTGGAACCGGCCGCGCTCACGGGCGTGATGAGCCGCGATGTGGTGATCTTCGGGCGCTACTGGAAGGCGACGACGTTCTCCTCGGTGATGCAGCCAACGATTTACCTGCTGGCGTTCGGGCTTGGGTTCGGGACGCTGCTGAAAACCATCGGGCACGTCAAGACGATCGAGTACATCGGCACCGGCACGGTCGCCACTGCTGTTCTGTTCTCCTCGGCGTTCCCGGGCATGTTCAACACCTTCGTGCGGTGGCAGTTCCAGCGCACCTACGACGCGATTCTCGCGGCGCCGGTGGATGTCGAGGAGCTGATCACCGCCGAGGTGCTGTGGATATCGCTGCGCGCGGGCGTGTACGGCGTCGTGCCGCTGCTCGTGGCGATGCTGTTCGGGCTCGAACCGAACGCGGGCATGTTGCTCGTCCCGTTCATCGGCTTCCTCACGGGCTTCGGCTTCGCCGCGTTCGGCGTCCTGATCGCCGCGGTGGCGAAGACGATCGACAACTTCAACTACGTCACGAGCGCCGTGTTGACACCGATGTTCCTCGTCGCCGGCACGTTCTTCCCGGTCTCTACGCTGCCTGACGGCGTGCGCCAGGTCGCGCAGGTCAACCCGCTGTATCACTGCGTGCAGCTCGTCCGCGACGCCTCGCTCGGCGGCCTCGGGACAGCGGATCTTGGCCACGCGGCGGTGCTGCTCGCATTCGCAGTGCTGATGTGGCGGCTGGCGATCTGGCAGCTCGGCAGACGCCTGATCGACTGAGCGCCCCACACCTGACCCGGCGAGCAGCCACCCAAAGCTCGTCTCCCGTATGGCGCTATCTGATGGCGCTATACTATGGCTGCAATGGCGACGGATACGGCGACGATTCGGGTGGCGCGCGGCACTCGTGACCTGCTTGCCGAGCAGGCGCGCGCCCGCGGCATCTCGCTGGCGGCGCTGCTGGCGGAGATAGCACAAGAGCGGGAGCTGGAGGATGCCTTCGAGTCCGAGCGACAGGCTCGCTTGGCCGACGCTCAGAACCCGGCGGCGCTGGAGGAGATGCGCCTCTGGGAGTCAACCCTCGAAGATGGCATCGACTTCGAGGATGGCCTCAGCGTCGATTGAACCACGCCGCGGCGAGGTGTGGCTCGTGTCGTTCGGCGCGGCAAGGCCCGGCGAGCCTGGTAAGAACCGCCCCGCGATCATCGTCTCGTCCGATCGGATCATCGCCGGGTCGCCTCAGGAGCCAATCGTCGTGGTGCCGCTGTCGAGCTCTTTCCCGCCATCGGCGTTGCGTCCTGGGATCACGGACGCCGCGGGCGTCGACCGGCCGAGCCGAGCGATTTGTGGAGCCGTCCGAGGCGTGGCGCGCTCGCGCCTGTTGCGCAGGTTGGGGGAGCTTCCGCCGGGGAAGCTAGCGGAGGTCGAGCGTGCGCTCGCGCGGATCCTCGGTATGACGTCCACACTGCGGCCTCAATCGCGAAAACGCCGGATCAGGTGACGCTTTCGCGCGCCGCGAACCTGTGTCGCTCCCCGCCTGCTGGCTGCCGGACGCTTCTCCCTAGACAACCGCCTCTTGCATGGTGTAAGGTGCGATTTGCAAGAGAGGTGCCGCAACTTCCAAGGTTATGGGGAGTCAGGACGGGGTATAGAGATCCTGGGGTCTATAGGGAGGTCCGCATGAAGTCGCATGTTCGTGTCTCGCTGCTGGCGCTGTTCGCAGGATCGCTTCTCGCCGTCTCGGCGCCCGCCGCTCAGGCCGCGTTCGGCATCGAAAGCCTCTTTGCCTCCAACTGCCAGGAAGGAGCGACATGTACCGCGTCCAGTACAGAAGGAAACCATTCGGAAATCTTCACGCAGGCGGCCGGCCATCCGCCCCAGGGGGTCACGGACTTCACGATCAAACACCACGTCATACAGACGGTCCCCTTTACAGCCGAAGCGCCCGAAGGCAACGTCAAGAACATACGCACCGATGTGGGCCCCGGTGAGTCCACGAACCCCGAGGCGGTCACGAAGTGCTCGGTGGCAAACTTCACGGGCACCCCAATAGAACCCGCTCCTGGTCTGCATGCTTTCACAGCGCCTACCTGTCCGGGAAGCGAAATCGGCACGAACGTCGTTCACGTCGTACTCGAACCAGCCCCAGGCGTGTTCAAAAACTATGTGCTCGAAGGCAAAATGTACAACCTCGAACAGCCGGAAGGCATGGCTTCCTACTTCGGTATCGCACTCAGTCTCGAACCGGTTTTGGGAGCCCCGGGGGCATATGTGCATACCTTCCTCGAGGGGCACATCGAATGGGGAGCCGAAGCGGCGGGGACAGGCAAGGCCGACTATCACGACGTCTACGAAATCAAGAACGTCACCCCTGGGCTCATAAGTTCGCGCATTACCTTCAAAGGCAACATCGGCACCGGTGGTTTCCTCACGCTCCCGAGCAGTTGCACTGGCACGGGTCCGCAGACAACGACCACACTGCACGTCGAAACCTACGAAGGCGCATCGGAAAAGATCGGCTATTCCGGCCCTCTCGGCAGCGAAGGATGCAATGGCCTTCCTCCCTTCACGGCAGTGCCCTTCGCGCCGACGTTCTCACTCGCTCCGCAAACCACCCAGCAGGACCAGCCCGACGGCGTGACGACCGAACTGGGGCTGCCCCACGACCCGAACCCGGAACACGTTGACTCGTCGCAGTTGAAGACGGCGAGCGTCACGCTGCCCGAAGGCCTGACGCTGAATCCCTCGGCTGCGAACGGCCTGCAAGCTTGCAGGCCGAAACAGATCGGCATCAAAACGAAGAATCCAGTCATGTGTCCGGAAGCGTCGAAGATCGGCACGGTCGCGTTGAACGTCCCCGACCTTCCTGAAGGATCGCTGGTAGGGAACATGTATCTGGGTCAGAACGAAAACACCAAAGGCGAAGCAGAACCGATCGCGGGACCGCCGTACACGATGTACATCGACGCCGAGTCGGCGCGGTACGGCGTATCGGTGAGGTTGAAGGGCTCGGTCGTGCCGAACGAAACGACGGGCCGGCTGACGGCGACGTTCGCCGAAAATCCCGAACAGCCGTTCAGCAAGCTGGTCATGAGCTTCACCGGTGGCCCGAAGGCGGTGCTGGCCAACCCACTGGCGTGCGGGATGGGGACGACGGAAACGAGCTTCTCGCCCTACACAGGCCAGCCGGCGGTGCTGGGCGCGGGTCCGTTCACGATCACGGGTTGCCCTTCGCCGCTGCCGTTCTCGTTGAGCCAGAGCACGGCGAACCTGGCCCCCGGGAACGCCGGCGCTAACACGTCGTTCGCCTTCAACCTCGAACGGGCTGACGGGCAGCAGTACCTCGAAAAGGTCAAGACCGTGCTGGCGCCGGGCTTGGTGGGCAAGATCGCTGGGGTTCCGCTGTGCGGCGAACCGCAGGCCGCCACTGGCGAATGCCCGGTGGCCAGCCAGGTAGGGGTCGCGACGGTGAAGGCCGGCGCCGGTTCGGCGCCATACGAATTCCCGGGATTCGTCTATCTAACGGGACCCTACAACGGCGCGCCGTACGGCCTGGCGATCGTGGTTCCGGCGGTTGCCGGTCCGTTCAGCCTGGGCAATGTCGTGACCCGGGCGACGATCAACGTCGAACCCAACTATCCAAACCGCGTGGCTGTCGCGAGCGTGCTGCCAACGATCTTCAAGGGGATCCCGCTGCGGGTCAAGAACATCAACCTCAACATCAACCGGCAGGGCTACTTGATCAACCCCACGAACTGCAGCATGTTCGCCACCGAATCGGCATTGACCTCGACGCTGGGGGCGACGCAGAGCCTGTCGAGCCCGTTTCAGGTAGGCAACTGCAATGCGCTCGCGCTCAAGCCCTCGTTCAAGTCGGCGACCAGCGCCAAGACCTCGAAAGCGTTGGGAGCCAGTTTGGAAACGACACTCAATCAGGGGGCGGGCCAGACGAATATCAAGTCAGTGCTCGTGCAGCTGCCGAAGCAGCTCCCTTCTCGCTTGACGACACTCCAAAAAGCGTGTCCTGCCGCGGTCTTCGAAGCGAATCCCTACAACTGTCCCAGCGGTGCGTTCGTCGGCGGCGTCCGTGCGAACACTCCCGTCCTGCCGGACAAAATGAAAGGCCCGGCGGTGCTCGTGTCGCACGCCAATGCCGCGTTCCCAGATCTGGACCTGGTGCTCGAAGCCGACGGCGTGCGTGTGATCCTGGTGGGCAATACGAATATCAAGAACAGCATCACCAGCACGAATTTCGCGACGTTGCCCGATGTGCCTGTCTCGAGCATCACCGTGAACCTTCCGATCGGCGCCCATTCCGCGGTGACGGCGAACGGCAATGTATGTGCCAATCAGCTTTCGATGCCCACCGAAATCACCGGCCAGAACGGGTTCAAAGTCAAACAAAACACGAAGATGAGGGTGACGGGCTGTGGCGTGCGGATCGTTGGGGAGAAGACGGTCGGCAACACGGCCTACATCACCGTGCAGACCTTCGAAGCGGGGCGCATAAGCGGCAGCGGACCGAACGTCAGGACGACCTACAGGTACCTGGGCAGGGCCGAGAAAACCGCGACGCTGAAGGTGGCGCTCTCGAACAGGGGCCGCAGCAGGGGACGCCCGCTGCGGGTGAGGCTGCGCGTTGGCTTCGTGCCCAAAAAGCACGGAGCTGCGAAGTCGGCGGCAACCCGCACGGTGACGTTCCGGTAGCCGGCCCAGGATTGGAAGTGCCCCGGGCGGGGTAGAGAAACCCTGACTGCCACCGGATTGAGAGGAGAGGGGTGGAGGATGAGGCACGCTGCTCGTAGGGCATCGCTGGGGACGCTGGCAAGCATCGCCTTGTTCGCGCTCGCGGCCGCTTCGGCGTACGGCGCCTGGGGCCCTCCCGCCAAATGGGAAGCCGGCACCTGCAACGGCAATCAGGTCGAAGTCAAAAGCTGCGAATACACGAGCCCGGGAAGCGTGTTCTACACACAGGCAGCCGGGCACCCGCCGTGGGGGCTGACGGGCTTCGAAGTCGCGCACACCGGTACGGAAGGCAGCCGCCGGCCGCTCGAAACGCTGAAAAAGCTCCGGGTCGACGTCCCCCCCGGACTTGCCGCTGACCCGCAGACGCTTCCCACCTGCACGCGCACGGAATTCAACGCCGGGACCTGCAATCCCCTCACGAAAGCCGGCTTCGTCGAATTGGAAGCGTTCGTGGGCTCCCCGGTGAACTCGATCCTGACGCTCGAAGGCAACGTCTACAACCTCGCCCCCGAACCGGAACACGGCGAAAGCGGCCGCCCGCTGCTGCCGCTGCTGTTCGGGGTCGAAGTGAAAGGCGTCCCGCCGCTCGTAGAAAACACGCTGCTGCTGCTCGAAGGCCACGTCAGCTACGCGAAGGAAGCCGCGCTGGAAGCCCGCGGCATTGCCTCCGGCGATTTCCACGAGTGGTTTGAAATCGACAACATTCCCCCCGAAGTCGGCGTGAAAGTCGGGCCACTCGAAATCAAAGCGCCGCTGCAGACGCTGAAGTCGAAGCTGTTCTTCAACGGACACGCCGGCAAAGGCAACTTCCTGACGCTGCCGAGTGAATGCGGGCCGAACACAAAGTCGACGTCGTACCTCGAACTCGAAGACCAGAGCCACGAGACCGCGAGCGCGCCGACGGTGCCGCCAGTCGGCGTCGACGGCTGCAAAGCAGTTCCGTTCTCCGGGCTGAACACCGAGGTCAAACCGCAGGCATCCGGCTACGACCAGCCGGACGGCGCGGTCACCAGCGTGATCGTCCCCCAGAACGAAGGTGCCGGGGAAATCAACACCGCCAATGTCGCCTCCGGACACGCGCTGTTCCCGGAAGGGCTGACGCTCAACCCGTCGGCGGCGCATGGGCTAGAAGCATGCGCCCCCGCGTTAGTGCATTTCGAAACCAAGATCGCGGCCGCGTGCCCGGCAGGCTCGCGGGTCGGCAGCGTCAACATCGAAACCGATCTGCCTCCGGGATCGCTGGCCGGCGGCGTATACCTGGCGGCGCCGAAAGGCACACCGATCACGAGTCCCCCGTACTCGATCTACATCGTCGCCGAAAGCAAATACGACGTGAAGGTCAAGGTCGAAGCGACGATTACCCCTGACCCGAACACGGGGCGGCTGAAAGTCGATGTCGTGAACAGCCCGGCGCATCCGTTCAACCTGCCGCAGCTGCCGTTCAGCAGCGCGACCCTCGAACTGAACACGGGTGTGCGGGCGCCGCTGGCCAACCCGCTCAGCTGCGCCACCAGCAAGACCGACTCCGACTTCATCGCCTATTCGGGCGAAGGGATCCTCAAACAGTTCACGCCGTCATTCGCCTTTCCCACCACGGGTTGCCCGTCGCCGGTCCCGTTTGTGCTCAGCCAGAGCACGCAGAACAGCTCAGCGAACGCCGGCGCGTACACGTCGTATACGTTCAACTTGGGGCGGGCGGACGGGCAGCAGTACCTGTCTGGAGTCAAAACTGTTCTGCCTGCTGGATTGGTGGGGGTGATCCCGTCGGTCACGCTGTGCGGCGAACCGCAGGCGCAGGCCGGCAGCTGCGGCGCGGCCAGCCAGATCGGGGTGGCCACGGTCGCTGTCGGGGCTGGCGGCGAACCGTATGGCTTCTCGGGTCCTGTGTTCATGACCGGTCCGTATAACGGGGCGCCGTTCGGGCTGTCGATCCCGGTGGAGGCCGCGGCCGGCCCGTTCGACCTGGGCAAGGTCACCACACGGGTGGCGATCGGCGTCGATGAGCACACGGGAAGGGTCATCGCAACCAGCAGCCTTCCAACGATCGTGGGCGGCGTGCCGCTGCGGCTGAAGAGTGTGAGCGTCGCGGTCAACCGCAAAAACTTCCTCTTCAACCCGACGAACTGCGGGGCGCTGGCGACAGAATCGGTGCTGACCTCGACGCTCGGGGCCAGCCAGAGCCTGGCGAGCCCATTCCAGGTTGGCAATTGCAGTGCCCTGGCGTTCAAGCCATCCTTCAAGGCGGGGACGAGCGCGAAGACCTCGAAACTGAACGGCGCCAGCCTGCGGGTGACCGTGGGTCAGGGGGCCCACGAGGCCAACATGCGCTCGGTGTTCGCGCAGCTGCCAAAGCAACTGCCGTCGCGCTTGACGACACTCCAGAAAGCCTGCCCGGAAGCGACGTTTGCGGCCAATCCCATCAACTGCCGTCCGCTGGGCTCAGAAGTCGGAACGGCGAGCGCGGTTACGCCGGTCTTGCCGGGCAAGCTTGCGGGGCCGGCGTTCCTGGTTTCGCACGGAGGGCAAGCATTTCCCGATCTCGACCTCGTTCTCGAAGGGGATGGGGTGAAGGTGATCTTGACTGGGAACACGAAAATCACGAAGGGGATCACGACCTCGACGTTCGCGGCGATACCGGATGTGCCGGTCTCGAGCTTCGAACTCAACCTGCCCACCGGACCACATTCAGCGCTGACCGCGATCGGGAATCTGTGCCTGAAGCCGCTTCTCATGCCCACCACGATCACCGCCCAGAACGGCGCGGTGATCAAACAGAACACGCGTATTTCCGTATCCGGCTGCGGCGTGCGGATCCTCAGCCGCCGCGTTCGCGGCCACAAGCTGATCCTCGTGCTCAGGACTTTGGGCGGCGGGCTGATCACCGTGAAGGGCAATGGTCTGCGCGGAGCCTCCCGGCGCGTCAAGCGCTCCGCCACGGTGACGTTCAAGCTGGCGCTCACACGTGGCGGGTTGCGGGCGCTGCACCGCCACCACCGCTTGAAGGTGGGAGTCCGCGTCGGTTTCCGGCCCTCACAGAAAGGGGCCCTTCGCTCGGCCGCGAGCACTTCGGTCACATTCAGGCGGTGATATGCCCTAAATTGCAGGGATGGACGCTGCTATGGGCACGGATGCCTTGCTTTCGGGTATGCGCCGTCTGACGGCGATCGCTGACGGCACGACCGATGCAGATCAGATCTTCCGCGCGCTGGCGAGGGAGCTGCTGACGGTCCCCGGGGCCGAGGAGGTGCACGTGCACCATCTGGCGCTCACGGCGCAGGCCAGCGATCTCGTCGACGTTTATCTGTTCGATGGCGATGAGCGGCTGAGCTACCTGTCGCCCCGGGCAGAGCGCCCGCCGGGGGTGAGCTGGGTGGCGAGCACCGGTCGCAGCTTCCTCGCCGCCAGTGCTGAGGAATTTGCCGCCAGTGTGCCCCGCTTGACGACCACGGGTGAAATGAGCTGTGTGCTGCTGCTGCCCGTCGCCGCGCTCTCCGAGGTGCAGGCGATCGTCATGCTGGTGCGCCGGGTCTCTGAGATATATGAGTCCGCTTCGGTCGAGACGGCCAGGATGCTGGTCGAGCAGGGGGCCACGGCCCTGGCGCTGGTCAGGGCACGCTCGGAGGCTGGCACCGACGCCGTCACCGGCAGCCTGAACCACCGCGCGATGCGCAGGCGCCTGGACGAGGAGATCGGGCGCGCCACGCGCACCGGGACCCCGCTTTCATGCCTGCTGATCGACCTTGACGACTTCAAGGAAATCAACGACATCCACGGGCACCCCGCTGGCGACGCGGCGCTGCGTGAGGTGGTCAGGGCCCTGGTGGGCGAGTTCAGAGCTTTCGACCGCGTCGCGCGCTATGGCGGCGACGAGTTCGTCGTGATCCTGCCCAACGCCGGTATCGAGGCTGCTGCTGCCGCTGGCACCAGGGCGCTCGAGCGTCTTCGCGGCGTGCCCGGCCCGGCCGGTGGAAATGGTGTCTTGGCCTCTGTCGGGGTGGCTCAGTGGCAGCCGCCGATGGGCACCGATGAGCTGCTGGAGGCCTGCGATCAGGCGCTGCTGCGATCCAAGCGCCAGGGAAAGGGCCGCGTCACGCGAGCCTCTGGCTGAACTGCGAAACTGCGCGCAATGGCGCAGAACAGCTTTGGCGCAAAGCAAACGCTCGCGGCCGGCGGGCGCGAGTATGAGATCTTCCGCCTGGATGCCCTGCAGGAGCGCTTTGACGTAGCGCGACTGCCGTTCTCGCTGAAGGTGCTGCTGGAGAACCTGCTGCGCACCGAGGGAGACGGGGCCGTATCGGCCAAAGACGTTGAAGCGCTGGCCACGTGGGACGCCAAGGCGCAGCCAAGCAAGGAGATCGCGTTCACGCCGGCGCGTGTATTGATGCAGGACTTCACGGGCGTGCCTGCCGTGGTGGACCTTGCCGCGATGCGCGACGCGATGGCTGAGATGGGTGGCGATCCGCAGAAGATCAACCCGCTCGCGCCGGCAGAGCTCGTGATCGATCACTCGGTCCAGGTCGACGCCTTCGGAACCCGCGACTCGTTTCGCTTCAACGCCGAGCGCGAGTTCGAGCGAAACAAGGAGCGCTACTCCTTCCTGCGCTGGGGCCAGGGAGCCTTCGATGACTTCGCCGTGGTCCCGCCGGACACGGGGATCGTCCACCAGGTCAACCTCGAGTACCTCGCGCGCGTGGTCTTCCACAACGAGCAGACCGAGCAGCTGTACCCCGACACGCTGGTGGGGACCGACTCGCACACGACGATGATCAACGGGCTCGGCGTGCTGGGATGGGGCGTGGGCGGGATCGAGGCCGAGGCGGCGATGCTCGGACAGCCGATGTCGATGCTGATCCCCCAGGTGCTCGGCTTCAGGCTGCACGGTGAGCTGCCCGAGGGCGCTACGGCGACAGATTTGGTGCTGACGGTCACGCAGATGCTGCGCGAGCGCGGTGTGGTGGGGAAGTTCGTCGAGTTCTACGGCGCCGGCCTGACCGGCCTGCCGATCGCCGACCGGGCGACGATCGGGAACATGTCGCCGGAGTTCGGATCGACCTGCGCGATCTTCCCGATCGACGCAGAGACGCTGCGTTACCTCGAGCTGTCTGGGCGCTCCTCCGAGCAGATCGCGCTCACCGAGGCATACGCCAAGGAGCAGGGGCTGTGGCACGACGAGCACTCCGAGCAGCCGGCCTTCTCCGATGAGATCGAGCTCGACCTGGGCATGGTCGAACCGAGTCTGGCCGGACCGAAGCGCCCGCAGGATCGCGTCGCATTGAGCGAAGCCCAGAGCTCCTTCAGGCAGGCGCTGCGCGACTACGTGCCGAGCGATGGCGACCAGGCCGACGCCCAGGACGAGGCCTCAGCCGAGAGCTTTCCGTCGAGCGATCCGCCAGCCAACGGCGCGCCGGGACACGCGCCGTTGAGCAGCGTCGCCCAGTCCCAGCCCCCCACTCACCGCACGGCGACGGTGTTGCCGCACAACGGCACGGCGACGAGCGTGACAGCCGGCGGGGAGACATTCGAGCTGGACCACGGGCACGTGGTGATCGCAGCGATTACGAGCTGCACGAACACGTCGAACCCATCGGTGATGATCGGCGCGGGCATCCTCGCGCGCAACGCACTGGCGAAGGGGCTGCAGCGCAAGCCTTGGGTGAAGACTTCGCTGGCTCCGGGGTCGAAGGTGGTCACGGAATATCTCGACCGGGCAGGTCTGACCGAGCCGCTCGAGCAGCTGGGGTTCAACCTCGTGGGCTACGGCTGCACGACGTGCATCGGCAACTCTGGGCCGCTGTCGCCGGAGATCTCAGAGGCGGTCAACGAGGCGGACCTCGCCGTCGTGTCGGTGCTGTCTGGCAACCGCAATTTCGAGGGGCGGATCAACCCGGACGTGAAGATGAACTACCTCGCCTCGCCGCCGCTGTGCGTGGCTTATGCGCTGGCGGGGACGATGGATGTGGACATCGCGGGCGAGCCGCTGGGCCAGGACGAGCAGGGACAGGACGTCTACCTCAGGGACATCTGGCCCTCCGAGCAGGAGATCGCGGAGACGATCTCCGACGCGGTGCAGTCGGACATGTTCCGCAAGAGCTATGGGGAGGTGTTCGCGGGCGACGAGCGCTGGAACTCACTCGTGGTGCCCACGGGCGATCGGTTTGCGTGGGATGCGGACTCGACGTACGTGCGCCTGCCGCCGTATTTCCAGGACATGCCGGCCGAGCCTCAGCCGGTCGCGGACATCGGGGGCGCGCACGTGCTGGCGTTGCTGGGTGACAGCGTGACGACCGACCACATCTCCCCGGCGGGGGCGATCAAGCGCGACGGGCCGGCCGGCGCTTACCTGCAGGAGCAGGGCGTGGCGCCGAAGGACTTCAACTCCTACGGATCGCGCCGCGGAAACCACGAGGTGATGATGCGGGGCACCTTCGCCAACATCAGGTTGCGCAACATGCTTGGCGGAGGACCTGCCCTCCCCGAGGGGGGGATAACGCGACACCTGCCCGATGGCGAGCAGATGCCGATATACGACGCCGCGATGCGCTACATGAGAGAGGGTGTGGAGCTGGTTGTGCTGGCGGGGAAGGAGTATGGGTCGGGCTCGTCGCGGGATTGGGCGGCGAAGGGGACGAAGCTGCTGGGCGTGAGGGCTGTGATCGCACAGAGCTACGAGCGCATCCACCGCTCCAACCTGATTGGCATGGGCGTGCTGCCGCTGCAATTCCCCGATGGGGAGAGCCCCTCCTCGCTCGGCTTGACCGGCGAGGAGATCTTCTCGATCGAGGGCATCGCCGCGGCCGTCGAGGGCGGCGAGTCGGGGCGCGACGTGTCAGTCCGCGCCGAGCGTGAGGACGGCGAGACGATCGGCTTCGCCGCCCGCGTGCGAATCGACACGCCGCGCGAGGCCGAGTACTTCCGCCACGGGGGTATTCTGCAGTTCGTTTTGCGGGGACTCCTCTCGACATGAGCGCCGCGAAGAGTGCTGCTCCAAAGGTGCTGCTGGACCTGCTCGCCGCGCGCGGGCCCTCCGGTTATGAGACCGCCCCGGCGGCGGTGTGGCGTGAGGCGGCGAAGGGCTTCGCCGAGGTGAGCACCGATGTGGTGGGCACTCCGCTGGCGCGTGTGGCTGCCAAGGATGGGGATTCCGCCCACCCGCCGTCGCGGCTGCTGGTGATGAGCCACATCGACGAGATCGGGTTGATCGTCACGCACATCGACGATCAGGGTTACCTGTGGTTCGGGGCGGTGGGCGGCTGGGATGCGCAGATCCTGGTGGGTCAGCGCGTGGTGCTCGACACACGCTCGGGTTCGGTGACGGGCGTGGTCGGCAAGAAGCCGATCCATCTGTTGAAGGAGGAGGACCGCAAGAAGGTCGCGGAGATCCGCGACCTGCACATAGATATTGGCGCCCGGGATGGGGCCGACGCGCGTGAGCGCGTGCGGATCGGCGATGTGGCGGTCATCGACGCCGGCCCGGTGCAGCTGCCCAATGGCCGGCTGACCTCGCGCGCGCTGGACAACCGCCTGGGCTCGTTCGTGGCGCTCGAGGCGGCGCGGCTGGTGGCAGAGGCTGGCGGCGCCGGGTGGGAGCTTCAGGCGGTGGCGGTGGCGCAGGAGGAGATCACGTTTGGCGGATCGCGCACGAGCGCCTATACGCTCGAGCCGGATGCGGCGATCGTCGTTGACGTGACCCACGCCACCGATGCGCCGGGGGTGGAGGTCAAGGAGATCGGCAAGCACGAGCTCGGCTCGGGACCGGTGATCAGCCGCGGATCGACGCTGCATCCGGGGCTGTTCGAGCTGCTGCACGAGACGGCTGAGGAGGAGAAGATCCCCTTCACGGTCGAGGCCACCGCGCGCAGCACGGGAACCGACGCGGACGCGGTGCACTCAAGCCGCGCGGGGGTCCCCACCGGGTTGGTATCGATCCCGATTCGCTACATGCATTCGCCGGTCGAGCTCGTCCAGCTCGACGACGTATACGCCTGCGCGCGCCTGATCGCCGCCGCCGCCCAGCGCCTCGACGGCGAGACGAACTTCAGCCGCTGAGGCTCAGCTCGCGGCGCCGAGCTCGGTCAGCGGCACGATCTTGTAGGCCTCGCCGGGCGCGCCGCCGATCGCGATCATGCGCAGGCCCTGCGGTCCCGCGTAGACCTTGCGCCGCGTCTGCGGGCCGACGCGCACGAGTGTGTCGCTGTCGAGATCCACGCGCTCTCCCTCGATCTCGATCCAGCCAGAGCCGCTGAGCGCCATGAAGACCTCCTCCTGGCCAGTCTCGGCGTGATCGTGCTCGGGATAGTCGGTGTAGTCCGGCGGCAGTTGGACCACCTGCAGGCCAAAGGCGCTGACGCCCAGCTCTGCCCTGGCCTTGACGAACCCCCCGCCGAAGCCAGCCTCCATCTCGTCTATTCGCTTCGCTGTGTAGTCAGCCATGGTGCAGATTCCTATCTGTTTGTGATTGGCAGCACGATTCCGAGCTGGCGCGACTGGATCAGCACCGCCCCGTCGGCCGCCCAGATTACGCCATCCTCCTCGAAGAAGCCCTCGTGCACGAGGCCGGAGGAGAAGCGCGCCAGGCACAGCTCACCGGGATCAGCGTCTGCCTCGCGGGGCATCGGCGTGCGGAAGTGGACGGTGAGGTCGATCGTGGGTGTGGCGGCCGGCTCGGTCAGACGGATGAACGGCGGCGAGAAGAGGGCGTCGCTGAAAAACGCCAGCGACAGCGCGTCGATCGGACGCGGCTCGAGCAGCCCGAGCCAGCCGCCGATTTCCATCGGATGATCGGAGCCGGTGAAGGGGACTGCGCCCATGCGGGGCTGGAGCACGAGGTGGCGCACGAATGGAGGGGCGTGCTTGTTGAGCAGTGAGCCCGACTCGCGCACGGGATCGGGCGGTGCAACCTGGGGCATCGGAAGCTCGGCGATCTCCTGGGCTGACCAGGGGACCGAGAACGCCGCGAGTACGAGCGCGACGAGCGAGCCGTCCTGCTCCATCCGCGCGGAGAGCGTGCTCAGCGAACGTCCCTCGCGCTCGAGGACCGTGCGGATGCTCACCGGACCCGGATCGGGTGCTCGGGCGTAGTGGATCGTCAGGGAGCGCGGCGCCCGCGCGGGGTCGGCGACGGTCTCGGTGAGCGCGCGCAGCAGCATCGCCGCCAGATAGCCCCCGTGCGGCCCGCGGCCGGCGCGCCAGTCCGAGGAGACATCGGCCGCGAAGTGGCGCTCCGAGCCGGAGGACTCCTCCAACCGTACGGCCGTGTCGCGATCGAACGTCGTTAGCCCGGGCGGATCGGAATCAGCCACGGACGAGGCGCTTGTAGGTGATCCGGTGGGGGCGGTCGGCAGCCGCGCCGAGAACCGCGTGGCGGTGCTCCTCGTAGGCGTCGAAGTTGCCCTCGAACCAGGTGACCTGCGAGTCGCCCTCGAACGCCAGCACGTGGGTGGCCACGCGGTTCAGGAACCAGCGATCGTGGGAGATCACCACCGCGCAGCCGGGAAATTCCAGCAGCGCGTTCTCCAGCGCCCGCAAAGTGTCGACGTCGAGATCGTTCGTGGGCTCGTCGAGCAGCAGCAGGTTGCCGCCCGAGCGCAGCAGCTTGGCCAGGTGCACGCGGTTGCGCTCGCCGCCGGAGAGCTTTGAGATGCGGGCCTGCTGGTCGGAGCCCTTGAAGTTGAAGCCCGCCGTGTACTGGCGCGAGTTGACCTCGCGGTCGCCGACCTTGATGTGCTCGTAGCCTTCGGAGATCTCCTCCCAGACGGTCTTCTCGGGGTTGAGTGAGTCGCGCGACTGGTCGACGTAGGCGAGCTGGACGGTGTCGCCGAGCGCGAGCTTGCCGCTGTCGGGTTGCTCAACGCCTGTGATCATCCTGAACAGGGTCGTCTTGCCGGCGCCGTTGGCCCCGATGACCCCGACGATGCCGGCGCGAGGCAGATCGAACGACAGCGACTCGATCAGAAGGCGCTCGCCGAACCCCTTCGAGAGCTCGCTCGCGGTGAGCACCTTCTCGCCGAGGCGCGGTCCCGGCGGGATGTGGATC
>JBIOEX010000017.1:0-54709 GCA_044446485.1 Solirubrobacterales bacterium
AGGGGTTGCAATCGCTCCAGGGCCGAGCTACTTTGAATCCAGACGCGGAACCGAGCCGCAAAGAGCGAGGCCACCGAGGTGTGAGGCCGCGCCACCTAAACCGAAGGGCCTTCGGGTCAGTCGGAGCGGGTTCCTCAAGCGGCCCGGGACCGCGTCGCTTTTGTTCTCTGCGCCTGTCTCTAAGAACGGTTTGTGCGGCGCTACACTAGGTCAGCAACACATCCCCGGGGACGACAGGCTTCGACGTGGTCGGCTCGTGAGGATGGTGGCGAGTCGAGGTCCCGGGCGGCCTCGTAAAACACCCGGGAAAAACATAAGTGCGGACTCTCACGAGTACGCCCTCGCTGCCTAGCTAACACTAGGTGAGTGAGGTCTCGGGCCCCGCTTGCCTGCGGCGGGGAAGGCCGGGATCAGAAAGCAGGCTCACCCGGTGAGGCCCGCCTCCGCCAAGCCAGGGAAATCTAAGGAGGCTGGTCCCCCGCAACCCGGCCGGCGAGGCTAGCGAGGGACGAGATCAGAGCGCCGGCTACGCTCGTAGAAGCCATTCTCACGCGATCGCGGACGCGGGTTCGATTCCCGCCGTCTCCACTAGCGCCCAAACTCCGCTTTGGCAAGCGGATTTCGGGTCATCGGCTGAACTGACTGCGTACGCTGGCGTGGCGGGGTCAGGGTGGTGCCCTCATTGATGCCAGCGAGCCTTGGTGCTCGTCGCCCGTGGTGGTCTTGCCCATGCGCCTGTAGACCTCGAGTGGGTCCGCGCGGCCACTGTCTTGGCAGCGTTCGCGCTGCCAGGGCTTAAGATTTTTATCGGTGCGTCGAATATACGTATAATCGTATTGAGAACGGACCATGATCTACCGCACTCCAAAGCCCGATGCAGACCTCGAGGCCCAGCTGAAGACCTTCGACGATCTCCGAAACGAGCTCGGCGCCCAAGCCGGCGCCGCCGGCCCTTGGCTCGGCAGCCTGCGCCGGCAGTGGCGGGCGTCCTCGGCGGAGAGCTCGATCGAGATCGAGGGATTCAGGGTCCCGCAGGACGAGCGGCTCGCGGTGGCGAGCGGCGCCGGGCGTGCCGACCGGACGGACGATGATCGGATGGCCCTTTCGTCCTATGCGCGGGCGATGGATCACGTTGGGGTCCTGGCTGGCGATCCGGAATTCGAGTGGAGCCAGCGCGTCGTCCTCGACCTGCACTTCGACGCCTGTTACTTCCAGAAGGACAAGGGTCCCGGTCAGTACCGGACGCAGGGGATCGAGGTCACAAGCCCCGGCGGAGGTCCGCCCGCATACATCGGCCTACCCGCCGAGGACGTCCGGCCGCTCATGGCAGAGGTGACTGGCTGGCTCGCCGACGGAGACCCCGATGCGCATGTGGCCGTCCGGGCAGCGATGGCCCATCTGCATGTCGTCTCGGTGCACCCATTCTCGGATGGGAACGGCCGCATCTCTCGCATCGTCCAGTCGCTCGTCCTCGCCCGAGGTGGGCTGCTAGCACCCGAGTTCGTGACGATCGAGGAATACCTCGGCGAGAACACCGCCTCCTACTACGCCGCGCTTCGAGCGGTCCAGGAAGGCACCTACCGGCCCGACCGCGACGCGATGCCGTTCGTGCGATTCAGCGTCGAGGCGCACGTCGCGCAGGCACGCCGGCGATTGCGCCAACTCGCCGACGCGGGAGCGCGTTGGGCGTTTCTGGAGCAGTTGGTTGAGCAGCGCGGCTGGCCCGACAGGCTCGTAATCGCGCTGGAGCAGAGCCTCTTCCAGGGGACCGACCGCGCAAGCTACGCGGCGGAGGCGGACGTGTCAGCGCCGACTGCGAGCAACGATTTGCGGCGGCTGCTCGACGCCGGGCTGATCGGCCGGCAGGGGAGGGGACGGGCTACGCGCTACGTGGCGAGCGCGCGGCTGGTCGAGGAGATCGCGCACTCGCACAGCCTCACGCTGCCTGTGAGCTGAGCTGTTGGCCGCGCTTTTTGCAGGGTTTGCGCAACGTACGGTCCAACTCCTCGCAAGCTGCTAGTCGAGGGTGATCGCGCGCATCACATGCTCGTCCGGCAGCTTCTCGAGGATCGTGCGCAGGCGCTTGACCTCGCCGGCCTGCTCGCGTCCCAGATCGCGGTAGAGCGAGCGTAGCGCCGTGTGCATGATCTTCATCTGACGCGAGCTGAGCGTGACGGTGAGGATGCCGTGCTCGTCCGGTTGGCCGTCGAGCTGCGCGAGCACCTCCCGCGCCAAGCCGCGAATCTGCTGCTCGTGCGCCTCGTCGGAGATCAGCAGTTTGAGCGCAGTCGCCGCGACGCCGGTCTCGCCGGCCTCGAGCAGCAGGTGAAAGGGAGGCTCGGGTTCTATCTGTGCCATTACGCTCGGCCCGGCGCCAGCGCCGGAACCGGTGGCAGTCTACTGCGAGCGCCTGCGGCCGTCGCCTCGTCAGTGTGAGTGGTCTCCGCGCACTGTTCCCCATGACTGCCAGGTGATGCGCAGAATGATGAGCGCGATCCCCAGGCCGATCAGCGGATCGGCGACCGGGGCTCCAAGCGCCACGACCATCGCGGAGGCGATCACGGCGAGGCTGACGTAAGAGTCGGCGCGGGCGTGATGGCCGTCAGCAATCAGCGCGGGACTGTCGAGCCTTCGCCCGGCGCTCAGGCGTATACGAGCCGCGATGAAGTTCCCCGCATACCCGATCGCCCCAGCCAGCGCGAGAACGAGTAGATGACTGGGCGTGGATGGGTGGATCAGTCGCCCCACAGCCTCGACGCCAGCCACACACGCGCTGATGAAAATCGCGGCCACCACCGCCAGCCCCGCGCGGCGCTCGGCCACTTGAGAGTGCAGAGCAAACGCTATCCCCAACGGCACGGCGGTCAAAGCGTCACCGGAGTTGTGGATCAGGTCGGCCAGCAGGGCGATACTGCCGCTGGCGATGAACACGGCGGTCTGAGCAGCGGCCGTGAACCCCAGGACTGCGAGCGAAAGCGAGACGGCACGGATGCCCTGCCGAGAGCGCTTGATGCTGTCGTCGATGAGCCCGTGAGAGTGGCCGTGCTCAACACCGTGCGCGTGGTCGTGGCGCGAATCATCGTGCTCACACGTCTCTGGCTCAGAGCGGCGCAGGCCGAGCCGGAGATGACGATGGGGCCCTGTGTGCGGGTGGCTGTGGACACGCCTGCCGTGCCGGTGAGCCTCCGCGCCGGGGATCGCAGGAGTCATCCGCTCAGGCTGGCTTGGCTTATCGTCTTGTGCACTACAAGCACGGATAATGCACCACCTGAAGCCGGACGGGGGTACGCTGCATAGATGTCTGAGCCGGAGGGCTCCGGCTCACCGCCTGTCTGCCGAGCGCCTCGATAGAGTCTGCACGTGCTCGCCACGATCCGCTTCTACGACGTGGTGCTCTGGGTCCACATCACCGCCGTGGTGACGGCGTTCGGGGCTCTGTTCGCCTATCCGGTGTTCCTTGCCGTAAATGCGAAGGCGCCACTCGCCCAGAGGGCGAGCTTCCACCGGCTGCAGATCGCGTTCAGCAAGCGCATCACCGGACCGGCGATCGGCGTCGTGCTGCTTGCGGGTATTTACCTCGCCAGCGACGCGCACCTCTGGTCGAAGGTATGGGTGGTCGTGCCGTTCATCATGCTCCTGGTGATCGCTGGGCTAGGGGCTACCGTCCTGCGCCGGGGCGAGGAACGCCTCGCCGGGACCTCCGAGGCCGGAGACGAAGCAGGCTACGCGGCCGCCCTGTCTACCGTGACGAGTTGGACGCTGGTGACGATCTCGCTGATCGTGATTACGATCTTCTTCATGACCGCCAAGCCATTCGCGTAGGGGATCGTTAACGAACCCCAGGCGATCTCGCCAGCAGAGCGGCGGCGACGCCCTGAATCGTTTCCTCGCCATAGCTCATCGACGGGTCCCCGTCGGTAAACACCGCGATCGTGATCGTCACGCCTGGCCGCTCCAGGCGGGCGACCTCGTTGAACAGGCCCTCCGAGGGAAGCGCTCCCGTCTTGAAGAAGACCTGCCAAGGATGCGGCCCGCCCCGGGCGACCGGTGGGATGCCCCAGCTCTGGGAGGGCTCGATGCCCGATAGCAGCCAGCGGGCATAGCCATAGAAGCGGGGCGGGATGAGCCGATCGAGCGCGAGGAAGAAGCGTGCCTGGTCTGGGGCTGAGGTCTGCGTGTAGGCCCACCAGCCAGCGCCGGGCGCGTAGGCCGTCATGCCCGATTCTCGCCCTACGCGCGCGAGCGCCGCGTTGCCGACGATCGCGAGCACGGCCGAGGCGGCTTCGTTGTCGGAGATGTGGATCATCGGGTACAGCAGGGAGGTGCCGGCGGAGTCCAGGCCACGGTGGTGGGCCTTGAGCATTTGCAGGTAGGCGACGAGCATCATCACCTTCACGACGCTGGCGGTCTGGAAACGCTCATACAGCCGTATGCCGTGCATGTGTCCCCGGCTGTCCACCACGGCGAACGAGGTTCTGCCCGCGCGTGTATCGAGAAAGCGCACGGCTGCCGCGATCGCATTGGCCGAGGGGTATGCCGGCATCGGGAGTCCCCGGGCTTTGGGCTGGTGCTCGAACTCTCGTGCGCTCACGGGTCCGGCGGCCGCGAGCACGACGATCGCTGCGAGCGTCGTTGCGAGTGCGCCCTGGAGAGTTCGCTGGTTGGTCATTTCGGCGCCACCGTAACGAGCATGGCGCTGCTGGGCTGAACATCCAGCGTGAGCACACCAGCTCGGTTTGGGCTGCTCTGCAGATGTGCTGGCTCGTGCCAGGAGCCGTTGCCTGTGACGGCTGCGCCCCCCAAACGGACGCCTGCTCTAGCGTTGGGCGCGGACGCTGTCAGCGGCAGAACTGTGGCGCCTTGAAAGCCGCGTCCTACGTGCAATCTGATGGTGATGGGCAGCGCTGAAGGAGGGTCGTCGTCGACGATCACGATGTGGAGCTTGCCCTGAGGGCTCAGGAGTGCGATGACGTCGACGTTAGCCGGAGTCGGGGACGCGATGAGGTGCAGTGGGCGATCGCCGATGAGCTCTTTACTCAGCAGCAGGGCGTACCACTCGGGCTGAGCACGCAGTGCACCCGCCGCCAGGCGCCCGGGCGAGGTGGCGCAGAGGGGTGAGTAGCCGTTGCAGTTGGCGGGGTTGCCTTGAAAGTTGATACCGGCGAGCCCGGCGGTCATCGCATGAGCGGTGTAGTCGACCGCCCACAGCGCCGAGGCGAACGTGTTGCTGATGCCGGCTGTGCCGCCGCAGGAGACGGTGTTCGTCTCATCCATGCGGAACGGCGTCGCGGTTGCGTGCGCGACCGCCTCAAAGCGAGCCAGCGACTGCGCCTCATTTTCGCGGGTGCTCCTGCTCAGCAGCGCTTCGATCGTGGGCGGGGGGATCGTGTTGCAGCGCAGCGGATAGTGGTGGCCGGTCAGCAGCGCCGGATGCTGCCTGCGTGTCTCCGCCGGGCCCCAGCGCTGGAAGGCCCGCGAGCCGGATACCCCGGGGCCGGCCAGGGGGATGTCCGGTGCTCTGCTGGCGATCGCCCGGCGGTAGGCGCTCACCTGCGTCTGGTAGGCGGACGGCGTCCAGGGCGGCGGGCGCAGGTTGTGACGGCCGTAGGAGTCGGGCTCGTTACCCACCTCGATTCCTGCCAGCCACGGTCCGAGCGTCCGCTTGGCGGCCGCCGCCTCGCGGGATGCCGCGTGCGGGTCGTAGTGGGCGAGGTTGATGGTCAGCAGTACTCGCCAGCCGCTGCGGGCGGCGAGCCTTCCGAGCCTGCGCAGGTCGGCGATGTCGAGCACCCTGCTGGCCCATGCAGGCCTCGGCGTGAGGCGATCCGTCCATGCCACGCGCGTGTCGGCCGATGCGCCGCCCAGGCGGAGGATCCCCGGCCCGAGCGAGCGCAAGAGCGTGGCGAAATCTCCGCGGTCGGAGTACGCGGCGATCTGGCCGGCGCTGGAGAGCTCGAAGGAGAGCCCGAGGAATTCACGTGGGACCCGTGGTCCGGGGTGCAGGCGGTCGATCGAGACGGATACGGGGTCGGGCGCGGGCGGTGGAGCGCCGGCGACCTCGATCCACTCGAAGCGGTGTCCGCAGAGCGAGCGCCACTGGGCAGCAGGAGTGACGTGCAGCATCGCCTCCTCGCTGGTGCCCGCGGGGGTGAGGAAGATGGCGTCGAGGATCGCCGAGCCGCCGTCGCCAGGAGCCAGCGGACTAGAGTGAGCGCGGGTGATGCTCAGGCGATGGCGCCCCGCGGGGAGACGGACGGGCAGTGGCGCCATCGTGTCGGGGTCGGAGGCGACGCCGGTGAGCTGGGCGCTGACCTGAGCGAGCGGATGGCCGTCGACGCTGACGTGCACGGCCGGCATAATCTCTCCCTGGAGCCACACCTCCCACTCCCCGGCGCGCGGGAGGGCGAACGTGCTCTCCAGATGGCCTGATCGTGCCATCAGGAGCCCGAGCCGCGTGTTCGCCCAGCCGGGGTGCAGGGCGCTCGCTACGCCGGTGTGCACGAGCTCCGGTGGACTGGCGCTAACCAGCTGTGCATTGTGCGATTTGGCCAGTTGCGCGAGGCTTTCCACGCGGGCGCATTGGACGGGCTGGGCGGGTGACAGTCCGAGGTGGGCGAGCGCTGCCGGTGTGTTGGGGTGACGACCCCAGACCTGGTAGTAGGTGCCCTGCCACAGCAGGGAGTAGGCGGACGGCGGCCGGACGGCGGCGGGGTTGCGGCGGGTGACGATCAGCGGGTAGGAGCGCAGCGCCGTGGGCGCGATCCGGTTGAGGTCGACCGGCAGGCCGTGGGGCAGCACAATCGCAGCAGGCGGGATCATGAAGTCCGGGCCGCCGACATCCAGGGCGCGCAGCGAGTACAGCGCGTATTCGTCGTAGTCGGTGAAGAGGGCCGGTCCCCGCCCCGCGAAGCGGGAGCCGATCCGTGACAGCTCCTGATAACGCGCGGTGGGTGCGAGGTTGGAAGCGTGGTACTGCATCGCGTCGGATGCGGCGACGCCGCCGAGGAGCCCGGCCGCCAGTAGCAGCGCTGCCGGCCGGAGTATTGGCTCAAGCGCGGTGCGAGCTCGCAGGGCGGCTACGCCGGCCCATGCCAGCAGCAGGATCACCGGCGAGGTGAGCATCAGGGTCTTGCCGGTGGCCCAGGTCGTCCCGTACGCAGTTAGCGCAAGGGCCACGGCGAGCGTCAGCGCGATCCAGCCCGCCAGCGCGTAGCGCCGCGTGTACAGCAGATAGAGGGCGCCGAGCACGGCTGCGAGGAATGCGACGGCGGCGAGTACATAGGAGAGCGTATGCAGGCCGGCGGTGGGGACGTGCTTGTAGCTGCCCACCAGCCAGGTCCCGAGGATCTGCACGGTCCGGAGCGGTTTTTGCAGGTTGCCCGGGTTGGTGGTCGTTGCGATGTTCTGCGCCACCTTCAGTGACCCTGAAACGTCGGTCCATGTATTGAGTGCGGCGATTAGACCTATAACCCCACCAACTGCGATCAGCAGGAGGGGCTGGTGTGCGCTCTGGCGGCTCGCCGTGATCTGGCCGATCACGATCACGGCGAGCACGAGGATCGCGGCGAGCACCCATGCGCCGAACGCCACCCCGAGCGCCGAGACGCCGGCGCCGGACACGAGCGCGAACGGCATGGCGGCGAAGGGAGGGCCTCCCAGCCAGCGCGCGTGCAGGGTGACGAGCGCGCCGAGCGTGAGGATCATCGCCAGGGCGGTGATCTCCTTGACCGATGCGATCAGCTCGTAGCCGTAGACGAGAGCGGGCAGCGTGATGCTCAGCGCGGCCAGCGCAGCGAGCGTGCCGTGCAGCCCGACGTGGCGCGCGAGCACCCAGGCTGGGCCGGCGGCGATGGCGAGCATGAATGCGTTGAACGGCTGGAAGGCCCAGATCAGAGGAACACCAGAGAGCAAGGCGCTGCCCCCAAACAGGGTGTCGGCGCCTGAGGGATAGCTGGCGTTGTAGTAGGAGTTGATGTACTGGCCGTAGGAGTTGCGCAGGTCCAGGTGAGAGTAATCCTGGCCGTGATGGATCAGGAAGTCGGCCCCCAGCATGTGGAAGGCCGAGTCGGTCAGGACACCGTATGAGGAGAACGAGGGACGGCCGGCGAACAGGACGGGAGCCAGTGCGGCGAGGAAGGCGAGAACCGGTACGGCCAGTTGCCAGGCGCATCGTCGCCATCGCTGCGCGAACGTCCTTACTCGCTGCCATCCGAGCGCGAAGCCGGCGGCGGCCAGTAAAGCCAGCAGGTAGGGCGTGACCTGAGCCGCGAAGACGGAGTAGGTCGTGAGCTGAGAGACGGCGATCAGCGCGGCCGCGCCCGCGGCCGGCAGCAGCATTGCGTGAAGGTTGCGGCCGCTCAGGCGGTCGACGAGCAGCCCGGCGCCGGTGCAGAGCAACGCGAGCAGGCACGGGTAGAGCAGCGTGGCTTGGAACCCTAGATCGCTCACGTGGGCAGGGCGAAGGGTACCGTGGGGCCCGCCCGCCGTACTAACGGGCGCGGCCCACAGAGAGATCCGAGGCGTTCCTCAGTGCTGGCTAGCGCATGCGCGGGTCGACGAAGACATCGTCGATCGCCGAAGTTCCGGTGACGGCTGTGAAGGTGAGTGCCATCTGCGCTGTACCGCCCAACAGGTTTCCGGCCAGCTGTGCGCCGGTGGGCATCGCCGGTGTTGGCTGCCAGCCGTTAGTCAACGTGACGGTTCCCACGGGGACCGACACGGGTCCAATCGGAGTTTGATAGGTGACCTGGACGAGGACCCTGGACGCTGCCCCGGAGTTGCGGGCGAAGAAGCGGAACGTCTTATAGCTCTTTTCGACGCAGGTGAAGGGTGACTGTGCCGAGGCTCCAGGAGGCAGGCCCAGCGATGACGAGCCGACCGCGCCGGTCGCGCCATAGGACTCGCTTCCGGCGACCTTCTGGGCGCCCCCGCTGAGCGTCCATCCTGAGAGTGAGCCCTCGAAGGAGCCGCCGGTCACGAGCTCGTAAGTGCTCGAGTCTCCCCATTTGAGGAACGGCTGGCTCAGCGCAGGGGTGGGGCATGTGGCGCTTGCCGGCGCGGCCTGTGCTGAGGCGGCGGGCAGAGCGATGACTGTGAGGCCGGCGAGCACGCTGGAGAGGCACAGCGACAAGCTTGGTCGCGGTGCCCAGCGCGGCACCCTGCCGGATCTGGGACGAGACGAATATGAGAACACAAGCAGCCTCCGTGCATTTCCTGGCGGCTGAGCTATCTCGTGTTCGAGACCCCTGGCTTTGCGTCCCCACCTCGCGGTGAGTTTGCCTTTTTCAGTCTTGGTTGCAGATCAGATCGGCAAGCATGAAGCACAGGCGAGCTCGAGGGAAGGGGTGTGGACAGGTGTTGTAGCGATCAGCCGATCGAGCCCACGATTGTTCCAGTGATAGGAATTACTCGCTGATGAAGATGGCGGATGGCTTCCATTGCTCTACTTTCGGTGCTGGAGTGACGATAGGCGTGGAGGGTATGTCTGCTCACGGCTACACAGAATCCGAGCGCGCCCGCGCGTCATTCGCCGCCCGCGCGCAGCGAATGCTCGCCGACGAGCGCCGGGAGGAGTTGCTCGTCGGTGCCGGCTTCATCGTCGTTGCGCTTGCCCTTGCCGTGATCGGCGGCGGGGGGGAGAGCTTTTCGCTGCCGATCGCCGCGCTGTATGTGCTGGGCATCGCGGTGGCTGGTCATGTGCGGTTCGATATCGGCAGGGGCAGGGGCTTTACTGTGCCGACACAGGCCGTGTTCGTGCCGATGCTGTTCGCCGTGCCGGTCTCGCTCGTGCCGCTCCTGGTGGCGCTGGCGCTTGCACTCGGGATGGTGCCGCTGATCCTCAGAGGGCACGAGTCGCCCAGCCGGCTCTTGATGGTGCCCGGCAACTGCTGGTTCGCTTTGGGGCCGGCGGTCGTGTTGCTGCTCGCACACGATCGTTATCCGAACGGGCACTGGGGCATCCTGCTGCTTGCGCTGGGCGCGCAGTTCGTCTGTGACTTCGCCGCAAACGCTGTGCGGGAGGGCCTGCTGCACGACATCACGCTGCGCGAGCTCGTCGCTGAGGTTCGCCAGGTCTATGCCATCGATCTGGCGCTGTCCCCGCTCGGGCTGGCCGTGGCGTTCGCCACGTCTCCGGTGCAGAGCCAATGGTCGGTGCTGTTGATCGCACCGCTGTTCGGGGTTCTGTGGCAGTTCTCCAAGGAGCGCCGTGCCCGCTTGGAGCAGCTGGTCGAGCTCAACGACGCATACCAGGGGACCGCGCTGCTGCTCGGCGACGTGATCGAGGCTGATGACACCTACACCGGCGAGCACTGCAAGGGCGTGGTGCGCCTAGCGCTCGATGTCGCCGGGCAGCTGGGGCTGAACGCCGATGAACGGCGTAACGTCGAGTTCGCCGCCCTGCTGCACGACGTCGGCAAGATCGCGGTGCCGAAGGAGATCATCAACAAGCCCGGAAAGCTCGACGATCGCGAGTGGGCAATCATCAAGACGCACACGCTCGAAGGCCAGAAGATGCTCGAGCGGGTCGGTGGCTTCATGCGTGAGGTCGGCGAGATCGTCCGCTCCTCGCATGAGCGCTGGGACGGCCAGGGCTATCCCGATGGTCTCAGCGGTGAGGACATCCCGCTGGAGGCTCGCATCGTCTCGGCCTGCGACGCGTTCAACGCGATGACCACGACCCGCTCCTACCGCCAGGCGATGCCTTTCCGGGCCGCCGTCGCCGAGCTGACCGGCAACTCCGGCGGCCAGTTCGACCCGGGGGTCGTGCAGGCTCTCGTGAGGGTGATCGACCAACCCACCGGGGTCTCCGCTTCAGCGGCCCTCCAAGAGCGCACCTGATTCTCCCGGCCCGGAGGAAGGCGGCGAGCCGCGCTTGAGCCGCTTACTCCTCGCGCGGGATGTAGGGCGCGAGCTCGCGCCGGGCGATCGAGAGCTTGTGGACCTCGTCGGGCCCGTCGGCGAGGCGCAGCGTGCGCAGATGCGCATAGGCCCAGGCGAGATGGAAGTCATCGGAGACGCCGCCGCCGCCGTGGACCTGGATCGCGCGGTCGATGACCTTCAGGGCGACGTTCGGCGCGGCGACCTTGATCGCTGCGATCTCGGTGCGGGCGTGGCGGTTGCCGACGGTGTCCATCAGCCAGGCGGCCTTCAGTGTCAGCAAGCGCGCCATCTCGATTTCGATCCGCGACTCGGCGATCCAGTCCAGCACGTTGCCGCGGGTGGCGACCGGCGCTCCGAAAGTGACGCGTGAAACGGCCCGCGCGCACATCGCCTCCAGCGCCCGCTCGGCGGCGCCGATGGCGCGCATGCAGTGGTGGATGCGCCCGGGGCCGAGACGCGCTTGGGCGATCATGAAGCCGTCGCCCTCGCCTGCGATCAGGTTGCTCGCGGGCACGCGCACGCCGGTGAACTGCACTTCGGCGTGGCCCTCCTGGTCTTGGTAGCCGAATACGGGCAGGCCGCGGACGATCCTCACGCCGGGAGTGTCGATCGGAACGAGGATCTGGCTCTGCTGTTTATAGGTCGGACCGTCCGGATCGGTCTTGCCCATCACGATCATGATCCGGCAGTGTGGATGAAGCGCATTCGAGGTCCACCACTTCAAACCGTTGAGCACGTAGTCCTCGCCGTCACGCTCGATCCGCAGTTGGATGTTTCTCGCGTCCGAGCTCGCGACCTCGGGCTCAGTCATGGCGAACGCCGAGCGGATCTCGCCGTCCAGCAGCGGCGCCAGCCAGCGGTCCTTCTGCTCGGGCGTGCCGAACTGGTGCAGCACCTCCATGTTCCCGGTGTCCGGGGCGGAACAGTTGCACGCCTCCGAGGCGATGGGAGAGCGGCCGAGCATCTCCGCCAGCGGCGCGTAGTCGCTGTTGGACAGTCCCGCCCCATACTCCTCGTCGGGCAGGAACATGTTCCACAGCCCCGCCTCGCGGGCGCGCACCTTCAGTTCCTCCATGATCGCCGGCTGGTGGTGCGGATCGCCGGACTCGCGCAACTGGCGCTCGTAGACCGCCTCCGCCGGATGGATGTGCTCGTCCAGGAACGCGCTCAGGCGTTCCTTGAACTCGGAACAGCGTTTGCTCGGCTCGAAGTCCATCGGTTCTCCTCGGTTGCGGCAATGGGCTGGGTTAGGATCATCGCCGATGAGCGATCGAGGTGCGAGCTACCGTGCGGCCGGAGTGGACTACGAGGAGCTCGACGCGGGCAAGCGCCTGGCGATGGCCAAGGCCCTGTCCACCTCTCCGCTGCTCGCCGCGCACGGAGCCCGCGCGCTCGACGCATCCCGCGGCGAGCCGGCGTTCGTGTTCGAGCTGGACGGGCGAACGCTCGCGTTCGTCGTAGAGGGGCTCGGCACGAAGTCGATCATCGCGCGCCAGGTGCTCGAGGAGCAAGGTGTCAACCGCTTCGCTGAGGTCGCGTACGACACGGTCGCGGCGATCGTCAACGACCTGTGTTGCGTCGGCGCGCTGCCGCTCGTCGTCAATGCCTACTTCGCCACCGGCGCGTCCGAGTGGTACGCGGAGGCTGACCGCTCGGCGGCGCTGCTCGAGGGCTGGCGCCGTGCCTGCACAGACGCTGGTTGTGCATGGGGCGGGGGCGAGTCGCCTTCGCTGCCCGGCCTGCTCGACGAGCGCGACATCGAGCTGGCAGGCGCCGCGGTCGGCGTGCTGCCCGTGGGCGCCACGCCGATCCTCGGCGAGCAGCTCGCGCCGGGCGATGAGATCGTGCTCGTTTCCTCCAGCGGCCTGCACGCCAACGGAGCCTCGCTGGCGCGGCTGATCGCGGGGCGGCTGCCCGGCGGCTACGCGACCGCGCTGGGAGATGGGACGAGCTTCGGCGAGGCGCTGCTCGCGCCGTCGCTGATGTATGTGCCGCTCATCGCCGCCGCCCTGGAGGCACAGCTGCCGGTCAGCTACCTCAGTCACATCACCGGCCATGGTTTGCTGAAGCTGATGCGCCCCCCGCGCGAGCTCACCTACCGGATCGAGCGGCTGCCGCCGGTCCCGGCGGTGCTCGAGTTCCTCGTGGAGCAGGCCGGCCTGGAGCCGCATGCGGCCTACTCGACGTTCAACATGGGCGCCGGCTTCGCGCTGTACTGTGCCCCCGGCGCGGGCGAGCGGCTCCTCGAGCTGGCAGGCGGCCTCGGGCTGCGGGCTATGCTCGCGGGGCACGTGGAGGAGGGACCGCGACAGGTGATCCTCGAGCCGGTCGGGGTGCGCTTCGCTGGCGATGAGCTGGAGCTGTCCTAGCTCCAAGCGCTCGCCCCGTGTTGCCCTTCAACCCAGAGATAACCCTCGGGCTGAGCCTGAGAGTTCCGTGAGGTGGGAGCATTTGGACCAGGATTGCCCGCTTTGGCTGGCCGCACAGCCAGGCAGAAGGGCGCTTGCCCTGCAAGCCATTGCCCGCCCGCGCCTTCGGGCTTGAAGCGACCGGCCACGAAGGATATGGTTGCGCTAGAGATCGCCATTGTTCTCCGGCGGGGTAAGCCGGAGATCTCGAGTCGCCGGACCGGCATGGTTCCGGAGCTACCCGGATCGAGGCGGATCTGTCCATCAAAATAGAGGAGAGAGTGATGCGCAGAATTTCCACCTGTCTGGCCGTGCTCGGCCTTGCCGCCCTTGGCCTGTCGGCCACAGCGTCAGCGGCGCCGACGATCACGCTGAAAGCAAAGGCCGTGCCGATCCCGGGCTTCCCGCACACGGGTAACATCCTTGGCGCGGGCGCCGCGCTGAAGGCCGAATACACGATCTCGGGGACCGAATACGGTGGCTTCCCGGCGCCGCTGATCGGGGTCAAATTCTATGGGCCGGCCAGCGCGAAACTGCACCCGCAGGGATTTTCCACCTGCGCGGAAAGCGCACTTCTGGCCAGTGGGCCCAGTGTGTGCCCGAAGGCATCGAAAGCCGGCCCGGTGGGTTCGGCGACCGGCGTCGTCAGCTTCGGCGAAACGAAAGTGCCCGAGACGGTGACGGTAGAACCGTTCTTCGCCCCCGGCGGCAACCTGGAGTTCTACGCGGCCGGCCATTCGCCGGTCTCGATCGAAGTCATCTCGAAGGGTCACGTCGTCAACTCCTCACCGCCGTTCGGCCCGACCGTCCTCGCTGAAGTGCCGCTGGTCGAATCGGTGCCCGGGGCGCTCGACGCATCGGTGAAACAGATCAACGTGCAGGTCGGCGCTGCGTACAAGAAGGGCAAGAAGACGGTCTACTACATCACCGTGCCCAAGAAGTGCCCGAAGGGTGGCTTCCCGCTGAAGTCGGTGATGGAATTCGGGAATGTCAACAACCCCAAGGAACCGGGCGAAAAGGCGGAAGCCTCGTACAAGGCGCCGTGCCCCAAGAAGTAGCCGGAGAAGCGGCGAGCTGACGTCTAGGGAGACGTGAGTCCGGCCGAAGCGCAAGTAAGACGGGCGGCCCCATCGATACGATGGGGCCGCCCTTCGCGTAGTTGAACCGCAAGGAAGGATCGGGTTGAGGACGCAGACTGTCGGGTGGAGGAAAGGCGCGGCTGCAATCGCAGGCGCCCTCTGCGTGGCTGCGCTGGTGGCGGTCGTGCTGCTCGCTACCTCGGCGGGCGGCTCGAACGGCTCCTACACCGTGCGCGCGATCTTCGATGACGCCGGCAACATCATCTCGGGTGAGAACGTGAAGATCGACGGCGTGAAGGTCGGGACCGTGGGGACTGTCGTTCCCACGCCGCAGGCACAGGCGGCGGTCGTGATGAACATCGAAACCCCTGGTTTTCAGAACTTTCTCGCCGATGCCAGCTGCACGATCGAACCGGAGGCGCTGATCGGCGAGAAGTTCGTCAATTGCCTGCCGACCCAACCCCGACCCGCGGATACCCAGCCGCCGCCGGCGCTTCAGAAGATCCCATCTGGGCGGGAAGGCGCAGGGGAGTACCTGCTTCCAGTCAAGAACACCTCGAGCCCCGTCGACGTCGACCTGCTGCAAGACATCACGCGCCGGCCCGAGGCTGAACGTTTTACGATCATCATCAACGAGCTCGGCGCGGGCCTGGCGGGCCGGGGGAGCGACCTGAGAGCCATCATCCACCGCGCCGACCCGGCGCTGCGCGAATTCGACAAGGTGCTCGCGATCTTTGCCGGCGAGAACAAGATCCTGGCGAAACTCGCGGTCGACTCAGACAGGGCGCTCCAGCCGTTCGCCGCCGTCCGCAACCGCGTTGCCGACTTCATCGTGCAGAGCAACACGGTCGCGCGCGCCACCGCCCAGCAGCGCGGCGCGCTCGCCCGCAACTTCGCGGACTTCCCCGCGTTCCTGCGCGAGCTCGGACCGGCGATGGAACGTATCGCCCAGTTCGCCGGCCAGACGACCCCGACGTTTGCCAACCTCGAGGTGGCGGCGCCCGGGATCAACAACGCCTTCACCCACCTGAAGGCGTTCTCGAACAGCTCCGGCACGTTCTTCAAGAGTCTCGGCAGCACCGCGAAGACCTCTGGGCCCGCGATCGCCGCCACCCAGCCGCTGCTCGCACGGCTGCAGTCGCTGGGCGGCGCTGCCAAGCCGTTTGCGGGCAACTTCTCGGAACTGCTCTCCAGCCTGCGCTCCACCGGTGGGCTGGAGCGTCTGCTCGATGCGCTCTTCCTGAGCGGTGGCGGCCTGAACGGGTACGACTCGCTCGGCCACTTCCTGCGCGCCGAGATCATCGCCAAGAACTGCGTCGGCTACAAAGTGGTTCCCCAGGGCGGGTGCGGCGCCAACTTCGTCAAAACGGAAGGCGCCGCCACCCCCGCGAAAACCGCTGGCAGCTCCACCAGCCTCGTGATGGACCGCACGCTCGCGGTCTTGCAAGGCGCGACTCCCGCGCAGGCGATTGCAAAATATCCGGGCTCCGTGCCGACGCTCGGAGAAGGCGCCGGCGCGCTCTCGGGCCTGGGCCCCGAAGGCGGGGCCACGTCCACCACGAAACCGGTGGGTGGGGCGAGCGGCGCCACCACCTACTACACGCCCTCGGCCGAAAGCTCCTCCGGCGCGAGTGGGATGCTGCTCAACTACCTGCTGGGCAACTGAGTGAGCGATGAGATGATCCCGCTAAGACGCCTCATCCATCCGTTGCTTACAGGTCTGGCCGCGCTCGCGCTGGCCGCGCCGGCGGTGGCGCCCGCCGCCGGACAGAGCGTAACGACGACGGCGAGCCCACCAGCGCAAACGACATCCACTCCCGTGCCGCCAGCCCCTGCGACGCCGGTGGCTCCCCCGGCGGGCGAAGCCGCCGCACCGGCACCGGCAGCAACTCCGGCCGGACAGAGTGCGCCGGAAGTGCTGACGACACCGCAGGTGCAGGCCCAGCACGCGCAGGGCAGCACAGCTGGCAGCCCGCCCAAGGCTTCCCATGCGCACGTCAAAGCTCAAACGCCCGCCGGCAGCGGGCAGCCCGAACCCAGTGGAGGATCGTCCCCATCCACCGCTCGAGCGTTACACCCTGCACCGGCACCATCGGCTTTGACCCCGCCGCTGCCGCTCACGTTCGGATCGCCGATCTCGGGCGTCCCCGGCTTCTACATTGAAAGCTTCCGGATTCCACCGTTCCTGCTGCCGATCTTCCAGGCCGCTGGCAGCGCTTACGGGATCCCCTGGCAGGTGCTCGCGGCGATCAACGAGGTCGAGACCGACTATGGCCGCGACCTCAGCGTCTCCAGCGCCGGCGCCGAGGGCTGGATGCAGTTCCTGCCCTCCTCGTGGGAAACCTACGGCGTCGACGCCAACGGCGACGGCTTCAAGGATCCCTATAACCCGGCCGACGCGATCTTCGCTGCCGCGAGGTACTTGAAGACGGCCGGCGGTGATACCGATATTCGCGGCGCTGTGTACTCGTATAACCACTCGCAGGCATACGTCGCCTCGGTGCTGCTGCGCGCACAGCTGCTCGGCGGCACCCCGCCCAACTTGCTCGGGGCGATCACCGGGTTGACCCAGGCGCGCTTCCCCGTGCACGCGCCATCGCACTTCTCAGACGGCTTCCAGACCGTTGTCGGGACCACGATCTACTCCCAGCAGGGCGCGCCCGTGATCGCGGTAGCGGACGGGCAGATCCTCGGATTTGGCCACACGCCCTCGCTGGGGCGGTACGTATCGCTGCGCGACTCCTACGGCAACACCTACACCTATGCCGAGCTCGGCAGCGTGGCGAAGCTGTACCCGGTACTGGTGCCACACGCCCATGGTGCCGCCAGCCCGCGGGCCCAGCAGGCGGGCCCCTCGGGCGAACCGGCTCCTCTGGCCCCGGCCAGCGCGGGCACGCAATCCCGCGCGCCACTATCTGAAGGCGCCGCCGGCGCCGGTCTTCAGCTGGGAGCGGGCACCGGCCTGGAAGTGCCCGCGGCGGGGGCGGGAGGGGATTGGAACCCCCCCCACCCGGGCGGGGTTCCAATCCGTCATGCGCCGCGGGTGCTCCACCTGAGCTCTGAGGACGTTTACCTGCACCCCCTGAGTGCCGGTGTCCAGGTCCTCGCGGGGACCGTCCTTGGTCACGTCGGGCCTGCCACGAGCGCTCAGGGATCGCTCAGCGCCCCCGGGCCGCACATGCTCTTCCAGATCCGCCCGGCCGGCGCGGGAGCGCCGCTGATCGATCCGAAGCCGGTCCTCGACGGCTGGGTGGCGCTCGAAAACACCTCGATCTTCAGGGCGAAAGGCGCGAACCCGTTCCCGCGCAATACGCCCGCGGCCGGACAGGTGCTGTTGGAGTCCAAGGGGCAGCTCGAGCAGCTCCTGCTGGGCGACGCTGGAGTTCACCTCTCCGCGTGCGGGCGCCATGATGTCCAGACCGGACAGGTGGGCCGCCGCGTGCTGGCGATGCTCGAGTTCCTCTCGGTCTCGGCGCTGCGGCCGGCCGTATCCTCGCTTCAGTGCAGCCGCGGGACCGGAGCCACTGCCGCCAACGCCGCTGAGAGCACCGCCGGTGACACGGTCGAGATCACGGCCGTCAACGGCATGGCGATCGCAACTCATCAAGGGCGGGGCTCGATCGCAGAAGCCACGATCCGCAAGCTGCTGGGCCTCCAGGGCACGATGAAGCCGAGCCAGATCGCGGGCCCGGTGAGCTATCCGGGTGCTCCCAGCACGCTCGCGGCGCGCAGGCGCGGCGACAGCATCCACGTCGCCTTCGCGCCCTTGGGACTGGAATCCCGCCCGCCCGGGGGGGGTTCCGATCCCCGCAAGGCCCGGTCTGCTGGCATCTTCAGCGTGGCGATCACGCCGGGACAATGGGTCCAGCTGATCGCGCGGTTGGGTGAGATCCCCAACCCGAAGGTGGGCAGCGGGCCCTCGGCGGCGGCGATCCCCGACCACCCGGGCGCGCCCAGAGCCGCCGTGCCCTCGCCGGCCGGGGAAGGAAAGTAAGCCAGTGGCAACGGCCAGCCCACCCCGACCGCCTGAGGACTCACCGCTGCCGGGCGAGGACTCGCCGCCGGCCGGGCGCGTGCGCTCCTCCTCGCCGGGCTTCACGCGGCCGCTCGCCATGGGCTCGCTTGCGGTGGTTGTGCTGCTCGTCGCTTACCTGATCTTCGCCGGTGGGGGTGCGACCCGCTACAAGCTGCTGTTCAACGAAGCCAACCAGCTCGTGCGGGGCGACCAGGTCCAGGTCGGTGGCGTGCCGGTTGGGAGCATCAAGGACATCGTTCTGACGCATGACTTCAAGGCACTGGTCACGATCGAAGTCAACTCGTCGCTGACGCCGCTGCACGAAGGCACCACGGCCCAGGTGCGGGTGCCGTCGCTGACAAGCGTGGCCAACCGCTATATCGCGCTGACGCCCGGCCCCAACATGATCAACGGCCACCCAAACCGCGCGCTGCCGGCCGGGGCGACGCTGCCGGTGACCGTCACCAAAGGAGTGGTGGATCTCGACCAGCTGTTCAACATCTTCAACCCACAGACGCGCAAGGCGCTGCAGCAGGTGCTCCAGGGCTCGGCTGAACAGTACGCCGGCGCTGGGCACGACTTCAGCCTGTCGGTCAAATACTTCAGCCCGTCGCTGGCCGCCAGCGACCATCTCTTCGCCGAGCTCTCCAAAGACCAGGCGACGCTGACGAGCTTCCTCGTGGAATCCGCCAAGGCGACCACCACAATCGGCGCGCGCGCCCCAGCGCTGAGCAGCCTGATCGAAAACGCGAACACGACCTTCAGTGCGGTGGGCGCACACCAGTCGAGCCTGGCCCAGAGCTTGCGCCAGCTCCCCGGCACCCTGCGCCACGGCAGTCGCACGTTTGCGGACCTGCCGTCCACGCTTGGCGCGCTCAAAGCACTGGTGGACGTGTCCAAGCCAAACCAGAAGCAGCTCCCGCTGCTCTTCTCCCGCCTGCACTCGCTGCTGGTGCCCGCTACGCCGGCCGTGCGCGACTTCAGCCTGGCGTTCAACCGTCCTGGGCCCAGCAATGACCTCACCGATGCATTCCACATTCTGCCGGCGCTCGCGCAAGCGCTCTCGACCAGCTCCCCGAACGGCGTCACCGCGCTGAAGGAATCGGTGCCGATTACCGCCATGTTTGGTCCTTACAGCCCCGACCTGCAGGGCTTCTTCCGCGACTTCGGCGAGGCCAGCGCCTACTACGACGCCAACGGCCATTATGCGCGTGCCGCCCCCGTGTTCGACGACTTCTCGCTCGGCGCGAACAACACCCTTACGCCCGTCACCCCGCAACAGGGTCTGGAAGGCTTGAAGACCGGCCAGCTACGCCGTTGCCCGGGCGCTGGGACCCAGCCGGCGGCCGATGGATCCTCGCCTTTCGTGGATGGCGGCCTGATCAATTGCGACCCCACCCAGACACCATGAACCGGCGCAGGCGCAGCTCCCTGGCAGGCAGCCCGCTGTTGATCGGCGCGCTCACGACGCTGATCGTGGCCGTGGCGGTGTTCCTGTCCTACAACGCCAACAACGGGCTGCCGTTCGTCCCGACGTACAACCTGAAAATCGTGCTCCCCGAAACCTCGGGTCTGCAACCGACCAATCAGGTGCGTATCGCGGGTACGCGCGTGGGTGTCATCAGCTCACTGACCCCGCATCAGGACCCAGCCACCGGGCGTGTCACCGCAACCGCCGACCTGAAACTCGAAAAGAGCGTCGAGCCGCTGCCGGCCGATACCAAAGCGATCGTGCTGTCGGTGTCGGCGATCGGGTTGAAGTACCTGGAACTGGAAAAGGGCAAATCCTCACAGACACTGAAGGCGGGGGCGACCATTCCCGCCTCACAGACGAGCGAACCGGTGGACATCGTCCAGCTGTTCAACATGTTTGACAAGAAGACGAGGACCGCGATTCAGCACAACACGATCAACTTCGGCGACGGCCTCGCCGCACGCGGGCTGGGGCTGAACGACACGATCGCGACGCTGCGCCCGCTGGTCACCAACGCAGTCCCGGCGTTGCACAACCTCGCCGCGCCGAAGACGGGGCTGCGCGAGCTGTGGATTGCGCTCGACCGGGCTGCCTCTCAGACCGCCCCCGTGGCCCAGGCCAACGCGAACGTCTTCAGCGAGCTCGACACGTTCTTCACGGCTTGGGCGGGCGCTGCTCCCTCGCTCGAACGCACGATCGAAAACGGCCCCGCGGCGCTCGAACAGGCAACCCACTCGTTCCCGCACGAGGCGGCGTTCATGGAAAAGAGCGCCGAGTTCATGCGCCTGCTGCGCCCGAGCGCGATCGCGCTGCGTACCGCCGCCCGGCCGCTCGGCCATGCGTTCGCCGAAGGCGCGGTCAACCTGAAGGCCGCCACCGCGCTGAACACGCGCCTGGCTCAGGCCTCGCAGGCATTCCAGGCCTTCGCCCAGAATCCAATCGTCACGCTCGGTCTGGAAGACCTGACCCAGACTACGCGGCTTGGCAACCCGCTGTTCGCGGGGCTCGCACCCGAGCAGGCCACTTGCAACTATCTGACGCTGACGTTCCGCAACGTGGCGAGCCTGTTCTCCGAGAACGTCGGGGTCGGTACGCTGGCCCGCGCTCTGCCAGTGCTCTCGCCTGACGGAGTCAACGCCGAGGGCTTCCCCTCATCAGCGCCCGCGAGGGGCCCCTCGATCGACCGGGAAGCTTCGGCGGTTCCCGGACAGCTTGGGAAGCCGATCAACGATAACTTCCTGCACTACAACCCCTACCCGAACGTCGCCGGGCCCGGCCAGCCGAAGGTGTGTGAAGCGGGCAACGAGACCTACGCGCAAGGCCAGACCGTGATCGGCCACGCGCCGGGCAGCGGTAGCGCCACCGAAGCGACCACTCGCGAACAGAACCTGTTCGGGAACCCCTACGCGAGCGCCCAGCTGAAGGACCTGGGAGTCGAAAGCGCCAGTGAAAAGGCGGCTAAGGAAAAGGCTGCAAAGGAAAAGGCGGCAAAGAGCAAGGCAAAAACAAAAGCTAAGACCAAGGCAAAGGGGAAGCGGAAATGAGCCGCCTGCGCCTGCGCCGCCGCCGCGATGAACTGTCGGTCGTCGAGATGCAGCGGTACAACCCGCTGCGCGTCGGGATCGTGTTCCTCGTGATCCTCGTGATCGCCGTGTACTTCGGCTTCACCAAGAGCATCCCGTTCAAACACCACTACAACCTGAAGGCGGTCTTCGCGACGGGCGTGAACATTCGCCCCAAGGCGCCGGTACGCATCGCTGGCGTGGATGTCGGCAAGGTCACCTCGCTCGTGCGCCGGGGCGATACGGGTCTCGTGAGCATGGAAATCGAATCGAAGGGCCTGCCGATCCACTCCGACGCCACGGCGAAGATCCGCCCGCGCATCTTCCTGGAGGGCAACTGGTTTGTCGAACTGCAGCCCGGCAGCCCCTCAGCAAAGACCGTCTCCTCGGGCTACACGCTCCCGATCACGCAGACCTCAGACCCGGTGCAGCTCGACCAGGTGCTGGACGCGCTGAACACCGACACGCGCGCCAACCTGCAGGACTTCCTGGCTGGCTACGGTGACGCGCTGACGCGCAAACCGACGCCCGCCGAAGACGCCGAACAGGACCCCGAGGTGCGCGGCCTGAACGCAGCGCAGGCGCTGAACAAGTCCTACCATCGCGGGCCTGCGGCGCTGCGCGGCTCAGCGATCGTCAGCCAGGCGGTTACGGGCTCAGAAGTTCACGACCTCTCCAAACTGGTCACGAGCATCGGCAAAGTGTCCGCGGCGCTGAACGTGCACGAGCAGCAGCTCGGTGAACTGATCGGCAACTTCAACACGTTCTTTCACAACTTCGCGGTGCAGGCCTCGAGCCTCTCCACCGCGGTGACGCTGCTGCCGGGCACGCTGCACAACGCCAACAGCGCGTTTACCTCGCTTGACGCCGCGCTTGCGCCGACGCGGACGTTTGCTTTGGATCTCATCCCTGGAACCAAGTTGCTGCCCTCGACGATCTCAGCAGCGCTGCCGTGGATCGAACAGGTCAAGGCCTCGCTCGCGCCGACCGAGCTCGGCGGCGTGGCCAAGGGCCTGGTCGCGGCGGCACCATCGTTCGCCCGCCTGTTCGGTGAACAGCCCGCGTTCTTCAAACAGACCGACGCTTTCAGCAAGTGCCTGACGAAAGTGTTCTATCCGGCCGGCAACACGAAGCTCCAGGACGGGCCGAACACCTCGGGCGCCGAAGTTTATAGGGAATTCTTTTACACGCTGACGGGCCTGGCGGGCCTCGGCCAGAGCTTCGACGGCAACGGTGTGATGAACCGCTTCCTGGTCGGCGGCGGCGGCAACACGTTCCGCTCGGCCCCGGTCGGGATCACCGGCGCGAGCGCGAAGGGCCTGTCGCTGGTCGCCCGCTCACCGCTTCAGCCGCTGGGCACCCGTCCCGCCATCCCCACAGAAGAGCCTGCCTATAAGCCGCTCGTGCCCTGCTACACCCAGGCGGTACCGAACTTCAACGGCCCGCTGTCTCAAGGCCCAGCGGACGGGGGCGGGTGAGCAGGCCGATGAACTTCGCGATTCTGTGTCCTCCCTCGCTCATGTACAGAGCACACTTCGCTCGGTGCGTCCTTGTCTCGCTCGCTCCTCGGCCTGCTCACAAGCGCAGCGCTTGTACGGGAGGTGAGCGATGACGCCAACCGAGTCACACGAGGGCGGGCTGGGTGTTCGCGACCAGATCCGCCGCTACCGCTCGGCGTTCATCGCGGTGGTCTCGATGATCCTGATCGCGGCGTTCGTGGGCGGCTACATCCTCTCGCACGAGAATCTCAAGCTGCCGAGCTGGGTACCGGTACTGGGGAAAAACTACTTCACGCTGAAGGCTGACTTCCAGACCGCCCAGGCGGTCACGCCCGGCCAGGGCCAGGCGGTCACGATCGCCGGCGCGAAGATCGGCGAAATCGCGAGCGTGGACCTGCAGAACGGGGTCGCGACGGTCACCATGAACCTGACCCCGAAATACGCGCGGGGCCGCATCTATCACGACGCGACGCTGCTGCTGCGCCCGAAGACCCAGCTGAAGGACATGACGGTGGAGGTCAACCCCGGGACGCCCGCCAGCGGGTCGCTGGAAAGCGGTGCGAGCATCCCGCTGTCGCAGACCGCTCCGGACGCCAACTTCGACGAATTCCTCGCGACACTGGATAGCGAAACGCGCGCCTACCTGCAGGAGCTGCTGGCCGGTGCGGGCATTGGGCTGAAGAACAACGGGAAACCGCTGTCGGCGGCGCTCAAGCGCTTTGACCCGACGGCGCGCTACCTGCAGGAGATTGCCTCACAACTCGAAATTCGCCACGCGAACATCGCCCACGCGATCCACAACTTCCGGCTGCTGGTGGAAGCGGTGGGCGGCAAGGACAAACAGCTGGCGGAGTTCGTCGATTCATCCAACGCGGTGTTCAAGACCTTCGCGGAAGAGGAACGCAGCGTACAGAGCACGCTGCACCTCTTGCCCGGCGCACTGCGCAAGACCAAACAGGGCTTGGGCAAGCTCGCCACCGCCGCGCGCGTACTCGGCCCCACGCTCAAAGAGCTGCAGCCGTTCGCGCGCTCGCTCGCCTCAGGCGAGGAAGCCTCGCGGACGCTCTTTGAACAGACCACGCCGGTCTTCAAGAACCAGGTCAGGCCGTTCGCGCGCCAGATCCTGCCCGTCGTCAATGAGCTGGCGCCCAGCACCAAGGAACTGAGCGCGGCGTTCCCGAAGCTGGCGAGCAGCTTCAGCGTGCTGAACGAACTCTTCAACGAGTTCGCCTACAACCCCGGCTCCAGCAAGGGCGGGTTCCTTTTCTACCTGGCCTGGGCCAACCACGACTTCAACAGCTCGATAAGCGCCTCCGATGCGCACGGCCCGCTCGGCCATGTCCTGGCGTACTTCAACTGCAACGTCGTGCCGATCCTGAAAGGGGCCGGCGAAGTCAACCCCACGGTCAGGTTGCTGCTCGGCCTGCTGAACCCGCCGACCGGGGCGGCGTGTGCCGCGGGCGCGAGTGCGAAAGTGGCGAGCGCGAGGGGCAGTGCCGCGAGCGCGACCGGCCTGCTCGGGGGGCTGGGCGGCAATGTGTTCGGCCAGCAGGGCCATGGCGCGCCGGCACCGGCGAGCAGCACCGGGAGGGGTGGCTGAGCGATGCAGAAGCGCGCGCCCACGCTGGGCAACATCTTGGTGATCGTGCTGTTCGCACTGAGCTGCTTCGGCCTCTTGCTGTACCTGTGGGAGTCCTTTGGCGGTTCGCTCCCGCTCAAGCCGAAGGGCTACCGCATGACTGTGGCCTTCCCGCATACGCTCGCGCTCGCCGAACAGTCGGACGTGCGCATCGCGGGTGTCAATGTCGGTCACGTGATCACGCTCAAGCTCGGCAAGGACGGCCGCACCCATGCCACGCTCGAACTCTCCAGCCAGTACGCGCCGGTGCGCTCGGACATGCACGCGATCGCGCGCCAGAAGACGCTGCTGGGGGAGACCTACGTGCAGCTGATTCCTCAGGGCAACGGCCACGAAGGCCCGTTCTTGGCAGACGGGGGCCAGCTGCCCGACAGCCAGGTCGAACCGTCGGTGACGCTGGACGGCGTCCTGTCTGCGCTCGACGCAAAGACTCGCCGCGCCTTCCAGGTGTGGCAGCAGTCCGTGGCTGAAGGGATCAACGGGCACGGGGAAGAAATCAATGCCGACTTCGCCACGCTCGACCCGTTCGTCGAACACGCCAATCGCCTGGTGGGCATCCTCGCCTCCCAGGAAGGGGCGGTGACCGCGGTCGTGCACAACACCGGCGTGGTCTTCAACGCGCTGGCCAGCCGCGACCATCAGCTCGAAGGACTGATCTCGAGCAGCGAGCGCACCTTCCACGCGGCCGCCGAAGAGAGCCAGGCGTGGGCCGATGCCTTCCGCGCGTTCCCGGCCTTTGAGAAGGGCTCGCGCGTCGCCCTGAAAGAACTCGACAACTTCGCCAACGACGCCAACCCGTGGTACGACCAGTTCCGTGCGGCGGAGATACAGCTCGCGGGTCTGACGGCGCAAGCGAAGACATTTGCGCCCGCCTTCGACAGCTTCCTGACCGGCGTGGGGCCGCTGACGAAGGCAGCGAAGACAGGCCTGCCCACAGTCTCCAAGCAGCTCAACCTGTTCGTGCCGCTGCTTGAAAACTTCAGGCCGGTGCTGCACAACTTCGATCCGTTCCTGCAGTACGCGGGCGAATATGTGCCCGAGGTGCAGGCGTTCTTCGCCAACTTCACGGCCTCCACCGGGGCCCACGACACCAACTCCAACGACTCAGCAGCAGGGGTCCAGCAGCACTACCTGCGCACGATGCAGGCGCTCGCCCCGCAGGGGCTGGCGGTCTACTCCAAACGAATCGGCACCGACCGGGCGAACCCGTACTACAAGCCCGGTGCCTTCAGCGGCCTGGGCAGCGGGCTGCCGGTGTTCAGCAGCTCCTCGTGCGCCAACTCGGCGCCGTCGGTGAGCGGGCCACCCAACGCGACGGTCTCGCAGCCCATCATCGAACAGCTGATCGAACTGCACGTCGCGAATGCGCCGGAAAGCCCCAACGCGGTCCCGGCCCCTGCCTGCCTGCAGCAGAGTCCCTTCACTTTCAACGGGCAGAGCGGCCAGTTCCCGCACGTGGTGTACTCGGCCTCCACCCCAGGGAAATGATGAGCGACGAGTTCGAGTATCACTCCCAAGAGCTGGACCTCACGGGCGACCCGGAGGACGGTGACTGGTCGATTCGCTGCACCGATGTCGTCAAGCGTCTCGGCGGCATACCTGTCCTGAACGGGCTGAACATCGCGATCCCCGATCAGACGATCACCGTCGTGCTGGGCCCGTCGGGCACCGGCAAGAGCGTGCTGATCAAGCACCTGATTGGGCTGATGTTCCCGGACTCGGGCGAAATCATCGTAAAGGGCCAGTCGGTTCCCAACCTGACGATGCCCAAGCTGCTGGAATTGCGTCGCAAGATCGGGGTGCTTTTCCAGGACGGCGCGCTGTTCGGGTCGATGAACGTGTTCGACAACGTCGCCTTCCCGCTGCGCCAGCACACGGACTTCTCTGAGACCCAGATCGCAAAAACCGTCTCCCAGCGCCTGACAGATGTCGGACTGGCCGACGCGATGGACGATCTGCCCAACCAGCTCTCCGGCGGGATGCGCAAGCGCGCCGGGTTCGCCCGCGCCCTGGTCATGGAGCCCGAGATCGTGATCTTCGATGAGCCCGACTCGGGCCTTGACCCGGTGCGCACGGCGCTGCTGTGCGAACTGATCCAGGAGATGCACACCATCTACGGGGGGACATACATCGTCGTGACCCACAACATCGCCTCGGCGAGGCAGATTGGCGAGTATCTCGCGCTGTTGTGGAGGGGCAGGATCGTGGAGGCGGGCGACGCCGAGCGAATGTTCTCCTCGGACAACGCGTTCGTGCGCCAGTTCCTCAGCGGATCGGCTGAGGGACCTTTGACGATGGACTAAGCGGCCGCTCGATTAGCTGAACGCGAGCGTGTGCCCGTCAGGGTCGCGCAGGGCGAGCCGTCCGTCCTCATCGCGCGCTGCTCTGGTGCTCGGCCGCGCATCCATGATTGCACGCTCGACCGCGTTCACCGAGCCGGCGTCGCTCAACTCGAATTCGACCCGTCGCAGGCCTGGAGCGGTGTTCGGGGCCGGTTGCCCGCCCTGGCTCTGCCACGAGTTCAGTCCGATGTGGTGGTGGTAGCCACCGGCGGACAAAAAGGCGGCCGAGGGGATTTGCGCTTGCTGCTCGAAGCCGAGGGCATCGCGGTAGAAGGCGTTCGCGCGGGGCACGTCCGACACCTTCAGGTGCACGTGTCCGATGCCCGTGCCAGCTGCGATCAGCGGCACTGGCCCACCTTGGTCCTCAGCCAGCAGGTCCTCTAGGTGCAGCGGCAGCGAGACCATCTTCACGCCGTGCCCACCGGCCTCCCGCTCCCACCGCGTGCGCGGGCGGTCGGCGTAGATCTCGATCCCGAGCCCGTCGGGATCGCTGAGGTAGAGAGCCTCGGAGACCCCGTGGTCGGCGGCGCCCTCCATTGGCCAGCGCTGGCCGACGATCCGCCGCACGCTGGCGGCGAGCGCGGCGCGCGAAGGATGCAACCAGGCGACGTGAAACAGGCCGGTGCTATTCGGCGGAAGGGGTGTGGGTGCCTCGATCTTGCTGAGCACGAGCGCCGGGTGCTCGGGATCTGCACCGAGCGTCGCCCTGTCCGCCTCGCCCGCGATCAGCCCCAGCCCGAGCACGCGCTCATAAAAGTCCGTGCTGCGCGGCAGGTCGCTCACCGCGAGCTCCACGGAGCCAATGCGCAGGGCCGGGTCGATTACAGCCACTCCTAGAGGGTAGTCTCCGGCACATGAACTTCCGCAAGCTCGGCTCGAGCGACATCGAGGTGTCAGAGATCAGCCTCGGCTCGTGGCTCACCTACTCCGGGGGAGTCGAGCGCGAACAGGCCGAGGCTTGCGTGAAGGCGGCGTTTGAGGCGGGGATCAACTTCATCGACACCGCCAACATCTACGGAAGAGGCGCGTCCGAGACGTTGCTGGGAGAGGTGCTGACCGGGTACGAGCGCTCCGATTACGTGCTCGCCACGAAGGTGTACTTCGAAATGTCGCCCACTGACAGGGGGCTGTCGGCGGAACAGATCCACAAGCAGATCGACGCATCGCTGCAGCGCCTGCAGACCGATTACGTCGACCTGTATCAGTGCCATCGCTACGACGAGAAGACGCCTTTGGAGGAGACGATGGGTGCTCTCACCGAAGTCGTGCAGGCGGGTAAGGCGCGGCACATCGGCTTCAGCGAGTGGCCGGTTGACAAGATCGAAGCTGCGCTCGCGCTGGGAGATACGGAGCGGTTCGTATCCAGCCAGCCGCAGTACTCGATGCTGTGGCGAGGACCCGAGGCCGAGGTGATCCCCCTGTGCGAAGCAGAGGGCATCTCGCAGATCGTGTGGTCGCCGCTCGGGCAGGGCGTGCTGACGGGCAAGTACCTGCCCGGCGCTCAGCCGCCTTCAGATTCCCGCGCGGCGAGTGAGACCATGAACACCTTCATCGGGCAGCTGATGGATGACCGGGTGCTGGAGGCCGTGCAGCGCCTGCAGCCTGTTGCAGAGCAGGCCGGCCTGACGATGCCCCAGCTGGCGCTCGCCTGGGTGCTGCGCCAGCCGAATGTCGCCTCAGCGATCGTTGGCGCCAGCCGCCCCGAGCAGGTGCACGCTAACGCCTCCGCCTCGGGCGTGACGCTTAGCGCGGACACCCTAGCTGCGATCGACGAGGCACTCGGCGACGTCGTCGTGCGCTGAGCACGGCACCAGCATCTCCCATTTTTGGGGGTTTTCAGGGCCGTTCTGAGCTTTGAGGTGGCTTGACATCAGACGATGCTGTGTCGAGCACGAACACCGCGATCTTCCGGTTCGACGCCCGGCGCTCGTACTGGGACCAGCCGGGATAGACCTTCAGTCCTTCCTGCCAGATCCGCGCCCGCTGCTCGCCCTCGGCCTCGATCGCGCGAAAAGCTCTCCTGGAGCCACTGACCAGCACCTGGCCCTCGGGGCTGGCGCGCAGGTTGTGATACCACGCGGGATGGTGTTTCTGGCCGAAGTTTGAGGCGATCACGACGAGGCCGTCGGGGGTCGGCAAGCCGAGCACCGGGACGGTGCGCTGCAGGCCGCTGCGGGCCCCTGTCGTCGTGAGCATGACGACGGGGATCCCGGACAGGAGGTTCGCGAACGTATGCCGTCCCCGCGTGAGACGGTAGATGGGCCGGTCGATGTGGTGCAGAACGCGGGCAAACAGCCAGGAGCCGGGTCCCATCGCGGCGACGCGCCGGATGGCTCTCTGAGCCGGGTTCGCCTGCGCGTATGTCAATGCCTCCGTCACGGATAGGACCTGACCCTGAGGTGCCCACCAACTATATGTCAGGTCAGTGTCCATATCGATGGGGGTATGCGATGCCCACCCTGTTCAAAGCCCAGAACGGCCTGGAAATCCAACAGACTGCGCCTGCACCTGTAGCGTCGGGTGCTACCATGCGCTACATGAGGACTGCGCCACTGAGTATCAGGCTTCCGGGACAGACTGTGGGGCGCCTTGGCGATCGTGCCGGGCGCTTGCGCATGGCGCCGCGCACCCTAGCCCAGCGGTATGTGGAGGAGGGTCTGCGGATGGACGACCATCCGCTGGTGCGCTATGCCGATGGTCCCGCCGGCCGTCGCGCTCGGTTGATCGGCGGCCCGGATGTGTGGGAGGTGATCTCGGTCGCGCATGACAACGACGGCGATCTGGATGAGACCGCGGCGTACATGGAGTTGCCCCTGGGGCTCGTGCAGGCCGCTGCCGCCTATTACGGGGCCTATCAGGAGGAGATCGACGAATGGATCGAGCGCAACCGCCGGGAGGCAGACGAGGCTCACGCCACCTTTCTCGCCGGCCGTAGAGCTCTCGCCCGGTGAGGCTGCTGCTCGATGAGATGCTCTCCCCGGTCATCGCACGCGACCTGCGCGCCCGCGGCCACGACGTCGAGGCGATCAAGGAGCACCCGGAATGGCAGGCGTACGACGACCCGCAGGTGCTCGACTTGGCTCGCCGCGAGCACCGAGTCATAGTCACTGACAACCTCGTCGACATGAGACCGCTGCACTACGAGGCGATTGCCCCGGGCGGCCCTGGCGACTACGGCATGGTGTTCATCCCCGGCGGCTACCGCCGCACCAAAGCCGACACTCACAAGATCGTCACCGCGCTCGAGCAAAAGCTGAACGCATATCTCGGCGAGCGCGACCTCGCGAACGGCGAGGACTGGCTGTAGTCGCAGGAACCGCCCTCGCGCTGGCGGACTGAGCGAATACGCTGGGCGCGATGGCCAAGAGATCCAGCGACAGTCCCGAGGGATCCGGGCAGCGTCCCTACAAACTCCTCGCCCGTGCAGAGTCCCAGCAACGCACTCGCGATGCGTTGCTGGACGCCGCAAACGAGGAGTTCTTCAAAGACGGATCCCCGCGAGCGTCGCTCGAGACGGTGGCGGCCAAGGCGGGCGTCACCAAGCAGACCGCATTGCGCCACTTCGGCTCCAAGGACGGGCTGATCGAGGCCGCCATACGCCGCATGAACGAGATTGTTCGCAAGGAACGCGCCAAGGCGCCAATCGGAGATGTGCCCGGGGCGGTGCGCAACTTGATGGTTCACTACGAGCGCTGGGGAGACCTGGTGCTGCGTGTGCTTGCGGAGGAGCATCGGATCCCTTTGGTGCGCAAAGGGACCGACCATGGCCGGCAGGTTCATCAGGAGTGGGTGGAGCGGACATTCGAGCCTCAGCTTCAGAGCCTGAGCGACGATCAGGCGCGGAAGCTGCGGATGGCTCAGCTGGTCGCCGTCTGCGACGTGTATGTGTGGAAAGTGCTGCGCCGCGATATGAAGCTCGGTGTAGCGCAAGCCGAAACAGCACTGATTGGGCTGATCGAAGGTCTCTTCGTGCAGGAGCAGTGAGGGAAACGGAAGGCGAGCCGGGGCACGGAGAAGTAGCCCGGGGAGCACGGGACGGTGGCGAAGCGGAGAATGGGGCGATGGGACAGTTCGAGCTGGTGTTGTTCGACATCGACGGAACGCTGATCGACACCGCAGGGGCGGGGGCGCGCAGCTGGACGTGGGCGTTCGAGCACGTATTCGGGAAGGCGGGGGTGGACATCGGCAAGTACTCGAGTGCCGGCATGACCGATCCCGTTGTGGCTAAAAAGACCTTCAGCGAAGCGATTGGCCGCGAGCCCGCGGGTGAGGAGCTGGCGCGGTTGATGGCCGCCTACCTATCAGTGCTGCCCGACTACGTCGCCGCATCGGAGGGGTACCGCGTCCTTCCGGGAGTGAAGGAGTTGCTGGAGAGGCTGCACGATGCCGAAGTCCTCCTCGGACTGACCACGGGTGCGCTGGAGGCCGGTGCGCACGCCAAGCTCGGGAGGGCCAAGCTCAACCACTATTTTTTGGCCGGCGGTTATGGCTCGGACTCCGATGACCGCGTGGAGCTCACCAGGATCGCGGTGAAGCGGGGGGAGCGTCTGCTCGGCAGGCCGCTCGATGGGCGGCGGGTGGCGGTGGTGGGGGATACCCCGCTCGATATCTCCGCGGCCCAGGGTGCGGGTGTTGTGTCAATCGGGGTGGCCAGCGGCAAATACGACCTCGATGAACTGCGCGCGGCAAACCCCGATTACGCGCTGTCCTCGCTGGCCGGGCCTTTTCCGGGCCCCGCGGACTGACCCGTCGTCCCGGTAGGGGCGATTACCCCGGATGGTCTCGGGGGAGGGGATCTTAATCCGACCAACTGCGAACCGCAGAATCCTCAGCGCGCCTGTACGACGAGCGTCTGAAAGGCCCGTCCGACCGGGCCGGCGCTGTCGTGCAGCACGCTTTCGGCGAGGCCCGTGCCGCCGCCGTGCAGAAGTGTGCGCGCGTCGAGGCCGATCCACTCGCCTTGTGGCCGGCGCCACAGGTGGATCGTGAGGTCCGCGTTGATGAACAGATACTCCTCGAATGGCAATGCCGCGCTGACGCCGTTGCCGAAGTCCGCGGTCGCGAGGAGGCGGATCAGCGGCGTCAGCGGCTCGCCGGGGACGAGAGGGTGGCGCAACCGCATCCACACCTTGCCCGGACCGAGCGCCCAGGGGTCGGTCAGCCAGCGCATCTGCATGGCGGTGCTCGCGAAGCTTGTCCCGGCATCTGGGTTCAGGGCGAATTTGACCTCCTTGCCCAATTCCGGTCCCGGCATGACATCCTGCGGTGAGAGGGTCCCGGGCGGAAGATCGTCCGGAGTTGCCTGCACGCGCAGCGCGCTCGCGCGGCAGATCAGCTGATCTGCCGCGTGCAGCTCGGCTGCAAGCTCCTGAACACGCTTGCCTGCGCGCACCATTCGCGCCGTTAGCTTCAGTGGCGCGAATGGGATCGGCTTCAGGAACTCGAACCCCAGCCTTGCGATTGGCAGCTCTGAGCCGGGCTCCATCCGCTCGAATGCGGCTGTGATCAGCGCCGCCGGTGCGCCTCCGTGGAGCGCTTGCGGATCCCACGGGCCACGCGCGTGCTCGCCCGGGGTAAAGCTCCCGTCCATGGACGGGGTGAAGATGCTGTCGCTCACGCGGGCAGGGCGGCTACAAACTTGGCGAGCTTGCCCGGGTTGCGCAGCGGCGCGCCGTGGCCGAAGCAGGCAAGCGTGGGTTCGAGTGCGGCGAGGCGGCGCGCTGAGGCGCGGTTGCGGGCGGGATCGGGGGTCAACATGTCAGGGGGGGTGTGCAGGCCGGGGACGCCGGTCAGCATGTTGAGGTTGGCCAGCACGTCGCCGGCGATCAGCGTGCGGTCGGATTCGCGCCAGAAGGACACGTGCCCGGTGGAGTGCCCAGGGGTCTCCAGCACCGTGAATCCGGCCACCTCATCCCCCTCGTGCAGCGCTCGCGCCACGGGATGCGGCGGGCCCGTCCAGAGGTGACGCTGAACGAACGTTGCCCACACCGGCGGATTCGCGTTCGCCACGCCGCCTGGAGTCTCCATCGCGGGGACATCGCCCTGACCGCACCACAACGGAATATCGAGCTTCTCGCAGATCGCGTGGCTCGAGCCTTGGTGATCGGGATGGGCATGGGTGAGCGCGTGCGCGCTGAGCGTGCGCCCGGCGATCTGGCGCATGATCCGCTTCTCGGCGTGGCGCGTGGCGGCGTCGATCAGGACATCGCCGATGAGGTACACGTTGATCGCGTTCGGCGGCCAGCCCTTCAATTGGTAGACGCCCTCGGCCAGCTGCTTCACGTGGCGAAGCCTATCCGCTGCGCTGCTCCCAAGAAAACCCGCGCACGGCGAAGGTCACGCCCAGCACGGTCCAGGCGAGGATCACGGCGAGATCTCCGAGATGGTGACCGGCCCCCTGGCCTGAGACCATCGCGCCGCGCAGCCCGGCGACTAGGTGGCTGAGCGGGATGACTTCGGCGATGTCGCTGAGAATCTTCGAATGGACATGGGCGGGATCGAAGAACACGCCGCCGATGAAGATCGAAGGCAGGTATACGAAATTCACGTACGCCGGTGCCGCGTCGAAGTTTGGGATCACGTGCGAGAACGCGACCCCCAGCGAGGCCAGGCAGGTGACGCCGGCGAGGAGAAACACCAGTAGCGCCACCCATTCCTGCGGCCATGGCAGGCCGAAGAAAAGCTTGCCCGCGATCACCACGATGCCGACCTGGATCGTCGAGTTGAGCACCGCGTTGCCGAAGATGCCGGTCAGGTAGGCGCCGGCCGGCAGCGGCGTGCCGCGCACACGCTTGAGCACTCCAGACTCGCGCAGGAATGTGAGGTTCATGGCCAGGGCGCTGAACGTCGTGGCCATCACGTTCATGCCGGCGATCCCAGGGATCACGATATTCAGGTTTTTCTGATCGCCGTGGAAGATCGCCCCGAACAGCACGAGGAAGATCAGCGGTAGCACGAAGTTGAAGAACGCCGCGGAGGGGTTGCGCCAGAACATGCGCCGCTCCAGGCGGAACTGGCGCCAGGCGAGGGCGGTCTCAGACACCGATGGACTCCCTCTCAGCGGTGGGCTCGGCCGTGAGCTCGAGGTAGACATCCTCGAGGCTCGGTCGCGTCACTGTTAGCTCGCGCAGGGTTTCGCCGCGTCCCAGTGCCTCGCCGGTGAGCTCGTGCAGCAGTGCGGTGGGGTCGTCGAGAACGCGCTCGTGCATCACGCCGTGCACGTCGCGCCACGAGACCCGCACGCGCGTCTCCGAGCCGACGCCGAGATCTCGTGGCGCGCCGCTGACGAGGATCCGGCCATCCTTGATGATCGCCACGCGGTCCGCCAGCGCCTGGGCCTCGTCGAGGTAGTGGGTGGTCAAGAGTACGGTCTTGCCCAGGTCGCGCAACGAGCGGATCGTCTCCCACGCGGCACGGCGTGCCTCGGGGTCGAAGCCGGTTGTCGGCTCGTCGAGAAAGATCAGCTCGGGATCGCCGATCAGCGCAAGCGCGAGGTCCAAGCGGCGCAGCTGGCCGCCGGAGAGTTCGCGCGTCTTGGCGGACTCCTTCTCGCGCAATCCGACGATCGTGATGACCTCGTTGACATCGCGCGGGTGCGGGTACAACGCCGCCCAGTGTACGACCGCCTCGCGGACGGTGATGTGGCGGTACATACCGCTGGACTGCAGGACGATCCCCACGCGTTCACGCAGAGCCCGCGGGCGCTGGCCAGGGTCGAAGCCCAGCACTGATACTTCGCCCGAAGTGCGTGTGCGGTACCCCTCGAGGATCTCGACCGTCGTCGTCTTGCCCGCGCCGTTTGGCCCCAGCAGGCCGAACACCTCGCCGCGCGTCACGGTGATGTCGATCCCACGCACCGCCTCGCGCTCGCCATAGCGCTTGCAGAGGCCCCGCACCTCGATCGCGGGGCTCATGCCGGTTACCAGTGCACGCCCCTCGTGAGGGTGGCCATCGCGATCTGCTCGAAGGAGGCTCGCTCCTCGGTGTCGCTGTGCCCCTTGGAGGCGGCGGAATCGGGGAACACGCGATAGGCGAGGTGCAGCAGCTGATCGACCGCCCGCGGCGCGAGCGTGTAGGCGACCTCCCCGAAGGTCCCCAGGCGGGTGCCCATGTGCTTTGGCCGCGTGCGCAGCGCTTCGCAGATCATCTCGCCCGCCTCCTCCGGGGTGATCGCGGGGAAGGCGTCATACATCTTCGTCGGGGCGATCATCGGCGTCCTCACCAGCGGCATGTGAATCGTCGTGAACGTCACCCCGTCGCCGATCACCTCGCTGGAGACCACCCTGGTAAACGCGTCGAGCGCTGCCTTCGATGCGACATACGCGGAAAAGCGCGGCGGATTTGTCTGCACGCCGATCGAGGAGATATTCACGATGTGCCCGCTGCCGCGCTCGCGCATGTGACCCATCAGCCCGATGATCAACTTCACCGCGCCGAAGTAGTTCAGCTGCATCGTTCGTTCGAAGTCGTGAAAGCGGTCGTAGCTCAGCGCGATCGAGCGGCGGATCGAACGCCCCGCGTTGTTCACCAGCATGTCCACGTTGCGGTGATCCGCGAGCACGCGCTCGACCAGCCGGTCGACGGACTCCATGTCCGACAGGTCTGCCGCATACACATACGCCGTGCCGCCCCCCGCGACGATCTCGGCGCGCAGCTCCTCAAGCTTCTCCACGTTCCTGGCGACCAGCAGCGGCACACCGCCCGCGGCCGCGACTTTCAGCGCCGCCGCCCAGCCGATCCCCGACGACGCCCCCGTGATCAGCACGTGCTTGCCGGTTAGCGCCTCCTGCAACGAGCGTGCATTCAGGCCGCTGTCCATCTCCCGCTCCCAGTAGTCCCACAGCCGCGGTGCGTAGTCGTGCAGCGCCGGCGGGCTCTCCAGCGCCGAGCCCTTCAGCGCCCGGGCCGCTTCGCGCGTGTCGAACTGCGGCTTCAGCTCCATGTGCTCGATCACCTCTTGCGGGATGCCCAGCTCGCGCAGGGTGAGGCTCCGCGCCTGGCGCAGTGGTGGCAACGCCAGGGCCAGCCGCAGCGGCCAGGCCGGCACCACATTCCTCAGTCGTTTGTCGATGCTCATCGCCACCTTCGGCGCGTGTGCGGCGGCCGCGAACTCGTTATACAGCTCGTCCACTTTCTGCCCTTTCGGGTCCGTCAGGTGAAAGGCCCTGCCGTCGAGATCGGGCTCGTGCGCGATGTGGTCCAGCGCCCCCGCGACCCAATCGACCGGCACGACGTTTGTCTTGCCCATGTCCAGGCCCACAAGCGGCAGCCACTCGGGGATCAGTTTCCGCGTTCGCTGGATCGCCTTGAAGAAGTAGTACGGACCGTCGACCTTGTCCATCTCACCCGTCTGTGAATCCCCCACCACGACCCCAGGGCGGTACACCCGCCAGGGCACGTATGGCTGCTCGCGCACAATGCGCTCGGACTCGAACTTGGTCCTGTGGTAGGGCGAGGGCAGCTTCTGGCCCTCGTCGAAGGAATCCTCCTCGAAACGTCCCGAGTACTCGCCTGCCACCGCGATCGAGGAGACGTGGTGCAAGCACTTGCACTCCAGCGCCCGCGCCAGCTCGACCGCGTGTGTCGTGCCGCCCACGTTGACGGCCGTGTTCTGCTCCGCCGGCGCGGTCATGTCGTAGACCGCGGCCAGATGGAAGAAGTGCTCGATCTTCCCTCGCAGCTCCAGCGCCTGCTCACCCTCGACCCCCAGCAATGGCCTGCGCAGATCCCCGATCACCGGCTGCACACGCTTGCCAGCGCTTGCTCCGGCGATTGCCCGCCAGCGCTCGATCAGGTCGTCCAGCCTGCCGGTCGAGCCTGCGCGCACGAGCACATATACCTTGCCCTGACGCTGGTCAAGCAGCCGCTCGACCAGGCGCCGTCCGATGAAGCCGGTTGCTCCTGTGACGAAATACGCCATTGCTCAGGTGAGGATAACCCTATGCTCCTGCCCCGGCGCCCCCGCGGCCCTCGCCTGCGGCGAACCTTGCCGCGCCCTGGGCGCCTTCGGCGAAGACGTCGGGTCCGGCCTGGGCCTCGAGGGCGAGTCCCTCGGCGAGGGTCATGCCGAGGCCCTCGATGGCGGCGCGGCGGTCGGCGAGCATCGTGCGTTGGGGGAAGCGGGCGAGACCCTCGGCTAGGGCGAGGGCTCGCTCGAGATGGGCGCCTGGGGGGACGATCTCGGTGAGTAGGCCCATCTGAAGGGCCTCGCCGGCGTCGATCATGCGCCCGGTGAGGATCAGGTCGAGGGCGCGGCCGAGGCCGACGATGCGGGGGAGGCGTTGGGTGCCGCCGTCGATCAGGGGGACGCCCCAGCGCCGCTCGGGGTAGCCCAGCGTCGAGCCCTCGGTGGCGATCCGCAGGTCACACCACAATGCGAGCTCCAGACCGCCCGCCAGGCAGAACCCGGATATCGCGGCGATCGTAGGCTTCGACGGCGTGAGGCGGGTGAACCCCATCGGCCCCTCCGCTGAGGTCAGCCTGCCCGCCATCGTCTCCGTGGCCTTCAGGTCGGCCCCCGCGCAGAACGACACCCCGCCCGCGCCGGTGAGCACCAGCACGCGCGCGTCATCGTCTGACTCGAATCGCAAGTACGCCTCGTGCAGCTTCGCGGCCGTCTCGCCATCCACCGCGTTGCGCCGGTGCTGGCGATCGATGCTCACCACCGCCGCCGCGCCCTCGCGCTCGTAGCGGACGGCTTCCGGCTCGCTCACCAGCCGCCGCGCCGCACGGCGCTGCCGAGCGCTGCCTTCGCGGCCTTGCTCGCTTCCTTGCGCTTCTCCAGCTTGCGCTGGAGCATGCTCATCACGAACACGAACGTGGGAAAAAAGATGATCAGGATGAAGCCCGCGTCCGTCACCACCTTGTCGTTCGTCGCGCCGTAGAGCCCGCGGCCGTCGTTTTCGGCCAGCGCCGCCGGCGCCAGTGCCAGCAGGAGCAGCACGGATGAGGTGAAGGTGGCCAGCAGGCGGCGCATCGAGGGGTGGATGCTACCTGAGCGCGCGGGCCCTCTCGGCCCGGCGCCTACTATCAGCAGCCGATGGCCGTACTGATCGCATCCGACCTGCACAAGGACATGGCCGGGCAGCCGCTGCTGCGCGGTGTGTCGTTCAAGCTGGAGCGCCGCGAACGGATGACGATCGCGGGGCGCAACGGCGCGGGCAAGACGACGCTGCTGCGGATGCTCGCGGGGGAGACGGGGATCGACCGGGGCGAGCTGAGCGTGGCCAAGGGGATGCGGATCGCGCTCCACGACCAGCGCCCGCCACGCGAGCGGACGGTGGCGCTGCGCGATTATGTGCTCTCCGGCTGCAAGGATGAGCTGCAGATCGAGGCAGAGCTCGCCGGCCTGGAGCGCCGGATGGCCGAGGGAGACACCGGCGAGACGCTGCTCGACCGCTACAGCCGCGCCCAGGCGAAGCTGGAGGCCCGCGGCGGCTATCTGTGGCGCGACCGCGCGACCACCATGGCGCGAGGGTTGGGATTCGCCGGGGGGGATCTCGACCGGGAGCTGAGTAGCTTCTCCGGCGGTCAGCTCACGCGCGCGTCGCTGGCCCGTGCGCTGGCGACGGGGGCGGACGTGCTGCTGCTGGACGAGCCCACCAACCATCTCGACATCGAGTCGCTGGAGTGGCTCGAGCAGACCCTCGTGGGCCTGGACGCGGCGGTCGTGCTGGTCGCGCACGACCGCTGGTTTTTGGAGGCGGTCGGCACATCGGTGCTGGAGCTCGAGGCCAGCCGTTCGCGCTTCTTTGCGGGGACCTGGCATCAGTGGCGCCGCGAGCAGGCCGCGCGCGAAATGGCGCTTGGCAAGGCGATCGACAAGCAGGAGGCGGAGATCGAGCGGATGGAGCGCTTCATCGAGCGCTTCCGTGCCAAGGCCACCAAGGCCAAACAGGCGCAGTCGCGCGTGAAGGCGCTGAGCAAGATCGAGCGCATCGAGCGTGACCCGCGGGATGGCAAGGGGCTCGAGTTCGCCTTCAAGGCGCCGGAGCGCTCGGGCAAGGTGATCTTCGAGTTGCTCGACGGCCACCTCGAGGTGGGTAAGCCTGCGATAACCCTGCTCGAGCACGCTGAGCTGTGGCTCGAGCGCGGCGAGCACGTCTCTCTCGTGGGGCCCAACGGCGCGGGCAAGACGACGCTGATCGAGACCCTCGCCGGGCGGCGTGAGCTGGCGGCGGGGAAGCTCAGCACGGGCCACAACGTGAACGTCGGCTATCTCTCCCAGCACGCCGATGAGCTCGGTGCGGGCGGCGCGCGCAGCCAGAGCGTGGTGCAGGCCACCCAGCGCGACACCGGCTTGAACCAGGGCAAGGCGCGCGCACTGCTCGGGCGCTTCCTGTTCTCCGGCGAGGACGCGGACAAGCCGCTGGACGGCCTCTCCGGCGGTGAGCGCCGGCGCCTGTCGCTGGCGGTATTGGTCAATTCCGGCGCGAATGTGCTGATCCTCGACGAGCCCACCAACCACCTCGACATCGAGAGCCGCGAGGCGCTCGAGGACGCGCTGCGCTCCTTCGCAGGCGCGATCCTGCTCGTCTCTCACGACCGCGCGCTGCTCGACGCGGTGGGCACGCGAACCGTCGCCATCGAGAATCGCTCACTGCACAGCTACACCGGGGGCTGGCCCGAGTATGTGCGGATCCGCGACGAGCGCCGGGCCGGCGGCGAGGGGCCGCCGGCGCCGGTCGCGAGGCGGCTGGTCCTGGATACGGCGGAGCCGAGCGAGAACGGATCCGCGAAGGCCAAGCAGGTCAAGCCCAAGCCGAAGGGGCCGCCGGAGAACCGCCTCTCCGCGCAGGAGCAGGCCGAGCGAGAGATCGAGGATGCCGAGGCCGCGATGCGCGCGCTGGAGGACGAGCTGGCCGATCCGGCGGCGTGGGCCACCCAATACGAGTCGGCCAAGTCCCGTGCGCGTCACACAGCCGCCCGGAGGGCCGTGGAGGAGGCATATACACGTTTGGAGGCGCTCCCCGACTGACCTAAACTGCTCCTATGGACCGCCTGAAGAGCATGCGCAACATAGCCATCGTGGCGCTGATCGCCGCCGCGGTGTACTTCCTCCCGTCAGGCGGACGCGCCGCGAGCACGTTCGAAGCGCTGCTCTACGTCGGGTTCGGTATCGCGATCGGCTACCTCGGACTGCGCTTCTACCGCGAAGGCCGGATCGCCCTGCACGGCCTGGGCGATCGCCACCGGGGGCTGTTGTACGGCGGTCTCGCGGGGGTCGTGTTCGTATACGCCGCTCGCGCGCGCATGTGGCAGACGGGCCTCGGCGAGCTCGCCTGGTTCGCGCTTACCGGCCTCGTCGTATACGCGCTGCTCGAGGTCTATCGTCACTGGCGCGCCTATTGAGCCTCGCTGAGCAACGCCGAAGCCTGCCGGAGGAGCCCGGTGTCTACCTCTTCCGCGACGAGCAAGGCCGCGTGATCTATGTGGGCAAGGCGAACTCGATCCGCAAACGGGTGGCGTCGCACTTCTCCAAGGCACAGGTTTCGAGCAGCCCCGGTCACGCGGAGATGGTGGCCAGCGTCGAGAACCTCGAGTACGTGGTCGTCGCCTCCGAGGCGGAGGCGCTGCTGGCTGAGCAGAGCTTCATCAAGCAGTACCGTCCGCGCTTCAACATCCGCCTGCGCGACGACAAGTCCTACCCGTTCATCGCGATCTCGCTCGACGAGGACTACCCGCGCGTGTACTTCACGCGTGAGCGTCACCGCCCGGGCCGCGCGTACTTCGGTCCGTATTCGAATGCCAAGCGTGTCCGCAGCACGCTGGAGGTGCTCGCGAAGGTGTTCATGTTTCGCTCCTGCACTGGGCCGGAGCCGGGGCGGCGCAGCGGCAGCCCGTGCCTGGACTACTACATCAAGCGCTGCGAGGCCCCCTGCGTGGGCTACGTGTCTAAGGAGGACTACCGCGCGAGCATCGACGGCGTGATCGACTTCCTCTCGGGGCGCTTCAAAACCATCGAGCGTGACTTGGAGGAGCGCATGCTGGCGGCGGCCGCCGCCGAAGAATTCGAGCAGGCAACGCTCGAGCGCAACAGGCTGCGGGCGGTTCACTCGCTGCTGGAGCGCCGGCGCGTGGCGAACGAGTCGGTGGGCACACTCGACGCCGTGGCGGTTGCCGTCGACGGGCGGGAGGCCAATGCGCAGGTCTTTCAGGTACGCGACGGGGTGCTTTCAGACCGCCAATCGTTTTATTTGTCCAACGAGACCGAGCGCGGCGTGGCAGAGGTGGCAGAGGAGTTCATGCTCCAGTTCTACGCCGCACACTCCTCAATTCCGCCGCTGTTGATCGTTCAGCGTGAGCTCGCCGCGGGCAACCTCGACGTGGCGCTGGCTGAGGCACTCGCCTTGCGGCGCGGTGGACCGGTCGAGTTGCGCGCCGCCGAGCGTGGCGAGAAGCGCAGGATCCTGGAGCTGGCGGAGCGCAATGCGCGCTTGGCGCTCGACGAGGAACGCTTGCGCGCCGAGCGCCGTCGCTCGAGCCGCGTGGAGGCGCTCGAGGGGTTACAGCTCGCGCTGGGACTCGACGTGCCACCGATCAGGATCGAGTGCTTTGACATCTCCAATCTGGGAGGCACGCACACGGTTGCATCAATGGTCGTGTTCGAGGGTGGCGCGCCGAAGAAGTCTGACTACCGGCGCTTTACGATTCGCACGCTCGGGGAGGGAGAGCCGGACGACTACGCCGCGATGGCTGAGGTGCTCAGCCGCCGCTTTGCACAATGGGAGCGCCAGGCCGACATCTCCCCGCACGACCCGGAGTACAACGCTAGCTTCGCGGCCCTGCCGAACGTGATTGTGATCGATGGCGGCAAGGGACAGCTCGCGGCCGGTCTCGGCCCGCTGCGTGGCTTCCGCGATCGCGGCGTTGCCGTGGTGTCTCTGGCCAAGCGCATCGAGGAGGTCTTCATCCCGGGGCGAGCGGCCCCGCTGGTGCTCGACCACTCAACACCCGAGTTGCAGCTACTGCAGCGTGTGCGCGACGAGGCGCACCGGTTTGCGATCACCCATCACCGCACACGCCGCGACAAGGCGATGACGTCATCGCTGCTGGACGAGCTGCCCGGTGTCGGCCCCGCGCGCAAGCGCGCGTTGCTCGCCCATTTCGGCTCGCCCGATGCGGTAGTGGCGGCCTCGCGCGAGGAGCTCCAAGCGGTACCCGGCCTGCCCGCGAAGGTCGCGAGAGAGCTGCACGGTGCTCTGCACCGCGCAGGCTGAGCACCGCAAAATAACCACCCTCGTCCGTTGTTAGCGGCACAATGAAGAGGATGGCCGCGATCGAGTCACGCCTGAAGGACTTCGTCGTGATCACGGGCTTCTCCGGCGCCGGCAAGTCGACGGCGATGAACGTGTTCGAGGACGCGGGCTACTTCTGCGTCGATAACCTGCCGCCGGAGATGATCCGCTCGCTGGTGGAGCTGGTCGTCCACAAGGGCACCAAGGTCGAACGTGCCGCGGTCGTATCGGACGTTCGCGGCGGGGTCTACTTCGAGGGGCTCAAGGAGGTCGTCGAAGACCTCGACGCGCTCGGGCTGACCCATAGCGTGTTGTTTCTGGAGGCGGGCGAGCAGGCGCTGGTGACGCGCTACAAGGAGACCCGCCGCCGTCACCCGCTGGCACCTGATGGGAGCGTCGCGGCGGGCGTCGCCGCCGAGCGCGAGATGCTGGCGCCGCTGCGCCAGCGGGCGGATGTGGTGATTGACACGACGGGCATGTCGGCGGCGTCGCTGCGGGCGAAGATCGCGGAGGAGCTCTTGCCCCGCCAGGCGGTCGGCCGGCTGGCTGTGACGTTCATGTCCTTCGGCTTCAAGCACGGCCCCCCGCGCGAGGAGGATTTGGCGCTCGACGTGCGTTTCCTTCCAAATCCTCACTATGAGCCCGAGCTGCGCGAGCTGACCGGTAACGACGAGCGCGTGGTCGAGTACATCGCGCGCGATGGTCGGTTGGAGGAGCTGTACGAGCGGTTGCATCCGCTGCTCGACTTCCTGCTGCCCCAGTACGTAGCGGAGGGTAAGGCGCACCTCGTGATCGCGATCGGCTGCACCGGTGGACGTCACCGTTCGGTCGCGATCGCGCGACACTTGGCCGAGCGGTATCACGACCACGAGGACCTAGACGTGGCGGTCGCGCATCGAGATATCGACAAGCGTTCCCGGGAGTCCTGACCGGAAATCCCCGATATGTGCGACGGCTCGCTGATAGCCTTCCCCGGGCACGCCGGGCCACGGAGCTGTCTCCCGAGGCCCGGCATTGTTCATTTTCGCCTCAGGAGGCAAAGCAATGCCCGTTCGTGTTGGAATCAATGGATTCGGCCGGATCGGCCGGAACGTTTTCCGCGCTGCGCAGGCGCGCGGAGAGCACACGGGCCAGGAGATCGAGTGGGTGGCCGTCAATGATCTGACCGACGAGGCGACGCTGGCGCACCTGCTCTCCTACGACTCGATTCTCGGTCCATATCCGGGCACGGTTCGCCACCGCGAGGGCGCACTCGAGGTCGATGGCAAGGAGATCAAGGTGCTTGCCGAGCGCGATCCGGCGGCGCTGCCGTGGAGTGAGCTCGGGGTCGACGTGGTGATCGAGTCGACCGGTCTGTTCACCGATCGCGCGAGCGCCTCCAAGCACCTCGAGCAGGGGGCCAAGAAGGTGATCATCTCCGCGCCCGCGACGGACCCGGATGCCACGGTCGTGCTCGGCGTGAATTTCGACGAGGCATACGACCGCGAGAATCACCAGATCGTCTCGAATGCGTCGTGCACGACCAACTGCCTGGCGCCGGTCGCCAAGGTGCTCAACGACACGGTCGGCATCAAGCACGGCCTGATGACGACGATCCACGCCTACACGGCCGATCAGCGCTTGCAGGACCTGCCGCACAAGGACCTGCGCCGCGCGCGCGCCGCGGCGATCAACCTGATCCCCGCTTCGACGGGAGCGGCAAAGGCGATCGGGCTGGTGATCCCCGAGCTGCAGGGCAAGCTGCACGGCTTTGCCGTGCGGGCGCCCGTGCCGGTCGGGTCAGTCGTTGACCTGACGGTCGAGTGTGCGCGCGAGTGCAGCGTTGACGAGATCAACGCTGCACTTGAGAGCGCCGCCGGGAGCGGCCCGCTGCAGGGCATCATGCAATACACCGAGGATCCGATCGTCTCCAGCGACATCGTCAAGTCGCAGTACTCCTCGATCGTCGACTCGCTGCTGACGGCGGTTGTGGACTCGACGATGCTGAAGGTCGTCGCCTGGTACGACAACGAGTGGGGCTACTCCAACCGTCTGGTGGACTTGGTGCAGAGGATCCTGTGAGCGTTGTGTCAGGCCGGCCGGCGAATGGACCGTCCGTTGGGGGTTATCGTGAAGGAGCGCGAAGTGAGCGGAGATAGCCGATGAGGAGCATTGACGACCTGGATGTTCGCGGCAAGCGGGTGCTTGTGAGGGTCGACTTCAACGTGCCAATGGACACAGGCGCAGACAACGGGCTCCTCGCGGGCGGTGTCCCGCTCGTGAGCGACGACACGCGGATTGCGGCGGCGCTTGCAACGATCGAAGAGCTGCGTGCGCGCGGCGCACGGTTGCTGCTCGTCTCCCATCTCGGCCGGCCGAAGGGCATGCGCGTGGCCGGGCTGTCGCTGGCGCCTGTGGCGGACCGCCTGCGCGAGCTGACGGGCGCGAAGGTGACGCTGGCCCCGGCGGTGGTGGGTGATGAGGTGACGGCGATGGCGGAGGAGTTGCGGGACGGGGACATACTGGTGTTGGAGAATGTGCGCTTCGAGCCGGGGGAGACGAGCAACAATCCGGAGTTCGCGCGGGCGCTGGCTGAGCTGGCGGACTCCTACGTGAACGACGCCTTTGGCGTGGCCCATCGTGCGCATGCGAGCACGGAGGGCATCACGCACCTGCTTCCGAGTGCGGCCGGACGACTGCTGGAACGGGAGGTCAAGACGCTCACGGGGATCCTCGAGCATCCGCAGCACCCGCTCGTGGCGATCGTGGGCGGAGCGAAGGTGGCGGACAAGGTCAAGGTGATCGAGCGCTTCCTGGAAGTGGCTGACGTGGTGATGATCGGCGGCGCGATGTGCTTCCCGTTCCTGTGCGCGCAGGGTCACGCGGTGGGCAACTCCCTGTGCGACGAGGAGGATGTGAAGCACGCGCGCAGCGCCCTCTCCAGCGCCAGCGACACGGACTCCCCGCAACCCGGCCGGGCGCGTCTGCTGGTGCCCAACGACCTGGTGATCGGCGAGCGCTTCTCGGCGGACGCAACCCACCGCGTGCTTGACGGGGTGGAGGTTCCGGAGGGCTGGATGGGCCTGGACATCGGCCCCAAGACGGCGGCGCGCTATGTGAGCGAGATCGCGAGCGCGGGGACGGTGTTCTGGAACGGACCGATGGGTGCGTTTGAGCTGGAGCCGTTCGCGGCGGGGACGCGCGCGGTGGCGGAGGCCGTCGCGAAGGCCAAGGGCTTGACGGTGGTCGGTGGCGGCGACTCGGCCGCGGCGCTCGCGCGCTTCGGACTGGAGGACTCGGTCGATCATCTCTCCACGGGCGGTGGCGCGACGCTTGAGCTGGTCGAGGGCCGGACGCTCCCCGGGGTGCAGGCGCTCGAAGGTGCGGGCGTGGCGTCGTGAGCGCGCGCACACCGCTGGTGGCGGGCAACTGGAAGATGTACAAGACCGAATCGCAAGCCGAGGAATACATCCAGGCGCTGCTGCCGCGCGTGTCCTCGGTGGACGGCGTGGAAGTGGCGATCTGCGTGCCGTTCACGGACCTGCGGGCGATGGTCGACAGCGCCCGGGGCTCACGTGTGGAGGTGTATGCGCAGAATATGCACCAAGAGCTCGAGGGGCCCTACACGGGTGAGGTATCGGTGGCGATGCTGAGCGATGTGGGCGTGCAGGGAGTGGTGCTCGGGCACTCCGAGCGGCGGGAGCACTTCGGCGAGACCGACAAGGCGCTCGCGCTGAAGGTGCCTGCGGCGCTGAACGCGGGGCTGCGCCCGATCCTGTGCGTGGGAGAGACCGAGTCCGAGCGTGAGAAGGACGAGACCGACCGCAAGCTGCGCCAGCAGATCAAGGACGACCTGGTGAATGTGCCGAACGAGCGGCTGGCCGACGTGGTGATCGCGTACGAGCCGATCTGGGCAATCGGCACCGGTAAGGTGGCTACTGCAGAGCAGGCGCAGGAGGCGATGGCGTTCATCCGGGCGCTCGTAGGCGACCGCGACGCTGAGGCGGCTGAACGCGTGCGGATCCTATATGGGGGGTCGGTGAAGCCCGAGAACGCGGTCGAGCTGCTCGCGCTTGCAGACGTGGATGGTGCGCTCGCCGGCGGCGCGAGCTTGGACGCTGAGTCGTTCGCGCGGATCGTGGCGGCCGCCACGCGATGAGCCTGCCCGCCGGCCCGGGCAAGTTGCCAGTGGGGGGCGTTTGCCTGGTGGTGCTCGACGGCTGGGGGCTGGCGCCAGCCGGGCCCGGTAACGCGGTGTCGCTAGCCACCACGCCGGTCTTCGATGAGCTGTGGGGTTCCTATCCCCACACGACGCTGACCGCCTGCGGCCGCGCTGTGGGTTTGCCCGAGGGGCAGATGGGCAACTCCGAGGTGGGACACCTCAACCTCGGCGCTGGCGCTGTAGTGCGTCAGGACCTCGTGCGCATCGACGACGCCGTGGCAGACGGTTCGCTCGCCGCCAACGAGGTGCTGGCGGCGGCGCTCGACGCCGAGCGCGTGCACCTGATCGGCCTCGTCTCCGACGGCGGCGTGCACTCCTCGCTGGCGCACCTGATCGCGCTGATCGCGCTCGCACGGGAACGGAATCCCCGCCCACCCCGCGATCTCGTCGTGCACGCCTTCACTGACGGGCGTGACACGCTGCCGCACGCCGGGGCCGAGTACCTCGCAGAGCTCGACCGCACGCCCGGCGCGCGCGTCGGCTCGGTAGCCGGGCGCTACTGGGCGATGGACCGCGACCGCCGCTGGGACCGCACGCAGCGCGCCTACGACATGCTCGTGCTCGGTCAGGCACCCTACGGCGCCGAGTCCGGCGAGCAGGCCGTGCTCGCCGCCTACGAGCGCGGCGAGACGGACGAGTTCATCGAGCCGACGCTCGTCGGCGCACCGGCGAGGATCGCGCCCCAGGACAGCGTGATCGCGTTCAACTTCCGCCCCGACCGCATGCGGCAGTTGACACGGGCGCTTGCCGAACCCGGGTTTGGCGAGGGATCGGCTGGGGCCGAGGATCTACCCGGCTGGAAGGGGCGGAGGGGGGCGGGGCCAATTATTCGGTACACGACGCTGACCGAGTATGAGGAGGGCTGGCCGTACCCTGTGGCGTTCGGACCGGAGCGTCCACAAACGACGCTGGGGAGGGTGCTGGCCGGCGCCGGGGCAAAGCAGCTGCATGTGGCGGAGACAGAGAAGTACCCACATGTGACGTATTTCTTCAACGGCGGCGAGGAGGCGCCGCTCGCGGGTGAGCGGCGTGCGCTGGTCGATTCGCCGCGCGATGTGCCCACGTATGACCACAAGCCGCAGATGAGCGCGCGCGCGGCGGCGGCGGCGTTCACGGGGGCATGGCTGCAGGAGCGCCCGGCGTTTGGAATCGTGAACTTCGCGAACGCCGACATGGTCGGTCATACGGGTGTGATCGAGGCGGCGGTGAGAGCGGTCGAAACGGTCGACGAGTGCCTCGAGGAGGTTGTAACGGCGGTACACGAGACCGGTGGCGCATGCATCGTGACGGCGGACCACGGCAATGCCGACCACATGCTCGAGCCCGACGGCAGCCCCAATACCGCGCACTCGCTGAACCCGGTGCCGCTGATCGTCACTGTGCCGGGCGTGAGGTTGCGCGATCAAGACGGCATACTCGCGGATGTGGCACCAACCGTCCTTGACCTGTTGGGAATGGCACAGCCGGCCGAGATGACCGGTCGCACGCTGCTGCTCGAGGACCAGGCGAACCGGTGAACCTCTCGCGCAAGCTGCTCGCCGGGTTCTTCGTCGCCTCCGGGGTCAACCACTTCGTCTCGCCCCGTTTCTACCGCGCGATCGTGCCGCCGCGGCTGCAGCACGACGCCAAGCGCGTCGTCGTCCTCAGCGGCGTAGCCGAGATCGCCGCCGGCCTCGCCGTGCTGCCGGCGCGCACTCGCCCGGCGGCCGGCGCCGGGCTGATCGCGCTGCTGGCCGCCGTGTTCCCGGCCAACCTCTATATGGCGCGCGAGCCGGAGCGCTTCAAGCGCGTGCCGCGCTGGGCGCTGTACGCACGCCTGCCGTTGCAACCGCTGATGATGTGGTGGGCGTGGCGAGCGACGCGGCGATGAGCAAAATGTCCCGAGAAGCGGGTTCCGGCGCTGCTATGTTCGGGGAGTAGGTCTTTCGTATCGATTGCCATCATGTCGACCGCGACCGCCGTCAAGATCCCTTCCGGGGAGGAGGCTCTCAGTGAAGGAGAGGTGCGCGCCTGGCGCGGCCTCATGCGAGCACACGCGTGCTTGGCCAAGCGGCTGGATGCCGAGCTGGAGCAGGCGCATGGGCTGCCGATGACCTCGTATGAGGTGCTCCATCACCTGGAGGATGCGAGCGGGGGACGGATGCGGATGTGCGACCTGGCTGAACAGGCGCAGCTATCGCGCAGTGGGCTGACGCGGCTGGTCGATCGCCTGGAGCGGGATGAGCTGCTGGAGCGTTGCTCTTGCGTTCACGACGCGCGCGGGTCATATGCCTGCCTGACCGAGCTGGGGCGCGAGCGATTGATGCAAGCGCGCGGCACGCATCTGGCGGTTGTCAGGGAGCATTTCTTTTCGCGCTTCTCCGAGGGCGAGCTGAGCACGCTGGCAGAGCTGTGGGACCGCATCGCGCCTTGCGGCAATGGCAACAGCAACGGCAACGCCAACGGCTGCTGAAGCTGAGGCGTCAGCGTCGCTGGCGCCGGTGCATGTAGAAACCGCCGCCGATCGCAAGCAGGACCGCGGCGAGGCCATATAGGCCGAAGGTCTGGATCGCATTGCTGGCTGAGTGGCCGAGGAAGTAGGCGAGCAGACCGATGGCGGTGGCCCAGGAGATACCGCCGAGGGCGTTCCAGAGGACGAACGAGCGCCAATGCATGCGTGTGGCGCCGGCCAGCCAGGACGCCCATACTCGCAGCCCGAGCAGGAAGCGCCCGAAGAACACCGCCTTGGGGCCGTGGCGCTCGAAGAACGGCTCACCGGTGCTGAGGACCGCTTGGCGCTGGCGATGAAAGCGTCCGGGGCGCTCCAGCAGCCAGCGCCCTCCCTTGCGCCCGATCAGATAACCGATGTTGTCACCCACAATCGCCCCAGCCGCGGCGAGCACGATCACGAGCTCGATGCTCAGCTTGCCGCGGCTGGCGAGCACGGCCGCGGTGATGAGCGCGGTCTCGCCGGGGATCGGCACGCCGCTGGACTCTCCCATGACGAGAAGGAAGAGCAGCGGATAGCCGGCGACCTGCACCAGGTGGCCGGTGTTGAGGAAAGATGCGAGCATCGGCGAGTCTGAAGCATGCCGCAGCCGGCCAGGACAGCCGGGAAGCTGGCCGGGGCGGGGTGGACTGTGAATCTACTATTTGGTGTTTTCTGAGACGAGCTGTCTGAGTTCGACGGCGATCTGCTGAACGTCCGAGGAAACGACCTTGCGGAATTCTTTTTTGGCTGCGGAAGGGGCGGTCACGAGCACGATCGCGATGATCGCGCCGGCGAGGGCGAGCAGCACGAGCAGGGTGGGCAGCAGGCGAGAACGCCGGCGCCCGGCACGCTGCTGCGAAGGGGCCTGAGCAAGGATCGGGGCCTGTGCTCGTGCGGGTCCGGGCCGGGGCCGCCGGGGAGTGACGGCACCGGCAGAGCCCCCGCGCTTAGAACCGCGTGGCGCGGCTGCCAGCAGGCTCGTCGCCTCGGTTGCAGCTCCTTGCCCACCCTCTCGCCCGCCACGTGCGGCGGTAGGGGGCTCGCCGGGTGGGATGCCGCGCACGCCGTCACCGATCGCGCGTCCCATCTCACGGGCGGTCTGGTAGCGCTCGCGCGGATCGAGTGCAAGCGCGATCGCGACCGCGTCGGCCAGCTCTGCACCGACGGCGGCGACGAGCGTGTCGAGCGTAGCTGGCTGCACCTGCTGTTGCTTGAGCGCTAGCTCGGTCAGCGAGGTGGCCTCATACGGCAGTCGCCCCGAGATCAGCTGATAGGTGACCACCCCCAGCGCGTACAGGTCGGCGCGCGGCCCGGCCTCCTCGCCGCGTGCCTGCTCGGGAGCCAGATAGGCGGCGGTGCCGAGCACGGAGCCTACCTGGGTGATGCTCGACTGCTCGGTCGCCTTGGCGATGCCGAAGTCGGCCAGCTTCACCTCGCCTTCGCGGGCGCGGAGCAGATTGCCGGGCTTGACGTCACGATGGACCACACCGTGGCGATGGGCGTAGTCCAAGCCCTCGCAGGCCTGCTCGATGATCGATACAGCTTCCTCCACCTCGACCCAGCCGTCGTCGCGGAGGATCTCCGCGCAGGAGGATCCCTCGATGTACTCCATAACGATGAAATGGCGACCTGAGGGCTCGTCCAAGCCGGAGTCGAAGATCTGCACGATGTTGGGGTGGACCAGGCGCGCGGCGGCCTGCGCCTCGCGCTGGAAGCGCGAAACGAACGTGGGGTCGTCCGCGAGGTGCTCAGCGAGCAGCTTGACCGCAACCTGGCGCTCCAGGCGCAAGTCCAGAGCGAGGTGCACGGTGGACATCCCGCCGAAGCCAAGCCGACCCTCCAGGCGGTAGCGCCCGGCGATCTCTACCTCACTCATTTGCCCGCTTCCTGACCGCCAGCGCCTGAGTCTGTCCCGCCCGAGCCCTTGTGGTCCTTGCCGGCGCCTTCGCCTTTGCCGATGCCCGGGCTTTCTTCTGCGGCTTCTTCGCTCGGTGCGGGCGTGCCGCCGCCGGGGCCTGGGGGGCTCGGCGTGGTCGCGGTCTGCGTTTCGGTGGGCGTCGTCTGCGTGACGGCCGGCGTTGTGGTGGTGCTCGTCGTGCTGGTCGTCGTTTTCGGCGTGGTTGTGGTGGCGGTTGCCTGCGGCAGCGCTTGTTTGCATGCTTCGAGCGCGCCGGAGCGGAGCTTTGAGACTCCTTCTCCCAGACGGCTACGGAGACTCGCGTCGACCGATGCTGGCAGCACGTCGAAGTCGTGCTGGGTTTTGAGAAGCGCGGCTTCCGTGGCTGTGCAGTCGCCGCTCTGGGCCGCCTGCGTCACGGCTTCGAAGTCGCTCTGCAGCGGCCCCGCGTTGCCTGTGGGGATCAGGCCGTTACCGGAGCTCCCGCAGGCGATGGGCAGGACGGCAGCGACGCCGAGCAGGCTGGCGCAAAGGAGACGGATGAGGTGATTCCTGCTCATGGTCATTGACCGTACTCCAGGCGCTCGGCGAGCGAATCCGGCAAGCGCGCCGCGCGGATCGCCCCAGCGGCGCCGGCGACGTCGTAGCCGGTACGCCGGTAGGAGGCCGTCAGGCCGCCGAGGTCGAGCAGCATCCAGGAGGCGCGCGGGTCGCCATCGCGTGGCTGCCCGACGCTGCCTGGATTCAGCAGCCATTCACCGGTGCAGAGATCGAGCTGGCTGCCCTCGCGCCGGGGTTCGCCGGTGGCCAGCTCGCCCTCCTGGCGCACAAACGCGAGCGCCACATGCGAATGGCCGATCAGGCAAATGCGCTCAGGCTGGCGATCCAGGCATAGCTCGGCGAGGAGCGCCGAGAGCACGTACTCCCACACTGGATCGCGCGGGCTGGCGTGGTAGAGGCCGATCGGCCCCTCCTTTCCCTGCGGGTGAAGGCCCGTGAGGAAGGCGAGGTTCTCGGGCGCGATCACCTCTTGGGTCCACTGCGCCGCGAGGCTGGCCCCGCGGGAGAACTCATCGAGCGGTATCTCGCCGGTGACGGCGAGATCGTGGTTGCCGGCCAGGCACACCGCAGCGTGCTCGCGTGCAAGCTCCACGCAGACGTCGGGATCTGCCCCGTAGCCGACGAGATCGCCCAGGCACCACAGCTCGGCGGCATCGCTGGCGGCGACCGCCTCGAGTACCGCCTCGAAGGCCTGCCGGTTGCCATGGATGTCGGATATAACGGCGACCTTCATCGCGCGAAGGTCCTCGAAGCCAGGTGCACTACTCCTCGGCTTCCCCCGCCTCCGTTCCGCCGTACTCGGGCAGATTCTTGATGCCCTCACGGGTGCGCCACTTGGAGTAGTTGTCCTCCATCGCGTCGATCAGCTCGCGCATAAAGCGCGGGGAGATGTTGACACGCGAGACGACCACGCCCGGAACCTCCTCGGACTCGACCTCGTGGTCGACGCGAGCGAAAGTGACGGTGAACTCGTAGTCGGAGTGGCTGACGTTGGCGAAGTTTGCGTATACCCCTCCCATGATCTCCGGGGAGAGATGAATGTTGATGTGGCGCTCGGCGCCGGGGTCTTGGTCGTCGTTCATAGGCTGATCCTCCTAGGGGGGAGGCCGGGAGGGGGGCCGGGTGAGAGGGCTCCTCTCCCGCTAAGGGGTTGAATGTTGATGTGGCGCTCGGCGCCTGAGTCTTGATCGTTCACGCAGCTAGTATCGCAACCGGTGGGCACAGATTGATGACAGAGTCCGTTTGCAAGATCTCATGAGGAGCGTTCCGACGCCGCTGGATGGCTTGCGCGAGGCCGTCCTGGCGGTCGCCGGAGAGCTTCAGGGCGAGTCCTCAGGCGAGACCGCCGCGCGCGGGGGGATCGTGCTGGAGCGCCCGCCGCGCGCGGACTTCGGCGACTACTCGACGAACGCCGCTCTGCTGCTGGCGCCGGTCGTGAGCGCTCCGCCGCGCGAGGTTGCGGAGCGTCTGGGGTCCGAGCTAAAGCGCCGGCTCGGCGCCAGCCTCGAGCGCTTCGAGGTGGCGGGACCGGGTTTCCTCAATCTGTTTCTCGCCGGCTCCTGGCTCATCGGATCGCTCGCCGAGGTGCTCGGCAGTGGCGAGGCGTTCGGAGCGGACGGCGCTGGGGCCCGGGAGCGCATCCTCGTTGAGTTCGTCTCCGCCAATCCCACTGGGCCGATGCACGTCGGCCATGCACGCAATGCGGCCTACGGCGATTCGCTCGCGCGCGTGCTGGCATTCCACGGTCATGAGGTGCAGCGGGAGTTCTATGTCAACGACGCCGGCTCGCAGGTACGCAAGCTTGGCGAATCGATCGGAGCGCTGGCGCGGGGCGAGGAGGTCCCGGACGACGGCTACAAGGGCGACTACGTCGCTGAGCTCGTGACGGAGCTGGGGAGCGCCTGCGCGATGGAGCCGGCCGAGCTGGGCCGTGCGGCGGTCGCGATCGTGATCGGCCGGATCGCGGAGTCGCTGAGCGATTTCCGCGTCAACTTCGACTCGTGGGTCTATGAGAGCGCCCTGCACGAGGGCGATCCCAGTCCGGTCGCGCACACGTTGTCGCTGCTGGAGGAGCAGGGACGCACGTATCGCAGCGAGGGCGCGCTGTGGCTGTCCACGACTGACTATGGCGACGACAAGGACCGCGTGCTGGTTCGCTCAAACGGCGAGCACACCTACTTCGCCTCAGACATCGCCTACCACGAGGACAAGCGCGAGCGCGGATTCGACCACCAGATCGACGTTTGGGGGGCCGATCACCATGGCTACGTGGCGAGGATGAAGGCCGCGTATCAGGCGCTCGGAGGCGACCCTGAGCACTTGGAGCTGTTGATCATGCAGCTCGTCCATCTCGTGCGCTCAGGCGAGCGTGCGCAGATGTCCAAGCGCTCCGGGGAGTTCGTCACGCTCGACGATCTCCTCACAGAGATCGGCGTGGATGCCTCTCGCTGGTACCTGCTGGCGCGCTCGCATGAGACCACGGTCGATCTCGACCTCGACTTGGCGCGGGAGCAATCGAGCGAGAACCCCGTCTACTACGTCCAGTATGCGCATGCCCGGATCGCCGCCGTGCTTGCGAAGGCGGGGGCGAAGCGCGTGCAGGCGGCGCTGAAGCGCGCAGGAGAGTCCTACGGTGAGCCCGTGCACGCGGCCGAGCGCACCCTGATCAAGCAGCTGCTGGCCTTTCCCGGGGAGGTGCAGGAAGCCGCCGCGCGCCGCGCGCCGCACAGGATCACCGCCTATGCGCTGGCGCTGGCCCAGGACTTCACGGCCTTCTACCGCGACTGCCGCGTGGTGGGGGCCGAGCCGGAGGCGGTCGAGTCGATGCGCATTGCGCTGTCCGTGGCCACGCAGCGTACGATCGCACGCTGTCTGGACCTGCTCGGGGTGAGCGCGCCCGCGGAGATGTAGGCGCCGGCCTGTATCCGAAAACTCCGGATGCCGAGTCTCAATCACCGTCAGTAGGCAGCTCGGAGTTTTCGGATTGCTTCCAAGTCACTCAGTCGAAGCGCGCGAGATCGGACTCGAGGCGGGCGGCGTCGGCGGAGCTGAGCTGAGCAGCACCGGCCGCTTGGGTTGCCTGGTCGCGGGCATGGCGGCGCCAGCGCGGCAGCAACACGGCGAGCGTGGCGATCAGCGCCAGGAACGCCGTGATCGGGACGAGATAGACGGTCATCTCGAAGCCGTGCGCGCTTGGCAGCGCGAGCACCGTGGGGCCGTACTGGGCAACCAGCGAGCGCTTGACCTGCGCTTCGGTCTGTCCTTCGTCGATCAGGCTCTGGATGAAGGCCCGCTCGCGGTCGGCCTGCTGGGATTGGGCGACGTTCAACGGGATTTTGCAGGTGACGCACATCACCTGGCGCTCGATCACCGGCAAGGATGTATGAGTGCCCGCCCCCGCCCTGCCCGCCCCCACCGAGGTGGCGCTGGCCACACTCACGCCAAG
>JBIOEX010000018.1:0-53517 GCA_044446485.1 Solirubrobacterales bacterium
GTGGGGCGGGTGGGTCCCCATCCAACACGCGTATCGGAGTGAGCAGCTTCTCCTCGGCGACCTCGCTGCGTTCGGCCAGCCCGACGACCACCCCCAGCACCTCGCGCCGGCCGAAGGGCACCACCAGCATCGAGCCGACCTCCACCGCCCCGCCGCGCAGCTCGGAGGGCAGCCGGTAATCAAACGGCCCGCGCATCGCGCGGGCCGTTGTCATCGGCTCGACCTGGGCGATAGCGGACACGCCGCCACCTTAGATGCGGCGCCGGTCAGAGGCCTGCGGCAGAACGCAGCGCTGCTGCCTTGTCGGTCCGCTCCCACGTGAAGTCGTGGTCATCGCGGCCGAAGTGCCCATAGGCGGCGGTCTTCTGATAGATCGGCCGGTGCAGTTTGAGCTCCTCGCGGAAGGCACCAGGGCGCAGGTCGAAGTGCTCGTCCACGAGGCCAGCGATCTGGCCACGGCCAATCTTCTCAGTGCCGAAGGTCTCGACCATCACCGATACCGGATGAGCGACGCCGATCGCGTAGGCAACCTGTACTTCAGCGCGTTCGGCGAGACCCGCAGTGACGATGTTCTTGGCCACCCATCGCGCAGCATAAGCAGCTGAGCGATCCACCTTCGAGGGGTCCTTGCCCGAGAAAGCACCACCGCCGTGACGCGCCATGCCTCCGTAGGTGTCGACAATGATCTTGCGGCCGGTCAGTCCTGCGTCGCCAACCGGGCCACCGATCACGAAGCGGCCAGTCGGGTTGACAAGGAAGTTCTTGCGCAGCTTCCCAGGGTCGTAGAGCTCCTTCGGCAGAATCGGCTCGACCACGTGCTCCCAGAGGTCGTCCGGGATCAGTGACTCGGCGCCCTCGCCGTGCTGGGTGGAGATCAGAAGCTTCTCGATCTCGACGGGCTTGCCATCGAGATAACGCACGCTGACCTGCGTCTTGCCGTCGGGGCGCAGGTAGTTCAGCGTGCCTGCCTTGCGGACCGCCGCCAGGCGCTCAGCTAGGCGATGAGCCAGTGAGATCGGCAGCGGCATCAGCGTATCGGTCTCGTTTGTCGCGTATCCGAACATCATTCCCTGGTCCCCGGCGCCGGCCACATCGAGCTCGTCTTCATCGCTCGCATCCGTCCGCGCCTCGTAGGCCTTATCGACGCCTTGGGCGATGTCAGGTGACTGTTTGTCGATTGCGTTCAGCACCGCACACGAGTCGGCCGAGAAGCCGAGATCGGCGTCGGTGTAGCCGATCTTGCGGATTGTCTCGCGCGCGACCTCCTGGATATCCACGTAGGTGTCGGTCGAAATCTCCCCGGACACGACCACCAAGCCCGTGTTGACGAGCGTCTCGCAGGCCACCCGGCCATAGGGATCGTCTCTCAGCACGGCGTCGAGCACGCCGTCAGAGATCTGGTCGGCGACCTTGTCGGGGTGCCCCTCCGTGACCGACTCAGAGGTGAACAGGTACTCGTTGTCTGCAAGCTGGCTCATGGGTTCGCGGTCTGCTCCAAGTGGTCGGCGTCAAAGTCCGGGAAGTCTACGCGGGGCGGGCGTGCCGGTACTTCCCGTCCGCGCTGGCCACGCTCGACGAAGTCGATCACGAGCGGCACACCGTCCATCCCGTAGCGAGCACGCAGGCGGTTCTCCAGGAAGTAGGCATAGTCGCGGGTCACGCGCGCCCGCGAGTTGACCTGGATCGCAAAGCGCGGCGGGCGCTCGCCGATCTGGGCCATGTAGATCAGCTTCAGCCGGTGCTGGCTCGAGCCACGGCGTGTCCCCACGGGTGGCTGGCGAGCCTGGACGGTCTCGGCGAGGAACCGGTTCAGCTCGGCGGTGGGGATGCGCCCGGCCATGCGGTCGCCAAGCGCCAGCGCCTCGGTCAGCAGGCGAGCGACGTGACGGCCGGTCAGCGCGCTCGCGGTCAACACGCGCGGTCGCAGGCGCAGCTTTTGGGCCACGCGCGCGCGCTCGTGATCGAGGTCATCCTCTGAGCCGTCGTGTACGTCCCACTTGTTCAGCACGATCGCTGTCGCGCATCCCGCCTTCATCGCAAGCTCGGCTATCCGCAGATCCTGGGCGGTGACGCCATCGCGGGCGTCGCACACGACCAGCGCCACATCGGCGCGCTCGGCAGCACGCTGGGAGCGCAGCGCTGTGTAGTACTCGATTGAGTCCGCCACCTTGGACTGACGGCGCAAGCCAGCGGTGTCGACGAGAGTCAGTTTGCGCTCACCGACCATCAGCGGCATGTCGATCGCGTCGCGCGTGGTGCCGGCTATGTCGGAGACGATCACGCGCTCTTCGCCGAGAAAGCGATTTACGAGCGAGGACTTCCCCACGTTTGGCCGGCCGATGATCGCGAGACGTACGGTGTCCCCGCCGGGCTCGTCGTTGATTTGATCCCGCCCACCCAGCAGCTCGACGATCCGGTCGAGCAGATCGCCCGATCCGAGGCCCTGGGCGGCCGAAACCGGGACCGGCGCACCGAGACCGAGGCGGTGGAACTCCGCGGCCAGCGGGATCTCAGCGACGCCGTCGCACTTGTTTGCCGCCACGATCATCGGTAGCGGCGAACGGCGCAGAAGGTCGGCCATCTCCTCGTCGCCAGGCCTGATCCCGGCACGCACATCGACCACCAACACAGCGACCTGGGCATCGGCCAGCCCTGCCCTTGCCTGATCACGGATCGAGGAGGCGAGCGGATCTTCATCTTGAAAGTCCACCCCACCCGTGTCGATCAGCTTGAACTGACGGCCGTTCCATTCGCACTGCAGCTCCTTGCGGTCGCGCGTAACCCCGGGGCGCTCGTGCACGACCGCCTCACGCGTGCCCGTGAGACGGTTGATCAGCGAGGACTTCCCCACATTCGGATAGCCGACGACGGCGACCTTCATCATCTGGCCAGTATGACCGGGGATTGCCTCGGCCCCCCAGTCAGGCAAGCCAGCCCGGGCCAGCTGCAGCGGCGGCACGAGCGAGCGCGGCGATGCGTTCCACCACGTCCTCAACCATCAACTCGCTCGTGTCGAGCGTCACGGCACCAGGGGCAACCTGCAGCGGACTGTGCGCACGCGTTGAGTCGCGCTCGTCGCGCAGGGCCTGCTCGGCGAGCACCATGTCCGGGTTGGCGCCGAGCTCGGCTGCGCGCCGGCGGGCGCGCTCTGGGGCACTCGCGGTGAGGAAGATCTTCAGCTCGGCGTCCGGTGCAACGACGGTGCCGATGTCACGGCCCTCCGCCACCCAGTCGCCTTCGGAGAGAAGCGCTCTCTGCTTTTCCACGAGTACCTCTCGAACGGCCGGGTCGGCGGCCACGCGCGAGGCCGCGTCAGAGACCTCCTGCCTACGGATCGCGCTCGTCACGTCCTCGTCGTCCACGAGGACGGTGCTGCTGCGGTTTGGCGGCGCCGTCGGACGCATCCAGATCTCGTGGGCGCGGGCCAGGACGCTGGGAGCACGATCGGGCTCGCGCAGCGACAGCAGCGCCACAGCGCGATACATCGCGCCGCTGTCCAGGTAGGTGAAGCCAAGCTCGAGCGCCACCGCACGGGCGACCGTGGACTTGCCAGAACCTGCCGGGCCATCGATCGCTACGAGCACAAGTGCGTCAGGTCCTCGACGAAGGATGGGTAAGAGACGGCCGCGGCCTCCATCCCGACCACCTCGACGCCCTCACGCGAGGCGAGGCCGGCGACGGCGCCGAGCATCGCAAGGCGGTGATCGCCGCGGGCCTGCAGCGTGCCACCCCGCAGGCCACCGGTGCCGCGCACGGCGAAGCCGTCCTCGGTTGCCTCGATCTCGCCACCGAGACCGCGCAGGCCCTCCACCACGTCGGCGATACGATCTGACTCCTTCAGGCGCAACTCCTGCGCGCCGTGCACGACCGTCTCGCCCTCGGCGAAGCAGCCCAGCAGCGCCACCAGGGGCAGCTCGTCAATCGCCAGGGGCACCTCCTCGGCCTCGACGACCGTCCCCTCCAGCGCCCCGTGGGCAACATCGAGATCGCTGGTGGGCTCATGCGCGGACAGCTCGCCGGACTCGTCCTCGAGGTCGCCGAGCACGATCCCACGCATCCGGCGCAAGATTCGCAGGAAGCCGGTACGCGTCCAGTTGACCCCCACGTCCCCGAGCAGCAGGCGGGAGTGAGGGACGAGCACCCCCGCGGCCACCATGAACGCCGCCGAGCTGGGGTCGCCGGGCACACGCACACGCTCGAGCACCAGCTCGTCAGCGTTGACGACGGTCACGTGACGGCCGTTGCGATGGATGTTCACGCCGGCACGCAGGAGCATCCGCTCGGTGTGGTCGCGGCTGCGCGCCGGCTCCCCGATCGTCGTGGCGCCATCGGCGGCGAGCGCCGCTAGCAGCACGCACGACTTCACCTGCGCGCTCGCGACCGGCAGCTCGTAGGAGATGCAGCGCAGGCGCGCACCGCGGACCTCAAACGGCGGGAAGCGCCCATCTGTGGCCGTCAGCTCGGCGCCCATCAGTCGCAGCGGCTCGGCCACGCGGTCGACCGGCCGGCGGCGAATCGACTCGTCGCCGTCGAGTGTGAACGAACGCCCCTCCTGGGCCGCGAGCCAGCCCGGGAGCAGGCGCAGCAGCGTTCCCGCGTTGCCGACATCGATCGGGCCGTCCGGCTCGCGGGCCTCGCGCAGGCCCGCGCCGCGCACCACGATCTCGTGCTTACGCATCTCTACCAGCGCGCCGAGGGCGCGCACGGCCTCGAGCGTCGAGTTGGTATCGGCGGCATCCAGATAGTTCTCGATCCGCACCGGCTCGCAGGACATCGCCCCGAGCAGCGCCGCGCGGTGAGAGACCGACTTGTCCGCGGGAGCTCTCAGCTTTCCCTGCAGCCCACTCGAGGGCTCGAAGCGCATGTTCATCCGAGCAGCTCCTCGCGATCGGCCCGTGCGCGCTCGTTCCAATCAGCGAGCGCGTCGGAATCGCCTCGCAGGAGCTTTGCGCGCACGTCATCGAGGCGCCGCTGGGCTTCCTCAATTGCCTCGATCAGTGCGTCACGGTTCGTGAGGTAGATGTCCGTCCAGATCGCGGTATTCGCACCGGCCACCCTGATTGCGTCGCGCAGGCTGGGGCCAGCGGCCGGCGGAGAGCCCTCACGCTCGAACGCGCCTGTGGCCTGCGCGGCAAGCACGTTGGCAAACACGTGCGGAAGGTGGGAGATACACGCCATCAGCTGGTCGTGTGCGCCAGCGTCTACCACCTGGGGACGAGCGCCGAAACGCCCGATCAGATCTCCCAAGCGCTCGAACAGCGCGGGGTCGGTGGCCTCTGTCGGCGTGAGATACCAGGTGGCGCCATCGAACAGATTCTCGCTGGCGCCCGCGACACCGGCCGTCTCAGCCCCGGCCAGAGGATGACCGCCCACGAAACGCCGGTCCCGGCGCACCTCGTCGAGGGCCAGCTTGGTCGAGCCGACGTCGGTGACCACGGTGGCGGGCCCTGCGCTTGCGAGCGCCTGGCGGACGGTCGCCGCGAGCGCACCCACCGGTGCGGCCGCGAACACGACATCGGCGCCGCTTACCGCGCCCGCGATGTCCGCTGCCTGCTCGTCGATTACGCCCAGCTCGAGCGCGAGGGCGCGCACGCGCTCGTCGGGGTCATACCCGCACACCTCTGCACCTGCGCGCTTTCGTGCCGCTAGGCCAATCGAGCCGCCGATCAGCCCCACACCGAGGATCGCGACCCTCAAGCGACCCGTGGGCACGGCGCGGGACTTTGTCCTCGGTCGCTCGTGTGCAGAGCACACCACGCTCTCTGCGTCTGCGTCCCGCTTGACCCACGGGCCGCTTCGGGCTGAATATCCATCAGACGGCGCTGAGCGCCTTGCCCGCGAACTCGGCGGTGCGCTGCACGGCGGCTGCGAACTCGTCAAAGGTGTCTGCCAGGAGCGCCTGCGGGCCGTCGCAGACAGCCTCATCCGGATTGGGGTGCACCTCTACGATGATGCCGTCGGCGCCCGCGGCGGCAGCTGCCAGCGACAGCGGCAGCACCAGATCGCGCCGCCCGGCGGCGTGACTGGGGTCGACGATCACCGGCAGGTGCGAGAGCTCCTTGAGAATTGGGACCGCCATGATGTCCAGCGTGACACGGCGATGGTCGGTCTCGAACGTGCGAATGCCCCGCTCACAGAGCATGACGTTGGGGTTGCCCTCCTTGAGGATGTACTCGGCGGCCATCAGCAGCTCGTCCAGCGTCGAGGACAGCCCGCGCTTGAGCAGCGCGGGAGCTCCGGAGCGTCCGATCTCGGTGAGCAGGGGAAAGTTGGCCATGTTCCGCGCGCCAATCTGGATCACGTCGGCGACCTGGAGCACGTCATCGATGTCGCGCAGATCCATCAGCTCCGTGACGACCGGCAGGCCAGTCTCGGCCTTGGCCTCGGCGAGCAGCTTCAGTCCCTCCTGACCCAGTCCCTGGAAGGCGTAAGGAGAGGTGCGCGGCTTGTAGGCGCCGCCGCGCAGCAACGTCACGCCCGCGTCACGCACCACACGTGCGGTTTGCAGTGTCTGCTCACGCGATTCCACCGTGCACGGGCCGGCGATCAGAGCGAAGTGCTCGCCGCCGATTTTGCGCCCGGAGATGTCAAGGACGGTGCGCTCGCCGTGACGGATCTGTGCCGAGGCGAGCTTGTAGGGCTTGAGGATCGGCAACACGCGGTCGACCCCGGGCTGTCCCTCCAACCCCAGGCTTTCGATGTTGACGTCCTGCTCGACATCTCCGATCGCCCCGATCACGGTCAGGCGCGCGCCCTCGATCGGGTGTGCGAGCGCACCGGCTCGCTCGATCTTGGCAACGACCGCCTCGATCTCCTCGGGGGTCGCGGTCTCCTTCATGACGATCATCATCGGCTCATCCTTTCACTACTGCGCCTGGAAATGTTAGTTAGGTGCTGCGGGCGTGAGCGATGGCGTTGTGCACGCCGGGAAGGCGCTCGGTCCAGACAGGACCCCGGTGCGGCTGCGGTGCCCGCTCACGCGCGGGCACGGCCGAAGCGCCTAGATAAATCGCCAGGCGTAGGACGACCACGAATACGCGCGAGGATGAAGCGAAGATGCGGGCGCGGAAGTGACCATCTGAGCAGAGTTGTAGCAGGTTTGAGAGCCGTTTTTGGGAGACTGTCGTGCACAGTGGGGCCGCAGGAAGGTTCCTGTCGCCGGTCAGCCAGCACAGTTTCGCCAGAGGAACTAGAGCACCTCGGCAAGTGCCTCCAGAAAGCGTTCGTTTTCCTCGGGGGTTCCGTATGTGACGCGCAGCGAACCCTGGCGGCCGAGCGCGCCGCCGGCGCGCACGAGCACGCCGCGTTCTTCCAGGCCGCGCATCACCTCGGCCTCGTCGCGGGAGTCGCCGAGCGAGAACCAGCAGAAGTTGGCCTGGGAGATCGCCGGGTCGAGTCCGAGCGCGCGCAGCCGCTCGTCGACCGAGAGGCGCTCGGCGATCGTGCGGGTGACGCGTTCGGTGACGGCGTCCTGGTGGGCGAGCGCCTCGACCGCGGCAGCCTGTGCGAGGGCATTGCAGAAGAACGGCTGGCGCACCTGGTCGACCGCGCGCGGGAGGTCCTCCGAGCCGCACAGCGCGAAGCCGACGCGAAGCCCGCAGAGGCCATGGACCTTCGAGAAGGTGCGCAGCAGCATGAGGTTTGGATGGCGGTCGAGCAGCTCGAGCGAGGCGTCGGGGTCGTCGAGCAGGTTGAACTCGCAGTAGGCCTCGTCGATTACGACGCAGACGTGCGGGGGAACCTCGGCGACGAAGCTGGCGATGTCCGACAGGGGGAGCGCGGTGGAGGTTGGGTTGTTGGGGTTACAGACGATCGCGAGGCGCGTCGCGACGGTGATCTCGCGGAGCATCGCATCGAGGTCGTGGCGGTCGGAGGCGTCGAGCGGGACGGTGATCGCGCGCGCGCCGGAGGCGGCGGCGAGGTGGGGGTAGATCGAGAACGATGGCCACGCGTAGACGAGCTCCGCGCCGGGCTCCAACAGCGCCTCGCCGGCGGCGAGCAGGATGTCGCAGGAGCCGTTGCCGACCGCGATCCGCGCCGCTGGCACGCCGTAGCGATCGGACAGGCGCGCGCGGAGGGTCGCGTTGGTCGGGTCGGGGTAGCGGTGCAGCGTGGAGAGCGCGTGCTCGATCGCTTCGCGCACCTCCGCCAGCGGCGGGTAGGGCGACTCGTTGCTCGCCAGCCGCACCAGCGGCTCTTGCTGGGCGTAGCCGCCCGCGGCGGGGTAGACGGGAATGCGCGCGATGCGCTCTGTGAACTCGAGGGTCACGCGCCTATTGTGCCGCGCGCGGGCCGGTGATGCCGGGCAGTGACGCCCCGCGGCAGGGAATGCACTCAGCGGAGCTACTGTGCCGCCTGCAGATCGGCGCGCAGCGCGCTCGCCTCCTCGAGGTACACGTGCTGGGACTCGTGCCCGTCCTCAGCGTAGTAATGGATCAGCACCCTGATCACGTGTGGCATCGCGCGGGGCACGGGGATCTCCCGTGCACACAGCAACGGCACGCGGTCGAAGCCCAATGCCCGAGCGGCGGCGGCGGGGAACGCCGCGTTGAGATCGTTGGTGGCTGTGAAAATGCAGCTCACCACGTTCTCCGGCACAAGCGTGTTGCGCTCCATGATCGCCTTCATCAGCTCGGTCGTGGCGTCGAGGATGTCCTGTGCGTCGTTGCGATTCACGCTGATGGCGCCCCGCAAGGCGAAGAGACGTTGCTGCATCGAGCGCGATTGTGTCAGAGCGCGCGCAGAAGCTCGATCTCCAGCCCATTCAGGCGCCGGTGCATACCGGGCGCGAGGTCTTCCAGACGCAACCGGCCGAACGCGATGCGTTCCAGCGCGAGCACCGGATGACCGGCTGCCTCGCACATGCGCCGCACCTGGCGGTTGCGGCCTTCTGAGATCGTCAGCTCGATCAGGTTCTTCTTCACGCGGCGCACACGTGCAGGGGCGGTGGGACCGTCCTGGAGCTCCACGCCGCGGTGCAGCATCTCCAGGGCCCGCTCCCCCACGGGGTCCCCGCCGAGGAGCGCACGGTAGGTCTTCGGCACCTCGAAGCGCGGATGCGTCAAGCGGTTGGCGAGCTCACCGTCGTTGGTGAGCAAGATCAGACCACTGCTATCGGCATCCAGACGTCCCACGGGGTACAGGCGCCGCTGCTCGTCTGACAGTAGATCGAGCACCGTTGTACGCCCGTGGGGATCGTGTGCGGTGCAGAGCACACCCAGTGGCTTGTGCAGGGCATAGACAACGCGCGCCTCGGGTCCGTCCAGGGCTCGGCCGTCGACCATCACGCGGCTGTCTTCACCCACGTCCCGGGCCGGATCCAGCACGATCTTCCCGTCGACGCTCACGCGCCCACCCGCGATCACCTTCTCGGCCGCGCGCCGCGAGGCGACACCGGCGTGGGCCAGGTACTTGGCTAGTCGCATCGGCTGCCACCATAAGGGCGATGGATCTCGCGTTACTCGACCAGACGCTCGCCGACCGCGGCGAGCCGGCGTTTCGCGCCCGCCAAATCTGGGCGTGGGCGGCGAAGGGTGTGGCGGGCTACGAGCAGATGACGAACCTGCCGAAAGCCCTGCGCGAGACGCTCGCGCAGGAGCTGCCGTTCTCGAGCCTCGCTCTCACCGAGGAGGCCCATGCAAGCGACGGCACGGTCAAGGCGCTGTTCCAGACCGCCGACGGACGGCCGATCGAGGCGGTGTTGATGCGATATCGAGACAGGCGCCGTTCGATCTGTGTCTCTTCGCAGTCCGGGTGCCCGCTGACGTGCACGTTCTGCGCCACCGGGAGGATGAAATTCGCGCGTAACCTGACGGCGTCGGAGATCCTCGACCAGGCGCTGCACTTCCGCCGCGTCGAGGCGATCGACCATTGCGTGTTCATGGGCATGGGCGAGCCTCTGCTGAACCTCGACAGCGTAATCGAGGCTTGCGAACGGTTGCCCGACATCGGCATCACCCACAGGCGCACCGCGATCTCCACGGTCGGCTGGATCCCGGGGATCGAACGGTTGGCCGAGCAGCCGATGCCATTGCGCCTGGCGCTGTCATTGCACGCGGCCGACGAGGTGCTGCGCTCGGAGCTGATGCCCGTGAACGACCGCTACCCGCTGAAGGACGTGCTCGACGCGTGCCGCGCGTTCTATGCACGCAAGCGCCGGCGTGTGTTCGTCGAGTACGTGATGCTGGCGGGCGTGAACGACCGCTATCAACAGGCGCTCGCCCTCGCCCGTGCGCTGTCCGGCCCCCGGGAGGGAGAGCCATCGATCTTCAAGGTGAACCTGATCCCCTACAACCCGACCGACTCGGTCTACGAGGGCTCGAGCCGCGAGTCGATCGCCGCGTTCCGAGCCGCGCTCGAATCGCGCAACATCCCGGTGACCGTCCGTCTGACGCGCGGCCGCGACATCCGCGCCGCCTGCGGCCAGCTCGCGGCGCGAACCGCCTGAGCGCTACTCCGCCGGACCGCTGCCCGCCCGGGCCTCGCCGGCGCGCAGCAGCCTCTCGCGCAGCGTCGCCTGCTCCTCCGGGGTCGGGTCCCAGCGGACGACATCGGGCAGATCCTCTGGCGTCCGCAGCCCGAACAGCTTCAGGAATTGTGTGCTCGTGCGGTACAGCACGGCGCCAAACTGGGAGCGGCCGGCCTCCTCGATCAGGCCACGCTCCAGCAGCGTCGCGGCCGCCGAGTCGGCGCTGACCCCGCGGATGCGCGTGATCTCTGGGCGGGAGATCGGCTGCAGGTAGGCGACGATCGCGAGCGTCTCCGCCTGGGCTGGGGTGAGTGTCGCCACGCGCCGCCGGCTGAACAGGCGCCGGGCCGCGTCCTCGGCGGCGGGGTCGCTCGCCAGCGTCCAGCCACCCCCCAGCTCGCGCAGCCTGATCCCGCGCCGCCCCTCGGCGTACTGCCCGGCGAGCGCCTGAAGCGCCGCCTCGATCTCCGCCGCACTGCACTCAGTTGCTTCGGCCAGCTCCTGCTCGCTCAGCGGATCTGATGCCAGGAACAGCAGCGCCTCCACTGTGCGCTGTAGCGACTCGCTCACCCCGCGACTGCCTCGGGGTATCCCGGCGCCTGCACCGCGCACGCATGGATCGCGATCTCACCGAAGCTCTCTTCCTGCTCCCAGTTGGCCTCGCCGCGCTTGTATAGCTCCAGTAACGCGAACAACGTGACCGCGACCGTCATCCGGTCGGCGCCGGCCACCGCCTCGTCGAAGCTGAAGCGCCCGCGCCGCAGCAGGCCGCGCAGGTGCGCCAAGCGCTCGGAGACCGTGATGCGCGGCACGCCGATGTGGCGCAGGCTGATCGCCGGCGGCATCACCAGCAGCCGACCGAGCGCCTGACCCAGGACATCCGGGTTCTGCGAGCCATCCGTGGGCTGGGTGATCGTTTTGCGCAGGCTCGCCGGCAGCGGCGCTTCGCGAAAGCGCACCCCTTCCTCGGCCTGCAACAGCTCGCCGAGATGTCCCGCCGCCGCACGGTAGCGCCGCGCCTCCAGCATCCGTGCCAGCAGCTCCTCCGCCGCTTGCGCCGGCTCGATGTCGAGCAGCTCGTCCTCCTCAGAGCCGCTCAGCATCAGCCGCGACTTCAGCTCCAGCAGCGCGGCGATCAGCACGATGAACTCCGTCGCGGTCTCGAGGTCGAGGTCGCCCTGCGTCTCGAGGTGATCGAGGTACGCCAGCACCACATCGGCCAGCTGGAGCTCCATCAGATCGACCTCTTCGCGCAGGATCAGCGTCAACAGCAGGTCAAACGGACCGCTGAACAAGTCCAAGTCGAGGTCGAGCGTGGCGATGCTCACCCGCTCACCGTACCGTTCGGGGCCGACGGCTAGGAGCCCCGACGCCCATCCGGTCGCGCACATCTGCGAGCGTGCCGGCCGCGATCTCCCGAGCCTTCTCAGCACCGCCAGCCAGGATCGACTCCAGCGCGGCCTCATCGGAGCGCAGGTCCCCGTAGCGCTCATGCACCGGGCGCAGGTAGTCGATCACGGCGGCCGCCACAGCGGCCTTCAGCTCGCCGTACCGCGCGTCTTTCAGCTCGCCTTCGACGGCCTCGGGGGCCACCCCGCGGACGGCGGCGAGGATCTCGATCAGGTTGCTCACGCCCGGCTTCTCCGGCGCGCGGCGCACCTCGCTGCCAGAGTCGGTCACCGCGCTCTTGAACTTCTTCTCGATCACCTTCGGCTCGTCGAGCACGAGCACCGTGCCCTGCTCGCTGCCGCCGGTCGTCGACATCTTGTTCTCGGGGTGCTGGAGGTCCATGATCCGCGCCCCCACCTCGGGGATCCTGGCCTCGGGCACGACGAGCGTGTCGCTGAAGCGGGCGTTGAAGCGCTCCGCGACGTCGCGCATCAGCTCCACGTGCTGGCGCTGGTCGTCTCCGACGGGCACCTCGTTCGCCCGGTAGGCGAGCACGTCGGCCGCCATCAGCACCGGGTAGAAGAACAGCCCGGCCGACACCAGTTCGCGCTGGTTGGCCGACTTCTCCTTGAACTGGTGCATGCGGTTGAGGTCGCCGAAGGAGGTGACGTTGGCGAGCAGCCAGGTCAGCTCGGTGTGCTCCGGGACGTCGGACTGGCGAAAGAGGATCGAGCGCTGCGGGTCCAGGCCGGCGGCCAGCAGCAGGGCGGTGAGGTCGTACAGACCCTCGCGCAGCGCCGGCGGCTCGTAAGGCACCGTCAGCGCGTGCAGGTCGACGACGCAGAACAGCGCCTCACCGCGCTCCTGCCCGGCCACGTACTGCGTGATCGCCCCGATGTAATTGCCCAGGTGCTTTGACCCGGTGGGCTGGATGCCGGAGAAGATCCGCACTGGCTAAAGGGCCTGGCGAATCACTGGATGCTTAGCTGCGGCAACCTCGTCCAAGCGGCGCACGGGAGTGGTGTAGGGAGCGCTCTGTGCGATCGCGGGGTCCTCGGCGGCCTCGCGCAGGATCGCGGCGATCGCATCGGCGAAAGCGTCGAGCGTCTCCTTGGTCTCGGTCTCGGTCGGCTCAACCATCAACGCCTCGTCCACGAGCAGGGGAAAGTAGACCGTCGGAGGATGAAAGCCGAAGTCGAGCAATCGCTTGGCCAGGTCGAGCGTCTTGAGCTTCAGGGCGCGCTTCATCGGGCCGCCGGAGAGGACGAACTCGTGCATGCACAGCTCACCGTAAGCCAGAGGGAGGTGCTCGGCAACCCCCTCCTGCTTGAGGCGAGCGAGCAGGTAGTTGGCGTTCAGCACGGCTACCTCGGACGCGTCGCGCAGGCCGTCCCCGCCGAGCGAGCAGATGTAGGCATAGGAGCGCACGAAGCAGCCGTAGTTGCCGTGAAAGCCGCGCAAGCGCCCGATCGACTTCGCCCGGTCGTGGTCGAACCGGAACGTCCCGTCCTCGCGCCGCGCGAGCACCGGCACCGGCAGATATGGCGCGACCCGGTCTGACACGGCGATCGGCCCGGAGCCGGGGCCGCCGCCTCCGTGGGGTTGGGTGAAGGACTTGTGCAGGTTGAAGTGGACGATGTCGAAGCCCATGTCGCCGGGGCGCGAGAGGCCCATCACGGCGTTGAGGTTCGCGCCGTCGTAGTAGAGCGTCGCGCCGGCGGCGTGCACGATCTCGGCGATCTCGGTGATGTTGGGGTCGAACAGGCCGAGCGTGTTGGGGTTAGTGAGCATCAGGCAGGCGACATCCGTGTCGGCCTTCGCGCGCAGCTCGTCGATGTCGACGCCGCCGTCAGCGTTGGTCGCGACCTTGACGACCTCGAAGCCGGCCATCGTGACCGTCGCCGGGTTCGTGCCGTGGGCGGTGTCGGGCGTCAGCACCTTGTGGCGCGTCTCGCCGCGATCCTCGTGATAGGCGCGCGTCAGCAGCACGCCCGCGAGCTCGCCGTGAGAGCCGGCGGAGGGCTGCAGCGAGACGTGCGGCAGACCGGAGACCTCCGCGAGCGCGCCCTGCAGGTTCCACATCAGCTCGAGCGCCCCCTGCGCGCGCTCCGGGTCCTGCAGCGGGTGCAGCCGCGCGTGACCGGGCAGCGCCGCCACCCGCTCGTGCAGGCGCGGGTTGTGCTTCATCGTGCACGAGCCCAGCGGGTAGAAGCCCGAGTCCAGGTCGAAGTTGCGCTTGGAGATGCCCACGTAGTGGCGCACGATCTCCGGCTCGGAAACCTCCGGCAGCCGCGGCGGCTCGGCGCGACGCGAGCGCTCGGGCAGCAGCTCGCCGATCGCGACCGCGGGCACGTCGGTCTCGGGGCACACGAATGCGCGACGCCCCGGCGCGCCCTTCTGGAAGATCGTCTTTGCCCGGTCGCGCTGCTGCGGGGTCCCCTCGATCGTGCTCATACGGGCACCGCCGCCCCACGCTCGGCCGCAACGGCCGCTCCAAGCACGTCCACGAGCCGGTCGATATCGGCGCGTGAGCGCCGCTCGGTGATCGCAACCAGCAGCACACCGCGGTCCTCCTCGCGACCGCTCAGCGCCTCCACATCCACCCCCGGATTGACGCCGTGCTCTGCGCAGCGGCGCCTGACGGCCGCGACGTCGGCGTTGAGGCTCAGTGCGAACTCGCGGATCACCGGCTGCTCGTGGAGCTTCTCGACGCCGGGGAGCGCCGCGAGCTGCTCGCGCGCGTAATGCGTGCGAGTCAGCAGCAGCTCGCCGAGCTCGACGATTCCGCGGCGCCCGAGCCAGGTCAGATAGACGACCCCGGCGAGCGCGTTGAGCGCCTGCGAGGTGCAGATATTCGAGGTCGCTTTCTCGCGGCGGATGTGCTGCTCGCGCGTCTGCAGCGTCAGCACGAACCCGCGCCGGCCGTCGACGTCGACGGTCTCGCCAGCGATCCGCCCGGGCATGCGCCGGAGGTACTCCTCGCGCGCGGCGAAGAAGCCGAACGACGGCCCGCCGAAGTCGAGACGATTGCCGAGCGGCTGACCCTCCCCCACGGCGACGTCAACTCCGCATTCACCTGGCGCCCTGAGCACGCCAAGCACGATCGGGTCGACCTGGGCCACTACCACCGGCGAGCCGGTCTGCTTGGCGACCGCACTCAGGGCAGCGGCGTCCTCAACAGCTCCGTAGAAGTTGGGCTGCGCGAAGAACGCTGCACTCGTCTCGGAATCGATCGCCTGCGCCCAGGCGCCGGTGTCGGTGACGCCGTCTGAGAGGGGCACCTCGACGAGCTCCATGCCATAGCCGTGCGCGCTGGTGCGCAGCGTCTCGATCGAGTGCGGGTGTAGCCCAGCGCTCACCACGAAGCGGCTCTTGCCGTTGTGCAGCTTGGCCAGGTAACCCGCGGCGGCGACCGCGCTCGGTCCCTCGTAAACCGACGCATTCGATACGGGCAGCGCGGTCAGCTCGGAGATCGCGGTCTGGTACTCGAACATCACCTGCAAGCCCCCCTGAGAGATCTCCGGCTGGTAGGGGGTGTAGGGAGTGAGGAACTCAGAGCGCTCCATCAGCATGTCGATCAGCGCGGGCACGTAGTGGTCGTACATGCCAGCCCCCAGGAATGACAGCTCGTCCTCGGCGCTCGTGTTGCGCGCGGCCAGCGCGCGCAGGTGCTCATAGACATCCTGCTCCGCCAGCCCATCCGGAAGGTCGAGTGCCCGGTCCAGGCGCACGGCCTCGGGGATCTGGCGGTCGAAGATCTCCTGCACAGAGCCCACGCCGATTGCGGCGAGCATCGCGTCCAGATCCGCGGGGGTGATAGCGGTGTAGCGACTCAAGTATCTGAGCCTAGCCGCCCAGGCCAGCGGAATAGGCCTCAGCGTCCATCAGCGCGTCGCGCTCTGAAGGATCGGCGAGGCGCACCTTCACCAGCCAGCCCTCGCCATAGGGATCCTCGTTGATCATCTGAGGGCTATCGGCAAGCGAGTCATTGACCTCGACGATCTCCCCCGACAGGGGGGCGACGACATCGGACACCGCCTTCACCGACTCGACCTCGGCGTAGGGCGCGTCCTTGGTGAGGGTCGTGCCGACCGCGGGCGGGTCGAAGAACACGACCTCTCCGAGCGCATCTTGGGCATACCACGTGATCCCGAGCGTCGCGATTGGGTGGGTGGGATCCGGATCCTCCGGATCGATGCGCGCCCAGTCGTGCTCTGGGTGGTACAGCAGGTCCGCCGGATAGTTCGCCTCAGCCATGCACGAGCCCTTTCTTCGTTCAGTTCAGCACGGAGGAATCAAGCTTTGCGGTAGAGCGGTTTCTCCCGCACGACGGCAGGGCGCATCTTGCCACGGACGTCTATCTCCAGGCGCGTGCCGACGGCGGCGCGCGCGGCGGGGAGGTAGGCCATGCCAATGCCAAACCCCAGGCAGGGGGAGAGCGTCCCGCTTGTAACGACACCCCCGCCCACGACCGGATTGCCCTGGCGGGCGATCCCGGGGCCGTCGATCGCGAACGCGACGAGCTTCTCGGCCGGTCCGGCCTCGCGCGTGGCGCGCACCGCATCCGCCCCGATGAAGTCCGTCTCCTCCTTGCAGCACCAGCCAAGCCCCGCCTCGATCGGGCTACGCTCGGTCGAAAGGTCGTTGCCGTAGAGGTGAAAGCAGGCCTCCAACCGCAGCGTGTCGCGTGCGGCCAGCCCAGCTGGTGCAGCGCCCCGGCGGATGAGCTCGTCCCACAGCGCGGAGGCGTCCGCGGGGGCAGTGAGCAGCTCGACTCCGTCCTCGCCGGTGTAGCCCGTGCCGCATACCAGCACCTCGGCGCCCGCCAGCCGCCGGGTCGCGGCCATCATCCGTGGAGGCAGTGGGGCGTCTGAGATCGCCTGGACGATCTCCCGCGCACGGGGACCCTGCACGGCGAGCATCGCGTAGTCGTCGATTCGATCCGTCACCCGCGCCTTGGGGAAGTCTCCGGAGTGCGCGCGGAACCAATCGAGGTCCTGCGCGTGGTTGGCCGCGTTCGTGATCGTCAGGTAGCGCTCGGCGTCCAGGCGATAGGTGAACAGGTCATCGAGCACGCCCCCGTCCTCGCGGCACAGCAGCCCGTACTGCGCCCCGCCGATCGGAACCTTCGACAGGTCGTTGGAGATCAGCCGCTGCAGCAGCTCGAGCGCCTGCGGTCCCGAGGTCTCGATCTCGCCCATGTGTGAGACGTCGAACACGCCCACGCCGGTGCGCACCGCCATGTGCTCTGAGCGGACACCGTCGTATTGGACGGGCATCTCCCAGCCGGCGAACTCGACCAACTTCGCGCCGACCTCGACGTGGCGATCGAACAGGGCGGTGCGGAGCAGGGTCGATGGCACGGCCCGCAGGCTAGCGCTACGGCGTGTCGGGCCTACGGCGCGTTAGCGCAGGAACGGCGGAACGTCGATGTCGTCGTCGGAGATCTCGAGGTTCGAGCGCTGGCGATCGTCGATGCGCGGGCCGCGGTCACGGCCGCGCGAGCGGCTGTCACGGCGGGCGCTGCGGCCGGGACGGTGGTCGAAGCCGGTGCCGATCACTGTCACACGCACTTCCTCGCCCATGCTCTCGTCGATCACCGCACCGAAGATGATGTTCGCGTTCGGGTCGGCGGCGTTCTGAATGATCTCTGCAGCGTCGTTTACCTCAAACAGGCCAAGATCCTTGCCACCGGTGATGTTCAACAGGATGCCGGTGGCACCGTCGACGGACTCTTCCAAGAGCGGTGAGGAGATCGCGACTTTGGCGGCCTCGGCGGAGCGGTTCTCGCCACTGGCCGTGCCAATCCCCATCAAGGCCGAGCCGGCGTCGGCCATGATCGTGCGCACGTCAGCGAAGTCGAGGTTGATCAGGCCGGGGATCGTGATTAGGTCGGTGATGCCCTGCACGCCCTGGCGCAGCACGTTATCGGCCTCACGGAACGCGTCGAGCATCGAGGTGCGCCGCTCGACCACAGCGAGCAGCTTCTCGTTGGGGATCACGATCAGCGTGTCCACGACCTCGCGCAGGCGCTCGATGCCCTCCGTCGCCTGCCGTGAGCGCTGGCCGCCCTCGAAGTCGAATGGTCGCGTGACAACGCCGACCGTCAGCGCGCCGATCTCGTTCTTTGCGATCTCCGCGATCACCGGCGCCGCGCCCGTGCCCGTGCCGCCGCCCTCGCCCGCCGTGACGAACACCATGTCCGCGCCCTTCAGCGCCTCCTTGATGTCGTCGCGCGACTCCGAGGCAGCGGCCAGGCCGACGTCGGGGTTAGCGCCCGCGCCTAGGCCCTTCGTCGACTCATGGCCGATGTTCAGTTTCGTGTCGGCGTCGCACATCGCGAGCGCCTGGGCGTCGGTGTTGGCCGCGATGAACTCCACACCGCGCAGCCCCGCGTCGACCATGCGGCTCACGGCGTTGGTGCCGCCGCCCCCGACCCCTACGACCTTGATGACCGCCAGATAGCTGCTGCTGCTCTCCATGATGGTTCTGTCCGAAGCCTTCAGTAGTTGTTTAGGGTTCGGTAGACCTGGTCTTCCGAACCGCCCAGATCGGCACGTTATGCAGGGATCTTCGCCCTGTCAACGACTGCCGCCAATCTCGCAAGATTCGTTGCAGATTAGCCAACTCTCAACCATCACCCGAGAATTGGCATTTGTGGAGACTCAATCTTGAGTTGAGCCTTACTGTTGTGTACCGGGTATTTCAACCTCCCGGTGCGGGGGTCGCCCCGGAGGTTTCTTCCGATCCATTCGCTGGTGTTGATTCCGCTGCTCCGGGCGTGGTTGCGGCTTCTGTAGGCGCGGGCGATGATGCTCCGCCAGCCGGGGCAGATTCTGCTGGCGTTGCTCCTGCGCCAGCCGCCGGTCCGCTGGGCGTATTGGCTCTCAAGCCTGCGGCAAGGCTCGCAATGGTCGATTCCGGTGTGCTCGCCTGCCCCGTCGTGGAGGTGGTGCCGCTCGCGGGACCGCTACCGGATGGGAAGCCTGCGGCGGGGCGTTCGGGCAAGCGCACATCGATATAGGAAGCGCCGGTAGAGCTCGGGTCGGCGAGCACCCGCGCAAGCGAGAACCACTTCGCGTGGGGTCGCGCGGCGTCTCCGAAGTACGCCAGCAGGCCGCTGCGGAACGCCACCGTTAGTCCCTCAGGGCCGTTGTATACGCGTGTGAGAACACGGCGAAGGGGCGTCGGCGCCGCGCCTAGGACCGCGACGGCCGCGAGCACGTTCGGACCCTGGACGCGCGCTCCGACGAGCGCGTCGTGGTAGCCGGTGACCGCCGGCAGCGAGCTAGAGAGCAGCGCGGGGCCGAGCACGACCCCGTCGGCCGCCACCGCGGTACGCGTCCCCCCGACGCTCAGCGCCGCCACCGGCAACTGCTCGACCACCTCGATTCGCAGGCTGTGGGGGAAGCTTGGGATCGCGCGCACGCTGCGCACGACGGGAAACGACGCGACCGCCGCGCGCAGCGCGCCAGGATGCACGTCAAGGGTGCTCATGTGACGCGCCGTGCCGGCCAGGGCCGTCTTGATCGCCTGCGCCTCGGGTCCGCGCACGCCGCTCACTCTGACGTGCTCCACCGCCACGAACGATGAGTTCCGCAGCAGCAGCCAGCCGCCGGTGAGCAGCGGCAACGTTATGAGCGCGGCGAGGAACGCGATGCGCAGGCGGCGGTGGCGCAAGATCGCCTGGAATGAGCTTCGTGCCAGGCCACCGGCCGCTTGCAATGGCCGCCACAGAAGATCCTGGGTCCGGATCGGGGAGCGGCCAGCGAGGGAGCGTTCCATTGCAGAGGTTTTCGACCCCGGCGGGCGAACCCCTACCAGGGAAAGCGCACATCCCCGAGCGTCTGCACCTCTGGCTCCAGCTCCACCCCGAAGCGCTCCTGTACTAGGCGGCGGCCCTCAGCCATCACCGCGATCACATCCGCGGTGCTCGCCGAGCCGGTGTTCTCGATGAAGTTCGCGTGCTTCTCGGCGAAGCGCGCGCCACCGACGGCCAGGCCGTTGCACCCGGCCTCGGCCAGCAGCAGGCCGGCGGAGCGGCCCTCAGCCCTGTAGTCCTCGGGGTTCTTGAAGGTCGAACCGAACGTCTTGATTCCTTGCGGCTGGGCTGCGTGGCGGCGCTCGCGCATCTCCGCGAGGGTGGCCTTGACCGCCTCCGTCCTAGCCGGCTCGAGCACGAATGAGGCGCGAGCCACGATCTCCCCCGCGGCCAGGTTGGAGCGGCGATACTCGAATCCGAGCTCGGCTGGCGTGCGGCGCTCGGACCCGCTGGCCGTCACGACCTCCACCCACTCGAGCGCATGTGCGAGCTCGCCGCCGTAGGCATTCGCGTTCATCTTCACAGCTCCCCCGACGGTGCCGGGGATATTCACGCCGAACTCCACCCCCGACAGTCCCGCCTGGGCGGCGCGCGCGGCGACCGACGGCAGCCGGGCCCCGCCCCCGCACACGATGCGCTCGCCTTCGTGTGCGATCAGTGCAAGCTTGCGATCCAACTTCATCACCAAGCCCCTCACCCCCTCGTCGGCAATCAGCAGGTTCGAGCCAGACCCCACAACCGCGACCGGCGCGCCGGTCGCCTTTGCCCATCCGAGCAGCTCCCGCAGCTGGGCGCCGGACCCCGCCCTTGCGAAGTACTCCGCCTCACCGCCGGTCCTCACCGTAGCCATGCGACTAAGCGGGAAGTTCCGCTGCACGATCGACGGGGCCGTCTGTGGTGAGTTCCTAGACGTCATCGGTCTTCACCAGTTTCCTACCAAGCTCGTCAACGTTTCCTGCGCCCATCACTAGGCATATATCGCCCTCACCGAGCAGGTCTTGAAGGACCCTCTCGGCCTCGGCGAAGCCTGGCAGCCAGTACACGGGCCTGCCCTTGGCCGCGTCCGCGGCGGCCTCAGCAACCAGCAGCCCGCTCACCCCCGGATGGTCCTCTCCTCGCTCGCGCGCTGGATAGACCTCGAGTACCACCACGACGTCAGACAGCGCTAGGGCTGCACCGAACTCGCGTGCGAGCAGCGCCGTTCGCGAGTAGAGATGCGGTTGGAATACCGCCACCAAGCGCCCATGGGGAAGCGTACGCGCGCCCGCCAGCGTTGCCGCAACCTCGGTCGGATGGTGGGCGTAGTCCTCGTACACCGCCGCGCCCGAGGCGCTCTGCCCGAGGCGCTGGAAGCGTCGTCCCGCCCCGCGAAAGTCCCGAAGCGCGTCGATCGCCAGCACCGGGTCGGCTCCCGCCAGTCGCGCCGCCTCCAGTGCCGCGGCCGCATCGCTCGCGTTGTGCTCTCCGGGAACCCCCAGCCAGACCTCGCGATCGAGCCAGTCAAAGCGCGAGCCGCCGGCGAGTAGAGCCAGGCGCGGCGTGTCGTAGGGCACCACCTGCACGGCCGCCGGCGGCTGCACCAGCGAGAGCAGCTCCGGGCGGTCGCACACGACCACCGCTCCACGCGCCAGCCCCACGAAGGCGGCAAACGCCTCACGCAGTTCCCCCAACGAGGAGAACGTCGCGTGGTGGTCCAGCTCGACGTTCGTCAGGACGGCAATCTCTACGCTCAGGCTGAGCATCGAGCGGTCCGACTCGTCGGCCTCGACGACCAGCCACTCCCCCTCGCTCCAGTGAGCGTTCGGCAGACCGCCGCCGATCGGCGCGCCGATCAGCCAACCTGGGTCGAGGCCCGCCGCGCGCAGCGCGTGCGCCAACATCGAAGATGTTGTCGTCTTACCGTGCGTGCCCGCCACGGCAATCGTGCGACGCAGCGCGCTCAGCTCGCCCAACAGCTCTGCCCGTGAGCGCTCCGCGATCCCTCGCTCACGTGCCGCCACGCGCTCGGAGTTCTCCTCCGGTACGGCCGAGGAGTAGACAAGCTCGACGCCCTCCCCCGACGGTATGTTCGCCGCGTCATGGCCCACCCGAGCGTCGAGCACGCCGTCATCGCGCAGTCGCTGCAGGTAGGGGCTGCTCGCGCCATCTGATCCGCTCACCTGCGCCCCCAGCGCATGCGCCGCACGCGCGTAGCCGCTCATCCCGGCGCCGCCCACACCGACGAAGTGCAGACGCCGCCCGCTCCACGGGCCGCTCATCGCGCTGCGGCCTCCAATAGCTCGCGGGCTATCTCCCCGGCGGCATCCGGCCGTGCCAATCCTTTAGAGGCGCGCGCCATTGCCGCCAAGCGCTCTTGGTCGGCGAGCAGCCCGGCCACCTCGCGGGCAAGGCGCTGGGCAGTCAGCTCGCGATCGGGGATCACGATCGCCGCGCCCGCGCCGGCCATCCAGCGCGCGTTCGCCGTCTGGTGATCGGCCGAGGCGTGCGGATAGGGCACGAGGATCGCCGGCAGGCCGTGCGCGGCGATCTCGAACACCGAGCCTCCAGCGCGCGCGACCACGAGGTCGGCGGCCGCGAGCGCGCCGGCGAACTCCGCCTCCTCGAGGTAGTCGCGCAGGTCGTATCCCGCGGGAAGCTCGCGCGCGGACAGCTCGGGGTATTCGCGACGACCGCTGATGTGAAGCACTCTGAATGGAGCCCGCCCGCCCGCACCGGCGAAGGCCTCGACCGCGGCCTCGTTGATCGAACGCGCGCCGAGCGAGCCGCCGAATACGAGCACACACTCCTCTCCCGCCCCGATCCCCAGCCGCTCGCGTGCACCGGTGCGATCCTCCTGGGCGGGAGGTACCGGGCGGCCCGTCACCCGGTAGCGAGAACCCTCACGCCCGGCCACGGGAAAGGCCAGACACACCCGCCGTGCGGCGCGCGCCAGCAGGCGGTTGGTCAGGCCGAGGTGACTGTCTGCCTCGCTCAGCACGAGCGGAATTCGCAGCGTCACCGCGGCGAGGCCCGCCGGCCCGGAGACATAGCCGCCTGCACCCAGCACGGCGTCGGGAGTCAGTTCCCTCAACAGCGAGCGTGCATGCCCGAACGCTCCGCCGGCACGGACGAGGGCGCGCAAGGCACGCAGCGGGTTGCTGCGACTCATGCCTTCCACCGAGATCTTCCGCAGTGGATAGCCAGCGGCGGGCACCAGCTCAGACTCGGCGCGCTCGCCGCCCATGAACGTGACCTCGGCGCCCTCAGCCCGCAGCGCGCCGGCCACCGCCAGCGCCGGCACCACGTGCCCGGCGGTCCCGCCGGCGGCGATCACGATCCTCCTCGTCTGTGTGCTCACGAGCCAATCCTGCCGACTCGCGCCCCCGCGCGTCGGCTGAGCGCCGTTTGCGGGCGGGCGCCACCGCCCGCACGTGCGCCGTTCCCCCGGCGGCGACGTTCATCAGCATGCCCATCGCGGCGAGCATCACGATCAGGCTGCTCGAGCCGTAGGAGACGAACGGCAGCGGCACTCCCGTGAGCGGCGCCAGCCCGAGCACCGCAAACACGTTCAAGCTTGCCTGCGAGACGATCAGAGCGGTCATGCCGACCGCAATCAGGGCGCTGTACAGGCTGCGTGCGCCCTTCGCTGCCCGCAAGCCCGCGTAGGCGATCAGCCCGTACAAGGACAGCAGTGCGAACACCCCCATCACGCCAAGCTCCTCGCCGATCACGGCGAGGATGAAGTCGGTGGGCGCCTCGGGCAGATAGAAGATCTTCTGCACCGACTGCCCCGGACCGGCGCCGAACAGCCCGCCCGAGCCGATCGCGATCTGCCCCTGCACCGCTTGGAAGCCGCTGCCGGAAGCGTGCGCCCAGGGGTCGATAAACGAGGTCAGCCGCGCCCGCGCGTACGGTTTCACCAGCGCGTACATGAACACCACTGCCAGCGTCCCGCCGCCCAGGATCGCCAGATTGCGCAGCGAGATCCCCGCGGCGACCAGCAGTGCGCAGGTCGTGAACGCGATCACCATCGCGGTGCCCAGATCGGGCTGGGTGACGACCAGCAGGCACGCGCCGCCCACGACCACCAGCAGAGGATTGGCCAGTTCGCGCAGGTCGAGCACGCGTCGCGGGCGCTTCGCCAGCAACGTGGCGCTGTACAGCACCAGCGCCAGCTTCATCAGCTCCGAAGGCTGGAACTGAAATGGTCCGGGGCCGATCCAGCGGCGCGCGCCGTTGACGCTCACCCCGACGTGGGGAATGTGCACTGCCAGCACCAGTACGAACGAGACCACCAGCAGGGGCGCCGTGATGCTCTGGACTTTCGCCACCCCGTCGCGCGCAAGCACACGCATCAGCACCAGCCCCACCGTCCCATACATCACGTACTTGATTAGATAACCGCTGCCGTTGCCCTGGCCCTTGAGCAGCGTCGTCGCCGAGGAGGCGCTGTAGACCATCACCGCGCCGAACGCCAGCAAGCACAGCGTCGCGGTCAGCAGGATGCGGTGCTCCAGCGGCTGGCGCCGCTGCGCGGCACTGGGGCGCGCGCGGCTGGCACGCTTACCTCGAGCCCCAAACAGGGATGCGCGCTGTGCGGCTGCCGGCATTGCCACCCACTTCGACACGCGCGGGTGGAAGCCTCTATCCCTGGACGAGCTCCCGAAAGCGCTCACCGCGAGCTTCGAAGTCGGCGAACTGGTCGAAGCTGGCGCAGGCCGGTGACAGCAGCACCACATCCCTGTCCCTCGCCGCCTCCCGCGCCCTGGCGACGGCCAGCTCGAGCTCGCCGCATTCATGCACCGGGATGCTCACGCTGGCGAGTGCAGCGGCGATAAGCGGTGCGTCTTCGCCGATCAGGTACACCGCCTCACAACGCCTTTCCACTGGGGCGCGCAACGCCGAGAAGTCCTGTCCCTTGCCCTGCCCGCCGAGGATCAGATGAACAGCGCCAGCGGGAAAGGCATCGAGCGCGACAAGTGTGCTCGCCACATTTGTCGCCTTCGAGTCGTTCACCCACAGCACGCCGTCACTGCGCGCCAGCACCTCCAGGCGATGCTTGACGCCCGCGAATGAGCGCAGGCCCTCCTGCACCGCGCCGGTGCCGATGCCGCGCGCCAGGCATACCGCGGCGGCGGCCATTGCGTTCTGGACGTTGTGCGCGCCACGCAGGCCGATCTCGCCAACGGACATGAGCGGCTGCTCCTCCCACCACAACTCGCCCGCCCGTTCTGAGAGCGCGGCGCCCGGTCCGCTGCCAAAGCACACGCGCCGCCCGCAGCCGCCAAGGTCCTCAACCCCGAGCCCGAGGGGAGCCACCGCGACGTCCTCGTTGCCCTGGCGCTTGAACACCTCGAGCTTGGCCTGCACGTACTCCTCGAAAGTCTCGTGCCGGTCGAGGTGGTCGGGGGCGATGTTCAGCAGTACGGCGGCCTCGGCCGCGAACGCGTCGGTGTCCTGCAGCTGAAACGACGACGCCTCGCAAACAACTGTCACGTCCTGCCCGGTCTTGCCGGCCAGCCCGCTCAGCGCCCTGCCGACGTTGCCGGCCACGGTCACGGGCAGGCCGGCCGTGCGGTGGATGTGCCCGATCCACTCAACCGTCGTCGTCTTGCCGTTCGTGCCCGTCACGGCGATCACTTCGTTCTCCAGCAGCCGCCACGCCATCTCCAGCTCGCCCAGTACCTTTATCCCCCTTGCGAGCGCCCCCGCGATCACGGGCGCCTCCCGCGGTACCCCCGGACTCTTGATCACAGCGCCCGCCCGCGCAAGCAGCGCCGTGCCCTCCTCGCGCAGGTGCACCTCGACGCCGGCCTCCGTCAGCCCTGCGAGCCCCTCTGGAGAGCCAGCGTCAACGCCGATCACCTCCTCGCCCCGGTCACGCAGGGCCAGCGCGGCCCCCACACCTGAGCGGGCCAGCCCCACGACGAGATAGGGACCGCCCGGAAGGTCCGGTCGCGACCTCACACGCCCCTGCTCTGGCGGTAGATCGTGAAGCCGATCGCACAACAGATCGAGGCGACGATCCAGAAGCGCAGGATGATCTTCGTCTCCGACCACGCCTTCAGCTCGAAGTGGTGGTGGATCGGGGCCATCAGGAACACGCGTTTGCGCATCGTCTGGAATGAGATGACCTGGACGACGACCGACAGCGCCTCGATCACGAAGATCCCGCCGAGCAGGACCAGCAGCGCCTCTGTCTTGGTCATCACCGCGAGGCCGGCGATCGCGCCACCCAGCCCGAGCGAGCCGGTGTCGCCCATGAAGATCGTCGCTGGGAACGCGTTGAACCACAAAAAGCCGATACACGCCCCCACGAGGCAGCCGGCGAGCATCGCCAGATCGAAGTCTCCGGTGATAAACGTGATCCCGATATAGGCGAGCAGCACGATCGCTGCGCAGCCCGCGGCCAGGCCATCGAGCCCATCTGTGAGATTCACCGCGCTGGTTGTGCCCGCCACTACGAGGTAGATCAGCAGCGGATACAGCGGGCCGAGGTCGATCTGGTAGTCGACGAACCGCAGCCTGAGCGTCGGTGCGAGATGCGCCTCGTGCTGGGCGATCCACCACAGCCCAAGCGAGATCACGATCGTCACGATCAGCTTCGTGCGCCCGCGCAGGCCGAGCGAGCGGCGCTTGATCAATTTGGTGTAGTCGTCGGCGAAGCCCAGCAGCGCACACGCGATCATTGCCCCGAACACGCCCAGCGACCGCCAGTCGTAGTCGGTGAGGATCAGGAACGGCACGGAGATCGCGAGGAAGATGATCACGCCGCCCATCGTCGGCGTGCCGGCCTTCAGGTGGTGCCCCTCGGGGCCGTCCTCGCGGATGTGCTGGCCGAACTCGCGCTCGCGCAGGAACTCGATGAACTTCGGGCTCAGGAAAAGGCAGATGAGCAGTGCCGCGGTGCCCCCAAGCAGAATGCGACCCATTCAGTGCCTGCCCGCCGGCGGAGCGGCGATCAGCTGGTTCGCATCCGCTTGCGCTAGGAGCATCTGCGCCACTCGCTCCAGGCCGACACCGCGTGAGCCCTTCACGAGCACCGTGTCTCCACCCCTCAGCAAGCCACCGAGCATCTCAGCGGCGGCGGTAGCGTCGCGCACGGAGTGCGCCTCTCCTGCGAACGCGTCGCCAGCCATCAGCGCCGCCAGCGGACCCACGGTCACGAGCACCTCGACACCGCGTGCGGCCGCATACCCAGCCACCTCGCGGTGCAGGGTGGGCCCCGCTTCAGGGCCTAGCTCGAGCATGTCGCCAAGCACAGCCAACCGGCGCGCAGGGGCGGTTGCTGCGAGATCGTCGATCGCGGCGCGCATAGACATCGGGTTGGCGTTGTAGCAGTCGTTGATCAAAACAATTCCACCGGGGAGCGCGATCCGCTCACCGCGCAGGGCCGAGAAGCACACCTCCACGCTCCCCGCCGGGGTGACGCCGAGCGCTCGCGCGGCAGCCACTGCGGCGAGCAGGTTACTCAGGTTGTGGGGCTGGGAAAAGGATGGGCGCAGGTTAATTCGTTCACTCTCAGCGCGAACGACCACCTCGCCGCCGGGACGGCGCTCAACCAGTTCGACATCGCCGCCCTCGCCGAACGTGACGGTGTTCACATCCGCGCGCCGGTGCGGCTCTAGCAGGGGCTCATCCGCGGGCACCACCACCGTCGTACCGGGCGCCATCCCAGCGATCAGCTCCCCCTTGGCGGCGGCGATCGCCTCCAGCGACCCCAGCAACTCGAGATGCACTGGGCCGACGTTCACGATCACGCCGACATCGGGCTCGGCGATCCCCACCAGCTCTGCTATCTGCCCGGGGCCGCGCATCGCCATCTCCAGCACCAGCGCCTCGGTACCAGCAGGCGCAGCCAGCACCGCCAGCGGCAGGCCGATCTCCGTGTTGAGGTTCTCCGGGCTCGCCACGGTAGGAATCTGACCGCCCAGCACAGCCGCCAAAATATCCTTCGTGGAGGTCTTGCCGGTGGATCCCGTGACCGCGACGACCCTCGCCCCCCCGGCTCCCAATTCCCGCCGCCAGGCGCGCGCCAGTGCTTGCAAGCCCAGCAGCGGATCGGGGTGTACCAGCACTGCCCCACTCGGTCCGGCAAGCGCGCCAGCCAGGGCCCGCTCAGCGTGCTCAGGCGCAACCAGGACGCCCCACGCGCCTGCGTGGAGCGCCTGCGCCCCATACTTGCCCCCATCGTGATGCTCACCGCGCAAGCCGGCGAACAACTCGCCGGGCTTCAGCGCCCGCGAGTCGATTACCGCGCGCCGGGGGCCCAGCTGATCCACCGTGCGCGACGGCGCAGCGATCAGCCTGGCCCCGGCGGCGTGCGCGATGCGCGATGCGTCCCATCCCCTCATTTGCCCGCTCCCACTGCCGCGAGATGGGCGCTCAGGATCTCTCGGGCGACCGTGATGTCATCAAACGGCAGCTTCCGCCCGTTCTCGAACTCCTGGCCCTGCTCGTGACCCTTGCCGGCGATCACCACGACGTCGTCCACCTCGGCCAGCGCGATTGCCCGCTCGATCGCCATGTGACGATCGACCTCGATCTGCAGCGCCGGCCGATCTCCGATCGGTCCCTCGGACTCCACGATAGACGCCACGATTTCGGCGACGATCGCCTCGGGCGCCTCCGAGCGCGGGTTATCAGACGTTACGATCGTGACATCCGCCAGCCGCGCCGCGATCTCCCCCATCAGCGGGCGCTTACCACGGTCGCGGTCGCCCCCGGCGCCGAACACGCAGATGACGCGCCCGCGTGCGATATCGCGCGCCGCGAGCAGGACATTCTCCAGCGAGTCGGGCGTATGGGCGTAGTCGACGATCACTGCGAACTCCTGGCCGGCCTGCACCGGCTCGAATCGCCCGGGGACGCGTACTCCCCGCTCCAGTGCGGCGATCAGCGTGTCGATGCTCCCCCTGAGCACGTGCACACTCGCCAGCGCACCTAGGGCATTTGCAACGTTGAAGCGCCCTGGCATCGGCAGCATGACGTCGTGCCGGCCCGCGGGCGTGCGCAACTCAAAGCGGCACCCCCCGGCATCACAGCGCAGATCCGTGGCGCTGTAGTCGGCATCGTCCTGGACCGCGAACGTGACCGCCCCGTCGATCTCCTGCGCGAGCCGCCGCCCATAGGGGTCGGCGACGTTCACCACGCTCACATTGGGGGCTGAGGAGAACAGCCTGCGCTTGGCCTGGAAGTAGTCCTCCATCGTCTCGTGAAAGTCCAGGTGGTCCTGCGTCAGGTTCGTAAAGATCGCGGCGGCGAAGCGGGTACCCTCGGCGCGACCCAGCTCCAGCGCGTGCGAGGAGACCTCCATCACGCAGGCGCGGTCTCCACCGGCCAGCATCGCCCGGAAGTCACTCTGTAGGTCGACCGCCTCGGGGGTCGTGCGCTGTACCGGGCGTTCCTCCCCGCCCACGATCGACTTGACGGTCCCCAGCAAACCGGCTTGCTCGCCGGTCGCCTCCAGCAGCGCCCGGACGAGGAACGCAGTGGTCGTCTTGCCGTTCGTCCCGGTGATGCCCACGACGCGCAGCTGCGAGGTTGGGTCGCCGTAGAAGCGGGCGGCGATCGGTCCCATCACCGCCCGCATGGACGGCACGATCACCTCGGGCACGCCAAGGCCGAGCGGCCGCTCGGCAACGAGCGCCGCCGCACCGTTCTGGACGGCCTGTGCGGCAAAGTCGTGCCCGTCGCTCTGAAAGCCCCTCACGCAGAAGAACAGCCCGCCCGGCCGGACCTCGCGGCTGTCGTAGGCGAGGCTTGTGATCTCGACGGCTGTGGCCTGGCCGGCCTCACCGGCGGCGATCAAGTCGTCGAGCCTCATGGGCTGATGCTATCCAGGCGGGATGCGTAAGTAGGGCAGCGCAAAGGACATGATCTGCCCGAAGGCGGGCGCGGCGACCGTGCCGCCGAAGATTGACCCCGATTGCGGTTCATCGACGATCACCGCGCACAGCAGCTTCGGGTCCGCCGCCGGTGCGAAGCCCAGGAACGATGCGATGTAGGCCGTCTTGGAGTACTGGCCAGTGGCCGGATCGATCTTGCTGGCGGTACCCGTCTTGCCCGCGAGCTGGTATCCGGGGATCGACACCTCGCTGGCGGTGCCTCCCGGGGCAAGCACGCCTTCGAGCATCTTGCGCACCTCGGCGGCAGTCGTTTCCGAGATCACCCGGTGACCTGCTGGAACGGCCTGCGGATGGCCGCCCACCGCGCTGACGATATGCGGTGACCGCAGGATGCCGCCATTGGCGATCGCGGCATAGGCGCTCACCATCTGCATCGGCGTCACCAGCTCCCCCTGTCCGATCGGCAGGTTGCCCATCGAGGAACCCGAGTATTCGCTCAGCGGCAGCGTCCGGCCCATTTCCTCGCTCGGCAGGTCGACCCCGGTCCGGGTCCCGAAGCCGAAGCGATGCACCCATTCATTGAAGCTCGTAGCACCCTCGAGTTTGCCGATCTTGATCGCACCGACATTGCTCGATTGCGCCAGGATCTGCGCAGTGGTCAACGTCTCTTCGGCGTGTTCGGTGTCGTCGTGGATCGTGCGGTCGGCGACCTGGATCTGGTTGGGAATGCTGAACGGCGTGCCCGGTGTGATCAACCCCCGTTGCAGCGCCCCGGAGACAGTGAAAGCCTTGAACGTCGAGCCCGGTTCGTAGTCGAACCCCACCGCCCGGTTATCCAGTGCCCCGGCGGGGGCAGCGTTCGGATCATTCGCGTTGACCTGTGGCCAGTTCGCGAGTGCCAGGATCGCGCCGCTGCGCGGGTCCATCACGATCGCCGTGGCGTCTTTCGGGGCGAACACCTTGCCAACGGCGCCGAGCACGTTTTCTGTGCGCCGCTGGATGTTCGCATCGAGCGTCAGCGACAGCGAGGCGCCGGGCACCTCAGGGTGCACGTCGGTGATCGAGATGGGCTGCCCAATCGCGTCGCTGACCACCCGCCGTTCCCCAGAATGACCATGCAACAGAGCGTTATGCGAGTACTCGAGCCCCATCAGCCCATTTCCTTCGGTGCCCACGATGCCCAGCACCTGCGCCGCCAGCGTGCCGCGCGGGTAGACGCGACGCATGACCGGCACGCCTGCGATCCCGGGAATCTTCAGAGCCTGGACGGCTTGCGCCTGCTTGGCCGGGAGCGCGCGGGCCAGATAGACGAAGCCGCTGTGCTCAGAGAGCCTTTGCAGCACCGTTGCCTGCGACTGGCCCAGCAGCGGGGCGAGCCGCTGCGCTGAGGCCAGGGGATCCTTGACCAGATACGGCGTCGCCGAGATGTCCTCCGCGGGCTCGGCCACGGCCAGATCGATACCGTTGCGATCGGTGATCGTGCCGCGCTGGGCGGGCACGCTTTCATAGGTCAGCTGCTGGTTGCGCGCAGCCTTGCGCAGCGTCGCGGAGTGCAACGTGCCGAGATAGGCCGTGCGCCCAGCCGCGAGCACGAGCAGCAGGAAGAAGAACCCAAAAATCAGTCCTATCCGGCGCTGGACGACGGCCACCCGCTAGCCCCCGGGAGTGGTGCCGCCACCGGTCGAGGTGGAGCCGCTCGCAGCGGCGGCTTCACCGGCGCCGCCAGAGGAGGCTTCCGTGTGCACGTCCGCTGGCGGGGCTTCTGGGGTCGTGCTCCTGGAGGGTGTCGCGGCTTGCGCAGTAGCGCCAGTCTGTGCAGCGGCTTCCGGCGTAGCGCTGGGCTGCGCGTTGGTTTCCGGTGACGAGCCTGATTCAGTGCTCGCCGAAGTCACTGCTCCAGAACCACTGCCCGCCGGTGTGCTCGCTTCAGGTGTGCTGGCTTGCACCGTCGCGCTCGCCGGCGTCGAGGCTTCCGCCCTCGCGGTCGCCGCGGCCGGTGCAGACGCGCTCAGAAGTGCCGCGCCCTTGCTTGCGTCGAGCGAGGGATGAGCAGCGAGAAACCGCAGCGCGCCCGATGGGATCAGTTCCATGCCCGCCTGCCCGGCCTGTGCTTCGATCCGTTCGCCCGCGGCCATTTCGGAGTTTTCGGTGCTCAGCGTGGCGTTCTCGCGCTGCAACAGCGCTTCTCGTGCGAGCGAGCGACCGATGCCCGCATTGAGCTTCAGCAGCCCCAGTTGCATGGTCACAATCCCGATCAGCGCGAATGCGATCACCCCGATCCAAATGCGTCCCGAGATCAGGCGGTCCAGCAGCCGGTTACTCGCCACAGCCTCCGCGAGGCGGGCGGGATCATTGATCCGCCGCGCAGGATTACGCGCCGGGCGAGCGGGACCGGAGACGCGTCGGGGTCTGCGCGGAGCGGCCGCCGGACGGCGGGGGCCGACTGTGCGCCGAGGATGGATTGCTGGAGCGGCGGCGCTGGCGGCGGGCGGTGTCATGCCGCACCACCAGCGTTCATTCTCAGCTTCCTGGCAGCACGCAGCCTGGCCGAGCTCGAGCGTGGGTTGTGCGCGACCTCGCCAGCAGAGGGCATGATCGCGCGGCGCGCCAGTAGCGCAGCCTCAGCCTCACGCCCACAGCCGCACACCGGCATCTCGGGCGGGCAGATGCAGCCGCGCGCGCGCTCGGTGAGGAAGCGCTTCACGCGCCGGTCCTCGAGCGAGTGAAAAGAGATCCCGGCCAGCACGCCGCCCTCGCGCAGCAACTCCCAGGCGAGCGGCAGCGCCCGGTCGAGTTGCTCCAGCTCGTCGTTGACGGCGATGCGCAGCGCTTGAAACGAGCGCTTGGCCGGATGGCCGCCGCCGAACCGTGCGGGCGCGGGAATCGCCGAGTTGATCGTGTCCACCAGCTCCACCGTCGTCTCGATCGGCGCCTCTTCACGCCTGCGCACGATCATGCGAGCGATTGCACTCGCGTGACGCTCCTCGCCGAAGTCGCGCAACACGCGCGCCAGGCTACGTTCGTCCCAGCCGGCGACGATCTCGCGTGCGCTCAGCTCCTGCTCGGGGTCCATGCGCATGTCCAGCGGCGCCTCATACGAATAAGAGAAGCCACGCTCGCGCGTGTCGACTTGCATCGTGGACATGCCCAAATCGAAATAGGCGATGTCGGCTTTCAACCGCTCGGAAGCGAGCAGCTCCAGCGCCTCGGCATAGCTCCCGCGGATGAAGCGCACTGAGCATGCAACCTCACCGGCAAGTTCTTCGAAGTGCCCTTCGGCGAGCGGGTCACGATCGATCGCGATGAACGTGCCCTCGGGACCGAGACGCTCAGCGATCAGTTCAGCATGTCCGCCGCCGCCGAACGTGCAGTCGATCGCGGTCTGCCCCGGACGTGGATCGAGCAGGTCGATCAGCTCCCCGGCGAGCACCGGGACGTGAGCACTTTTCATGTCAAGCAGTGTCGTCGACATGCGCCGTGATCTCCGCGACGCCGCTGAGCAGCGCCGGTCGGTGGTCGTTCCAGCCGTCCTTACTCCACAGCTCGAGACGGTCGCCGGCACCCACGACGACGACCTCCTTCTCCAGATGCGCGTGCTCGCCGAGAAAGCCCGGGATCATGATCCGGCCGGCCGCGTCCAGGTCGGCATCCTGCGAGCTGCCATAGAAGAAGCGCTCGAGCTCGGCCAGGCGCGGTGAGAGCGGCGGCAGCTCGGCCAGCGCGCGGCGGCTGTAGCGCTCGTACTCCTCTGGTCGCCATACCCCGACGCATGGCTTCTGGTCTACGGGCATCGCCAGCACCACGCCCTCCGCGAGCGCGGCCCGGTAGCGAGCCGGCACCGTGAGGCGGTTCTTTGCGTCGAGCGTGTGGTCGAAGGTGCCGCGGAAGGGGACCAATGTGGGGCTCCAATTAATTACCGAGCCGGGGTGGAGGAGTGGGAGGAGCCCCTCCACCTCGGCTCGCTTCCGGCAACTTACCCCACTTTCCCCCACAACGCAACCCTAATTGCACATTTTTTCCCACCAATCCCCATAGCGTCCTTCGAAACACCGAAAATGCCCGCTCATAGGCCTTTTGCCGATCAATCCCAACAACTGCAACAAGCTGGCAATAGTGCAAGTCCTCCTGCACCGCGCGTGCCTGCAATGCCACTTGCACATCGCCCCTGCTTGCGCCCACATGCGTGCGCGAATACGATCGTCCGATGCCACAGCGCCGGTTTCCTCGCTTAGACGCTTTCCCCGCCATCCTCCTCGCGCTCGCCGTCATCGCGGCGCTCGCGGGCTGCGGCTCTTCCTCCTCGCCCGGCACATCCGCTGATCCCGCCGGCATCGTCCCGGCCGCCGCGCCGCTATACGCCAGCGCAGTGGTGCGCCCCAACGGCACCCTGAAGACCAGCGCAACTACCGCCGCACAGACGCTCACCCACCAGCCCAACATCTACAGCCGCCTGGCCGGAGTGCTCCAGGTGCCCGGCAGCCCGCCGCTCACCTACAGCCACGACATCGCGCCGTGGCTCGGTCCCAACGCCGGGATCTTCCTCTCCACGGTCTCCACCTCCGCCGCGGCGACCAGCCAGCTGCAGCAGCTGCTAACCCAGCTCCTGCAAGGCTCATCTACCACGCCGAGCGCATGGCCATTCGCATCGGGAGTCCAGGGCGCGATCGTGCTCGACACCAGCGACGCCGCCAAGGCCGCCTCGTTCATCAGCACCGAGGCCCAGCACGCCGGCGCGCACGCAGCGAGCTATCGCGGCGTCAACTACCAGGCGAGCACCGGCGGCGAGGCCTTCGGGATCGTCGATCGCCTCGCCGTGCTCGGCACCGTCACGGGATTGCACGGCGTTATCGACACCAGCCTGGGCGGACCCTCGCTCGTGCACGCAGCGGATTACGCCAAGCTCCTCTCGAGCGCCCCGTCCGGTGCCCTCGCTCATGTCTACTCGAATCCGGGCACGGGCAGCGCGCCGGGCGCGGGCAGCCTGCTCGGGCTGCTCGGCGGCACCCATCCGCTGGACGTCTCGCTCGTGCCTACCGCCAGCTCAATCGCGCTCGTGCTCGACACCCTCAGCTCGGGCACACCGGCCGGCGGCGGGCTCCTCGCCTCCACTTCGCAAGGCGCCCAGGCGCTGAGCGAACTGCCGGGAGAATCCTGGCTCGCCGCGGGCCTCGGCAACGCCGGCAGCACCTTCGCGGGCGACGTGAAGGCACTCCAAGGCCTTCCCTCTCTCCTGAGCACCCTTGCAGGCACCTCCTCCGCGGAAGGCTCCTCCAGCGGCTTCAACGTGAAGGGCGTGCTCGAAGGGATCCTCACGCCGCTCTCCGCGCTCAGCTCTCCCAGCGCCCAAACCCAGCACGACTTCCTCAGCTGGATGAGCTCCGCCGGGATCTTCGCCAGCGGCAGCACGATCGTCAACCTGCGAGCGGGGATCGTGCTCTCTTCGAAGAACCCCTCCCTCTCCCGTGCCGCAGTCGCCAAGCTCGGCGCTGTCCTGAGCAAAACGGGCGGGACGGTGCAGCCGGTCTCGATTCCGGGCACCGACGCCGCGATCTCGGCCAGGGTGAACGGCCTTCCGGTCGAACTCGACATCGCCAACGGCCGAAGCGCGGGTCCTCAGACCAAGTTCGTGATCGGTCTCGGCCAGGCTTCAGTACAGGACGCGCTGAAGCCCTCGAGCACGCTCTCCAGCGCCGCCTCGACGAGCGCTGCGGCCTCCGCTCTAGGCGAAGGCTCCCAACCGAGCGTCACGGTCGACTTCCCCACGCTCCTCAGCCTGCTCGAAGGGGTCGGCCTGAGCGAAGACGCCAGCGTCTCTAAGGTCGTCCCCTACCTGCGATCGCTCACCACGCTCGCTGGTGGCGGGCACAGCCTCGGCGGAGGGATCGAGCGCTTCAGGCTGGTCGTCGGGCTGCAGCAGGCAGCCGGCTGATCCTGGCGGCGTTCACTTGCCCGGCTGGGCCGTGTCGAACGCCCGGTAGAACAGTGGGCGGCCGTTCACGATCCGGTCGGCAGCGTAACGCGACAGCGTGGTTTCGCCGTCTGCTTGCATCGAATAGCGGCCCAGTACGGATTCACGGTCTCTGGTCGCGAAGAACTTTTCGATCACCGTCAGGCGGTCGTTACCGCGCGCGCCGGCCTCACGGACCGCAAGCAGCGCGACGCTCATCGCCTCATAGCCGTACAACGCATACGGCCCGCCTTCACCGCCGAAGTGCCGACGATATGCCTCGAGCACCCGCGCCGCCGCACGCGGATAGGAGCGCGAAGGCAAGATTGGCGTGGTTAGGTACGTGCTCGCCGCCGACTGTCCGATCGCGGAGGTGAACGAGGGGTTGACCATGTCGCTCGAACCGAGCAGCAGCAACTTCGGGATGGCGCCGTGCAACGCTCGCCACAGGGCCACCGTGCCCGATCCCGTGCCCCCGGCAAAGAACACGCCCTGCGCACCGCTTCCCTGAACCTTGAGGACCTCGCCGCTGAAGCTCGTGCTCGTGCTCGCGCCCGTCATGTTCAGGCTGTCGTTACCCACCACCGCGATACCCGCCCGTTCAGCGTCGCCAGCGACGAGCGCGGAGAGCGGAACCTCGAACGGGCCCTGGTCGTTGAGTACATACAGCCGCTTCACGCCGAGCGAGCGCATCAGCGCCACCTGCGCTTGCGCCTGCGCCGGATCTCCCGGCTGCAGGCGCCCGAATGTGCGCCGCCCCGCCGGGTAGAAGCGTTCAGGCTCGTCCTGGCCAGCGTCGAGCGAGGAGGTCAACCCGACATACGGGCTAGCCGGGCTGACCTGCAAGATCCCCGCCGCGTTGATCAGCGGCAGCGACACCGCGCTCGCACCCGAGTTGTAGTCGCCCAGGTAGGCGATCGTACTGGTGTCCTGGGCTGCCATCTTGGCGTTGGTCGCTGTCACACCCGGGCTCCATTCTCCGGTGCTCGCATTCGAATCGTCCAGCGAGACGTAGCTGACCTTGAATGGGCCGATGTGCCCCCCCGCGCCGGCCAGTGCCAGCTTCTCCCCGTCCACGATTTCTTCAGAGATCCCCGCCGACGGTCCCTGCAGCGGCAAGCTCGAGTAGATCGTCAACTGGTTGCCGACCGCGCTCGATGCGCCAGATATCCCCGCACTTCCGCAACCAGCCGATCCCACGACCGCGGCGGCGAGCACGGCCGCTAGTGGTACCAGCCAGCGCGCGCGCACTGGATGCTCAGCTACGGCGGCCGGGAAGGTAGCCGGAGAGGATCTTGATGGTCGCTCCCGCCAAAATGATCGCCGTGGCAAGCATGAACGCGTCGAAGCCCTTCGTGCCGAGCGCCCAAAGCACAACCCAGACGACCAGGCCAGCGGTGACGGTGAGGATCAGTCCCATGCCGCCGGCAATCCTAGCGAGCTATCGCCAGGCCCGTTGCCAGTTCATCTACGACCGCACCGACGGCACCCGCGGGATCTTCGGACTCACTCGCGGCGCGCACCAGTCTGGTCCCGGCGATCACACCGTCGGCCCCTGCCTCCGCGGCCTGCCGCGCATGTTCGGGCGTACTGATCCCGAAGCCCAGCGCGACAGGCACCCCGGTGCTTGCCTTTGCGCGCGCCACGACCTGCGCGAAGCGCTCCCCCAGTGCCTCCCGCTCCCCGGTCGTGCCCACGACCGAGACCGTATACAGGAACCCCTTCGCGCTCTTCCCGATCGCCGCCAAACGCTCCGGCGTGGTCGTGGGCGCCACCAACGGCACGAGCGCCAGCTCGTGCGCCGTGCACGCCTCTCCCACCTGCGGCGCCTCCCCGAGAGGCAGGTCGGGCACGATCAACCCGCTCGCGCCGGTCTCCGCCAGCCGCTCCACAAACTCCTCCGCACCCGGAGCCAACACCATGTTCGCGTAACACATCAGCACCACCGGCACGCTCTCCGCCAGCCTGCGCGCCACCTCCAGGACACCAGCCATGTTCGCCCCCGCCGCGAGCGCCTCGGTACCCGCCGCATGAATCACCGGCCCGTCGGCCAATGGGTCGCTATAGGGCATGCCGAGCTCGATGATGTCCGCGCCCGCCGCCACACACGCCTCGCCGATCCTCACGGAGTCCTCGAGCGTCGGATATCCGCCCATCAAATACGGCATCAGCGCCGCGCGCTTGCCGTGCTCAGCGAATGCCGTGGCGATGCGCGCGGTACCTGTCGCCGGCCTCAGCGCCGCATCGGTCATGTCAGCGCCAGGACCTCGGCCAGGTCCTTGTCGCCGCGGCCTGATAGGCACACCAGATCCAGCTCTCCCTCCGTCTGCGCAAGCGTCCACGCCAGCGCGTGCGCGGTCTCGAGCGCCGGAATGATGCCCTCCAGGCGTGTCACCTCACGGAAGGCCGCGAGCGCCTGCGCGTCGTCGACCGCCACGTAGCGCGCCCTGCCGCTGTCCCGCAGATACGCGTGCTGGGGACCAGCGCCGGGGTAGTCAAGACCGGCAGACACCGAGTGAGCCTCCACGATCTGCCCCTCCTCGTCCTGCATCACCGCCGAGCGCGAACCGTGCAGCACTCCGGGGCGCCCGCCCACCGTCAACGGCGCGCCGTGGCGAGAGGTGTCGATTCCCTCGCCGCCGGCCTCCACACCGACCAGCTCGACGTCCTCATCCTCGAGAAACGCCGTGAATGTGCCGATCGCGTTCGAGCCGCCGCCCACGCACGCGATCACCCGTTCGGGCAGCCGCCCCTCGGCCTGCAGTATCTGCGCCCGCGCCTCGTCGCCGATCACCCGCTGCAGATCTCTGACCAGCGCCGGGTACGGCGCCGGGCCGACGGCCGAGCCGATCACGTAGTGCGTGCTCTCCACGTTTTCCACCCAGTCGCGGATCGCGGCCGAGGTCGCCTCCTTGAGCGTTCTCGCCCCCGCGTCCACCGGCTCCACCCTCGCCCCCAGCAGCTCCATCCGCTGCACGTTCGGGCGCTGACGCCGGGTGTCCTCCGTGCCCATGTACACGACGCACTCCATTCCCAGCAGCGCGCACACCGTCGCGGTCGCCACCCCGTGCTGGCCCGCCCCGGTCTCGGCGATGATCCTGCGCTTGCCCATCCGCTTGGCCAGCAGCACCTGACCGAGCGCGTTGTTGATCTTGTGCGAGCCCGTGTGGTTGAGGTCCTCGCGCTTGAGATAGATCGCCCGGCCTGTCCGCTCACTCAACCGTCTCGCTCTGTACAGCGGGCTAGGACGGCCTGCGTAGTCGCGCAGAAGCACCTGCAGCTCGTCGCGATAGCCGGCGTCGTCGCGCGCCTGAAGCCATGCCTGCTCGAGCTCGGCGAGCGCCGGCATCAGCGTCTCCGGAACGAACTGCCCGCCGTACTCCCCGAAGCGGTGCTCGATCTGCGGGCTGGTTGCGCTCACACCGAGGCGCCTTCGATCAGTACATCCGGCGCGGCAGCCGTGTCAGTGGGTTGCAGTTGGTCGGATTTAAGGACCCCCTCACCTGAGCTGTTAACGGCGTCAAAGAACGCTTTCAGCTTCTCCGGATCCTTCTGTCCCGGAGCTCTCTCCGTGGCGCTTGCGCTGTCTACGGCGAACGGTCTCGTCACTCTGATCGCCTGCGCGACATTGTCCGGGCTCAAGCCCCCGCTCAAGATCAGTGGAACCTTCGAGCGTCGCTTCCTCAGCAGATTCCAGTCGAATGTCTCCCCGGTGCCTCCCCTCAGCGCTTGCTTTCCGGGCGCCTTCGCGCGCGCATCGAGCAGGTGGAAGTCCACGTGGTAGCGCTCCAGGTCCTGCACGTCGCCCGGGCCGGACACCTGGGCAGCCTTGATCACCCGCGCCCCTGTCCTCCGCGGCACCTCGCCACAGAAAGCGGGGCCCTCGTCCCCATGCAGCTGAACGATCGTCAGTCCCAGATCCTCGCTTCTCTGCACAACCCGCTCCAGAGAATCGTTCACGAACACCCCACACAGCTCGACCTTCTTGTGCAGCGCCGCCGTGATCCGCTGCGCCTCCTGCATCGAGCAGGAGCGTGGGCTGTTCTCGTAGAAGATCATGCCGACCGCCCATGCTCCCAGCCCAGCCGCCAGCTCGGCGTCCGCCAAGCTGGTGATCCCGCAGATCTTCACGCGTGGGAACGTCTCGGACATGCCCTCACGGTAGCGGGGCGGACTTAGAAACCGTCCGAAAACTCCTCAGATCGCGCTACAGCACACCCTGAGGGAAATCTCGGGGTTTTCGGACGCTTTCTTTTACCCTTCCGGAGTGTTGGCGTTCGGCACCGAGTTGGGGCGTTGGCCGAGCGTCACGCTCACCGTCTTGTGTTCATAGCCGCCCTTGCCGTTCGCACGTTCCAGCCCGACGCTCACGGTCTCGCCCGGTTTCTTTGCACCGATGTCGTTCGCAAGGTCTTCCGAGCTCGCGATGGCCTTGCCGTCGATCGAGACGACGATATCGCCACCAACCGCGATCTGGCCGTTTTCAGTGCCTCCGTGGATACCGGCCTTTTCGGCAGGCGTGCCCTTCTGCACGCTCTGCACCAGCGCACCCTGTTTCACTGGCAGGTTCAGCGCCGACAGGGAACCGTCGATCGTCAGCGATGTCAAGCCGAGGTAGGCGCCACGCACGGTGCCGCCTTTCTCGAGCTGAGCGATCTCACCCTTTGCCGTGTTGATCGGAACGGCAAAACCGATGCCCACGCTGCCGCTGCTGCTGCCGCCAGTCTCGATCTGCGAGTTGATGCCGATCACCTTGCCTGAGGCGTCGAGCAGCGGACCACCGGAGTTGCCCGGGTTGATTGGCGCATCGGTTTGCAGGACGTTGTCGATGGTGAAGCCGTTCGGCGCGGTTATCTGGCGCTGGAGCGCCGAGATCACCCCGGTAGTGAGCGTCCGTTCCAGGTCGAACGGGTTGCCAATCGCCAGCACCGGGTCGCCCACCTGCGCGGCACTCGAGTTTCCGAGCGTGAGCGGGTGCAGCGTCAGGCCGTCTGGATGGATGCGCAACACGGCGAGGTCGTTCGAGGGATCCTTGCCGACGACCTGGGCTTCGACAGCCTGGCCTTTTTGGAAGCTGACGGTGACCTTCACGGCATTCTCGACGACGTGGTAGTTGGTCAGGATCGTGCCATTGCTATCGATCACGATTCCCGAGCCGGTCGCCTGCCCCTTCTGCTGAGTTTCCCCGCCACCAAACAGGTTGAACGGGGATTCCGTGCGCTGCACGATCGTCGAGGTCACGAAGGCGACGCCTGGCGCGTCGCGCACATAGATGTCGTGGGGAGTCAGCCCGGTGCTCACCTGTGAGGCGTTCGACGGCGCGATAGGGGTAGCCGACTGGATCGTCGTGACGGTCTTCTGATCTTTGCCCAGGCCGCCGAACGCCGCGATTACGGCGACGACCACGCCTCCGCCGATGAGGGCAGAGATGAAGGGAATGAAGAACGTGCGTTTCATCGGTTTACAGAATGACCGGCTGCCATCAAGGCGGTCTAAAGCAAAGCCTCGCGCCGCCTAAACTATTGGAACAGCGTCCGCAAAGCTGCCTCGGGGTCGGTAGCCCGCATCAGCGACTCCCCCACGAGCACCGCATCCACGCCGGCATCCTCCAGCTTGCGCAGCTGCTCTGCCTCCGCGATTCCCGACTCCGAGACCACCGTCACCCCTGCCGGAATCTCGCCCATCAGCCGCGCGGTGCGTCCCACGTCCACGCTGAAGTCCCGCAGGTCGCGATTGTTGATCCCAATCAGCCCGGCCCCGATTTTCAGCGCGCTCTGCAGCTCGTCGCGGTCGTGCACCTCCACGAGTACATCCAGCCCCAGCGTGCGCGCAACATCGTGCAGGGACTTCAGCTCCAGCTCGTCCAGCGCCGCGACGATCAGCAGCACCGCGTCGGCGCCCCACACACGCGCCTCGTACAGCTGGTAGTCCTCGACGATGAAATCCTTGCGCAGGATCGGCAGCCCGCACGCGGCACGGGCGGCACGCAAGTCCTCGAGCGACCCGTCGAAGTTCGTGCCCTCCGTCAGCACCGACACCGCGCTCGCGCCGCCGCGCTCGTACGCTCCCACCTGATCGTGGACATCCGCCGCCTCGCGCAGCACCCCAGCTGAGGGCGAGCGGCGCTTGAACTCGGCGATCACCGCCATCCCCGGTCCCCTCAAAGCGCTACTGAAGCGCAACTCCCGTGCGCCAGGCTCCTCACCGAGAGCCAACGCCCGCTGCTCGAGCTCCTCCGTGGGCAGCTCCCGCTTGCGAGAACCCACCTCCTCGCGCGTGCTCTTCAGAATGCCCTCCAGCACCGTCGGCGTGTGTGTGCTCACCGCGCGGCCTCCGCGGGCGCGTAGCGCCGGCTGGCCTGTAGATAGCGCTCCAAGGCGCTCTGTGCGCTCCCATCTTCCAGCGCCGCGCGCGCTGCCTTCACACCCTCCGCGATGCTCTCCGCAACCCCGGCGGCATACACCGCGACGCCCGCGTTGATCAGCGCGAGATCGGCGCGCACACCCTGCTCTCCCGCCAGGATCGAGCGCGTCACCGCCGCGTTCTCCGCGGGGGTCCCCCCCTCATAGCCCCCGCCGGCCGCCAGCTCGATCCCGACATCGCCCGGTGTCAGCGTGTAACGACTCAGCTCCCCTCCGTTCACCTCGACCACATGCGTCGCAGCGCCGATCGATACCTCATCCAGACCATCCTCGCCGGCCACGACCACCGCCCGGTCCACCCCCAGCCGCGCAAGCGCACCGGCGATCCTCTCCAAGTAGCTCGGATCCGACACGCCGATCAGCTGCCTGCGCGCGCCCGCCGGATTCGTCAACGGCCCGAGCAGGTTGAAGATCGTTTTCACCGCCAGCTCGCGTCGCACAGGCACGACAAACCGGGTCGCCTGGTGGTGCGCGGGCGCGAACATGAAGCCAAAGCCAGCCTCCTCGATACAGCGCGCCACACCCTCCGGCGCGAGATCGATACGAGCACCCAGCGCCTCCAGCACATCCGCTGACCCCGACAGGCTCGTGGCGGAGCGATTGCCGTGCTTGGCTACTGCGCACCCCGCCCCAGCAGCGATCAGAGCGGCGGTAGTCGACACGTTGAACGTACGCTTCCCGCCACCGGTGCCCGAGGTATCGAGCAGATCCTCGCGCTCGCTCTCCACGTGCACCGCCAGCGCCCGCATTGTCCGCGCCAGCCCGGCCAGCTCGTCCACGGTCTCACCCTTCGTCCGCAGCGCGATCAAAAAGCCCGCGATCTGGATCTCGGAGACATCCCCATGCATGATCTCCGCGAGCACCTCCGCGGTCTCATCCGCGCTCAGGTCCCGGCGCGTGCTGAGCGCGTCGATCGCTCTCGTCAGGATCGCGTTAGGCACCGGCCGGTCCTTTTAGAAAGTTGCTCAACAACTGCTTCCCCTCGTTCGTCAGCACCGACTCCGGATGAAACTGCACCCCCTCCGCGGGCAACTCGCGGTGACGCAGCGCCATCAGCACACCGCCGCCGCGGGCCGACTCCACCAGGCAGTCGGGCAGCGCGTCGTCGACGACCAGCGAGTGGTAGCGCCCGACAGTCAACTCGGGCCGCAGCCCGGCGAAGATCGTCCTGCCGTCATGCTCGATCGTCGTCGCCTTCCCGTGGATCGGCTCGTGCAGCTTGACGGTGCCGCCGAAGGCCTGGGCCAAGGACTGATGTCCGAGGCACACTCCGAGCGTCGGGATGCCCGCCTCGGGCAGCCGCCTAACGACCTCGAGCGAAATACCGGCCTCATTCGGCGTGCAGGGCCCTGGCGAGACGACGCAGCGGTCATAGCCGCCGTCGAGCAGCTGATCGACGCTTGCCTGGTCGTTGCGGACCACGTCAACCTCCGTCCCCAGCTCACCGAGATACTGGACGAGGTTGTAGGTGAAGGAGTCGTAGTTGTCGATCACCAGAACTCTCATGGCCAGTCCGTTTGCTCGCAGGCCAGCGCGATCGCCCGCATCGGGGCGCTCATCTTCGCGACCGACTCCTCGAACTCGTACTCGGGCTCGGCATCGGCGACGGTGCCACCGCCGGCCTGGATGTGGGCGACACCGTCCTTGATCACGACCGTGCGGATGTGGATCGCCGTATCGAGGTCGCCGTTGTAGCTGAGGTAGCCGATCGCGCCACCGTAGCCGCCGCGCTTGACGGGCTCGAGCTCGTCGATGATCTGCATCGCCCGGACCTTCGGGGCGCCCGAGAGTGTGCCCGCGGGCAGCACGGAGCGCAGCGCGTCGAGCGCGCCGACGCCCTCGCGCAGGGTGCCTGAAACCGTCGAGACGATGTGCATGACGTGGCTATAGGTCTCGATCTCCATCAGCTCATCGACCACGACACTGCCGTACTCGCAGACACGGCCGAGGTCGTTGCGCCCGAGGTCGACCATCATCACGTGCTCTGCCCGCTCCTTCTCGTCGGCCAGCAGCTCGGCGGCGAGCCGGCGGTCCTCCTCGGGCGTGGCGCCGCGCGGGCGCGTGCCGGCGATCGGCTTGGTCAGCACGTGTTGCCCACTGACGGTCAGCAGCGGCTCGGGGCTGGCTCCCGCGATCTGGAAGTCGCCGAAGTCGAGGAAGTACATATAGGGACTGGGGTTGACCGCGCGCAGGCCGCGATAGATCGAGAATGGCTCGACCGGGCTGGGCGCAGACCACCGTTGCGACGGGACGACCTGGAAGGCGTCGCCGGCGCGGATGTAGCGGATGATCCTCGCGACCATCGCTTCGAAGTCCTCACGGGTCATGTTCGACTCGAACACCGGCATCTCGCGCGGGGCGCGGGGCTGCTCTCGTGGCACCGGCCCGGCAAGCGCCTCGAGCACGGCCGCGATCTGGCCGGCGGCCCTCGCATAGGCTCGCTCGAGGTCCGGCTCCGCGTCGAGGTTCGCGTTGACGAGGATCGTGGTGGTGTGCTTGAGGTGGTCGAAGATCAACAGGCCGTCCGTGAGCATGAGGGCGAGATCCGGAAGGCCGACGGGATCGGGATTGGCCTCCCCCAGCGGCTCGACGGAGCGCACGAGGTCGTAGCCGAAGACGCCGACGGCGCCGCCCGTGAACGGCGCGCCCGCGAGCGCTGTGGGCAGGGGCGCCTGGTCGAATCGCGCGACGAGCTCGGCGGCCAGCGCGTATGGGTCGCCGTCATCGCCGGGCAGCCAACGCAGCACCCGATGGGGAGCGAAGCCGATGAACGACCAGCGGCCGACGCGCTGGCCCTGCTCCGCGGACTCGAGCAGGAAGCCCGGCGCGTCCGGGTCGAGCGCACGCAGCTTCAGGAAGGCGGAGACGGGCGTCTCGCGATCCTCGACGAAGGAGACCGAGAGCGGAATCAGGTTGTGCTCTGCGGCCAGCTCCCGCGCCTGCTCGAGCGAGGGAGTGATCGCGAGCTGGCGCACACGGGGCTCGCCCGCCGGCTGGCTCTCAGCGACGGCCATCGAGCACCCGCTCGGCGTCGGCCAGCGAGCGGTCACGGCTGCGGAGCAGGACCAGCAGGTGATAGATCACGTCGGCCGCCTCTTCGTCCACGCGCTCGGCGGACTCCTCTCGCGCGGCGCGGGCGACCTCCTCGGCCTCCTCCATCACCTTCGCGCCGATCCGCTGCGGATCGTCCAGCAGCTCGACCGTATATGAGCCCGCCGGACGCTCCTTCGCGCGCGCAAGCAGCGTGCGCTCCAGGGCCGGCAACGTCTCGTGCGGCGCGGGCGGCTCGAGCTCACCCCGGTGAAAGCATGTCCGCTCGCCCGTGTGACAGGCCGGGCCAGCAGGTTCCACCAGCGCTAACAGCGTGTCGCCGTCGCAGTCCAGCCGCAGTGCCTTGATCCTCTGGGTATTGCCGCTCGTAGCGCCCTTGTGCCAAGGCTCTTCCCTCGAGCGGCTCCACAAATGCAGCTCGCCGGTGGCACGTGTGCGCTCCAGGGCCTGTTCGTTCATGTAGGCGAGCGTCAGCACCTCTCCCGTGCTCCAGTCCTGGACGACGCACGGCACCAGTCCTCGCTCGTCGTAGGAGATCTGCGCATCGATTGATTGATATTCATCCGAAAGCTCCTCAGAGTGCGTCCCGGTGCTTGCCGAGGTGGAGTCTCGGAGCTTTCGGATGTTTTCTTGATCTGAGGCTGATGAGCTCACCTGCGGGATTGTAGGTTGCATCCCCACGATGACATCGCTACTGGACCGCAAGCTGCTCGTCCTCGCCGGCAAGGGCGGCGTGGGCAAGACGACGGTATCGGCCGCGCTCGGGCTGCTCGCGGCAAATCGCGGGCTGCGCACGATCGTCGTAGAGGTGGGAGCCCAGCGCAGGCTTCCAGAGCTATTCGGAGCAGCCACACAGGACGCTGGCGGCGAGCTGGAGCTCCGCAAGAACCTCTGGAGCATCTCGATCGATCCCGACCGTGCCCTGCTCGAGTGGTTGCAGGCGCTCGGCGGGCGCCTCTCGGGCCGGGTGCTCGCATCCAGCGGCACCTTCCAGTACTTCGCTGCCGCCGCTCCGGGCGCCAAGGAGCTGATCAGCATGGTGAAGATCTGGAAGCTCACCCAGGGCTCACGCAGGCGCCCCGGCGGCTATGACCTGGTGATCCTCGACGCCCCCGCCACAGGACACGCCCTGGGGATGCTCCACTCGCCACAGACCTTCGGCGCGATCGCACGCGTCGGGCCAATCGCCTCGCAGACACAGCACGTGCGCGAGCTGCTCCGTGATCCCGCGCGCGCGAGCTATCTCGCGATCGCCCAGCCAAGCGAGATGGCCGTCACCGAGACACTCGAGCTCCAGGACGGCCTGCAGCAAAGGCTCGACCGCACACTGCACGCGGTTGTTCTCAACGGCACGCTGCCACGGCGTTTCTCCGCCGCGGAGCTCCTGCAAATCGACCGTCTAAAGGAAAGCGACCCCGTGATGCGCTCCGCCTCGCTGGCCGCACGCGCCGTGCACGACCGCGCACGCTCCCAGCACAACCAACTCGCACGCCTGCGCCGCCGGCGCTTCGAGGTGCTCCCGGTTCCCTTCATCTTCACGGCCGAGCTCGACCTCACGGCCATCGAGCTAATTGCCGGGCACCTGTCGAAGCGACTCTAGCCAACTCAGGTGATGCCGAGCCGGTCGAGCGATCCCTCATCCATGCGCCAGTCGCGGCGGACGCGGACCGACAGGTCTAGGTGAACCTGAGCACCCAGCTCACGCTCCAGTTCACGGCGGGCCGCCACGCCGATCGCCTTGATCATGCGTCCCCTCGCGCCAATCAGGATCCCCTTCTGGGATTCGCTCTCTACCCAGATCAGCGCCCTCACCCGCGCCAGATCGTTGAGATTCCCGCCCACCCACTCGATCTCTTCGACAACCACCTCCACGGCATGAGGAAGCTCGTGGAAAGTACGCCTGATGACCGCCTCCCGCACCAGCTCCGCCAGCAGCACCGCGCGCGGCTGATCGGAGGTTGCGCCATCTTCGAACATGAACGGGCCCTCCGGCATCGCCGCCTCCAGATGCGCCGTCAGCGCCTCCACGCCGGCCCCGGTACGTGCGGAGATCGGGAAAATATCGTCTGAGACGCCAAGCCCGGCGGCCTGCCCCAACACCTCGATTGTCTGCGCTCGTGTCAAACGGTCGGCCTTGTTCACCGCGATCGTCGCCTCCGCGCTCGCACCCGTGAGCGCCTGAGCGATGAAACGGTCCCCGGGACCCACCCCCTGCTCGCCGTTCAGCACCAGCAGCGTCGCGTCACAGCCATCCAGCTCCTGACGCACCGTCTGGGCCATGCGCTCGGTGAGCGCGTCGCGCGGGCGCTGCACGCCCGGCAGATCCACAAGCACCATCTGGCAGTCGCCGCTGCTGCGCACGCCACGGATGGCTCTCCGCGTGGTTTGCGGGCGGTCGGAGACGATCGCCACCTTCTCCCCTACAAGAGCATTAACCAGCGTCGACTTGCCCACGTTCGGCCGTCCGGCGAGCGCGACGAAGCCGCTGCGGGTCATCGGCCGGGCGGGTGGAGTCGTTCCAGAAGCTCCGCCTGCAGTGCCAGCATCTCACCGTTATCGGTCTCGTGATCCATGCCCACTAGATGCAGAACACCATGGACGATCGCCTCGCGCATGTCGATCGTATGCTCGGGACAGATCACCACGTCGCCCAGCTCCCTCTCGGTGCCATCGTGCGGCGCCGCGCCATCGACCGGAAAGGACAGCACGTCCGTAGGGCCCTCTTTGCCGCGGTGCTGGGCGTTCAACTGCGCGATCCGCTCAGCGCCGACGTACTCGATCGCCAGATGACCATCCTCCACGCCAGCCGAAGCGGCCGCCAGAACGCACAGTTCTCGCACCGTGGCCTGCGGGGGCGGATCGAAAGCCAGCTGCGTGCCAAAGACCTCCACCTCGAGCATCGCGCGCCGAATCTCAGGCGCGGCGGCGATCGGCTGCGCGTAGCTCCGGTGTCTCGCGCTGGGAGTGCTCGCCGTAGGCCTCCACGATCCGCTGCACGAGCTTGTGGCGAACCACATCCTCCCCACCAAAGCGCACGAACTCAATGCCCTCGATCCCGTCGAGCACCTCGCCCACAACGATCAACCCCGACTGCTGCTCACGGGGAAGATCCACCTGCGTGATGTCGCCGGTCACCACCATCCTCGACCCGAAGCCCAAACGGGTCAGAAACATCTTCATCTGCTCGGGCGTGGTGTTCTGAGCCTCATCCAGGATCACGAACGAATCGTTCAGCGTGCGCCCCCGCATGAACGCGAGCGGAGCGATCTCGATCACGCCACGCTCGATGTGTTGTGAGACCTTCTCCGGGTCGAGCATGTCGTGAAGCGCGTCGAACAAAGGGCGCAGATATGGGTCCACCTTTGCCATCAGGTCCCCCGGCAAAAAGCCCAGCCGCTCACCGGCCTCCACGGCGGGGCGCGTCAGGATGATCCGATTCACCTCGTGGCGCGCCAGCGCGGCGGCGGCCATCGCCACCGCCAGGAACGTCTTGCCGGTGCCCGCCGGGCCGATACCGAAGGTGACTGTGTTGTTGCGCACGGAATCCACGTAACGCTTCTGGTTGACCGTCTTCGGCGCCACGCGTAGGCCGCGGTGGCTCCAGATGACGTCCTCGAGCACGCGGGCGGGCGACTCGTGAGCATCGAGCGCACCGGTCACAGCCGAGATCGTGCCCGGCCCGATCTGATGCCCGCGCGCGATCAGCTCCGAAAGCTCGCGCACCACGCGCTCGCCGGCGCCCGTCTCGCGCTCCTCGCCGTCGAAGGTGATCAGGTTCCCCCGCAGGAACACCTTGCACTCCAGCTGCTCCTCCAGCGCGCGCAGGACGCTGTCCTGACTGCCCGCCAGCTCGGCGGCAACAACGTTTGAGAGCTCGATCTGCGACCTCATCCGGGCAGCGCGCCTCGCACGAGCGCCGATACGCGCTTGCCGTCCGCGCGACCGTCGACGGCCGCCATCGCCTTGCCCATCGCGCGACCCATGTCCTTGACCGACTCGGCGCCGCTGTCGCGCACCGCCTGCTCCACGATCTCTTTCAGCGCCGCCTCAGAGAGCTCCGGCGGCAGGTAGCCGGCGATCAGCCGGGCCTCGGACTCCTCGCTGCTTGCGCGGTCCTGGAGCCCAGCCTCCTGGTATGCCTGGGCGGCCTCGAGCCGGCGCTTGCGCTCGCGCCGGAGCACGGCGAGCTCATCGTCCGAGCCCTCCTTCGCTGCCTTCTGCAGCTCGGAGAGCACGAGTCGCAGCGCGCTGACTCTGTCCTTCTCGCCCGCGCGCATTGCACCATGCAGGTCAGCTTTTACCTCGTCGAGTATCGCCATCTCAGATCAGGATACGCAGGGGCGAGGAGCTTGTGTGTGATCAACTGCCGGGATCCTCCCTGCGCTCCAGGGGTGTCGGGCTACCCAGGCGCCCGGGGGCGGAGGTGTCGCGCCCGAATAGCAGTGCGACATTCCAGTCAGCGAGCAAACGCAACTTGCGTCCCATGCCGGGCATCAGCAGCAGGTGATAGGTACGGGCAATGAACCACGCGGGCAGGCCGCGCCAGCGCACGCCGAGCGTGAGCGCGACCGCCTCGCCCTGCCCAAGCTCAGCGACGACTCCTTTGGTGCGATACCGAAATCGCCGCAACCGTCCTGTACCGAGCGCCGCGGCTACATTCCGGGCCACCAGCCGCCCTTGGCGGATCGCATGCTGTGCGGTCGGAGGGCACAGTTGTCCTTGCCTTGCGGGATCGGGAACCGCGGCGCAGTCGCCGATCGCCCACACGTGCTGGAAGCCCTCCACGCGCATCGTGCGGTCAACCACCACCCGTCCTCCCTCCTCCAGCGGCAAGCCCAACCTGCCAACGGCGGGGCTCGGCGCCACGCCAGCCGTCCACACCACAGTGCGCGCCGGGACCCGCTCGTCGCTGGACAGCGTCACGTCGCGCTCAGTGATCTCTTTCACCGAAGTCTCGGTAAGCACTTCTATGCCCCGCGCGCGCAGCTCACGCGCAGCGAACTCCGACAGGCCCTTCGGCACCTCCTGCATGATCCGGTCCTTTGCCTCCACCAGCGCCCATCGCATGCCCTCTGCGCGACAGCGCGGGTACAGCTCGATCGCCTGCGCAGCGAAGTCCTGCAGCTCGGCCAGTCCCTCCACGCCTGCATATCCCGCGCCAACGAATACGAAGCCAAGGTACTCAGCGCGCTTGACCGGATCCTCGAGCGACTCGGCGATGTCCATGCAGCTCAGCACGCGGTTGCGCAGGGCCGTGGCATCCTGCAGGCTCTTCAAGCCGGTCGCGTACTCGGCTAGGCCGGGGATCGGCAGCGTGCGCGAAACGGACCCGAGCGCAACGACCAGCTGATCGTAGGCCAGCTCGATCTGCTCTCCGTCGATTCGCTTCACGCCGAGGGTCCTTAGTGCCGGATCCCCTCCGGTCACCTCTCCGATCACCAAATCGGTCCCTCGCAGCTGCGAGCGCAGCGGAACGACCACGTGACGCGGGTCGAGCGTGGCGCCAGCGGCGCCGGGAAGCAGCGGGGTGTACAGCATGAAGTTGGCCTCGTTCACCAGCGTCACATTGGCGCTGCTTGCTCCCGGCAACCGCTCCAGCGCCCGGGCCGCATAGAAGCCACCAAAGCCGCCACCCGCGATCACGATCTGCCAGGCCATCCTCAGAGGCTAATCCGGATGCGGGGTCGAGACCAATGACACGAGCCGGGCACCAGCCAATATGGTGGCGCCCGTGAGCGCCTTCTCCCTCTATGCCAGCGCCCTGGCTCCGTTCCAAGCCGAGGTAGAGCGCCTGCGCCCGTCCGATACAGAAGTGATCGACGCGCACACGCACCTGGGGCTGGACGAGGACGGGCGATCGTTGAGCCTCGAACAGCTGCTCGAGCAGCTCGACGCCGCGCAGGCGCGGCGGGCATGCGTATTCCCGCTGCACGACCCCGACCGCCACCCGTCCTATCGCGTCCCGAATGACCGCGTGCTCGCCTGGGCGAGCGAAAGCGACGGGCGGCTGGTGCCGTTCAGCCGGCTGGACCCTGCCGAAGATCCGCTCAACGAGGCGAAGCGGTGCCTGGCGGCAGGCACCAGGGGGATCAAGCTGCATCCGCGCGCGCAGGGCTTCGTGTTCGACGGTGGGGAGATGGACGACGTTTTCGCGCTGGCCGAAGACGCCGGCATACCGATCCTGATCCACGCGGGGCGCGGCTTGCCGCCGCTGGCGGACGGTCTTGCCGACCTCGCCCTGCGCCATCCCGGCGCGGTGCTGATCCTCGCGCACGGAGCGATCTGCGACCAGGGGATCCTCACGACACGCCTGGCCGGGCACCCGGGCGTGCTCTACGACATCTCCTGTTTCTTCCCGCTCGACGTGATCGAGCTGTTCGCGCGCGTCCCCGCCGAGCGGATCGTGTTTGCTTCGGACCCCCCCTACGGCATGCCCGCGACGACGCTCTATCTGGCGCTGCGCGTGGCGTGGCAGGCGGGGCTGGACGAGCCGGCAACGCGAGCGGTGCTGGGCGGGACGATGGCCTCGCTGCTCGACGGCCATGGACTGCCCGCAGCCAGCGCGCCGCGACGCGGAGACTCGATCACGCTCTCGGGCCGTCTCGCGCGCGTGTATGGCTATGCGAGCCTGGCCGGCCCGGCGCTCTTCACGGGTGCCACCGAGCAGGCTCACGCAATGCTCGACATGGCCCTGGCGGCATGCCGCGATCCCGAGCCCGGGAGCGACGGTGAGGCCCTGGAGACGATCGGCGCGGCATTGAGCGCGGCCGGCGCCTTGGTGGGAGAGGAGAATGGCCCTCGCGCAGCGATCGACCTGGTCTACCGCTCGATCGTACGTGCAGCCACCGAGATCTCCGACCAGCCGTCCTGATCAGGGAGCGCGTTCGTAAGCCACACCGCGGCCCACTCGCCACTCACCCGCCGCTCACGCTCGCGCAGACCGAGGCGCTCGCCGAAAGCTCTCACGACCTCATCCGCTTGGTCTCTCAAGAGACCCCCTGCCAGCAGGTGTGACGGCGCACAGGGCATCCCCCGGGCCATGTCGAGTAGCAACGGTCCCAGCAGGTTCGCCACCACCACGACCGGCTCCGTTGGCCCGTCCGCGGCGCCCAGCCATGGCAGCGCCTGCGCGCGCAGGTCAAAACGGCGCACCTCGATCGCCACCCCGTTCGCGTTCGCGTTCTGCTCAGCGGCTGCAACGCTCTCGCGCTCGTGGTCGAGACCCAACACCGGAGCAAACCCGAGTTGCGCAGCGGCGATCGCCAGTACCCCCGACCCGGTGCCGATATCCAGCAACGGCCCCGGATCACCCTCGAGCCCTGCCAGCTCCAGCAGCAGCTCCAGGCACAGGCGGGTGGTGGCGTGGGCACCCGTACCGAACGCCTGCCCCGGGTCGATCACGATCTCCTTAACATCTTCGCGGTCGCTGGGAGCCTCCCACGGAGGTCGCACATACAAGGCTGGAACTCCGCGCGGAGACTCGATCAGGACAGGACGATGGAAGCGCTTCCAGCGCTCTGACCAATCGTCTGGGATCTCGGTGCTCGAGACCTCGATCAGCGAGTCGCCGGCCGCCGCCTGCAGGGCGGGCATCACCGGCAGCTCCCCCGGGGCGCCGTACACGGCGTACTCGACCATCTCCTCGCCAATCCCCACCTCCTCCACACCGCTCGGTGCGAGCTCCAACAGCTCCGCCAGCACGATCTCCGCGTCCTTTAGCCTGACGCGCACCGCGAGACGAATCACGCCGCTGGGCCGTGCAGCGTGCGACGCAGCTTGGCGAACATCGACTCCTCCGAGCGCAGGTTCTCCTCGGTGAGCGTTACGTTCAGCCGTTCCAGCAGCTCGCGCTGCTCCTCGCTCAGACGACGCGGAACTACGACATTTACCACCACGCGCAGATCCCCTCGCCGGCCGCGATGCAGAGCGGGCATCCCCTCGCCGCGAAGTGTGAGCACCTCGCCCGGCTGCGTGCCCGGCGGCACCTGCACCGAGGCCGTGCCATCCAAGGTGGGGGTCTGGAGCGTCGCGCCGAGCGCCGCCAGGGGAGCCGCGACATCGAGCGCCGCGATCAGATCGTCGCCTTCGCGCACCCACCGCTCATCCTCCCGCACCCTCACGAGCACATAAAGATCACCCGCCGGGGCGCCCATCTCCCCCATGTGACCACGCCCTTCCAACCTGAGACGCTGACCGTCGGCGATCCCCGCCGGCACATCGACATCGAGCTCGCGCTGAGCAGCCTTGCGTCCCAGACCGCGACACTCGCGGCACGGCTGCTTGGGCACGCGGCCGTCACCGTGGCAAACATCGCAGACGATCGTGCGGGCCATCTGTCCGAACGGCGTGCGGGTCACCGCCTGCAGTTGCCCATTCCCGCCGCAGCGCTCGCAGGTCTCGATCGGCGTACCCGGCTCAGCGCCATTGCCGTGGCAGTGCTCACAGCGCTCGACGGCCTCGTAGGCAACCTCCGCCTTCACACCGTGGGCAGCCTCGAGGAGATCTATCTCGACTGCCACCGCCAGGTCTTCGCCAGGAATAGGGCCCCCCTGCCCCGCCCGTCCGCCGAACGGGCTGCCGCCCCCGAAGAA
>JBIOEX010000019.1:0-50701 GCA_044446485.1 Solirubrobacterales bacterium
AGCAGGATCCGCTCCACTCCGGCCGCCCAGCCCATGCCAGGGGTCGGCGGTCCACCAAGCATCTCCACGAGGCCGTCGTAGCGTCCCCCTCCCCCCACGCCGCTCTGTGCCCCGAGCGCATCGGATGTGAACTCGAACACGGTGCGCGTGTAGTAGTCCAGGCCACGCACGAGCGTGGAGTCCACCTCGTAGGGCACGTTTGCCGTATCGAGCAGCGCGCGCACCTCGTCGAAGTGCTCGGCGTCATCGTCGCTAAGGTGATCCAGCAGCCGCGGCGCGCTCGCCATGATCCTGCGGGTGCCCTCGTGATCGGAGTCGAACGCCCGTAGCGGGTTCAGCTCGATCCGCCCGCGCACCTCCTCCGACAGGCTCTGCTCGTGCGCGCGCAGGTATGCCTGCAGATGCTCGCGGTACCCGGCGCGCGTGGCGGGGCTGCCGAGACTGGACAGCCGCAGGCGAACCTCGCGCACGCCCATCTGCTCGAGCAGCGTGGCCAGCAATACGATCGACTCGGCGTCCACCGCCGGGTCCTCGGAGCCGAGCGCCTCCGCACCCACCTGCCAGAACTGCCGGTAGCGTCCCGCCTGCGCGCGCTCGTGGCGAAAGAAGCTCGACAGGTACCACAGCTTCACCGGCTGCTTGCGCTTGTGCATGCCGTGCTCGGCGTACGCTCTGCATACCGGCGCGGTCCCCTCCGGACGCAGCGTCAGCGAACGCCCGCCGCCGTCGTCGAGTGAAAACATCTCCTTCTGCACGATGTCCGTCGAGGCGCCCACCCCGCGCGCGAACAGCTCGGTGGCCTCCAGCGTTGGCGTCTCGATCCGCTCATACCCGGCCCCCTCCAAGATCCTGCGCGCACTCTCCTGGAGGCTCGCGTGCGCCGCCGCCTGCTCCCCGAGCACGTCAGACATGCCACGCGGCGCTTTGATCTTCTCCCCGCTGCTCAACTTTCGGCTGCCGTCGCGTCCTGTGCCACGGTTTCGCGGGGCACCGGAACGCGCAGCTCCGTCAGGAACGGGTTGGTGTCGCGCTCGCGCCCCAGCGTCGTCACCCCCATGTGTCCGGGATATACGGTCGTCTCTGCGGGAAACGTCCTCAGCAGCGTCCCGATTGAGCGTTCGAGCGTGGGCCAGTCGCCGCCAGGCAAATCAACGCGGCCGACCGAGCCCTGGAAGAGCACATCTCCTGAGAGCAGCGCCCGTTCCTTCTTCTCGCCGTCAGACGCGGCGATCGCATAGGTGACGTGTCCCGGGCTGTGCCCGGGAGTGAAAACCACCTCGATGTCCAGCCCCGCCAGGCTCAGCCGCTCGCCGCCCCTGACCGTCTGATCCGCCTCGTAGCTCTCGAACGGCCCGAACCCCGGCGGCACCCAGCTGTTGATGTCCGCCAGCACGCCCTTCTCGATCTCTGGGCAGTACACCGCGGCGCCCGTCTCCCTCGCCACCGCAGCGACCGCGCCGATGTGGTCGAAGTGGCAATGGGTGATGAGAATTGCCTCGATGTCCACTTCGAGCGCGCGTGCCGCCTCCAGCAGCCGCTCGGCCTCCTCGCCGGGGTCGACGATCACCGCGCTTTTCGCATCCGGGGCAGGCCGCACGATGTAGGCGTTCTCCTGGACCGGCCCGACGGTGAACGCCCGCACATCGAGGCTACTCATCGCGCGGCCGCACTCCCGCCTTTGGACTTCTTGCGCTGGCGGCGGTCATAGATCCACTTGTCAGTGAGGTAGCTGATGAGCGTGTACATAACGAGCACGACCGGGAACAGGCCAATTGCCTGGTTCGACTGCTTCAGGAATACGATCGCGAACAGCAACAGGAGCACCGTGGCGAACATCGCCTTGATGAACGCGCCGCGCCATGTCGGCGGACGGTCGCGCTTGTCGAGCAGCTTCTCCTTAGCTTTTGCAGCCTCACGTGCATCGCCACTCTTCTCCGCGGCGGTCGGCTTACGTCCCGTGCGGCCCCGTGACTCGACCATCCCGGCCGCATTACCGCGGTGCTTGGTCTGTCGCTTGCGCCTGGTTTGGGCCACATCAGGAGCCTAGTGCGTTTGCCGAGCCCCGGTCCTCACGCGGCGAGTATGTTCTCGATCACCTGTTTTTGGGGATTCAATCCGACGAACTGCACCTCATCCGGAAAGTCCTTCAGCGCGGCGCGAGGCGCCAATCCCACCAGCTCCGCACTCGCAACCTCCGCGTGCCGGCCAACTGCCGCCACCACCGTTGCCAAGGTCATCTCGAAGGGACGCTCGATGTTCATCGACACCTGCGCAACCCCTCCGCCGAGCTCGAGCCCGATCGCGCGCAGTCCGGACAGGCCCTCGGAACCCCCCTCGCGAATCAGGGCTGCGATCCGGCGTGCATCTTCGACCGTGGCCGGCGGGGCCAGCTGGAGGTTGAAGGCGACCAGCGGCTGGCGGGCGGCGAGGAGCGTGGCACCGGCGCCCGGATGTATCCGGGACGGACCGAAGTCCGGATGCAGCTCGCCCGCGGCGATGCGCGACTCCAGCCCGGCAACCCCGCCACGGCGCAGCTCGGCGCGGGTACGTCCGCCGGCCAGCTCCCCGTAGAGGAATACAGGCACGGAAAGCTCCTCACCGATGCGATCTGCCACGAGCAGCGCCTCGGCGCACGCGGCTCCGCGCCCGGAATCGTCCAGGTAGACCACCGGCACGACATCGATCGCACCGACGTGCGGGTGTACGCGGGTGGGCGGGCCAGTCATCATTATGTCGATCCCCTCCACCGCCGCGCGCGCTCCCCGCAGCAACGCGTTGGCGAGCGCACCGGGTCCACCGGCCAGCGTGAACACGGAGCGGTGATGATCTGAATCGGAGTGGGTGTCCAGGAGCCGGACGTTGTCCTCAGCCGCAAACGCTGCTCCGATCGCCGCGACCGTCTCCCCATCGCGGCCCTCCGAGACGTTTGGCACGGCGAGCAAGAGGTTCTCCACCCTCACAGCCTAGATGTCGCCAACCGCGTGGGGTCCGCCGCTACTGGTATTCGTCTGGTCGTGCCCGGCTGGATGATTCGCAGCGCCACCGTGCAGGACATCGCGGCAGTGCTTTCCCTATGGGAGGCCGCGGGAGCCCCGCCCAGCCTGAGCGATACGCATGAGGGCCTTCTTGGTCTCCTGGCCGCCGATCGCGATGCGCTTCTGATCGCAGAGTCCGAGGGGGTGGCTGTGGGCTCGTTGATCGCGACGTGGGACGGGTGGCGTGGCAGCTTTTATCGGCTCGCGGTGCATCCCGGCCAGCGCCGGCAGGGGCTCGCCAGCGAGATGGTGCGGGAGGGCGAGCGCCGCTTGCAAGCACGGGGCGCGGCCAGGCTCACCGCGATCGCCATCGACGAGGACCCTGACGCGATGGGTTTCTGGCAGGCCGCTGGGTATGAGCGCCAGCAGCACAGGGCGCGATTCGTGCGTCACCCGGACGAGTGAGGTACATGCCCTCCGGGCATTCGCGCAGCTGGCCGGCGCGCGCGGGCAGCACCGTTTTGTGCCGTAAACAATGTCGGCATCAGATCAAGTGGGTAAGGACGGTCTTGGCGTATAGCCTCCTGAGCACAATGTGGGATGGTCACGCCGGGCACTCGCATAGCGCCGACACCGATGCCGACGCGGGCAAGCTGGCCATCGCGCTCGGGCTGATCTTGGGGCTGCTGGTCCTCGAGTTCACGGCCGGTGTCATCGCTCACTCGCTGGCGCTCCTCTCCGACGCCGGGCACATGCTCACCGATGCCGCCGCGATTGGCCTCTCGCTGATGGCCGCCCGGCTGGCGCTCCGCCCGGCAAGGGGCGCACTGACGTACGGCTTGCAGCGGGTGGAGATCCTGGCCGCGCAGGCCAACGGTGTGACGCTGCTGATCCTCGCCGCGCTGATTACCTATGAGGCGATCCGCCGCCTGTTCGAACCGCCGCACGTGCAGGCCGGGCTGATCCTGGCAGTCGCGCTGGTGGGCGTCGCGGTGAACCTCGCCGCGACGTGGACGCTGGCGCAGGCCAACCGGCGGAGCATGAACGTCGAGGGATCCTTCCAGCATGTCCTCACCGATCTGTACGCCTTCATCGGCACGGCGATCGCCGCGGTGGTGATCCTGTTCACTGGTTTTCAGTGCGCGGATGCGATCGTCTCGCTGCTCGTCGCCGGCCTGATGGTGCGCTCGGGGTATGGGCTCGTCAAGGCGTCCGGGCGCGTCTTTTTGGAGGCCGCGCCGGAGGGGCTCGACCCGCAGCGAATCGGCCGGGCGCTCGTAGCCGTGCAAGGGGTGGTCGAGGTGCACGACCTGCACGTCTGGGAGGTGACATCCGGCTTCCCCGCGCTATCCGCACATGTCCTCGTCGGCCGCGAGAACGACTGCCACGCCGCCCGCCGGAGCCTCGAAAGGACGCTGCACGATCAATTCGGCTTGGACCACACGACCCTCCAGGTCGACCATGAGGGCGGTGATCTGCTCAGCATCGAGCCCTCTGGCGGGCGCTGAAGGTGCAGATGACTATCAGGCGAAGATCTGCTCGTAGAGCAGGAACACGTTCAGGCCGCTGATCGCCAGCGCGCAACCCCAGGCGGCCACGCGGGTGACAGCGCGATTCACGTGTGCACCCATGACGTCACTGCGCGAGGTGAGCATCACGAGCGGGACGAGCGCGAACGGGATTCCGAACGAGAGCACGACCTGGCTCAGCACGAGCGCGGTGGTGGGGTTCACGCCAACGGCCAGCACGATGAGCGCTGGGATCATCGTGACGGCGCGGCGCACGAGGACCGGGATGCGGACGTTGATGAAACCCGCCATCACGATCTGCCCGGCGTAGGTGCCAACGCTCGAGGAGGACGTGCCGGAGGCGAGCAGCGCGACCGCGAACGCGAGCGCCGCCCCGCCGCCGACGAGGTTCCCAAACTGGGTGTGAGCCGCCTGGATCGAGTCCAGGCCCGCGAGCGCGTGCGTGTGAAACAGCTTGGCGGCGACCGCCAGCATCGCCATGTTGATGAGCCCGGCCAGGCCGAGGGCGATCAGCACGTCTGTGCGCTCGAAGCGCAGGATGCGGTGGCGCTCGGCATCGTCGCGGGGCGGCACGCGCCCGTTCGTGAGCGCCGAGTGCAGGTAGATCACGTGCGGCATCACGGTCGCGCCGACGATGCCGACCGCCAGGTAGAGATAACTGCTGCCGTGCAATCCCGGTATGAGCCCGTTCAGCGAGCCGTGGACCGACGGGCCGATGCGCAGCACCTCGTAGAGGAAGCCCAGGAAGATGATCCCGAGCAACGCCGTGATCGCAAGCTCGAAGCGGCGGAAGCCGCGACTCTGCAGGAAGAGGATGGCGAACGCGATCACGCCCGTTATGAAGCCCGCCGGCAACAGGGGGACCCCGAACAGCAGGTTGAGGCCGAGCGCGGCGCCCAGGAACTCGGCGATGTCGGTCGACATCGCGATGATCTCGGCCTGGATCCACATGCCCCACGCGACCGGCCTGCGGTAGTGGGCGCGCACGTTCTGCGGCAGGTCCCGGTCGGAGGCTATGCCCAGCTTGGCGGAGAGGTATTGGATGAGCATCGCGATCAGATTGGCCGCGAGCACCACCCACAACAGCAGGTAGCCGAACTTGGCCCCGCCCTGGATGTTGGTGGCGAAGTTGCCTGGGTCGACGTAGGCGACGGCGGCGACGAACGCCGGGCCGAGCATCGCCAGGGTGGCGCGCAGACGTCCTTTCGCGAGCAGCTGTTCCAGGGCGCTGGGCGCCAGCGCCCCGCCCGGGAGCGTGACGGCCACGCCGTCGTTGCCCTCGAGCACCGGCACAGGGCTGCGCTGAAGGGGCGTCATCTCGGCTGCTCCACCTCCTCGATGCGCATCGCCCGTGCGAGACCGTCTCCGAGCGCGTGCGTGCGCTCGCCGAAACGCACGAACAGCGGCCCGCCGAACGGCTGCCGGCCGGTGACCTCGAGCCGGTCGCCGAGACTGATGCCCTGCTCTGCGAGGTAGCGCAGCATCTCCGGATCCTCATCGGAGACGCGCACGAATCGGCCCGTGGTGCCGACGGGAAGATCGTCCAGGCGGCTGGTCTCGGACTCTTTCAGATCGAATGCCGCTGTCGGGATCGGGTCGCCGTGCGGGTCGACCGTGGGGTGTCCGAGCTTGGCGGCGATCAGCTCCTCGAGATCGTCAGAGAGGACGTGCTCGAGGACCTCCGCCTCTGCGTGCACGCGGTCCCACGGCATTCCCAGCGCCTCGGCAAGGTAGCTCTCGAGCAGGCGGTGGTGGCGGATCACCTCCAGCGCGAGCCGGCGGCCCTCGGCGGTGAGACGCACTCCCCGATAGGGCACGTGCGTGGCGAGGCCGAGCTCGTCCAGCTTGTTGAGCATCGCCGACACGGACCCCGGCGTGATACCAAGCCGTTCGGCCAAGGCGTTAGTCGAGACCGGCTCCCCGCTTCCAGACTGCAAGGAGAAGATGGCCTTCGAGTAGTCCTCGACCGCCGGTGAACGCAACAGTTCATTGCTAGCCATAAAACAATAGTATGGCAAGCCAAAAGATTAGTCAAGATGCTCCAGAAGCCAAAGCTGGGCCAAGCAAGACGGCTGGATGCTGAGCACTGAGCAGGCTTCTCGGTCAACTCGCGCACCGGCGCGTCAGCCGATCTCAGCGATGAGCGGCGCGACGTCGTCCATGCGGCTAGGCACTCGAATTGTGCCGTGCTCCCAGACCGCTGCGCGCCGGCGGCCCGCTGCCTTGGCGGCGTATAGCGCGCGATCGGCGGCCACGAGCAGCGCGGAGAGTGTCTGCTCATCCTCGGAGAGAGCCGCCACGCCAGCGCTCGTGCTCAACGCCGGCCCTTGGCCGGTCTCCGGCTCCCGCAGCTCGCGGCCGATTCGCTCGGCGAACGCGAGCGCATCGCCGGTGCCCACGCCGAAGAGCACAACGGCGAACTCCTCGCCGCCGATCCTCGCGAGCGTGTCACCACCGCGCAGCTCGCGCGCCAGCAGCGCGGCGAAGACGCACAACGCCCGATCACCGGCGGCGTGACCGAGCCGGTCGTTGATGAGCTTGAAGTGGTCGAGGTCGAACAGCGCCACCGCCAGTGGCAGCTGGCTGCGCCTGGCCCGGTCGATCTGGCGCAGGAACTCTTCGTCGAATGCCCGCCGGTTGAGCAGCCCGGTGAGGTAGTCGGTGGACGCCATCTCAGCGAGCTGACCGATCACGACGCTGACGCGCTCCGCCAGCAGCTTCACGACGACGGTTATCAACGTCACCGACACGCCGGTGCCCATGAGCAAGTCCAGCTTCTCCGGATCGACCGACCACACGAACAGAGCAACGGCGAGCGTCACCCACATGATCGTGAGGTCCACCGCCACCTCTGCCCGCGAGAAGAAGTAGGCCGAGAAGACCATCGGCCACAGGTAGAAGAACGGGGTCGCCTCGATCGGCCGCTCCACCGACATGAGCGCGCTCACGAGCAAGATCCAGTAGACGATCGCGAGCCTCGACACCCAATGACGATGCGGGCGCATCGTCCACACCAGCACAGCGCCAAGGCCGAGCAACGCGGCGATCAGCTCGATCGCGGGATGGTCGCTGCGGTTGGGATCCGGCAGGCCCAACGTCGCCAATAGGGCGATCGAGCCCAGCAGGAACATCGCCACGCTCACACGCCGCATCAGCTCCTCAGCCTCGCGCGGGTCCGATGACCCACGGGGCACAGCGTTCGCCCGGCCGAAGACCGCCCCGATGTCCAACCTGCGTCTCACCATAGGGTCATCGTTCGACGATCAGGAAGTTGTACTTGAGCCAAACACCATCGAGCCAGCAATCGACGAGGGTGCAAAAGCAGCCGCGACTCGAGCGAGAAGTGGAATACCCCTCCGTTCCTCGAGACTGCGAAAGGCGCTATCGCGCAGCATCACGGCGAGCCGGTCGCATCTCCCTCGCCCTCTAGCTCTGCCATCGGATGCCTACGATCGCCGTATCGTCGTGGTGGTCCTCGGAGGTGAGGTCGTGTGCGAGCTTTGCCAGCAAGCCCTCGAGCGGCAGCTGTTCTTTGGTGGCCGCGTCCCGCAGGCGCGCCAAGCCGACATCAATAACCTCTCCACGACGCTCTATCAGACCGTCAGTAAACGCTATCAGCGTCGTGTTGGGAGGTACGGAGACGGTTACGTCCTGGTAGGGCGAGTTGCGCACAACACCGATCGGCACGTTGGCGTCGAACTCGACGAACCGTCCCTGAGCGCCGTCGACCAGGAGCGGCGGCAGGTGGCCGGCGCTGGCCAGCGTCAATCGATGGGCCCGCACATCGATCAGCGCGCAGAGCATCGTCGCGAAGTAGTCGTGAGTCCCGCTGTTGACGAGGTCCCAGAGCTTGACGAGCACCGAGGACGGACTGGGGTCCTGCGCCGCATACGCCAGCGCGGCGTGGCGCAGCGAGGCCATCGTCGTCGCCGCCCGCAGCCCATGGCCCGAGACATCGCCGATCATGACCAGCACCCGTCCATCGCCCGCCGCCACTACGTCGTACCAGTCGCCTCCCACATCGATGCCCGACGCGGCCGGCACGTAGCGCGCGCCCACCTGCAGTCCACTGAACTCGGGCAACGCGTCGGGCAGCAACGCGTGCTGGAGGGTTTGGGCGATGCTGCGCTGCTCGGTGTACCTCTCCCGGTTCTCGGTGGCGACCCGGTCGAGGACGCCGGCGAGCCGCTCGGCGTAGCGTCTGCGACGCGCCAGCCGATCGGTCATCAGTGCGGCCGCCAGGCTCACGAAGAAACCCACGAAGGCGATGATCCACGGAAGGCGCTCGAAGAACGCCCCTCCGAGTGAGCCGTTTGGGCTCACGACAATGGTGAACACCCCGGCGCCAAAGGGAACGACGTCCGAGGCCTGCTGCCCCTTGATCGGCAGGTACTTCAGACTGGTCACCAGCACGTCGCTCGTGCGCTTGGAGTGACCCAGATACAGCGCGTAGTTGAGATCTGAGAAGGCCGAGTCCTTCTCCAATTTCGAGCGCCTGTTCATCGGCAGCGGGTTTTCGGCATAGACCGCGAACCCATGTGCACGGCCGGGGGCGCTGAAGTCGAAGCCGAGCGCCGGATGCGGGGAGCTGAGGAAGCCGGTGAGGTTCAAAGCACCGGGCCGGGTGGAATGCGTAAAGAACCGCTCGGCCTTTTCGGGCATCGACGCGAGCGTCGGAGTGCTGCCGAGCACAGTGCTCGGCGCGAGATGCGCTGTGCCCAATGGCCACAGCGATACCGAGATGAACTGGCGGCCGGGGCCCACATAGGGAGCCATGAACGCACGAAATTTCTGCGCGTCGCCGCCCGTGGCATTGGCCAGCTCGGCGGCTGAGGCCAACGGCGTCTGGATCGAGGGAGCGGTGGCCGCTAGCACGAGGCTCAGCTCCCGCACACGGAGGTTCAGCAGCCGTCGCTCGTTACGGTTGTATACGGCCACGGACGTCAGCGCCAGCGCCCCGGTCACGATCAGCCCCGTCAACAGCGCCGCCACTGCCACCCAGGACGGTCGCCACCGCCAGAGCGAGCCCGACGGTCGCGCGAGAGACGCAACGCCCTCCGTGGCGTCCGGTGAAACCGCCAGGTCGTAGCCAGAGCCAGTCTCCCTCGCCCCCAGCGACCGGCTACTCATTGCAAGCATCTCCCCGAGCCCATACTCGCCGCCTACCTTATCCCGAGGGATTAGGACAGGTGTCGAAGCGAGCCGACCCGGGTAGCTATCCGCGTATGAGTGGCACCGAGCAGCGACAGATCGACTGGGCGAGCGCGGAGATCAAGGACCGCGTGCTCACCGTCCGGCTGACGGGCAAGGCAGGCAGAGGATGGGCTATGCACTTCAATGGCGTGCTCGGCCTGCTCGAGCAAAACGCCGCCCGCTGGGGCGAGATCACCGTGCGCAAGGACACGATCGAGGTCGCCGACGTCCAGGAGGGCTCCGAGAGAGATCTCCGTCACCTGCTGGAGAGCGCCCTGTTGCAGGTCAACGCCGACTTTGAGCCCAACCTCGAGCGCGATGCGCCCGAGGCTGAACGCGATCCCGAGCGCACGATCGACCACGGGATGAGTGACACGTTCCGCGGCTTCGCCGACAGCGGCGACTGAAGCCTGTTCACGAATAGAGGAGAAGACCCGATGACCAAAGATCACGGTCCCAGTGTGAAGAACGACAAGCAGTACGAAGGGCTGCGCAAAAAGGGCATGAGCAAGGAACGCGCGGCGAAGATCGCGAACACTCCGGGCGCGTCGAGCAAGGGCGGCAAGAACAGTCACAGCGGAGGCTCCGCGCAGAGTAAAAAAAGCACTGGCCCGGGCAGTGGCGGCAACCGCGCCCAGAAGCAGGCGGCCGGGCGTAAGGGCGGGAGGAGCAGCGGCTAAGGGATGGTCTCTCTCCTCCCCCAAAAAACCAAATCCCCGAGATCACAAGGAGCACGGGTACAGACCGACTCGCTCAACCGCCCACGCCCTGCAGATCGCAGCGAGACGCCGCGGCGCCTTCACCGACAGCTCCACCTCCACCGCAACGACCCTCCCCCTCCGGGGAGAGGAGCGCCAAGTCCGGGCGGTGAAGCGCCGGCTTGCCACCCGGCAGTTCCCCGAGCTTCACTGAGGCGACGAGCTCATCCCCGTCGCTCTCCCGGAGACGAATCTCCCGCTCGCTGAGCACCTCCCAGCCCGGCAACACCCGATCCAACAAGACCGCCGCGTTGGCGACCTCCCACGCGTGCTGGAACCCACCCGGGCTGACCCGGTAGACCCCGAGACGCTGCAGCCCACGCCAGCGCAACCCATCCGCAGTCGCCAAAATACAACCCGGGCTGGCGGTAAAGCAGCGTCCGCTGCTTGAGCAAACCGTCCATAACCAGCCTGCTTAACCGGGCGTAGGCCCAGCTGCGGCCCATCCCGAAGCGGCCCATCACATGCTCCGCACCGGCCGCACCCAGACAACCGGTCCAACCAACGATCTCCGCGTCCTTCTCAGTCTGCATAACGCCTCCCTGGCGCGATCGACAACAACCCTTGCCAACCCACGTCGATCCCGCCCCCACACGCGCCCCCTTTGACAAACAGCGAGGCCCTAGATTTGCGCGTAAGTTGACCATCTGATCGTCAAGCGCTACGCCGCGGGCGCCGATTCCAAGGTGTGCATACCTCCCCGTTCTCGCAGGAATCCGGCCCGCCGGAACGCCCTTCCATGATTCGCCGAAAGCGGCCTGCAGCGATTGCGCTGACTCTGCTGCTCGTGGGTGTCAGGCTGGTCCTGCTCATATCGGGCCACGGAGGCAGCGTGTTTCATCCGTCGCCGTACCCCTCATGCGGGACTGCGGCGTTCGAACCCCCAGAGTCCCAGCAAGGCCTGTGCACCGTGTACGAAGGCTCCGGTATCAGGGTCAAGAACATCGTCGATCGCAACAGCACCCTGCACATGCCCGAATTCGACGCGCGCGTGCTCACCTGGACGAGCGCCCGTACTCGCGTTTCTAACTGGCGAAACGAACCGAAGCGCTTCCCCGAAGGACACGGCGCACTGGTCTCCCTCGAGGTCGAAATCTCGAACCCCGGTAGTCAGCCGCTGCTGTACGGGCCACTGATCGCCCGCTCACCGGTGCCGAGCTACCGCCCCCATCCGCCTGCCGAACTGGCGCTTCCAATACCCGCGGGTCCTGGTCAGGACTTCAGCGCGGCGGCGCTCTTCAATGCCAGGGGAGCTCCCGGCCCTTCGCTGTTTGGGCAACCCCCAATCCCGCCGCATGCGGGTATCACCGGCTGGATCTCCGTAGTGGTGGCGCCCTATGCGGCCAGCTTGGTGGGGATGCGGCGTTCCGCTCTGGAACTATCACCGGTGGACGGGAACCCCAACTATGTGGGGATCATCAGGCTCTGGAAGAACGCCGCGCCCGAAGTCGCACCGTCCCGCGGCGTGTGACGCCTCTGACGCCAGAGCCGGGCAGATACGCGCCACCCACGACGGCTCGGTGAAATACGAGGCGGCTGGAATGAGCGCGCGCACCGCGCGGGCCAAGCGGAAAACAGCAACGGCCGAGGCACCGCTCATTAGCGAACGATTGAGTAAAGCGAGGGACCGCAGGCGAGCATCCATCAGCTCACCCGCGCGATGCAGGGACCGATCACGCGGGCGCTGGATTGACCGCCAAGAGGATTTCGCCGCCGACGTACAGCGTGCCGGCGGGCAGACCGCCGCCGGGATGTAGGTATAGGTAGGCGCGCGCGTGCTTGTGGTGGCTGAGGAGCTTCATGCCGGTCTTCACCAAAGACATCGCCACGGTCGTCGTCTTGCCCGCGGCGATCGTGTAGCGCGTGTGGGCATATACCACGCCCCCGCCGGTGGTATAGGCGAGCGACTGGAGATCAACCATGCCGGTACATGAGGCGGCTGACCGGCACGTTATCGGCACAAGAGCAGTCTTCCAGTGCACCGCCACGGTGTGGCCGGCGCCGATTATTGCTACGTCAGCCGGTACGGCAGCGCTCGCAACGCTCGAGACCAGCGACAGGCTTCCCGCGAGCCCAGGGTTGATGACCGCACTCGGTGACGCCGGGGCCGTTCCCGATGGCGCCGTGCCCGTTTCCGACGGTGCCGGGGGCGCTTCGGCCGTATTGTAGGTGATGGTGACCGAGGGTTGGGCGCCGAGTGCAGCCACCGCGCTTGTCCCACCAGCCGGGACAAGGTTCGAGCCACCGCCACCGCCGCCACCCCCTGCGGTATGAGCTGCTTCGAAGCCGAATGGCTCACTTCCGCCGCCGCCGCCGTACAGGCCGCCGCCGCCGCCGCCAGCGCCACCTTCGACCACCGAGCCGCCCTTGCCGAGGCTGCCCGTTTCGCTTGTCTGGTACGAGCTTTTGCCCCCGACGCCGCCTTCGGTTGCTTTTCCAGCGCCGCCTCCCATGCCCGCGGGGGACCCGCAACTCCCTCCACTGTGGCCGTCTTCTGCCGCATCTCCACCGGCTCCACCGGTGCAGTAGCCTCCGTCGTTGGCACTGCCCGCGCCGCCGCCTGCCGCGACGAGCAGCCGCGATTCGAGCGAAGCTTCGGCGCCCGGACTCGGTTCGCTACCAATTGACACAGTGCGCACATCGGAGGCACCGCCGCCGCCTGCACCGTTCTCGTTCGTTGGCGTGACGCTTGAGCCACCCCCGTTGAACCCGCCCCTGCAGGGTATTTCTGAGTACTGACAACCGACGCTAGTCGCATCCCCGCCGACCTCAACATAGAGAGTGCCCGGCGTGACCGATACATCGCCGCTCACGACTGCGCCCCGACCACCTGGAGCACCTCCATACCCACTGTAGGCTGCACCCCCCGCCCCTCCGATTGCCACGACTTTGACGCTGGTAACACCGGCAGGCACCGTGAACGTCTGCTGGACGCCGGTGTATTTCAAGGTTTCTTCGACGACTACAGCACTCGCTGCCGACGTGCCGACTACGCCCACCAACACTCCGAGCGTCAGCGTCGCACACGCCGCTGGAGCTACGCCCCGTGGGGCCTTGAAGATTCTCATCGTGTTTCCCAGAAGACGGATGAGAGGCGATCGTTGTGCTGCCCGGCTGAGACGTACGGGTGACAATCCGACTCCTTAGCTCTGCAAGACGTGCACGCAGGCCGTTGATTGCAGTGCGGATGGCAATTTGAGCTAACGTCAGCGAGACGCCGGCTCTATCAACCGCCGATCCAATCTCATCGGCATGCGCACCAATGAACATGAGTCCGCTCGCCTGCGCGCGAGCGCCGGAGCGAACCTTCCCAGGGCTCGAGTACGGCAAGATCACGCGGGCATACCGGCACAGCGTTCAGGCCCACAGAGACGCGGCAGCAGGTAAGACGCGAAAATCGAGATCTAGAGTTCTATTTGTGCAGCAGCCTGCTGCACAAATGCGATTCCGCACCATCGGTGACGTGCCAAAGTGCCCGCCAGACTCTCGCTGACGTAATAGTCCTTCTCGACGAATTGCTCGCTGACCGCGAACCGCTCGCCGCGCGCGTCGATCAGCGGCCCCGGATGCCATCGGCTAGTGTCGCGAGAACGGCAGCCGGATGGGCCTGAATAGCCAGCTGAGACCTCGTGGCGGAACAGCATCTATCGGGTTGTCGTCGACGTGCGACAGGATGATGCGCCCGACGAGCAGGCCCTGCGAGCAGGACACCACAACGGCGGAGCCCAGTTTCGGCGTCCCGTACACCTTCGCGCCTACCTTGTGCGCAGTCATAAGCAGCGGGGTAGCCCACTGCACGGAACCGAACCAAGCGAGCGGACGGTCCTGGACATCGGTGGTCCACAGTCGCGCACGCCACGCTTCTACCCTGCTGAGCTGGTACCGGCGCTCGAACATCATGTCGACCGGCTGCGTGTTGAGCGCCTGGCGTGCGTCGGGCAGGAGCCGTAGGAAGAGCACACAGCTCCACGCAATGAAAACCCCAAAGAAGACGCCTAGACCTCCGGCGAGCCCTGGAATCTCGGACGAGAGGCTCGTGAGCGCGACTACTCCACACCCAGCCAGAACGACACTACCCGCGAACGACCACCGTGTCACACGTTCCATGCGCCCAAGAAATGCTCGCTCACGTGACAGGTCGCCAAGACTGGCGGCTGTCAGGTCATCAACGCTCATCCTCGAGTCACGAACGATTGGTGGCGGACATCCTCGTGACACCTATCGGTCCGCGTCAACAGCACCTTGAGCCGCGCGCTCGACATTCGTGCCCGGGCAAATCGAGCGGGAGCGCACCGCGCAACCCAGGCGTCGCGCCCAAATCGTGAACTTGGCTGAGGGCGTAATAGTGATCCGCGCAGGCGGCCGTGAGCGGGTGATCGCACGCTCGATGACCTTCGCCACTCGCTCGGGGCCGCCGCCGAGCAGCTTCATTGGCCCCGGGCCAAACGCCGCAGACAGCAAAGGAGCCCGTGTTTACGGGCTTGCTTGCATATGCCGGAGGAGGGACTCGAACCCCCGACACGCGGATTATGATTCCGCTGCTCTAACCAGCTGAGCTACTCCGGCGGGGTAGCGCAGTCTAGCTTCGCGAGGCGCCAGCAGCCGGGGTTTCCATGCAACGCACCCGCTATGTTGATCGTCCAGTCATGTTTGCCGAGACGTTCACCCTTCCCCACCCCTGAACGAGAGGGCAGCCGGGTGCCTGATACATCGCCGAACGAGCCCGACGATCGCCTGAGCGCGAGCCGGGCCGACGCGCACTCGCCGCTGCCACGCGACAAGCGCGGCTGGCACGTGGCGCCGGCGCCGGACGGCCGCGGCATGCCCCAGCAGGCGCCGAGCGGTCCGCCGGCGCACCGCCGGCCGGGCTTCGTCTGGTTCGTGGGGATCCTGCTGGCGATCAACCTGCTGTCGGTCCTGTTCTTTGCGCCCAAGACGGGCGAACGGCGGGTGACGGTGCCGTTCAGCCCGTACTTCCTCGAACAGGTCAAGGGCGACACGGTCTACTCGATCTCATCCAAGGGCGACACGATCCAAGGCGAGCTCAAGGCCAAGCAGCGCTACCCGCCGTCCGACACGAAGGCGACGCCCACGAAGCTGTTCGCGACGCAGGTGCCTAGCTTCTGGAACGGCAGCCAGCTGTCCGCGCTGCTGCAGGAAAAGGGCGTGAAGATCAACGCCGAATCAACGAGCACGAGCACTTCGCTGCTCGCCGAGATCCTGCTCGGTTTCGGACCGACGCTGCTGATCGTCGGCCTGTTCGTGCTGATCGCCCGGCGCGCCGCGAAAGCCGGCGGGGCGATGGGCGCACTCGGCAACTTCGGGCGCTCGCAGGCGCGGCGGGTCGATCCGGAAACGATCAGGGTCACCTTCAAGGACGTCGCCGGGATCGACGAAGCCAAGGCCGAGCTGTCGGAGATCGTCGACTTCCTGCGCAACCCCGAGCGCTACGGGCGCCTGGGCGGGCGCATGCCCCACGGAGTGCTGCTCTCGGGCGCGCCCGGGACGGGCAAGACGCTGCTGGCGCGCGCGGTCGCCGGCGAGGCGCACGCCGCGTTCTTCTCGATCTCCGCGTCGGAGTTCATCGAGGCAATCGTCGGCGTCGGCGCCTCGCGGGTGCGCGACCTGTTTGCCAAGGCCAAGGAGGCGGCGCCGGCGATCATCTTCATCGACGAGCTCGACGCGATCGGGCGATCGCGTCAGGGATCGGTGTCCGTCACAGGCGCTAACGACGAGCGCGAGCAGACACTCGATCAGATCCTCACCGAGCTCGACGGCTTCGAGAGCTCCGAGGCCGTCGTCGTGCTGGCGGCCACGAACCGGCCCGACGTGCTGGACTCGGCGCTGCTGCGCCCCGGCCGCTTCGACCGCCGCGTCGCCGTGCAGGCCCCCGACCGCACCGGCCGGCGCGAAATCCTCGAAGTGCACACGCGCTCGATCCCGCTCGCCGCGAGCGTGGACCTCGGCGCGCTGGCCGCGAGCACGCCAGGCATGGTCGGCGCCGACCTCGCGAACCTCGCCAACGAGGCGGCGCTTCTGGCCGCGCGGCGCGAACACGACAAGGTCGAGATGGGCGACTTCACGGACTCGCTGGAGAAGCTGATGCTCGGCTCCCCACGCGGGATCCTGCTGTCCCCCGCCGACCGCGAGCGCACCGCTTACCACGAGTCCGGCCACGCACTCGTAGGGATGCTGACGCCGGGCGCCGACCCGGTCAGGAAGGTCTCGATCATCCCCCGCGGGATGGCACTCGGTGTGACGCTGTCGACGCCCGACGCCGACCGCGTGTCCTATTCGCTGGAGGACCTGCAGGCGAAGATCGACGTGGCCCTCGGCGGCCGCGTGGCCGAGGAGCTCGTCTACGGCACGATCACGACGGGGGCTGAGTCCGACATCCAGCAGCTAACACAGATCGCGCGGCAGATGGTCGGGCGCTGGGGGATGAGCGAGGCGGTCGGCCCGATCGCCGTGCTGCCGGCCGACGGCCAGGGGCCGTTCCTGCCGGGCGCAAGCGAGACCTCAGAGTCGACCCAGCGGCTCATCGACGAGGAGATCCGCAAGCTCGTCGAGAGCGCGCACGAGCACGTAACGCACCTGGTCTCAGAGCATCGCGACCAGCTGGAGAGCCTCGCGCAGGCGCTGCTGAAAGCGGAGACGCTCGATGCGCCCGGCGCCTACGCGGCCGCGGGCGTGCCCGCGCATCAAGAAGAGCCAGCCGCGGTCTCCTGATCCAGTCAGCTGCAGGCGCGCCAGAGTGAGAGGCCGAGCAGGCCGAGCACCGCAATTGGCATCACCCACCAGGCCGCAACGCTGGTCGTCGCGATTAGGGCGGTGATCGCCAGCGCGAGTACCACGCCCAGCGCGGTGCGCCAGTCGTCGCCGGCGATGAACTCCCAGACCGCCTGCGGAAATGCCCGTAGCGCTGTCATGCGTCTACGCTCAAGCGCTCGACAGGCCCGACCAACTGGGCTGGGTGGAGCGGTGACGCACGGCGCAGAATTGCAGCCATTGCGATCGACACCGCGAGCACACAGGGGACGATGACCAGCAGAGCCGCATCGCCGGCGGGCCACCCAGCGCCCGCACCCTCGGCGCCCCAGAACATTCCGAACGAAGTGAGCATCACGCCGACCGCGAACTTCATCGTGTTCTCCGGAACCCTGGCCAAGGGCGCACGTGCTGCGATGCCGGCCGCAAGGACCATCGCTACGGCAAGTCCCGCGGCCGCCGCGGCAATGCCGACGTGGTGCTGGTTGGCTCCAAAGGTGAGCACGATGAACGCCACCTCCAAACCCTCGAGCAAGACTCCTTTGAAGGCGATCGTAAACGAGTAGCCGTCAAAGCCAGCGTGCGTGTGGCCCGCAGCGCGCGCCTGTGCGGTCTCCTGGTCAAACGCGGCTTGCTCGTCGTGTATTGCCTTCAGGCCCGCGGCGCGGAGAATCGCCTTGCGCAGCCACTGCAAGCCAAACACGAGCAACAGGCCCCCGATGCTCAGACGCAACACATCGATCGGCAATTCCGTCAGCGCTGGACCGAGCGCCCCGACCACAGCCGCCAGCACAGCGACAGCGGCGCCCACACCGGCCAGCGCAGAGGACCAGCCGCGCGTAACGCCCACCGCCAGTACGATCGTCAGCGCCTCGACCGCCTCGACGGCGCACGCCAGAAAAACCGAGAAAAACAGCGCCAGCTCTGCCGCGCTCATGGCCGGATCAGCTCTTCTCCCTGTCGCGTACGAGGAGCAGCGCGAATGTGGGACATGCCTCAGCGGCGCGCTTGGCCATGGCGGTGAGCTCTCTGGGCAGTGGCCGCTCGTCGATGATCGGATAGCCCCAGTCGTCCAACGTGATCCGCTCGGGCAAGACCTCGGCGCACATGCCATGGGCCTCACAGGCGATCGGATTCACCCTCAGGCGCACGCCCATCTCAGGCCGCCGTCGCCAACCTGGCCGGCACCGGCAGTGGCAATTCTCCCGGACGCGAGCACGCGTCGCATGGCCCATGCCGGGCGTGATCGGCGAACTCCTCGGCGAATACATCCAGGGCACTCGTGAGGAAGCTTAGGACTCCATCCGGGTGAGCACAGGCGCCGCGTCCGAAGACCTGCGAAGACCAGCGGGCGATGCGCTGCCCCGTCCCGGCCGAAGCGCTGCCAGCAGCGAGCTGCTCGATCGCCCCGGCGATCGCTCGCAGGCCGTGCACACAAGGTCCGCATTGACCGGAGCTCTGCGCGGCCAGCCAGCTCGCGACGCGCGCGGTCTCGGCCACCGGGCATGCCTCCCCGGAGAGGAGCACAATAATCCCCGCGCCCAGCGACGCCGCGTGAGGAGCCAAGCGGTCGTTGGACAGCTCGAGCGTGGAGATCGATCCCTTGTCCAGCCATGTGCCCGCGTAGCCGCCCAGCAACACTGCGCGAATCTGGCCAGTCGTGCCGCCGGCGGCCTCGATCAGCGACGCGAGCGGCGCGCCCTGCTCGATCTCGTACACACCGGGATACGTGACAGCGCCGGAGAGCGTCAGCAGCGTCGACCCAGTGTGAGCCTGTGTGCCGAGCGCACGAAACCACTGTGACCCATAGCGAGCGATCAGCGCGAGGTGGGCGAGCGTCTCGGCGTTGTTGATCAGTGTCGGGCGCCGTCGGACGCCACGCGTGAACGGCATCGGCGGCGTGAGCGCCGGCAATGCCTGCCCGCCGTTGCAGAGGTTCACCAGCGCCGACTCCTGGCCCGAGACGTATCCCGCGGGGACAACCTGAACACTGACCTTCAGGGCGTCGCCACCAGCCCGCTCACGCTCGTAGATCGCGCATGTCGCGCTCTCCAGGGCCGCCTCGCCCGACTCGTCTATGCAGAGGATCAGCTCGTCCGCGCCCACGGCCCGTGCGGCCAGCACGCCACCGTCGAGCACCAGGTGGGGCAGACCCTCCATGAGCACACAGTCCTTGTGGCTCGCGGGCTCTCCCTCGGCCACGTTGGCGAGAACGATCGGCCGGCCGCGTGCATCCGCAACCGCGCGCATCTTCGTCGCGGCTGGAAACGCACCGCCACCGCGGCCGAGCAGGCCAGCCTGCTCGGCAAGATCGATCAGCGCGCCTGCGCCACGCCGCTCGCGGCGCCCGGCGAAGGGCATCTCGCCGTGAATCGCCAGGTGCTCCGCAAGACCCATGGCGCCATCAACCGGCATACCCGATAGCAGCCTCGGCAGGCTGGCGGGATCGGCTTGCAGACTCATTTCTCAGAGGACCCAACCAGTAGCGGGGTGGGTGTGCCCGAGCGGTGCGCCCAGCCTGCTCCCAGCGGCCCGCCGGGCAGCCAGAGCATGAGGAACAGCACAAAGACAGCAGTGGCACCGAGCGCGGCGCTGCGAATCCGCGCGCGGTCCGGCCAGCCGGCGATCGCGCGCACGCCCACCGCCAGCGCAACGACCCCCAGACATACGATGTTCAACGCCAGCAGCCACGTGCTCTTGACATCGCTGCCGGTCCCCAACCCGTGCAGCAGCGCAACCGGCCAGCAGGCGTAGGCGAGCCAGTGAACGGCGCGCCAAGCGTCATATCCGAGCCGGCGGCGCACCATGCTCGTGACAGCCACAGCGAGCAACAGATCGAATGCGATCGCCCCGAGCCCGAGCCAGAACGGACGGTAGCTGCCCCCGAAGGGAATGATCGCGTCGGTCAGCGATATCGGTGCGAAGCTGTCGAGCACCGCTGTGAGGATGTGCGCCAGCAGGAAAGCGACCGCCAGCAGCGACACGTTGCGGTGCAGCGAGTCCAACACAAATCGCGGCCAGCGCGGGGTGCTCCAGCGCCTGACACCAGCTACCCCCAATGCGACGCTCAGGGTCAGCAGGATCAGCGATACCGCCCCAGTCGATCGCGTGAGGTACCAGTACGTGCTCGGGCCCACGGAGGCGAGCGAGACGGTCATGCCGCGACCACCCCAGGCTGGCATCGAGACGCAGCCGGCCAGTCACCCACGGCAACCACCCGTCCGTCCTGCGCCACCAGCCGAGCCGGCAGGCCGTACCCCGCGAGCCACTCCACGCAACCGCTCCCCCGCACCAGCGCAGCGGTGCTCGCGATGTTCGCGTCAACGCACGTCGCGGCAGCGACGCTCGCCGTTCTCCACACAGACGCGACAGGAACGCCGGTCTCGGGATCGATGATGTGGTGATTGATCTTCCCGTCCTTTTCCCAACGACGCGTGGTCGTGCTCGACGTCGCCAGGCCGCCGGAGGAGATCGCGACCAGCTGACCGTCACCGTTGAGACCGTCGCGGTGGTCCTCGGTCACATAAATCCGCCAGCCGTCCTCCGGAGCGGCGCCGGCGGTCGCGATATCACCCCCCAGGCTGACCAGACTGCCCACCCCCGTTGCCTCGTACACGGCGTCCGCCGCGCGATCGGCCGCCCACGCTTTCGCGGTGGCGCCCAGATCCAGGCGCACGCCCCTGGGGATACGAATCGCGGCGGCCTTTCGGTCGATGTCGATCGCCCGCCATCCGGGCATGACGCGCGCGCGCACCGCCGGCCACTCCGCTTGCTCGGGTCCAACTGCCGGTTTCTCCAACAACCGCCAGTCGCGGTCATAGCCGGCGAGCACCAGGGCATTACCGACCGTCGGGTCGACATCGCCGCCGGTCAGCTTGGCAGCGCGCAGCGCGACGAGCAGCGCTTCGATCAGCAGCGGGCCGGCCGGTATGAATCGCCCCGCGCCTGCGTTCACAGCCTGCAGATCCGAGTCCTCCCGAAAGCGGCTGCAGGCGCGGTCGATCTGCTCGAGCTCTCGCTCGACGATCGCTCGTGCCGGTCCCAGCGCGCTGGGATCGGTAACCCGCAGCACCACGCTGCTGCCCAGCGCCTCCCACTTGCTATCCCCGCACGTGCTCAGGGCGAGGGCCATCGCAAATCCCTCACGATCCCCCGGACACAACCGGGGCGGAGCCCGCTTCGGAGGCCGAGCTCGATTCCGAAGGCGAGCTCGATTCCGAAGGCGAGCTGGTGGAGGCCGGCGTTTCCGTGGTCCTGGTGGCTTCCGTTGGCGTGGTCTGTTCGGTCGGGGTCGCCTGGGGTTCCGGGGTCCTAGCGGCCTGCGTTTCTCCCGAAGCCTGTGCCGGGGTGGAGGATGTCGCCGTGGGCGCCTGCGCGGGCGCTTGCAGGGCTTTTGCGGTACTCGCCTTGTGAGCATTCCCCGCGGGGTGGTGCGAGTGGGAGGCCTTCCCGCTCGTGCCGGACGTCGTACTAGGGCGCGTCTTGCCAGGGAAGGCCTGCGCGGCCACCTCCGAGAGCACTCCTGTAAGCGCCACGGCGCCGGCGAGCAGCCAGCGGTTGCAGCGCCCCAACCGGCGTAGGGCGGCGTCGCGGGAGCGACTCGAATCCAACGTTCTCATGTGAGCATCTTCGACAACTTTGTCTTCTGCCCACTAAAGAGCCGGTTAGAGAGTTCTTATCTCGTTTCCCTGCTCATCCCCTTTGCCCTTTATTGTCGAGCGATGATTCTCCTGATCGAGGACGAGCCCGGGATCGTCGACTTCGTAAAGCGCGGCCTCGCCGCCGAGGGGTTTGCGGTGGAAGCCGCCCTCGATGGGACCGAGGGCGAGCGGCGCGCGCTTGGAGAGAGCTTCGATCTGATCATCCTCGACCTGATGCTGCCCGGCCGCGACGGCCTGCAGATCCTCGGCTCGCTGCGCCAAGCCAACATGACAGTGCCGGTGATCGTGCTCACCGCGCGAGGAGAGATCGAGGATCGTGTGGGCGGTCTCGACGCGGGCGCGGTCGACTACCTGGTCAAGCCCTTCTCACTCGCCGAGCTGGCTGCCAGGATTCGCGCCCAGTTGCGGCTTGCCGCGCAGGCTCCCGCGACAGCGCTTCACGTGGGCGATATCGAGGTCAGCCTGCTCACCCGTGAAGTTCACCGCGCCGGGAAGCAGGTGCGGCTGTCGAGCACCGAGCTCGAGCTGCTGGTCTATCTCATGCGCAACCGCGGTCAGGTCCTCTCGCGCGAGGAGATCCTGTCCACGGTATGGGGCTACCGGCACGACCCGCAGACGAACGTCGTGGACGTCTACATCGGGTATCTCAGGCGCAAGCTCGGCACCCCCGATGACCCCGCGCCGATCCTCACGGTCCGCTCGGTCGGCTATCGCCTGGACGATGCGAGCTAAACGCTCGAGGTGGGGCGGGCTGCGCTGGCGGCTGACGGCCTGGGTCGCTGTGGTGATGCTGCTCTTCGCCGCGGTCGTCTTCGTCGCCGTCTACCGCGGGACGGCGACGCAGATACGCCGCCAGATCGACCATGAGCTGGCAGGCGACGCGAGCGAGTTCTCCCACAACCTCAAGCTCCTGCGCGGAAGCTCTCCCGCCGCACTGGCCACGGCCGCTCGCAACTATGTCCACGACCAGCCCTTCGGCGCCAGCTCCACATTGCTGTTCGCGAACGTCCCGGGCGCGGGCACGAGCACCAACCAGCCCGAGCTTCTCGGCCAGGCCGCTCCAGACAAAGGCGAGACGCACGCCGCGCAGGCCCAGGAGAACCGTGTGGCCGATCGGCTATTGAGCGCTCACGACGGGTACTCCACGTTGGACTATCCCGATGTCGGCGACCTGCGTCTGCTCAAGCGCCACCTCAGCATCGACGGTCGGGTGGGCATCACGATCGGCGTGGGTGAGCCGCTGGCGGCGGCGCACCGAGCCCAGGACGGCGTGGCGCGCGCTTTCATCCTGCCCGGCGCGCTGGCGCTTGCAGCTGCGCTGCTCGCGTCCTATCTGATCGGCGCCAGGGTGTCGCGGCCGCTGCGAAGGATGGCCGCGATCGCCGCCCGGGTCGACGCGGGCGAGCTCGAGCCGCGCATCCACCAGGCGAGCGGCTCCGGAGACGAGGTACGAGTGCTCGCCGACGCCTTCAACCACATGCTCGACCGGCTCTCAGCGGCGTTCGCCGGCCAGCGCGCATTCGTGGCCGACGCATCCCACGAGCTGCGCACCCCGCTGACAGTCATCCGGGGGCAGCTCGAAGTGCTCAGCGCCCAGCCTCATCCGCCGGCCGGGGAGGTGCGCCGCGTCGAGCGCCTCGTGCAAGCCGAGGTCTCGCGGATCACCCGACTGGTCGATGACCTGATCCTGCTCGCCAAGTCCGAGGAGAGGCAGTTCCTGCGCGTCGAGCCGATCGGCCTGCGCCCCTACATCCAGGACCTGTGGGACGGAATGAGCCTCACCGCCGAGCGCTGCTTCGAGCTTTCACCGGTCCCAGATGGCACGCTCCAGGCCGATCCCGACCGCCTCGCCCAAGCGCTCCGTAACCTCGCCCGCAACGCGATTGAGCACACCACCGCGCCGCAGGGCCTCGTCCGTCTGGATGTGGAGCTCCTGGCAAGCAACCGGCTGCGCTTCGTGGTGAGCGACAACGGTCCGGGCATTGCCCCCGATCAGCGCGAGCGCATCTTCGACCGCTTCCACCGCACGGACTCAGCGCGCGACCGCGCCTCAGGTGGCACCGGGCTTGGGCTGGCGATCGTCCGCGCCATCGTCGAGGCCCATGCCGGGCGCATCACCGCTGGGGACCGTCCCGAGGGCGGTGCGCAGATCGCGCTCGAGCTCCCGGGCTTCATGCCATCCTTCGCCAGTGCCCTCGCCACAGATAGAGCCTCCTGAGGAGCTGCGCAACCGTCGTAGGGCCAGCCGGCGAGCAACCCGCCGCCGCCGCTACCAAGCCGCCGGACTGATCGCGCTGCTGATCCTGTCTGTGGGCGTCGTTCTGCTGGGCGATATCTGGGGTATCCAATCGGGAAACGCTCCCGTCACCTCGCAGACCACTCCGAGCCACGCGCCTTCCAGCCACGGCGCAATCGATCCCAAGGGACAGGCGGGGAATACGGTGAGCGAGGACAGAGCGACCGGTCCGGGGCGCGCGGTCAGCTCTAACACGGTGGCGGTGCCGATCCTGATGTACCACGTGATCGCCACTCCGCCGCCCGGCGCGCCGTTCCCAGGGCTGTACGTCCCACCGAGCGAGTTCGCCCGGCAGATGCAGGCGCTGAAGAACGCCGGCTGGCACGCCGTCACCCTCGACCAGGTGCAGGCCCACTGGCGCAGCGGCGCGTCGCTTCCAGCAGGCAAACCGATCGTGCTCAGCTTCGATAACGGCTACCAGTCTCAATACACGCAGGCTCTCCCCGTCCTTGAGCAACTCGGTTGGGCCGGCGTCGAGAACATCCAGCTATCCGGCTTGCCGCCATCACAGGGCGGATTCGGCCAAGGGCAGATCCGTGGCCTGATCGCCGCAGGCTGGGAGCTCGATACCCAGGGCATCAGTCACGCCGATCTGATCACCTTGGACGCCCAGCAGCTTCACTACCAGGTGGACGACGCGCGCCGGATCCTGCAGCAGCGCTACCACGTACCGGTCAACTGGTTCTGCTACCCGTCCGGGCACTACAACGCGACCGTCATCGCCGCAGTCAAGGCCGCAGGCTACGCCGGCTCGACCACCGTCATCCCCGGCTGGGCGCATCCCGGAGACGACCCCAACCGCCTGCACCGCCTGCGAGTGCTGGGTGGCACCTCGCCCGCGGCGCTGCTGGCGCAAATCGCAAGCGCTCGCGAAGATCCCCCGGCGCCTGCCTCCTACAACGGCGCCTGAGGCGAGACGAGCACCTCAGGGTGCGCTTCGGTGATCACGTGCCTGCGCAACGTCGCCTCTGAGATCTTGCGGGGCGAGCGCGACAGGAAGCGATAGACGATCAGACCGTTGACGTCATAGCGACTGCTCAGGTGAAAGCCGGGCGCCGGCGGGCTGCCCGCAGAGGCTCGCAATGGCGCATAACCGGTCTCGTCGATCTCGCTGACCGTCACCGCCCCCCCACGGGCGAGGTTGTGCAGCGGCGGCAGGTAGTACTCGAGCGGCGCCGCCCCGAGCTCGACTGTCGTGATCACGCGTTCGTTCGCGGGCGTCCCTCGCAAGACCTCAGCAACGCCGCGCCAGTCACCACGCTGCAGGCGCGGACTGAGATTCACATCGACGGACATCGCGAGGAAGGCGAACGCTATGACGACTGCGAGCGCTACGCCCACACGGCCCGTGTGCTGCGCGGCGATGACGAGTGCGAGCAGGGCGGTGAGCGGGATCATCGCGGCAACGAGGTTGCGCGGGGCGAGATAGTCCAGGCCGAAGATGACGAGCGCGACGGGGATAAGCACGCCGCAGGCGCTGAGCACCAGCACGATCAGCGCCTGGCGCTCCTCGAAGCGAGTGAGGCCCCGCCACAGCCCAAAGAAAAGACCGCCGAGGACCGGCAGCGCGAGGAGCAACTCCACACCGTGGCCAAGCGGAGCGCCGGACTCGCCCGTCAGGTAGTACTGAGGAATCGCTTCCAGGCGTTCGCCGAGCGGCCAGCGGCCGATCCACTGTGTGCCGCGGCCGCCCTGGGCAAAGATAAGAGGCAGCAGCGCGACGCCAACAGCACCCACTGCCGCCACCGCCGCCAGCGTCACGCGCCTGTGCGCGCGGTGCCCCAGCACGAGCCACAGGCACATCGGCGCCAGCAGGAACACCGCGAAGTAGTGGGTGAGCAGCGCCAGCGCGCCACTCACCGCGAACGCGGTCAGCCGTCCGGGTGTGGGCTCGCGCAGAGCGCGCAAGAAGCACAGGATCGCCAGCGCCGCCGTGAGCACAAACAGCGCATACACGCGGGCCTCTTGCGAGTACCACACGAACAGCGGGTTCACCGCCACAAAAGCACCAGCCGCGATCGCTGTGACCCTGCGGGTAGACGGGCCTTCTAATTCGCGCCCGATCGCCCACGCGACTGGAACGCTCGCCACCCCGGCGAGCGCCGAGAGAGAGCGCAGCGCGATCGCGCCGGTACCGAATACGCGCGAGACGGCCCACTCGAGCAGATACCACAGCGGCGGCGAGTTTTCGGTGTGAGCGACCGCGCTCAGCGTCGCCGTGAGGCTCGGGTGGAGAGTGTGTACAGGGGTGAACGCCTCGTCGTACCACAGGCTCTGCAGCCCGAGCGTCGAAAACCGCAGCGCCGCGGCCAAGACCACGAGCCCCGCGAGCGCCCACCACGCTCCCAGCGCGTGACCGCGCAGCGCAGCGGTACGAGTCCCACCGGCAGGCGATGAGATCGCTGCGCTCACTGACCTGTTTCCGGCACTGTGCCTTCGGGGCCTTCGGCGCCCGCAGCGCCCGGGCCACAGAGCCCGGCGCTCTTGGCCTCACCGAAGCAGCCATAGCGTGAGTGGCGGAGGTCTTCGGCCTTCGGCGGCAGGTACCAGCCGCTGCGCGCTGCGCGGCGGCCGTGGATGACCGGTCCCGTCATCTGCAGGCAGAGCTGGATCCGTTCTTTCGGCGGGCCTGGCGTGGTGTTGCCGCAGACGACCTCCGTGGTCGTGTGGCCGCGCTGATCCTGTTCGGCGGACAGGTTTTTGTAGTCGTGGCCCGTGTACTCGCGCCACGTGCGCAGGTCGGCCACGAGCCGGTGGTTGGTGTGCGTCTGCAGCACCACATCGTTGACCGTGGCCACGGCGAGCAGCAGGCCGGCGAGCAGCAGCAGCGTCGTCTCGACCAGTCGCGTCCGGTCCCTTGGGCGCGCCTGCGCCTCGCGCGGGCGCAGCCACGGGGGCAGGCGTTCGGAGCCCCTCCCGGGCGGTGTCCCAGCAGCGTTCATGACACCGGGGCGAACAGCGGCGTCGTCTGATGGGCGATGAACAGCGCCTGGACCGCGAGCGTTGCAACGAGCAGCCGGCGGTCGCGCGCGATCACGGCGAGCGGCAGCGGCCACAGGATGTACCAGGCGAGCAGCCAGGTGCTCGTGACGGAGATCGCCAGTAGCGTCCAGCCGGCGGCGGAGATCCAGTCATAGCCGCGCCAGGTGCGCCACAGCAGGTGCAGCACGATCAGCACCAGCGCCCCCTTGAGCAGATCGTGATCGACCGGAAACACCCCCGGCTTGCCCACCAGGTGGGCAAGCTCGTTGGGGAAGCTGTCCGTCGAGACGAACGCCGCGTCGCGGTTCAGCGCCGCAACTATGTTGATTCCGTCCACGCCGAAGGCCAGGTAGGCGATCAGCGCGCCCGCCCCCAAGGCCGCCACAGCACCGAGAACCTGCGCGCGACTGCGCCGCGCGAGGATCATGAACGGCAACAGTGCCGCCACCGTGGCCTTCACAAGCGCCCCAGCCACGACGGTGGCAGCCGCCGGGGCATCCCTGCCAGCAAATGTGAGGCTGACCGCCGCCATCATCGCCAGCAGCATGATCAGATCGTTGTGCGCGCCGCCGAGGGCATAGATCACATACAGCGGATTGGCGCCGACCGCGAGGATCGCCACGACGGGGTTCATCTCGCGCAGGCGCGCGCAGCGCCATGTGAGCACGAGCGTGCCGATGCTCGCGAGCAGTGCCAGGATCTTCATGCCCCAGATCGCGCCCGTCACGCCGAGCAGCCCGAACGGATAGGAGAGCAGCGTGTACAGAGGCCCGTAGGCCGTGGCGACATGCTTCCAGTCCTGCCCGACGTAGTGGTAGACGGGATCGTGCGAGATCGCGACCGGCCCGTGAAGGTAGGGATTGATCCCATGCTCTACGCCCATGCGGGCGTAGGCGATGTAGCTGAAGACGTCGGTTGAGAGCAGAACCGGCCCGGCGAACACGATCGCGTGGAGCACGGCGATTAGCGCAATCGCCCAGCGTTTGGAGATGCCTCGCGCCAGTCCCAGCAGGCCTGCATAGCCGGCCGAGAAGGCCAGCACCGCGATCAGGAAGACGCGGAATCCGAGACGCTCGCCGATCCCCTGAAGCCAGCCCGCGAGCACCGGCGACTTGGGGATCAGCGGGGAGTGACCCACCGCGCCGTCGAGGACGATCTCGGCGGTAGCCGCCACGAGCACGAGTGCACACACGACGAAAAGCGCCCGCATCCAGCTCTCCGCCTCCGGGCGATCGCGTAGACGCTCAAGACGCGACATGGAACGCGCAGCGCCGCCGAGGCGCGGCGGGCCAGCCTCGCCAAGATCCGCGACGCTGCCGCCCCCTACAGCGCCGCCCAAACCGTCTTGGTCTCCAAGTACGCGTCGAGGCCGTCGTGGCCGTGCTCGCGGCCGATGCCCGACGCCTTGAAGCCGCCGAACGGCGCCGACGGATCGACCACGCCCCAGGTATTGATGTAGACCATGCCCGCCCTCAGCATCTCGGCAAGCCGGTGGGCGCTCGAGAGATCGCGCGTCCACACCCCCGCCGCGAGCCCGTACTCGCCGTCGTTCGCGCGCTGGGCGACCTCCTCGAGCGAGTCATACGGCGAGGCGACCAGCACTGGGCCAAAGATCTCCTCCCTCGCGATCTTCAGCTCGTCGGAGGTCGTGGCGAACAGCGTCGGAGCGACAAAGTAGCCGCCGCTGTCATCCAGCGTCGTCTCGCCGCCGGCGAGCAACTCCGCGCCCTGCTCGCAGCCGGACTCGATGTAGCCCATCACGCGGTCGCGCTGCTCGGCCGACACGAGCGGGCCGAGCTGGGTCTGCGGATCGAGGCCCGGGCCGAGCTTTGCCGCGCTGGCGGCCTCAGTGAGCGCGGCCATCACATGATCGAAGCTGTCGGACGGCACGAACAGCCGCGAGCCCGCGTTGCAGGCCTGCCCGGAGTTGAAGTAGATCGCCTGATAGGCACCCTTCACGGCGGCGTCGATGTCCGCGTCCGGGAGAATCACGTTCGGCGACTTCCCCCCCAGCTCGAGCGTCAAGCGCTTCAGCGCCCTCCCCGCCTTCGCGCCGATCTCGCGCCCCACCGCTGTGGAGCCGGTGAAAGCGATCTTGTCCACCCCCGGGTGATCCACAAGCGCCGCACCCGTGCTCCCGTCGCCGGTCAGCACGTTCAGCACGCCGGGCGGAAAGCCCACCTCCAGCGCCAGCTCACCGAGGCGCAACGCGCTCAGCGGCGTCTGCTCCGCCGGCTTAAGCACAACTGTGCAACCAGCGGCGAGCGCGGGACCGAGCTTCCACGCGGCCATCAGCAGCGGGAAGTTCCACGGGATGATCTGGGCGCACACGCCGACCGGCTCGCGGCGCGTGTAGCAGTGCATGTTCGGCGCGCTCACCGGCAGCACCCCGCCCTCGATCTTGGTCGGCCACCCGGCGAAGTAGCGCAGGTGCCCAACAGCCCCGTTGACGTCGACGTACTGGGCGAGCCCCACCGGCTTGCCGTTGTCGAGCGACTCGATCTGGGCGATCTCCACGGCGCGCTCTTCGATCGCATTGGCCAGCGTGTGCATCAACCGCTCGCGGCCCGAGGCGGGCATCGTCGCCCACGGACCCTCGGCGAACGCCTCGCGAGCTGCCCGTACTGCGCGCTCGACGTCCTCGGGACCCGCCTGCGCGACGGTCGCGATCTCGCGTCCGCTCGAGGGATCGAGCGTGACGAACGTGCGGCCGTCGGCGGCTTCTGAGCGCTCTGCACCGATTAGCAGTTGGTGGGATTGAAGGACAAACTCCCGCGCAGCTGACCCGAGCGCCTCGGGAAGGACGTGCGGGGTGGCGGTATCGGCAGCGGCGCTCATGAGGGCTCCTTATACGAGGTCTGTGGCTCCAGCTGATTCACGGCTTCAGCACGATCTTAAGCGCCTCGCGCCGGTCATACAGCGCGTAGGCCTCGACCGCGTCATCGAGAGACATGTGGTGGGTGACGAGCGGGCTCGGGTCGAGCAGACCCGCGGACATCATCTCCAGCACACGATCGAGGTGACCGATCACGTTGGCCTGCCCCCCGCGCAACGTGAGCGCCTTGATCCACAGCAACCCCATGTGCACCTCCGCGCGCTCGGCATACACACCAAGGCACTGCACCGCACCATGCGCGCGCGTGATGTAGAGCGCCGTCTCGAGCGCGCGCGGATCGCCCACCGCGTCGATGCACACGTCCACCCCGCGGCCCCCGGTGCGCTCGCGCGCGAGCGCACGCACATCCTGCTCAGTGAGGTGCACCGGCTCCGCCCCGAAAGACTCGGCGACTAAAAGACGCTCCTCCACCGAGTCGACAGCAAGCACATGCGCCGCACCGACCGCGCGCGCCGCCTGCACCGCACACAACCCCACCGGCCCCAACCCGAGCACCGCGGCGACATCCCCGGCGCGCAAACCGCTCGCCACCACCCCGTGGAAGCCTGTCCCCATCACATCCCCGGCAAACAGCGCAACGTCGTCACTCATCCCATCGGGCACCCGGCGCAGCACGAGGTCGGCGTTCGGCACCAACGCACGCTCAGCCTGAGTCCCCTGGAGCGACCCAAGCGCCGCGCCATGCCCGAACGTGCGCGACACCGCACAGCGGTCATACCACCCGGCGCGACAGAAGTAGCAAACACCGCACGCGGTCTGAAAGCACCCGAGCACGCGGTCCCCCACCGACACGCCCATAACGCGCTCGCCAGCGGCGATCACCGTGCCCACATACTCATGCCCGATCGTGAAGCCCGGCTCGATCTGAACGCGCCCGTGGTAGATGTGCAGGTCCGACCCGCACACCCCCGTCGCCTCGATCCGCACAACCGCGTCGGTCGGCTCGCTGAGCTCCGGCTCGGGCACATCCTCGACACGCACCTCGCCGGGCGCCTGGAAGGTCACGGCACGCATGGGCGCCCACCCTAGAGGACCGGCGCGCGTTTATGCTGCCCGCATGTCCGAACCCTCCAAGGCAGTGCTGATCACCGGCTGCTCCTCGGGCATCGGCCGCGCCACCGCGCTTGCGCTCGTGCGCTCGGGCTGGACGGTGTACGCAACCGCTCGGCGGCCGGAGACGCTCGGCGAGCTGGCGCAGGCGGGCTGCAGGACGCTCGCCCTGGACGTGACCAGCGAGCAGTCGATGCAAGCAGCGGTAGACGAGGTGGAGCGCGCTGAGGGCGCCGTCGGCGTGCTGATCAACAACGCCGGCTACAGCCAGTCAGGGGCGATCGAGACGGTGCCGCTGGAGGCGGTGCGACGGCAGTTCGAGACGAACGTGTTCGGGCTCATCCGCCTGACCCAGCTGGTGCTACCGAAGATGCGCGCGCAGCGGTGGGGAAAGATAGTCAACGTCGGCTCGATGGGCGGGCGCCTGTCGTTCCCTGGCGGCGGCCACTACCACGCAACCAAGCACGCGCTCGAGGCGATCTCCGACGCGCTGCGCTTTGAGCTGCGCGGCTTTCACATCGACGTGATCCTGCTCGAGCCCGGCCTGATCACAACCGAGTTCGGCGAGGCCGCCACGGCGAGCATGGCCAGCGTGGGCGTAGGCGCAGACGACCCGTACGCGACGTTCAACGCGACCGTCGGCGCGGTCACCAAAGGCGCGTATGAGGGGCCGATGAAGCTGCTCGGCGGCGGCCCCGAGCGAGTGGCGAAGGTCATCGAGCGTGCGATCACCCGTTCACGGCCCCCGGCGCGGATCACGATTACGCCCTCGGCCAAGCTCACGATTTGGGCGCGACGCCTGCTCAGCGACCGTATGTGGGACGCTGCGATGCGTAGGCAATTCCCCCAGCCCAAATAGGCGCGCGGCCAGAAAGCTAGGCGAGCGGCACAACCGGGTGTGGAGCACCCACCTCGAAGCCCTGGGCGTAATCCACGCCGTACTCGCGCAACAACTCCACCGTGGCCAGGTCTTCGACATACTCGGCGATCGTCTGCTTGCCCATGCCGCGGGCGAGATCCACGAGCGCCTTGACCACGAGCTGGTCCTTTGACGAAGCCGGCAGGCCACGAATGAAGTCGCCGTCGATCTTCAAGTACTGAAACGGCAGGTGCTTGAGGTATTGAAAGGAGCCGAAGCCGGCGCCGAAGTCATCGAGTGCAACCGCGCAACCGAATGCCTGCACGCCGGCACAGAAAGCTTGCGCGCGCGCCATGTCGGAGATCGCGGCGGTCTCAGTCACCTCGACCACCAGCTGTGCGGGATCGACCCTCGCAAGCCTGAGCGCTCCTTCGATCTGAGCCAGCATTCCCCCATCGGTGATCGACAGCGACGAGCAGTTGATCGCGATGTGCACGCCCTGTTCACCGTGCTCCCCCGAGAGCAGTGTGGTCACCTGGGCCAGCACCATGCGGTCGATCTCACGGATCAGGCCGTAACGCTCGGCCGCGGGCAGGAACCTGCCGGGTGCCACCAATCCACCGCCAGGCTCATCAGCTAGCCGCACGAGCGCCTCGTAATGCGACACGTTCCCGTCCCGCAACGACACGATTGGCTGGTAGTGCAGAACGAATAGCTCCTCGTCCAACGCGCGGCGCAGGCGCGCCAGCCACGGTCGCCGGTGCAGGCCGGCCGGCGAAGATAAGCCGCCGGGCGAACGAGGACCGGCCAGGCCGGCGTAGCGGTGGTGTGCGTGCGGCGGCGTTCGCAGGAGTAAACGCGGCGTCGCCGCCGTAATCGTCGAAGTCAACACGGCTCAGGTTTTCGACGGCGCCCGAGACTCACCTGCGCGGGCTGGTGGTTATGAAGGTTCTCGCCCGAAAGCCTCAGCAAGCCCACACAAGCATGCGCTAGAGGCCTTCACGTCCGGGAATAGGGTGCTCGCGCGCGGTCGGACACAACCAGCAACAGCGCCAGCAGCACGAAGTTCATCACCACCGAGGACCCCCCGTAGGCGACGAATGGCAGCGTCACCCCCGTCAGCGGGATCACGCGCGTGACACCGCCGACGATCACGAACACCTGGATCGCCACGATGAACGAAAGACCCGTCGCCAGCAGCTTGGAGAAGGAGTCGCGCGCCAGCATCGCCGTCTTCAGCCCACGGGCCACGAACAGCAGGTACACGAGCAGCAGCGCCGTGGCGCCCACCAAGCCCAGCTCGTTTGTGATCACCGCGTAGATCATGTCGCTTTCGGGGACCGGCAGGATCGAGGACCCGCCGTGGGGCAGGCGCAGAAGCGACTGGTCGAAGCCCGTACCCAACAGGCCGCCGTCGGCCTGGGCGAACAACGACTGCGCCAGCTGATAGCTGCCCCCTTCGAGGCGGTTGTATAGCGTCGGGTCGAAGGGGTGTTCCCAGGCGAGCACTCGCGCGTGCACGTGACTCACATGCGTGGCCACGAACCAGGCGCCAAGGGCGAACAGCACCAGTCCAATCAGCGGGAAGGAGAAGCGCCCGGTGGCGACATACAACAGTGCGAGGAAGGCGCCGTAGAACATCAGCGAAGTGCCGAGCTCCCGGGTCAATAGCAGCGTGGCCATCGCCGCCCCCCACACAACGAGCATCGGGCCGAACTGCTTCATCGGCGGGATCGTCAGTCCCAGCACGCGCCGTCCGGCGCTCACCAGGATCTGGCGGTTGTCGCGCAAATAGCTCGCCAGAAAGATCACGATCGCGATCTTTGCCAGCTCGGCGGGCTGGAAGGAGACGCTGCCCACGTGAATGTTCAGGTAAGCCCCGTTGACCTGCTGACCGATGCCGGGGAGCCGCGGCAGGACAGCCATGCCTATGCCGAGCACGGCGATCGTGTAGCGGTAGCGCTCGAGCATGCCCAGCCCCCGGCGGCGCAGCACCAGGATCGTCGCGGCGAACAGGACCAGCCCGATCACCATCCACTGCGCCTGCTGGCGCGCCAGCGCGGGGTTGATGCGATACACCATCACGATCCCCACGCTCGCGAGCACGGCCCCGAGCGGGAACAGATAGGGGTCGGCGTGCGGCAGCGCGAAGCGGATCACGAGGTGCGCCGCCAGGCACAACCCTAGAAACAGGGCGCCATACGTCAGCGACACGCCCGAGGCGTGGTTCAGCGTGAGGTTTGTCGAGGCCCCCGGAGAGTTGTTCTCGGCCTGGATGAAGATCGCGGTGAAGCCTGCTGTGACCAGCAGAGCTGCGGGAACGAGCCCCAACAACTCGCGATTTCGGGGGCTGAGCACGAGCACGAGCGTACCGGTCCCGCCGGTCTCGCCCGCCGCGTGGACGCCGGCCGGCTCGCTACTCTTAGCGAACGAGCGCGGTGATAAGTGCCCGCCCTGCCGCCGCTAGCTTGCCTTATGCCCGATATGAGCTGCTGCGTGCCTATACCCCATGGATGACGAGCGCCCACCCTCTCTGTGGATGAGCATGTGGAAGCGCTTCGCGATCGGCGGTGTGCTGATCGTGCTGCTCAGCGGCGGGGCCACAGCGACGGTCGCGCTGAATACCGCAAGCGGCCTCGCGCACGACATCTTCCCCGGCGTCGACCAGATCCACGCCCCCAAGGGGGTTGTCATCCCCGAATACAACGGCGGCCCGGAGACCTACCTGATCCTCGGCTCAGACAGGCGAGCCGCCTCGAAAGACTCCCTTGACCGCACCGACCCGCCACACAGCGACACGATCCTGCTGGTGCGCTTCGACCCCGAACAGGGACAAACTTCGGTGCTCTCGATTCCCCGCGATTTGCTCGTGAACATCAAAGCCTCGACCGGGCAGTACTACCCACAGTCAAAGATCAATGCCGCATACACCTACGGCGCCGAGCTCGGTGGCGCGCGCGGCTCGATGGTGCTGGCGGCCGAAACGATCGAGCACGAAGTCTTCCCCGGCCTGAAGCTCAACGGGATCATCGACGTCAACTTCAAAGGCTTCATCCAGGTCGTCGATACGCTCGGCTGTGTCTACGTCAACGTCGACCACCGCTACCTTCACCTGCACGGTGAAGAAGGGGAAGAATACTCCGAAATCAACCTCCAGCCCGGCTACCAGAAGCTCTGCTACAACAACGCGCTCTCTTACGTCCGCTACCGCCACCACGACTCCGACTTCGTGCGCGTCGCCCGACAGCAGGACTTCCTGCGCAACCTGCGCGAGCAAATCTCGCCCGAAAACGCAATTGGCCAGATCGACACGGTCGCCAAAGCCGTGGGACGGGCGATCGTCACCGCCGGATTCAGCTCCTCAGCCAGCCAGCTGATCGACCTCGCCAAGCTGGTCGGGTTCTCGCAATCAAAGCCGCTGCGTCAGGTCAAGTTCCGGGTCGCCAACGGAAACTACGGGTTCAAGGGACAGTCGTTCGTTACGAGCACGCCCGCGCTCGCTCAGGCCACGCTCGCGGACTTCCTGCACGGTCAGCAGAAAGTCAGCGCACCCAAGCCCACGCTCACGAATCAGACCAAGGGCCACGGCCACCACCGCTCGAGGAGCTCCAGCGCCGCGTCGATCGGGCTGTACCCCACCCCATCCTCAGGCCAGAGCGAACTCGTCAAGGCCGCCATCAACGTGCCCTTCCGCGTCCTCTACCCGTCGCTGCAAACCGCTCCCGCCTCGCAGCAGCCGGTACGCGCCTACACGCTGCGCGACACCGGCAACCACCTGCGCCACGCCTATATCGTGCCTTTCCAGCAGAACGGCCTCGGTGGCTACTACGACTTCGAGGGCACCGACTGGCTGAACCCACCGATCGTCGCCCATCCCACCGAAACCCGCAAGATCGGCGGTGTCGCCTACAGGATCTTCGCCGATGGAAGTCACATCCACACGGTCGCCTGGCGCCAGGGGCAGGTTCTGTACTGGCTCACCAACACACTGCTCGAGGATCTTTCAAACGAACAGATGCTCGACATCGCGCGCTCGGCCCGACCGCTTCACTGAGCCTGGGTGGCGTATCGCCTAGCTTGCGGCGCTCGCGCGCGCCTGATCCAGCGCGGCGTTCACGAGCGCGTCGGCATGCTCGTTCTGCTCGCGCGGCACGGTCCGGATCGACCAGCGCTGGAACTCGCCCAAGGCCGCCATCGCCTCCCGGTGCAAGGGCTTCATCGCTTCGTGCTTGACCTTGAAGACACCCATTACCTGCTTCGCAATCAGCTCCGAGTCACCCACGACATCGATTTCGCTTGCGCCCAGATCGCGCGCGCACTGAAGTCCGAGCAGCAGCGCCCGGTACTCGGCCACGTTGTTTGTGGCCGTGCCGAGCAGTTGGGCGTGCTCGCCCAGCAGTACACCCTCGGGTGAGGTGATCACACAAGCGGCCGCCGCCGGCCCAGGGTTGCCACGAGCGCCGCCATCGACGTGCACTATCACCTTCATCGCCTGAAGTATCTAGATCGGCTAAGACGAAACGCGCGGGTTATGAGGACGCGCGTGCGAGCGGGGGCATATCCCCGGCCACGCGAGCCCTGCGACGGTCGCGGATCACGCGCCGCGGCGCACCCTCTGGAGCCGGCGCTTGCGCCGCCGGGCTCCCCCGCCGGGCGCGCCGGTCGAACTCACGCCGGTCAACGATCACCGTGACGTTGTCCTCGTGCTGGTAGTGCTCGGTGAGCTTTGGATACAGCTCCTCGGCCAACGGCTTGGGGACGACGCAATAGATCATCAGGCCTCGATTCTACTCTTCAGCCGCAAATACACAAGGTGCAGCTCAAACATCCAGACGCAACAGCGCGCCGTGCTCGTCGGCTGTGGCATTCACAAGCCGGTCCTCCTCCGCGAGCTCTGAAAGCTCCATCCCCTGCGCTGTCACCCGCGCCCCTGCCGCCTCATCGAGATCCACCTCATACCGGTACCAGCACAGCTCCCACGCGACCACGATCACGACCACGCTCCCGGAATCGGCGACTAGGCGAACAGTAACGCCCGGTTCGCCCAGCGAGCGGGCGACACCCGCCACGCGCCTGGGGTACTCGCCGGCGTTGAATACCTCGAGCGCCCGCTCGACCTTCAGCTCGCCGCTGGTCAATGCAATCGTGCCCTCCTCGCCCGGCCCCGGCGCCACCGCGGATGACTCTCCCTGGGCCCCCGAGATGGCTCCCAAGAAGTCGTAGGACTTGGGCTCGAGCGGAACCTCTGGCGCCACAAGCTCAATCCCCTGCCGGGTAAGGTCCTCCCCAGAGCCGCCGGAGACCGTCTCACGCTGGGGACGCAGGCGCTCGAACAGGTTGCGACCACGCCTCACGCGCGGCGCCGGCAAGCTCACCGAGTGGCGGTCAGCCTCGCGCAGCCACCCCTCGTGCGCCGCTCGCGGCGCACACAGCTCGCAGACCGTGCGACGCCGGCCAGCGGCCAGGAAGACGTCGGGCAACTCGCCACGCAGCAGCCGCCGCTCGCATACGTCGCAGGCGATATCCGGCTGAGAGGTGACGATCGACCTGGTAGCCATCGACTGAGGAGGGTAGTCGATCAGCTATCGAAAGAGTCCTCCTGCATCCGCGAACGCAGACGCAGGACGGCCTTCGTGTGCAGCTGGGACACGCGCGACTCGGTCACGCCGAGCACCTCACCGATCTCGCGCAGGGTCAGGTTCTCGTAGTAGTAGAGCGCGATCACCAGCTTCTCGCGCTCTGGCAGCTTGGCGATCGACTCGGCGATCCGGTCCTTCAGGTCACCCACGTCGAGCGCCTTCGCCGGGTCGGGCGCCGCGTGATCCTCGATCGTGTCCATCAGCGACACCTGGTCGCCGCTGGAGTCCGACACGCTCCAGAGCTCGTCCAGGGCGACTATCGAGGAGTGCGAGATCGCCAGCAGCGATTCGTTCAGTTCCTCTACGGTGATTTTCAGCTCGGCCGCCATCTCCTCGTCAGTCGGCGCCCTCTGCAGGCTGTGCTCCAGCTTTGCGTTCGCGCGCTCCACTTCGCGGGCACGCGAACGCACGCTGCGGGGTACCCAGTCCATTGCGCGCAGCTCATCGATGATCGCGCCCTTGATGCGCATGATCGCGTACGTCTCGAACTTGATTTCCCGCGCAGGCTCGAACCGCTCGATCGCGGAGATCAGCCCCACCAGCCCGTAGGAGATCAGGTCCGCCTCCTCGACATGCGGGGGCAGCCCAGCGGCGGTGCGCCCGGCTACGTACTTGACCAGCGGCGAGTAGGCGAGCACGAGCCGCTCGCGGGCACGCCGGTCACCGTCGGTCTTATACCGCCGCCAGACTTCGCGCAGCTCGATTGCTTTAACATTCGTCTCCAGTGTCTTCTCCCCCCTCAAGCCCGAGGGTGGCTGCGCGCATAGGCGCTTCTCAGCCTGGCGGACTCTACCCGAGTGTAAACCTGGGTAGTCGACACGCTTGCATGGCCGAGCAGCTCCTGGATGCTCCGCAAGTCCGCTCCGCCGTCGAGGAGATGCGTCGCAAAGCTATGCCTGAGAGCGTGCGGCGTCGCCCCACCCGGGATTTGTGCGCGTGTGGCCCACACCCGCAGTCGCCTGCGCACGTCGCTCGTGCCCAGCGGTTTTCCAGTCTTTGACAGGAACAGCGCCCTCTCTTCTCCCGCACGCCCTCCCGGCGCGCTTGGGGCGGTGAGCCCGTTGCGACCCCGTCCTATGTAGAGCCTCACCGCGGCCATCGCGACCTCCCCGACCGGCAGATAGCGCGTCTTGCGTCCCTTCCCCTCTACGCGCAGCTGCTCGCCGTCGTGGTCGATGTCTGTGATCTTCAGTGACACGAGCTCCTCAGCGCGCAAGCCGCACCCGTAGGCCAGCTCGAACAGCGCGCGGTCACGTTGCTCCAGGGAGTTACGCGCAGGGATCGCGTCCAGCAGCCTGGCCGCCTCCTTCTCCTTGAGCACGCGCGGCAGGTATGACGAACGGCGCGGCGTGCTCACCAGGTCGGCGGGGTTCTGGGCGATCTGTCCGTGCTCACGCTGGCTAGCAAACAAGGCACGGAGGGCCGCCAGCTTGCGTGCGGTTGTGCTCGGGGCCGCGTTTGCACCGGACAGCAGCGCAATGTAGCGGCGCACGTCCTTCACCCCGACCAGCTCCGGAAGCAACCCGCGGGCGATGGCCCAGCGCGCGAACTGTCCAACATCGAGCGCATATGCCAGTCTTGTCCTGGCGGCCGCATCGCGGCGGCGTAGATCTTCTTCGAGCAGCTCGAGTGCTGCCTTCCAGGCGGTCTCCATCGAGACACCTAGTTCGCCGCGCCAACCCCCGTGCCCTGCCTCACAAGCACGGGGGTGAGCTTGCGTTCGAGCTCTGGCCAGTCACTGGCGCAGATCACATCCTCTTCGTCGCACAGATCCCTGTTCCACGGGTGGCGGATCGTGGCGACAGCGATGCCTCGCTGCAGCGCGGCAGCGAGGTTCAGCGGGCCGTCGTCGATCAGCAGGCCGATCTCGAGCTCGACACAACGAGAAACCTTGTCATTGGAGCAGTGCAGATCGTCGAACGGCAACCCGATCTGCTCGAGCCAGGCGGCGGTGGGACGCTTGCGATCGGCGGCCCGATGGCTGGTGATATGCACGAAATGACCTTCCTCATGCCAGCGGCGCACCGCCTGAACCGCACCTGGATAGGGGGTGCCGGCGAGAATCCGCTCATCTGAATGACTCTCGTCGATGCAAAGAGCCAGCTGCCCGGGACGAAGGCGCGTGATGCCCCAAGTGAACTGCTCGTCGTAGGGCAGCTCGATTCCGAAGCGCCTCACCGAGACCTCCGAGAGGATGTCCCAATAGTGGTGAAGCGTCGAGTCGATGTCGATCGCGATCCTCATATATTTATGCTGTTCCCTTGGATAGCTTGAACGATGTGAACCCGCCGTCCACAGCTTCATCCTCCTCGCTCCCCGGATTGGACGATCCGTCAGTCTACGGGCCGCAGGGTCATTCCCCGTGGCTCGACGTCGACTGGCGTGCACACCAGCGCTGGGTGATCCTAGACGGTCAGCCCGTGAATGTGATCGAGCGAGGTGCTGGCCCGCCGCTCGTGTTCGTCCACGGCCTGATCGAGCGCTGGACTCAATGGGTCGAGCAGTTGAGCGTGTTTGCGTCGAGCCACCGTGTAATCGCCCTTGACCTGCCCGGCTTTGGCTACTCACCGATGCCCGCAGAGGGAATCTCGATATCGGGCTATGCCCGCACGATCGAGCAGTTGCTGGACGCCTTGGAGGTCAGCGCGGCTGTCTTCGTCGGCCATTCGATGGGCGGCTTCGCCTCCGCCCAGCTCGCGATCAATTGCCCGCAGCTCGTCGATCGCCTCGTCTTAGTCTCTCCCGCCGGCCTGAGCACCTACAACAACGATCGCAATTTACGACTTGTTGCTCAAATGCGCCGGTTCAAGCGGATCGTAAACGCCTATCACGCGCGAGTAGCGAGACACGCAGAGCTCCTCGCCAGGCGGCCGCGTCTGCGCCTGCTCGAGCCCACGACAAACCTCGTCGCGCGCCGCTCCGACCGCTTGCCGGCGCCGTTCGTGGCGGAGCTCGTACGCGGGTTGGGGGCACCCGGCTACATCGAGGGGATGGAGGCGATCTTCGACTACGACTATCGCGACCGGCTGGGAGAAATCGCCTGTCCAACCCTGATCGTGTGGGGCGACCGCGACCGGGTGGTGACGGCGAAAGACGCGGATCTTTACGAGCAGCTGATCCCAGACTCACGCAAGGTGATCTTCGAGGACACCGGTCACATGGCGATGATCGAGCGTCCAGCAGCCTTCAACGCACTGCTGGAGGAGTTTCTCAGCGAGTAGCCCGAGCGGGGCCTTCGGGGCAGCTGGTTCAATAGGGCTGGTCCGAACATCAGGGACGGTCTTTACATGGAGTCCCTGACCCAATGGGCGCTTTGGAGCTGGCCCCCAAACGGCCTCGTCACTTCAGCGCGCGATCGCGCCCTCGGCGGCTGAGCCGACCAGCTTCGCGTACTTCTGGATTGCCACGTCGATATGTTCGTCGGCGCGCGGAGGGCGCTCGTAGGCTGCCACGCGAGCGGCGATCTCATCATCCGGCAGCGCCACATCCAGGCGCCCGGAGTCGACGTCGATCGTCACCTCATCGCCCGTCTGTAGCGCTGCGATCGGGCCACCGCGAACGGCCTCAGGCGCGACGTGGGCCACCATGAAGCCGTGTGTCGCGCCCGAGAAGCGCCCGTCCGTGATCAGTGCCACCTCTTCACCCAGGCCCTCGCCCACGATCGCCGCGGTCACCGCCAGCATCTCGCGCATGCCCGGGCCGCCCGCGGGACCCTCGGCGCGGATCACCACCACGTCGCCTGCCTCGATCTCGTGCGCGAGCACAGCTGCCATCGCGGCCTCCTCGCCGTCGAACACGCGCGCCGGGCCGGAGTGTTTGCGCCGCTCGTGCCCCGAGAGCTTGACCACGCAGCCATCCGGAGCCACGTTGCCGCGCAGGATCGCGAAGCCGCCCGTTGGTTTCAGGGGGTCCGACAGCGGGCGCACCACCTGCTGCCCCGTGGTCTCGCGGGCCTCGTCCGCCGCTTCGCCGATGCTCGCGCCGCTCACCGTCGGCGCGTCCTCGTTGAGGATGCCCGCTTCCTTCAGCCTCGCCAGCACCAGCGGTACCCCGCCGGCTTCATACAGCTCCGTCGCCACGTACCGCCCGCCCGGTTGCAGGTCGCACAGCAGCGGCGTGCGCTCGGAGATCCCCTCGAACTCGTCGATGCTCAGCGGCACGCCCATTTCGCGCGCCACCGCCAGCAAGTGCAGCACGCCGTTGGTCGAGCCGCCGCTCGTCGCCACCGCCGCGATTGCGTTTTCCAGCGCGGGCTTAGTGATCACGTCGCTCGGTCGCTGCCCACGACGGAGCACGTCCATGACCAGTTCGCCGCACTGCATCGCCACCTCGAGCTTGCGCCCGTCCTCCGCCGGCACCATCGCCGTGCCCGGCGGCGAGATGCCGAGCGCCTCAAAGGCCATTGCCATCGTGTTCGCCGTGAACTGGCCGCCGCACGCGCCCGCGCCCGGCGAGGCGGCCTCCTCGAGTTCGTGCAACTCAACCTCTGAGATCTTGCCCGAGGCGAACTGGCCCACAGCCTCGAACACCTGCTGGATCGTCACCTCCGCGCCTTTGAAGTGCCCCGGCTTGATCGAGCCGCCGTAGAGCATCAGACCGGGGATGTTCAGGCGAGCCAGCGCCATCACGGTGCCGGGGATTGTCTTGTCGCAGCCCGAGATCGTCACCAGTGCGTCGAAGGCGTGCGCGCTCGCAACCAGCTCAATCGAATCCGCGATCAGCTCGCGGGAGACCAGCGACGCGCGCATGCCGGCGGTGCCCATCGTGATCCCGTCCGAGATCGCGATCGTGTTCAGCTCCATCGGAGTGCCACCCGCGGCGCGGATCCCCTCCTTGACCTTCGCCGCAAGCACACGGTTGTTGAAGTTGCAAGGCATCGTCTCGATCCAGGAGTGCGCCACGCCGACGATCGGCTTGGCGAGATCCTCGGCGGAGTAGCCGATGCCGTGCAGGTAGGCACGCGCGGCCGCGCGCTCGGGGCCCTCCGTCAGAGCGCGACTGCGGTGCTTTACGTCAAAGGTGCTGATCGGGCTCACGCGGCGCGCACACTACCGGGCACCCGCTGGCCACGCCCGAGGCGCTGTTGCTCCCAGCGTGCGAGCCTGGCGAGGTCGCGCTTTACGCGCTCGGGCTCGATCTGCCGGCCCGGCAGGTGCATGTTGGCCTCACCGATCAAGCGCCGCTCGTCGGCGGTCAGGGCCATCCACTTGGCGAGCACATCATCGGAGTGCGGCAGTCGTACGCTGCCGTAGGGCTTGGAGTGGTCGGGAAAAGCCACGCAGTACTCGTTGAGCAGCTCTCGGCTCTCGGGTAGATAGGCGACGATCGGCTTGTGGGGATAGATCAGATAAGCGTAGGTGGGGGCGCCATCTCCGCCGGCGGACAGCCCGTCCCACACGCGCAGAAATCCCAGGTCTTGGTACATCGCCCAGTCGTGCTCATCGATGCACGAGCGCAGCAGGGCACGTGCCCGCTGCTCGGCGCGGCGCTCCCGTCCGGGGTCATAGCCGGCCAGCGCCGGGGAGCGCTGGCGTAGCGACCAGATCAAGCGCTTGTGAGCCATGGCGCCTTTGAGCGCGGGCCGGATCAGCTCCCACAGGAGCACAAAGATGATGATCACGCCGGTACCCAGCGCGAGCGTCATAACCGCTAGAGCGTCGCCCCAGGCGCGCCGCCGGCGGCCCGCGGAAAGAAGATCACACGCTCAGCGTCGCGGGGCACTTCGGCGAAGCTCTTAACAAGCTCCGCCTCGCGCCTGCAACCAGGGGCACCAGTCGGCACAGCGGCCCACATGCCAGCGTCCAGCTCACGGCGGAATGCCTCGATCAGCTCCCGCTCGTCCTCCGGTACCTCAACATCTCCCTCCGCGAGCATCACCTCGCCGTACCCAGGCTTCATCCGCAGCAGCTTCATCGCTTCCCGATTATGACAAACAGGTCCCACCATCCGTGCGATCTTCAGCAAGTGCGCATTCGGATCAGACCGAGGACATCGACAGGACCGGCGCCCGCGCCGATATCGCGCAGCCCGTTCGCGATCGCCGCTCCCGCGAGCGCACGGGCGGCGCGCGCGGCATCCAGCGGGCACCGGCCAAGGGCCAGCTGAGCAGCGAGCACAGAAGAGTGGGTGCAGCCGGAACCGTGCGCGGCGCCATCGGGCTCACGCTCTCCCTCAATGCTGACTATGGAACCGGCGGCCGAGTCGAGGAACAGGTCTGCCGCACGCGCGCGATGGCCGCCCGTGAGTACAACGATGCGAGGACCTAGCGCAAGCAGCGCTCTGGCCAGGGCCTCAGCTTCACCATCCTCCTCCGCAGCACGTGGCATCTCACCGGCGAGCAGGCGCGCCTCGGGCAGGTTTGGGGTCAGCACCGTCGCCCGTGGCAGGATCTCCTCCACCAGTGTCTGTTGAGCGTCAGGATCGAGCAGGCGTGCGCCCGACTCGGCGACCATCACCGGATCGACGACCACTGGGGTACCCGCTGGCAGCTCATCGATGGCCCGGGCGACCGCGAGCGTGACCTCTGCCGTGCCGAGCATTCCAACCTTAACCGCATCCACACCGATGTCCTGCACGACGGCGCGCACCTGGGCGAGAACCACACCGGGGGGCACTGGGTGAATCGCCGTGACACCGGTCGTGCTCTGCGCCGTGATCGCCGTGATCGCTGTTGTCCCGTGCACGCCGCAGCGCGCAAACGCCTTCAGGTCGGCCTGGATGCCCGCACCGCCACCCGAGTCAGAGCCTGCGATCGAGAGAGCGCGTGGCGTGCGTCCGCCCGGCATCGAGGTTCAGCGCGTGCTGGCGGACGGACGACGGGCAGGGAAAATCGTGTAGCTGCCGATCGCGCTGACCAGCAGGCGGCCGTCAACGTGGCGCACCTCGCTGCGCATCACCGCCGTGGTGCGATTACGGCGGTCGAGGATCGTGCGACACACGATCTCACCTTCGGTGGCCGTTTGTATGTAGTTGATCGCGATGCTGATCGTGGCGATCCGCTCCTGCTCGGTGGTCTGCGCCCACAGCGTCGAGCCCATGCAGTAATCGACGAGCGCGTAGGTGACCACACCGGAGAGCAGGCCCCCGCCATTGATCAGCTCAGGCCGGATCTCCAAGCGAACCGTTTGCGGGTCATCCCAGCGCATGCCCATGAAGCTGCTAACGCCGTCGAGCGCGCGCGGAGCGCCGCCAGCGCCTGGCCGGGACCCCGAGCTGGCTCGAGCGCCAGCCCCTGAGGAGCCGCTCTGCCCGCGTCCATCGGGCCCGGTGGAAACGTCACTCATGGCACTGGAGGCTACGCGAGCGCCACCGGCTACGCACGGCTGGCGCTCGCCGCACCCACACAGGGACTCACACCCGGTCTAGCGTCCTCTGCCCTGGCGGCACAGGTTTCTTACGGTCCGGGCACTAAATCGGCACAAATAGGCGTCTTAGGTCACATCTTTCGCTCTAGCGTTTATGCATCATGCTTTCCCAGGATTCCCCCGATCCTGACGCTGACCCTGCTCCTGCTCCTGCCCCTGACCCGTCCCCCGCTCCAGGCGAGGACCCGCGCCGTACGCTGGGCCGTCTCGGCGAGGACCTAGCCGTAGCCCACTTCGAAAGGCTTGGGTTCTCTGCACTGGGCCGTAACGAACGCACCCGCTACGGCGAGATCGACCTGATCGCCTTCGATAGGTACACGCTCGTGTTCGCCGAGGTCAAGACGCGTCGCGTGAGCGCGCCCAAGCACGGCATCCGTCCCGACCAGCAGCCCCTGGCGTGGCTGCATCCGCGTCAGAGCGAACGCCTGCGCCAGCTCGCCGCCGCATGGCTATACGACAAACAGCACATCCGGCCAACCGCCCACACGATCCGCTTCGACGCGATCGGCGTGATCGTTGACAGGAGGGACAAGCTCATCTGCCTCGACCACATCGAGGGGGCCTGGTGAGAGCCACACCAGCGGCGCGGGCATCTCAGAGCGCGAGCTGCTGATATGCAAGCGAGCGGAAGGACATCCTGTGCAGAGGCGAAACGCCTTGACGCAAGATCGCCTCGCGGTGGGACGGTGTCGAGTAGCCAACGTGCTCGGCGAAGCTCCAGCCCGGATGCAGCGTGTCAGCGTGGTGCATGTAGCGGTCGCGTGTGACCTTGGCGACGATCGACGCCGCCGCAATAGCCGCGCTCGTGGCGTCGCCGTTTATGACCGCGCGCTGCGGGCGCTCGAACTCGGGCACCGAGAACCCGTCCAGCAGGCACGCGACCTCGCCGGTGAGACCGATGGTGACTCCCCGTATCGCGTCGCGCAACGCCGCGAGGTTGGTGTTGTGCAACCCGCGCTCGTCGATCCCGCGCGCGCACCTCGAGACCACCACAACGCGTGTGGCACTGCGCAGCACGAGTGGGTAGAGCTCCTCGCGCGCCTCGGCGCTGTGTTGCTTGGAGTCGTTCAGCGCAGCGAGGCTTCGGAGCTCGCGGGTGCTAAGCGCCTCGTAGTCGAACAGCACACCCGCCGCGACCAGCGGCCCAGCCAGACAACCCCTGCCGGCCTCATCGGCGCCTGCCACGAAACGCGTGCCGAGACGACGGTCAAAGGCGAATAGCCGTTGCCCGCTCGTAGCTGCCCGCCCACGGCGCCGCGCTGCGCGTCCCGGCCTCTCAGACTCCCGTTTAGGTCTGTCACGAGCATCCGCGATAGCTATGGGTTTAGAAGATGCCGATCCGGTCGGGAGGCCAGTAGGTGGCGATGGCTTCCCCGATGATCCAACTTGTGGGGACGGGTCCCCAGTACCTGCTGTCGTCGGATGCGCCACGATTGTCACCCATCATGAACCAGTGACCGGCGGGAACCTTGACCGGCGTCCGGAAGTTGCACCCCGAGACGCCCGGGCAGGGACGGATGTAGGAATCGGACTCGCGCTTGCCGTTGCGGATCACATGCCCTTCGACAATTGAGATCTCATCGCCAGGCCCGGCGACGATTCGCTTGATGAAGTTCACGCTGCCGGATTTCTTGGGCTCCGGTTCCGAACAGGGCGGGCCGCCCGGCCTGACCATGTGCGGAGCCGGACCGCACAGTTGCTGCTCGGCGCCTTCCGGCGGATGGAACACCGCGACCTCTCCAACATGCGGTTTGCCGAAGTCCATGCCGAGGCGGTTGACGAGAACGCGCTGACCGATCGCGAGCGTGGGTTCCATCGAGCCGCTCGGGATGCGGTACGGCTTGACAATGAAGGCCTGGATGCCGAAGGCTAGGCCCAGTGCCACGAGCACTATGGCGACGAGCTCGACCAGCGAACCCATCGTCGATTTCGGACGCTTCTTGCCCACCTCCGTGCCGCTATCGATCGGAGATCCACCGGCAGCAGCCGGGCGCCAGCGCCTACGCACCCGGAGCGTTGCCGGCATCGGAGGAGGCGTCTGTCTCGGCATCGGCTGATGCCGCGGGGTCAGGCGCCGTCTGGGACTGGGTCTGCTCTGAGGACCCGCCCTCCCCCTCAGGCCCTGCCTGCACCCGGGTCTCCTCCGTAACGTTGCCCTCGGCCCCAGCTGGGCTGAGGAGCTCCTCAGGGACGCCCTCGGCCCTGGTCGTCTCGGGCGCCTGGTCCTGGGCCTCCACGATGACCGTCTCCTCCGCCGTCATGCCATCCGCATCGGTCGCCTCCTCGGCTTGATGCAGCAGGCCAGGAACGACCGTCTCCTCCGGACCTGTGTAGCGGCGCTCACGCACACGCGCACGCTTACCGACGCGATCGCGCAGGTAGTAGAGCTTCGCGCGCCGCACATCCCCGCGGGCGGCGAGCTCGATCCGCTCGATCTTCGGTGAGTGCACCGGGAACATGCGTTCAACGCCGACGCCGAAAGACTGCTTGCGGACCGTAAACGTCTCACGGGCGCCGTGTCCCTGGCGCTTGATGACCACGCCCTCGAAGACCTGCACGCGACGGCGGGTGCCCTCGATCACCTGGAAGTGCACCTTCACGCGATCGCCCGGCGCAAAGTCGGGAACGCGGCGCAGTTGCGCGCGCTCGATGGTTTCGATAACGCTGCTCATCACAAAAAGAACGCGCGGCGCGAGTGCAATCCACTCGGTTCACCGACGCGACCGCCAATGGTAGCGGACCGCCGGCGAACCTTGCCCTACTCACGGTTGCGCTCTCCCGCTTTCTCCCCGCCCCGCTCGCGGCTGCGCTCCCGCCGCCATGCGTCGATCCGCTCGTGATGCCCAGACAGGAGCACCTCTGGCACACGCCAGCCGCGGTACTCGGCTGGGCGCGTGTAGTGGGGATACTCCGGATCGCCCCCGAGCGCGGGACTAAAGGACTCCTCCAGCGCCGAACGCTCGTCCCCAAGCGCACCAGGCAGCTTGCGCAGAACCGCATCGCATACCACCATCGCCGCCAGCTCGCCGCCTGAGAGGACATAGCTCCCGATCGAGATCTGCTCGCTCGAGAAATGCTCGACGATGCGCTCGTCAAAGCCCTCATAGCGCCCGCACAACAGCGTCAGAGCGGGCTCACCCGCCAGCTCGCTGGCGAGACGGTCATCGAGCAACCGCCCTCCCGGTGCAAGCGCAATCACCCGGCGCTGCTCACGCAGCCGCACTGGATCGATGCCGTAGTGAGCGCGTAGCGCACTGTCCATCACGTCCACGCGCAGCAGCATCCCCGCCCCGCCGCCGAACGGCGTGTCGTCTACCTGGCCGCCGCTGAGCTCTGAGTGCTCGCGGAAGTTCACGCACTGAAGGCTCGTGCCCGCCGCGAGCGTGTTGCGGACGTGGCGCTGAGTGGCAAACCACTGAAACCACTCGGGGAACAGCGTGAACACGTCGATCTCCATTACCGACCGTCACCCTCCCTGACCTTTGAGCCGTGCTCCTTCCGATCAGCCTCGCCGAGAAACTCCAGGTCGACCTCGATCTGTCCCTCGGACACCGACACACGACGGATCGCGTCTTTGACCATCGGCACCAGCAGCAGCTCGGGTGGATGGGATCCGGTTGACTGGGACCCAGTCGTCTCCCGCCGCACCTCCAGCGCCTCGCACGAGGGTAGCTCGACCAAACGGCTAACCGTGCCAACACGATAGTCACCGTCCACCACCGCGCAGCCCTCGAGCTCGTGCGCCCACCACTCACCCTCTGCGAGTGCGGGGACTTCCAGCTCCTGCACTGTCAGAGCCATCCCACGCAACGCGTCCGCCGCAGCGCGATCCTCGATGCCCTCCAAGCGCACGATCGGGCGCTCCTCAGTCCCCGAGCGGCGTACGATCGCGGCGCGCCGTCCTGCCACTGTCACGTTCGTCCCGACGGCCAAGAGCCGCGGCCGGGGTCGCGTCACATAGAAGCTTCCGTCCAGGCCATGCGCGCGCCCAACATGACCTGCTTGCAGATCTGGCGCTGGATCGACGGTCCTCGCCATCGTTCGAGCCTTCGTTTCCAACCCGCCGCCGCTTGTCAATCCACGATGTCGAGCAGCACGTGTTGCCCTTCGCCCGTCGCGGCGGCTTTCACGACTGCGCGCAGTGCATGCGCCGTACCTCCACCCCGGCCGATCACTCTGCCGTAGTCGCCCTCCCCTACGGACAGCTCCAGCACGATCGTGCCGTTGTCCTCCTCGAACTCCTCGACTGACACGGCGTCGGGATCCTCGACCAGGCCTTCGGCCAGATACTCGAGGAGCCGCTTCGGGTTCTCAGTGGGCATCTCCGTGGCGCCCGGTGGCCTGCTAGCCGGTCCGGGTCTCTATGCCCTGGATGCGCAGCAGCTTGCGCACGGTGTCCGACGGCTGTGCTCCCCTTGCCAGCCAGCTGCGCGCGCGCTCCTCGTCGATCACGATCGTCGACGGATCCGTCTGGGCGTTGTAGTGGCCGATCGTCTCGATCACGCGACCGTCACGCGGTGAGCGCTGGTCGGCCACGACCACGCGCCACATAGGGTCCTTCTTGCCGCCCACTCGGGTGAGCCTGAGCCTTACTGACACTTTGTCCTCTCGGTGCTGAAAGAGATTAGATCACTAGATCTTCGTCGCAGAGCTTAGACGGTGCGCTCTGCGAAGGCCATGAGGGTGGAGCAGGTCATCGCGCGTTGCGCATCAGCGCACCAATATCGGGCACCTTGCCGCGGCCTACCTGACGCATCATCTTGTTCATCTGCCCAAACTGCTTCACCAAGCGGTTGACCTGCTGCACGTTCGTGCCCGAGCCGCGCGCGATCCGCAGCCGGCGGGACCCCTTGATCAGCTCCGGCTTGCGACGCTCCTCAGGGGTCATCGCCAGGATCATCGCTTGGATGCGGTCGAGCTCACGTTCGTCCACCTTCATGTTGCTCAGCTGTGCCCCGCCCAGCCCTGGGATCATCCCGAGCAGGCTGTTCAGCGGACCCATTTTCCGGATCATCTTCAGCTGGGCCAGGAAGTCGTCGAGCCCAAACTCGTTGCGCCGCAGCTTGCGCTCCAACTCGACCGCCTCGCCCTCGTCGAACTGGCGCTCGGCCTGCTCGATCAGGCTCATCACATCGCCCATGCCCAAGATGCGCTGGGCCATGCGGTCGGGATGGAAGCGCTCGAACTGCTCGAGCTTCTCGCCTGTGGAGGCGAACAGGATCGGCTTCCCTGTGACGGCCTTGACCGACAGCGCGGCGCCGCCGCGGGCGTCCCCGTCGAGCTTGCTCATCACGACGCCGTCGAACTTGACCGATTCGGCGAACTGCTCGGCGACGTTGACGGCATCCTGACCGGTCATCGCGTCGACCACGAGCAGAACCATGTGCGGCTTGACCGCGCCGCGGATCCGGACGAGCTCATCCATCAGTTCCTCCTCGACGTGCAGGCGCCCGCTCGTGTCGACGATCAGCACGTCCTTGCCGTCCTCCCTCGCGCGCGCCAGCGCCCAGGCGGCAATCTCCACCGGGTCGTGGTCGGGGGTGGGTGGGCCTCGGTGATAGACCTCCGCTCCCGCCTGCGCGCCTACCTTCACGAGCTGCTCGACGGCCGCCGGCCGATAGACGTCACAGGCGGCGACTGCCACGGTGCAGGAGTGCTCCTCGCGCAGGTAGCGTGCGAGCTTGGCGGTCGCAGTCGTCTTGCCGGAGCCCTGCAGACCCGCCATCAGGAT
>JBIOEX010000020.1:0-43415 GCA_044446485.1 Solirubrobacterales bacterium
CCCCACCGCGAATCCGAGAGGGTTCCTCCGCCCCCAGCACTATCGCTTCGACGCCGCGCCGGCGCGCCTCATCCACGATCGCGTACCCGGCGCGCCGCGTGCGCACGGTGGCCGTGGCGACGGACACGCCACCGTACTCCTCCCCCACTGCCTTGGCCCGTGCCAGCGCCTGGCGGGCGTGCTTGATCTGCTCCTCGGGCAGGCGCGCGTCGAGCGGCAGCGACATCGGGATCACAAAGATCCACACCGCCTCGATCGTCGCCGTGTCGATCGCCGCCTCGTCGGTGGGCTCGCCCGCAGCCAGCAGGGCGGCGGTCTGCACGATGTCCTCGTCGAGCTCGGTATCGAACAGCGGCACGAGGATCGAACCGTAGTCGCGCTCACCCGGCGGCTCCGCGCGCAGGATCTCCGGCGATACCGTCACCCTCCGCAACAACGACGTCTCGTCAGCCCTGCGGTAGACGACGTACCCCACGATCCCCACCGCCATCCAGCCAAGCCCCACGTAGCGAGCTGGTTCATGGACCACCATCACGGCAATCCAGCCCGCGCCGCAGACCAGCGCTCCGAAGGCAGCGGGCAGCGGCAGCTCGCCGCCCCGCAGCCTTACCGACAGCGGCACCTTGTAGGGACGGTCACGGTCGGGCTCTGAGTAGCGCAGGCGGCAGATCGATAGATGGGCGATCGTGAACGCCAGCATCGCCCCGAAGGCGTAGATCCCGACGAGGAAGTCGAGGTTCTCCGGTGCCACCAGCGCCGCGGCGAGCACGCCCGCCAGGATGATCAGCACATACGGAGTCGAGCGCTGCGGATGCAGCCGCCCTAGGCCGCTTGGGATTTGGCGATTGGTCGACAGCGAGTAGGCCAGCCGCGAGAGGCCGAGCATCGCCGAGTTCGCGGCAGCGACCAGCGTGAGCGTTGCCAGAGCACCCACCCCGTATCTGAGCGTCTGCGCGAGCCAATGCGGGTGCACCTGCGTGACGATCCCGATCATCGGCGCCTCCATATAGCGACTCGCCAGCGCTGTGTGACCAGCATGCACAGGCAGCGCCGTGATCGCCACCAGCGCGATGCCGACGTAACCCACCACCACGGTCACGGCGCCGCTCCCGACCATCTGCTTCAGGCCGCGGCGGCCGATCCTCACTTCTCCGGCCAGGCCGGTGGCGGACTCCAGGCTGGTGAAGGAGATCACGGCAACGGTCATGGCGAAGACGAGATCAGACCACTTCGGCGCGCTGCCCAAATGGATCGGGTCGAGCAGCGTGTGCGGGTTGAAGAACAGCACCAGCCCGATCACCACGATGAATGCCTGCAGCAGCAAATCACCGGCCACCAGCACCCCGATCCGCCGTGCCCGGCCGCTGCCAAAGCCGCGCACGTTGCCGAGCACGACGAACGCGATGAAGGCCAGCGCAAGCAGCAGCGCCTCCGTCCGGTGCCCGAGTGGCTGCCAGAAGACCCGCAGATACTGAGTCGCCGAGAAGGCGGTGACGGCGATCAGGATGATGTAGTCGAGCAGGATCGCCCAGCCGGCGATGAAGCTCACGAGCTCGTTGAACGCATAACGGGCGAACACGGTCGATCCGCCGCGGTCCTGGTGCAGTGAGGCACCCTCCACATAGGTCATCGCGGTGAGCACGAACAACAGCGCCGCGAGCAGGAACACGAGCGGCGTAAGCCCGAGCGCATGGCCGGCTATCACCCCAAGGGAGAAATAGATGGCGCTCGCCAGCGACGTGTATACGACCGTGAACAGGACCGGCGAGCCGATGCTGCGACGCACAATCACGCGCGAGCGCGTCGCCAACTCCGCCGCGGCGCGCTCGGCCTCTGGGAGGGCTGAGACCTTATCCAGGGCTTGATCGTCCGGCGTGCTCACGGGTTGCCGCCCCTCTTGGCCTCCACCCACAGCCGGCCCGCGCCAGCCGCGATGAACAGACCGCCGAGCAGCAGACGCGGAGAGATGACGCTCCCGTGCCCATCAACGGCCTCCACGATCAGCGCCACACCAATAGCGGCCATCACTAGGGAGAAAAGCAGCGTGGCTGAGCGATGAGCCTGTCGGCCGGTCATCTTTGATGAGCTTAGGCCCTAGGAGCAGGGCCTTCGACCCTCTTTTCAGGTTATGAGCGGGATGATCAGGATCGCGACGATGTTGGCGACCTTGATCATCGGGTTGATCGCCGGCCCGGCGGTGTCCTTGAACGGATCGCCAACCGTGTCGCCGGTCACCGAAGCTGCGTGAGCTTCGGAGCCCTTGCCACCGAATGCACCGTCCTCGATCAGCTTCTTTGCGTTATCCCAAGCTCCGCCTCCGGCCGTCATCAGCACGGCGAAAAAGAAGCCGACGACGATCACGCCGATCAAAAGGCCACCGAGCGCCTGCTGGTCGATCAGCCCGACGATCAGCGTCAGGAGGATCGGCAGCAGCGACGGCAGGATCATCTCGCGCTGGGCGGTCTTCGTGACGATGTCCACGCAGGCCGCGTAGTCGGGCTCTTCGGAGTAGTCCATGATCCCGGGGTGCTCGCGGAACTGGCGGCGCACCTCCTCCACCACTGCGCCGCCGGCACGACCCACAGCCTCGATCGACAGCGAAGCGAACAGGCACACCATCAGCCCACCGAGCAGCAGTCCGATCAGCACCGGTGGTTCATTGATACCGAAGGAGATCGCGTGTCCGACCTTGGTTTCCAGTTCTTTCTGAAACCCGGCGAACAGGACTATCGCCGCGAGCACAGCGGAGCCGATCGCATACCCCTTGGTGACGGCCTTTGTCGTGTTCCCGACCGCGTCGAGCCGGTCGGTGACCTTGCGCACCTCCTCGGGCAAATCGGCCATCTCGGCGATGCCACCGGCATTGTCTGTGATCGGACCGAAGGCGTCTAGCGCGACGATCAGCCCCGTCAGCGAGAGCAGCCCCATCACAGCAATGCCGATTCCGTAGATGCCGGTCACGCCGCCACCGGCGAGCTTCCACGCGCCGAGTATCCCGAGCACGATCACGATCGCGGGCAACGCCGTGGCCTGCAGCCCCGAGCTGAAGCCCTGGATGATGTTCGTGGCGTGGCCTGTAATCGACGCTTTCGCGGTCTTCTTCACCGGCGAAAAGCGGGTCGAAGTGTAATATTCGGTCAGTCCGAACAGCAGCGCCGTGACGGCGATCCCGATCAGCGAGCACAGGTACAGATGTGTCCAGCTGGGCGTATTGACGGTGCTGCCCACATCCTTGAACGTCAAATTGCGCATCAGCCAGTAGGTGATCGGCGCAAATGCGGCGGCCGCGATCACGCCGGAGACCACCAGCCCCTGCAGGAGTGCGCGCTCGACGTTGTCAGACTTCGTGCGGACCGCGAACGTGCCGATGATCGAGGCGATAATCGCCACGCCGCCGATCACGAGCGGGTACAGCGCTACGCGCGTGGCCTCGTGAAAGGTAAGTACGCCCAGCAGGATCACAGCCACTGCGGTCACGGCGTAGGTCTCGAACAGGTCGGCTGCCATGCCCGCGCAGTCGCCGACGTTGTCACCCACGTTGTCCGCGATCGTCGCCGGGTTGCGCGGGTCATCCTCGGGAATGCCCGCCTCGACCTTGCCGACGAGGTCGGCGCCGACGTCCGCGGCCTTTGTGAAGATTCCGCCGCCGAGCCGGGCGAACACCGAGATCAGCGAGCCACCGAAGCCTAGGCCGATCAGAGCATCAACCGCCGTTTTGGGACTGTCGTTGAAGAACGACGTCAATGCGCCGTAGTAGCCGGCGACACCGATCAGCGCGAGCCCGACCACGAGCAGGCCCGTGATCGCCCCACCACGGAAGGCAACCTTCAGCGCCGGCGAGACCCCACCGCGCGCAGCCTCCGCAACGCGAGCATTCGACCGCACCGAGACGTTCATGCCGATATAGCCGGTCGAGCCGGACAGCAGGCCACCGATCGCAAAGCCGCCCGCCACCGCGATGTTCTGGACGAAGATCAATGCGACGAACAGCACGACCCCGGCGATCGCGATCGTCGTGTACTGACGGTTCAGGTAAGCGCGCGCGCCCTGCTGGACGGCCAGCGAGATGCTCTGCATCTTCTCGTTGCCCGGCGAGAGCGCGAGCAGGGCCCGCGTGGTCAGCAGGCCATAGGCCACGGCACAGGCGGCGCAAACGAGGGCGACGACGACCCCATGGTTCGTCAGAAAGCTACTCAACAGAAATCCTCCGCGGTCTGATTGGCGTGCCGCGCGAGGATCGTCGCGCGCACATTTGTCGCCCGGATCGCTCGGCACGAGCGTTCACCCGGTGCAAACGCGCGCGCAGTCTATCGCGCCGGCCACAGAGACGAGTTCTCATTGCCTGCAACCGGCCTGGAAGCAATCTCTCAGCGCCCGGGTACCCACAGCCTGCCGCTCGCCTCCGCCGGCCCAGCACCGGGCTTGGCCTCCGTGGCCGGGGCATCAGGCTTGCCCTTCACGGCCGGACCGCTCCTCTGCTCTGCCGGCTGCTTTCCCTGTGCGCCCGGCCCGGCGGCGCTAGGAGCCTGGGCCTCCCGCGCATAGGCCATTTGCAGCTGGGATAGCGCCTCGCGCAGCGGCGCGATCTCGCTCGGGACGCGGCGCTCGAGGATCTCGAGCAGCGCCCTGACGCCATCGATCGCGTCGCGCGCCTGCTCGAGGTCGCGCCCCGGCGCCGGCGCTCCCGGCTCGCTCGGCGCCGCGCCCGCAGCGCCCGGCGGGCCCGGCGGGCCCGGCGGGCCGACGAGACGGTACCTACCGATGTTCAACAGCGTCACCGCCGCCTGCAGCATCGCCTCCGCGCTCGTGATCCGGCTCAGTTCCGCTTCGTAGGCCGCCCGCAGCTCCTCTTCGCTCGGCTGGCCTGGCTGCCCGGCCGCGCTCACCGGTCCTGAAGCTCCTCCAGTTGGGTCCGTGCTCACACCGCCACCTCCTCTGAGTAAGTCTCTCTCGTCTCCGCCACCGAAGCCGCGAAGACCTCCTTGCGCGTCGCGCCTGACTCGATCATCTGCCGCTGGCGCTGAGCTCCATTGCGCTCTGGAAAAGCGACACCAATGCCCAGCTCAGCGCGGACCGGCGCCGTCCAGGCCGCCAGCCGCTCGATCGCCTCTCGCGCTGGGTACTCCTCGCCGCGCTCGAAGTCGACCAGCCTGCCGTCGAGTCCGAACCGGATCGCCCGCCACATGTTCTCCTCGATCATCCGCGGCGCGGGGTCCGCAAAGGGGACCTCTTCGTCGACGTCGCGAACCGCCTGTGCGATGCAAGCAACCATCAGCGCCGCGAGCGCGTCGGACTCCTGCGCGGTGGCCTGCGCGTCACAGATGCGCACCTCCACGGTGCCGAACTGGAAGTGTGGCCTGACCGACCACCACACCTGCGTGAACTCGACGATCGAATGCGTCCGCACGAGCAGCTCGATGTACTCCCGATACGCCGCCCAGCTGCCGAACGCATCGGGCACGCCACACCGTGGAAAGCTCTTCGTAAAGCTCTGCGTCCGCGCCGACTGCAGGCCCGTGTCAAGGCCGTCCAGGTACGGTGAGTTCGCTGAGATCGCAAGCAGCGGCGCCAGCACTCCCCGCAGCCGGTCGCAGACCTTCACAGCCCGGTCAACACCTTCTACCCCGACATGGACATGCAGGCTGAACGTGTTGTTGCGCCACGCCACATACTTCAACTCTTCCTCGACCCGGCGGTAGTGCTCGGTGTCGATAATCGCCTGCTCGCGGTAATCGGCCCACGGGTGGGTCCCGGTCGCGCCCAGCATCACTCCCTGAGCGGCGGCGAGCGCAAACAGACGCCTGCGACGCTCGCGCTGCCTGCTCAGCGCGTCCTGCAGGTCAACTCCCACGCCAGAAATGATCTCGATCTCCGAAGAGATCAGCTCGCCGGTGATGTGCTGGTGCAAGACCTCGTCGCTCTCCGCGGCGGCTCGCAGCTGCTCGAAGCGCGGCTCGAGTCCGAGCGTCTGTGGATGCAGGATCGAAAACTCCTCCTCCACACCGACAGTGAGATCTCTCGCGCCGGCGAAAGTCTCTTCCGCGCGGTCTAGGTCCAGGCTGGTCATGGCCTTCGGCTGATCTGGTGCGAATCTAGGGTTGGAGCGTTTGAAACTGGTCTTACCCGGCGAGGACTGTAGATGAGACGATGATCGACGTTCTTTAAGTCAAATAGAAATACAACGCATACAGCAGATCAACCGCCGGACTCGAGGTATGCACGGTCACCTCAGGTGGCACGTCCAGCAGCGACTCGGAATAGTTGAAGATGATCTTCACGCCTGCGTCCACGAGCTCACCCGCGAGCCCCTGAGCGGCATTCGTCGGCACCGCCAGCACACCCACAACGATGTCCTCGTCCTCCACCACCTGACGCAAGTCACTGGTGTGACGTACCACCTGGTTACCCACGTTCGTGCCAACCTTCGCCGCATCCACATCGAAGATCGCCACCACGCGAAAGCCATGGTCGGCGAAGATGTCCGAGGAGGCGATCGCCTTGCCCAAGTGGCCCGCTCCGAGCAGCGCGATGTTGTGCTGGCCCGCCGTACGCAGGATCTTGCGGATCTGCGACACGAGCGCCTCGACGTTGTAGCCCACCCCGCGCTTGCCGAACTTCCCGAATCCGGACAAATCGCGACGGATCTGGGTCGAGTTCACGTGGGTGTAGTCCGACAGCTCCTGTGAGGAGATCGTCTCCTTGCCCATCTTCTTGGCCTGAGTCAGCACCTGCAGATAGCGCGACAGCCGAGCCGCCACGCCGAGTGAGAGCCGCTCACCCGAAGCAGCCGCACCATCACGCTCGGTGCCCGGAGAGGCCGTCATTGGTTCGGAGTAGCTCATCGCCCTGACTCTAAAGGATGCTTGCTCCGGCCACGGTCCGTGGTTTGAGCGCTACCCGGTTCTTCTCCCGTCGCGTAGGCGTCGAGCGCCAGGTACTCCGGGTATGGCAAGACTCTGCAGAAGCGCGCGGCGCTCGCGATCATCGCGGCGTTGTCAGTGCACAGCACGCGTGGCGGAATGTGCAGCGCCACGTCTAGCTCACTCAGCCGCCGGCGCAACTCACCATTGGCGGCCACGCCCCCTCCGACAGCGAGGCGGTCAAGCCCGGTGGCCTGCAGCCCCCGCTCGGCGCGCGCGATCAGGGCCTCGACGATCGCCGCCTGGAAGGAGGCCGCGAGATCGGCCGCGCGCGCGCCGGCCTCAGACGGGGACAGCTCACGCAACCGGTAGAGCAGTGCCGTCTTCAACCCCGCGAACGAGAAGTCCAGGCCCTGTTCGAATGTCTGCCTGCTCGTCCCCTTGCCGCCGCGCGCACGGTCCGCGCGGGAACCGGGAAACGTGAACGCCTGCGGATCGCCCCCTTCGGCCAGCCGCTCGAGCGCCGCGCCACCCGGGTAGCCCAGCCCGAGCATCCTTGCTCCCTTGTCAAACGCCTCTCCCGCCGCATCATCGAGCGTTCGGCCCAGCACCTCATAGCCCTCACGCTCGCGCACGTGCACCAGCAGCGTGTGCCCGCCGCTGGCAATCAGACACAGAAACGGCGGCTCGAACCCCTCCGCCCCGAGCCCCGCGGAGGCTAGGAAGTTCGCCGCGACATGCCCTTGCAGATGATCGACCGCCGCGAACGGCAGTTCCCGGGCAGCGGCCAGCGCCTTCGCGGTAGACAGACCCACCAGCAGCGCACCCACCAGACCCGGTCCCTGTGTCGCCGCCACCAGGCCGATGTCGTCAATCCTCACGCCCGCCTCGTCTAACGCTTGCGCGACGACCAGGTTCGCCAGCTCCATGTGCTGCCGGGAGGCGATCTCCGGGACGACCCCGCCGAAGCGGTCGTGCACTCCTTGAGAGGAGATCACATTCGAGCGAACGTGCCCGTCTGCGCCAAGCACGGCCGCACAGGTGTCGTCGCAACTGCTCTCCAGCGCCAAGACGATCATGCTGGTTAATTCCCACCCGTCCCGGGCACATCATCGAGTGAGCCTTCAAGCGTGGCCGGAGTGCGCCACATGACCAACGCGTCCTCACCGTTGTCCTGGTAGTAGCGGCGGCGCACGCCGGCCGCCCGGAACCCCTCCCGTTCGTACAGCTGGATGGCGGGAAGGTTGGAGCGCCGCACCTCGAGCGTGAAGCGCGCATCCTCGTCATCGACCTGCGCATACAGCTCGGCGAGCAGCGCCGAAGCAACCCCCAAGCGCTGATACTCAATATCTACAGCAACATTCATCACATGCCAGACCTCGTCATACCGAGAGCAGATCAGATAGCCCGCCAACCGCCGGCCGTGCGTCTCTTCGAGCACCGCCGCCAGGCATATACCGGACTGCTTGGAGCGCTCCAGCACGAACATCGCCAGCGACCATGGTGTGGGGAACACGCGGCGCTCGATCGCGATCACGTTCGGCAGATCGGGATAGATCAGCCGCCGGATCTTCACCGGCAGAGGTCCTCTGTTCGCTGGTCTGCCGAGGAATGGCTCCGTCACTCCCCAGCGCTCCTACCGGCATATCCGCGCCCAGCGGCTCGCGCTCTCTCCAAGGCGATCTCCGCATCCGGCCGGCGCTGATAGTCCGGCACGATCGTCTCGTACCCTGCCACCGGCGTAGCGCGAGCTCCAAGATCGCAGATCGCCACGGCGCTCACCATGTGCAGTGCCGAGGAATCTGGCGGGACCGCCACCCCAAAAGCCTCAAGCTGGCTGCGAAAGCTCACCGCCCCGTCGCCTACCGCCAGCCACTGCCCTCCCCGCTCATCCTCTCGCTGAGCTTCGGCTTGCTCGATGATGCTCCCCAGCCCCTCGGGGGCCAGTGCGCGGGGGGCTATGAGCTCCCCGGCCGGTCCTCCGGCGGTCATCTCATATGCAGCGGCAAACACCTCCCCACGGCGTGCATCGAGGACCGCGAGCACTCCTGAGCGCTCGAGTCCGGACCGCGTCGCCGGCTCCGCCAGCGCCCGCAAGCTCGACACACCAGCCAGCTCAACCCCCAGCGACTGTGCCAGCCCGCGCGCTGTTGCCAGCCCTACGCGCAGGCCCGTAAAGGTGCCGGGCCCCAGGCCCGCAGCGATCCGGTCGATCTCACTCCAGCCCATGTTCGCGTTTTCAAGCAAGTCGTTCACCAGCGCCAGCAGCCGCGTGGCGTGTCCGGGATGCTCGTCTGGGCCGGGGTCGTCGCGGGCCTGCAGCGTGTTTCCGTCACTCATCCGCAGACCGACCGCTGTGGACGACGTAGCGGTGTCAAAGCCGAGCACGATCACTCCTCCTGGCCTCCATCTGCACGCTGAACGATCTCCCCCATCTCGATGCGCCGACGATCGCCGCCCTGGTGGCTCAGCGTCACCGCCACGCGAGCACCAGCGAGCTCGCCCTCTGAGTTCTTCGGCCACTCAACGAAGGCGATCCGTCCTGGACCGAGGTAGTCGGCCAGCAAGCCCGGATCCTCGTGCTCGAGGTCAACCAGCCGATAGAGGTCCAGGTGTGAGACGGTCGTGTGTGTAGCTCTGTAGCGGTGGCCGATGCTGAACGTCGGGCTGGTGACCGGATCGGTGACGCCCAGCGCCCGCGCCGCGCCGCGCACGAACGTCGTCTTGCCAGAGCCCAGCTCCCCCCGTACGAGCACCACATCCCCATCCTTCAAGCCAGCGGCCAGCTCAGCGCCCAGCGCCTCGGTTTCGCGTGGGTCCTTGGTCTCGACGACGCTTACGCTCACGCCGAGACCTTAGAGCGTGTTGGAAATAGGCGGTTCGGTCGGGGCGCTTGAGGAGGAGCCTTAAATGCGATCGGCCCGCGGGAGAAAGGGACGCGGGCCGATCGTGCTTCCTGGAGGGATGGAGACAGGGCCTTATCGGCACCTACCGTGCCTTGCTTTAGCCCTTAGCCCGAAAATTTCGGCATTGCTCCCGATTTCCCCTCTTTTCAAGGGAAATCGGGTCTGAAAAATGCCTAGAACAACCCGAGCTGGTCGATCTCGGAGCCCGGCTGCACCACCTCTGCCGGTGCCGCCTCGGGCATCGCCTCCGGCACCTCCAATGCCTGCGGTTGCTCGGGAGCGCCTAGCGCCAGCAGCTCCGGCAGCCGCGTGAAGTCCTCGCGCAATGTCTCGAGCATCCGCGGTGTGTAGAGCGCCGCGGCAGGATGGAAGATCGGATAGAGCCGCACCGCGCGGCTGCCGAGTGTCAGCACCTCCGGCTGGCCGTGCAAACGCGTGATCCCCGTGGGGTCGTCGCGCAGCAGCTTCGTCGAGAAGTTGCCAAGCGTGCAGATCACCGACGGCTGGATCAGCTCGACCTGGCGGTGAAGATAGTCCTGGCAATTGTCGATCTCGACGGGCAGGGGGTCGCGGTTGCCGGGGGGGCGGCACTTGAGCACGTTCGCGATAAACACCTCCGAGCGAGTCATGCCGACCTCACTGAGCAGCTGCTCCAGCAGCTTGCCTGCCCGTCCGACGAACGGTACGCCCTGCTCGTCCTCGCTCGCGCCTGGAGCCTCCCCCACGAACATCAGATCCGCATCCGCGTTGCCCGCGCCAAATACGACCGTCTTGCGAGTCGCCGCGAGCTCAGTACAGCGGACGCAGCCCCGCGCCTGCGCCAAGACCTCCTTCAGGGCCTCACGCCGCTCGGACGGCGACTGCTCGCTCTCCTCGGCTGACATCGCCTACATGCTATGAGCGATGATCTCGCGATGGCGCCACCCTCCGAGACGGATGCCGAAACGGGCGGCGGTGAGCGCGCGGACCTTCTGGCAGTGCATGAGCGCCACGAGATCGGACTGGACGCGGCGCGAGGAGAGGCAGTGGCGAAGCGTCACGAGCTCGGGCGGCGCACCGCCCGCGAGAACCTCGCGGATCTCCTGGATGAGGGCACCTTCGTCGAGTACGGGCCGCTGCTCTTCGCCGCCCAGGAGCGCCGGCGTTCGCGTGAGGAGCTGATCGCCCGCACTCCCGCCGACGGCATGGTCGGTGGGATCGGTGAGATCGAGGGCCAGCGGTGCGTGGCGATGTCCTACGACTACATGGTTCTCGCCGGCACCCAGGGCATACGCAACCACGCGAAGAAGGATCGCCTGTTTGAGATCGCCGCACAGCGTAAGTTGCCGGTAATTCTGTTCGCCGAGGGGGGCGGGGGGCGCCCGGGGGATGTCGACATGGCGATCGTGGCGGGCCTGGACTGCCGCGCCTTCAACCTCTTCGCAGGCCTAAGCGGGCTCGTCCCACTCGTAGGGATCGCCTCCGGAAACTGCTTTGCGGGCAACGCCGCACTACTCGGGTGCTGCGACGTGGTGATCGCCACCGAGGACTCGAGCATCGGCATGGGCGGCCCGGCAATGATCGAGGGTGGAGGGCTGGGTGTCTATGAGGCCGCCGAGGTCGGCCCGGTTGAGATGCAGGACGCAAACGGTGTCGTCGACCTGCGCGTCGCGGACGATCGCGAGGCGGTGGCGACGGCCAAACGCTACCTCTCCTATTTCGGCGCTCCCGCGGACGACGTGCGGGTGCCGGACCAGCGGCGGCTGCGGGACATCATCCCCGAGCGGCGCAGACAGATCTATGACGTGCGCCTGGTGCTCGAGGCGCTTTTCGACGAGGACGCCGTGCTCGAGCTGCGCCGCGGGTTTGGGGCGGGCATCGTGACCGCACTGGCCCGGGTGGACGGCCGGGCGCTGGGAGTGGTGGCCAATCACCCGCCCCACCTGGGCGGGGCGATCGATGCCGATGGCGCCGACAAGGCAGCGCGCTTCATGGCGCTCTGCGATGCGTTCGAGCTGCCCATCCTGTTCCTCTGTGACACCCCAGGCTTCATGGTCGGCCCAGCGGCCGAGCGAACCGCGACCGTCCGCCACTTCGCGCGCATGTTCCTTGCGGGAGCAAACCTCACAGTGCCCTGCGGGACGATCGTGCTGCGCAAGGGCTACGGGCTTGGCGCGCAAGCGATGGCCGGTGGCGGCTTCAAGGCGCCGCTGTTCACGGTTGGCTGGCCAACTTCGGAGTTTGGGGGCATGGGCCTGGAGGGTGCGGTGCAGCTCGGCATGCGGCGCGAGCTCGACGCAATCGAGGACCCCGCAGAGCGCGAGCGCGTATTCCAGGCGACGGTGGCCGCGGCCTACGAGCACGGCCGGGGACTGAACATGGCCGCCTACGGCGAGATCGACGACGTCATCGACCCCGTTGATTCCAGGCGCTGGATCGCGACGCTGTTTGACGAGAACACTTCTCAGTGGCGGCAACGCCCGGGCAAGAAGCGCCCGTACATTGATGCCTGGTGACGGTCGGCCTGCGCTCGTGTGAGCTTGAGCACAGTTGGTCACCTGCTCTTCCCAGACGCCGTCCACAGCGGTACCATTATTGGGTCAGGCCACTATCTAGCTTGCTCAAAGGGAACCTGATGCAGTGCCCGTTTGACTCTGAAGTCGCGCCGGTATCCGTAGGGAACTGGACCGAAACCGATGAGCTACCGTCACCACACTCCGCTCTGCGCATGAGAGCCGTGCGCACAGCCGATGAGTTGCGCGCCACGCTCGCGCCCGCGCGGCGTGAGGGGCTCACGATCGGCCTCGTGCCCACAATGGGGGCTCTGCACGAGGGTCACCTCTCGCTCATCACCTCCGCGCGCGAGCAATGCGACCTTGTCGTCGTCTCGCTGTTCGTCAACCCGGCCCAATTCAACGAGCGCTCCGACATGGAGCGCTATCCGCGCGACGAGCACCGCGACGCCGGACTCGCCTCGCAGTCGGGCGCGGACGTGCTGTTCGCGCCCTCAGCCGAGGAGGTCTACCCCGCTGGTTTCGCGACCTCGGTCGAAGTGCTGGGCGTGACCGAGCGCCTGGAGGGCGCCGCGCGCGGCTCCGAGCACTTCCGTGGCGTGGCCACGGTCGTGACGAAGCTGCTCAGCATGGCCCAGCCCAATGTTGCCTACTTCGGCCAGAAGGACGCCCAGCAGCTCCTCGTCATTCGCCGGCTCGTGAGCGACCTCAACCTGCCGGTGCGAATCGAAGCCTGCCCGACAGTACGCGAGCCCGACGGCCTGGCGATGTCCAGTCGCAATGCGCTGCTCGACCCGGATGAGCGCCGACGCGCACTGGCGCTGCCCGCTGCCCTTGACGCCGCCCGCGCAGTCCTCGCCGCGGGCGAGGGTCACGCCGAGGCGTTGCTTGACGCCGCCCGCGAAGCGATGCACCCGTTCGGCGTGGAGCCCGAATACGTGGCGGTCGTCGATCCCAACACGTTCGATGCACTCGACCACCTCGATCGTCCAGCGCTGCTCGTGCTGGCCGCACGCGTCGGCGAGATTCGTCTGATCGACAACGCGACTCTGCTCCCAAGTCCCGCAGCAACCCTCAGTCCACAGCCCCCAGGAAAGGCGTTCACCACATGCAGCGCGTGATGCTCAAGTCCAAGATTCACCGGGCAACCGTCACCGATTGCGACCTGCACTACGTGGGTTCGATCACGATCGACCCGGACCTGCTGGAGGCCGCCGACATCCTCGAGTACGAGCAGGTTCACGTTGTCGACATCAACAACGGTGCGCGCTTTGAGACGTACACGATCCCCGGGGAGCGCGGCTCGGGCGCCATGTGCATCAACGGCGCCGCCGCCCGCCTCGTGCATCGCGGAGACACGATCATCGTCATCTCCTACGGCCAGTACGACCAGGCCGAGCTGTCCCACTACGAGCCTCGCGTGGTCCACGTGCAGGCGCCGAGGAACCGCATCATCACGATCGACGACGAGGTGGCGACCCTACTCGCGTAGGGCGTCAACCACATCAGAGAGGAACCACATGTCCAGCCACACATCCGTCCAAGCCCCGTCTGACCCCGGCCGTCTGCCGATGACGCTGCCACTGCTGGCCGAAAAGAAGCGGCTTGGCGAACCGATCGTGATGGTCACCGCCTATGACTACCCGTCCGCTCGCTCCGCCGAGGCGGCGGGCGTCGACCTGGTGCTCGTCGGCGACTCGGCCGCCACAACCGTCCTCGGATACAACTCGACAACGCCCGTCGAGCTTTCCGACATGCTCGTGCTCGCTCGCGCCGCCCGCCGCGGGCTGCGGACCCCGCTCTTGATCGGCGACATGCCGTTCGGCTCCTATGAGGTCTCAGACGAGCAGGCGATCACCAATGCCCTGCGTATGGTCAAGGAGGCCGGCTGCGAGGCGGTCAAGCTCGAGGGAGGCGGATCCTCCTCGGTCAGCCGCGCGCGCGCGATCGTGGGTGCGGGCATCCCCGTAATGGGTCACGTCGGCCTCACTCCCCAGACCGCCACCGCTCTCGGTGGCTGGAAGGCCCAGGGCCGCACCGCGGCCGCAGCCGCTCAGATCGCCGCGCAGGCGCTCGCCCTGCAGGACGCCGGGTGCTTCGCGCTCGTGTTCGAGGCGATCCCCGCCGCCGTCACTGAGGAGTTGATGCCCAAGATCGAGATCCCCGTGATTGGCATCGGTGCCGGTCCCGCCACGGATGGGCAAGTGCTCGTGTTCCACGATCTGCTCGGCATCCGCGACGGCCTTGGAGCGCGGTTCGTCAAGCGCTACGCAAACCTCCAGGACGAGATGAACGCGGGCGTAGCGGCCTACGTGGAGGACGTGCGCTCACGGCGCTATCCCGGCCCCGAGCACACCTACTCGATCGACCCCGCCGAGCTGGCAGAGTTGCACGCGCGGCTGAGCTAAGACTCGTAGCCGACCTCTCTGAGGACCTTCGCGGGTGTGCCAGCGGCCACCGAGAATGGCTCGATATCACGCGTGACGACGCTGTTCGCACCGATCACGCAGCGCTCGCCGATGCTCACGCCGCTGGTCACCACCACGTTCGCGCCAAGCCAGCAGTTATCCCCGATCCGCGTCGGGCCCTTCGTTTCAAATCCCTGCCACGGCACCGGCTGATCGGGGTCGTCGTAGCGGTGGGAGGCGTCGGACACGAAACAGCCGTTCGCCAGCATGCAGTGATCGCCGATCTCCACGAGCTCCTCTGCGGCGATCATCACCCCGAGATTCAGAAATGTCCCCTTGCCGATCCGTACCCGCGCATTCCCTGGAGCTGTGATCCACACGCCGGGCTCGAGCAGCGCTCCCGCCCCGATCTCCAGCCGTCCCTCACGCAATGCTTCGAGCACGTTCCCGTGTACCGGCCAGCGCGCGAACGCCTCGCGGCGCATCAGCTCCCAGTGGAGGCGTGCTCGGTTCCACGGCAGCGAATTGCGCTCGTACCAGCGCCACTTCTGCGCCCACAGCCGGGCCTGGCGCGCCAGGTCGTTATCGCTCAAGCGGCGACCTTCGGGCGGGGCTTTCTCTGCGCGGTGCCCTTTCCGCGTGATTTCTTCGCTCCGCGCTTCGCCGGGACCACCAGCTCTGAGAGAAACTGTCCGGTGTACGACACCGGCTCGGACGCCACCTGCTCGGGGGTGCCGGCGGCGATCACCATGCCTCCGTCCTCTCCCCCTTCCGGACCCATGTCGATCAGCCGGTCGGCTGACTTGATCACGTCGAGGTTGTGCTCGATCACCACCACGCTGTTCCCCGCGTCGACCAGCCTTTGCAACACCTCCAGCAGCCGCTCCACATCGGCGAAGTGCAGCCCTGTGGTGGGCTCGTCGAGGATGTACAGCGTGCGGCCCGTCGCCACCTTCGACAGCTCGGTCGCGAGCTTCACGCGCTGGGCCTCCCCCCCAGAGAGCGTCGTCGCCGGCTGGCCGAGGCGCACGTAACCCAGCCCCACGGCGTTCAGTGTCTCCAAACGCCGGCGCACCTTGGGGATGTGCTCGAAGAATCCAAGCGCGTCCTCGATCGCCATGTCGAGCACGTCGGCGATGCTCTTCCCCTTGAACCTCACCTCCAGCGTCTCGCGGTTGTACCGCTTCCCGTGACACTGCTCGCAGGGCACATACACATCCGGCAGGAAGTGCATCTCGATCTTGATCTGCCCATCCCCCCTGCAGACCTCGCAGCGACCCCCCTTCACGTTGAAGCTGAACCGCCCGGGCTTGTATCCCCTCGTGCGCGCCTCCTGCGTCTTTGAGAACAGGTCGCGGATCACGTCGAACAGGCCCGTATACGTCGCCGGGTTGGAGCGGGGGGTGCGTCCGATCGGGGACTGGTCGACGGCGATGATCTTGTCGAGCTGGTCGAGACCATTGATCGCGCGGTGCGTGCCCGGGCGCCGGCGCGCGCGATGCAGGCGACTTGCCACCGACTTGAATAGCACTTCGTTGACGAGCGTCGACTTGCCCGATCCGGACACGCCCGTCACGCACGTCAATACGCCGAGCGGGACCTTCACGTCGACATCGCGCAGGTTGTGCTGGCTCGCCCCGAGGATCTCCACATAGCCTGCCGGAGTGCGCCGCTTTGCGGGCGCCTGGATCGTGCGCGTCCCTGCCAGGAACTGACCAGTAGCCGACTCCTTCACGAGTTGCACCTGCGCTGCGGTCCCCTGCGCGACGATCCGCCCGCCGTGCTCACCCGCGCCCGGGCCCATGTCGACGATGTAATCGGCCGCGCGCATCGTCTGCTCGTCGTGCTCAACCACGATCACCGTATTTCCCAGGTCCCGCAACCGCTCCAGCGTCCCGATCAGCTTCGAATTGTCACGCTGGTGCAGCCCGATCGAGGGCTCGTCGAGGATGTACAGCACGCCCACCAGCGACGATCCGATCTGCGTCGCCAACCTGATCCGCTGCGCCTCCCCCCCGGACAGCGTCGCGGCGGCGCGATCCATCGACAGATAGCCGATCCCGACGTTCTCCAGGAACCTCAGCCGCTCGGAGATCTCGCGCAAGATCAGCCGGGCCACGTGCCGGTCGGTCTCTGAGAGCTCGATCTCATCCAGCCACTCCAAGGCCCGCCGCGCAGACATTGCGCAGAACTCGTCGATCGGCGTCCCCGCGACCAGCACCGCGCGCGACTCGGCCCGCAACCGCGCCCCCCCACACACGGGACAGGCACGCAGCGACATAAACTGCTCGATCTTCTCGCGCGTCCCCTCGGAGTCCGTCTCGCGATAGCGGCGCTGCAGGTTCTTCACGATTCCCTCGAACTTCGTCGCATACGAGCGCCGGCGCCCGTAGCGGTTGCGGTAGGTGATCTGCAGCCGTTCGTCTGTCCCGTTCATAAACAGATCGCGCATCTGCACCGGCAGCTGTGCCCATGGCACCGTCAGATCAACTCCGTAGCGTTCAGCGATCGCCTCTGCCACCTGCTCGTAGTAGTTCGATGCGCTGCTCGCCCACGGGGCAAGCGCGCCCTCGGCGATCGGCAGCGACGGGTCGGGCACGACCAGCTCGGGGTCGATCTCCATCTGCGCGCCCAGCCCCGTGCAGTGCTCACACGCCCCGTGCGGCGAGTTGAACGAGAAAATCCGCGGCTCCAGCTCGACCAGCGATGGGCCATGCACTGGACACGCAAAGCGCTCCGAGAAGGTGAACATCGTGCCCGGCTCGGGCACTTCACCGGGCACGATCTGCACGGCCGCCGCGCGCGCACCCTTCGCGCCGGTGGCGTGCTCTGGCTCCTGCAGAGAGGAGGCCGAGCCCATGATCTCGATCTCCACGAGCCCTTCGGCGAGGCTCACCGCGGTCTCGATCGAGTCCGCAAGGCGCTTGCGCACGTCGTGGCGCATCACCAGCCGGTCGACCACGACCGAGATGTCGTGCTTGTAGCGCTTGTCCAGCACGATCGACTCCTCCAGCATCCGCAGCCGCTCGTCGATCTTCACGCGCGCGAACCCGTCAGCGCGCAACTCTTCCAGCAGCTTGCCGTACTCCCCCTTGCGCCCGCGCACCACAGGGGCGAGCACCATGAAGCGCGCCCCCTCCCCAAGCTCCATCACCTGATCGATGATCTGCTCCGCCGACTGCCCCACGATCGGCCGCCCACAGATCGGGCAGTGCGGCTTGCCCACACGCGACCACAAAAGGCGCAGGTAGTCGTAGATCTCGGTGACCGTGCCGACCGTCGAGCGCGGGTTACGCGAGGTCGTCTTCTGGTCGATCGAAATCGCGGGCGAGAGACCCTCGATCGAGTCCACGTCGGGCTTGTCCATCTGCCCGAGGAACTGCCGCGCGTAGGCCGACAGAGACTCGACGTAGCGCCGCTGCCCCTCCGCGTAGATCGTGTCGAACGCCAGGCTGCTCTTGCCTGAGCCAGACAGCCCCGTGATCACCACGAGCGCATCGCGTGGCAACGACAGCGAGATGTCCTTCAGGTTGTGCTCTCTCGCCCCCGAGACGACGATCTGATCGCTTACCGGCATGTCTCGGCCATTCTATGACGGCGAACAGATGTTCGATATGCGAAGGACCCGCCTGCCGTGCCTCTCAGCCCTCGATTGCCGCGTATACCTCGTCGAGCAGTTTCTGCCGGTCGGCCAGCTGGTAGTGCTCGGCCAGGTAGCGGTCGATCGTTGTGCGTGAATCGCCGTTCATAGCCATATTCAGCGCGATCAGGCGCGCTCCATACAGATCCCCGTTCTCGCCGCTCGCCTCGCTGGCAGATTGCAGCGGTACTTGTGATGAGAGCTCGGGCTGTGGCAGAGGCGGTTTTGCGGGAGCGGCCGCAGGTGGTGCGGGGGCTGCTGGCACTACCTCCGGATTGTCCTGCTTTGCGGGTACCCAGGTTGCGGGATCTCCAGCCGGCACCGGCGCCACGGGAGGGGGATCGGCCTGCGGCGTGTGTCCGCCGCGTCCCGCGGCGGCGTCATAGAGCTCCGCCATGTCCCTCTCCACCGCAGTGAGGTCGTTTGCAAGCCTGCCCGCGCCGGCGCTCAGGCTCTCCACCAGCGTGCTCGTCTCCCCGTCCATCGACTCGACGCGCTCGATCAGCACGGCCGTGGCCTGTGCGACCGCGGCCACATGCGCCCTTGCCTGCTTCACCGCATCCGCGCGCGTGCGCTCAGCGTCGCTATCGGCCTGCGCGCGCGTCTGGCGCGCGTCCTCGGAGGCTTTTTGCTCGATATCGGCAGCGGTCGTCTCGGCGGCCTCAAGAATGCCCTGCACCTGGGTGCCCGCGCTAGAACCAAGTGTCTCGCCCGCGCGGTGCTCCAGCGTGCGCCGTAACTCCTCGACCTCCGCAGCGAGGACGTGCATGTGCGCGTCTACGGCCGCGGGATCATAACCCCGCCGGCCGATTGGAAAGTCACGCCTCTCGATGCTCTGCCGGTCGAGCTCCACCGGGCCATCCTACAATGCCGCCCGCCGCGCCCACTTGCGAGCACGCGCTCAAGCGATCTTCCCGGCCGGAGCCTCACTCGCCTGGATCTCTCGCAAGTCGCGGCGCAGCTCGCGCAACTCGTCGCGCAGCTGAGCGGCGTACTCAAAGCGCAGGTCCTCCGCCGCTACCGCCATCTCCTCCTCGAGCTCGACAACCATGCGCTCGAGCTCGTTCTCCGGCAGCTCCTTACCGGCCCGCTTGCGCGCGCTGCCACGCCGGCTGCGCCCCTTCTTCGGGACCTTGCTGTCGGCCTGTAGGAACTCCGCGATGTCGGAGATGCCCTTCACGATCGTGGCAGCCGTGATCCCGTGATCCTCGTTGTAGGCCAGCTGGATCGCGCGCCGCCGGTCGGTCTCGGAGATCGCCGCCTTCATCGCCTTCGTCTCCCTGTCTGCGTACATCAGCACGGTGCCCTCGATGTTGCGCGCCGCGCGGCCGATCGTCTGGATCAGCGAGGTCTCCCCGCGCAAGAAGCCCTCCTTGTCGGCGTCGAGGATCGCCACGAGGGAAACCTCGGGCAGGTCGAGACCCTCACGCAGCAGGTTGACCCCGACGAGGACGTCGTACTCCCCCAGCCGCAGGTCTCTGATGATCTGGATCCGCTCCAGTGTGTCGATCTCTGAATGCAGATAGCGCGTCTTAAACCCCATCTCCAGCAGATACTGCGACAGGTCCTCCGACATCTTCTTCGTCAGCGTCGTCACCAGCACACGCTCGTTGCGATCGACGCGCCCGCGCACCTCGTTCATCAGGTCATCGATCTGGTTGTTGCACTCGCGCACCTCGATCACCGGGTCGACTACCCCCGTCGGCCTGACGATCTGCTCGACCACCCGTCCCGAGCGTGTCCGCTCGTACTCGCCGGGGGTCGCCGAGACGAACATCAGCTGGGGTGTGATCGAGAGGAACTCTTCAAAGGTCTGGGGGCGGTTGTCCAGAGCACTCGGCAGCCTGAAGCCATAGTCGACGAGCGTCTGCTTGCGCGATCTATCGCCCTCGTGCATCCCCCCGATCTGCGGCACCGTCTGATGGGACTCGTCAATGAAACACACGAAATCCTTGGGGAAGTAGTCGATCAAGCAGTACGGCCGCTCGCCCGGCTTACGCTCGTCAAGGATTCTCGAGTAGTTCTCGATTCCCGAGCAGAACCCCATCTCCCTGAGCATCTCCATGTCGTATTGCGTCCGCTGGCGCAGCCGGTGGGACTCGAGCATCTTGCCCTCCGTCTCCAGTTGCGCGCAGCGCTCGTTCAACTCCCTCCCGATCGCGGCTACGCCGGCTTCGATCGTGCCCTCCTTGACGTTGTAGTGCGTCGCCGGCCAGATCGCCACGTGCTCTATGTCGTCTTCGATCAGCTCCCCCGTCAGCGGGTCGAAGTGCTGCAAACGCTCGACCTCATCCCCGAACAGCGTCGCCCTAAAGGCCGTCTCGGCGTAGGCCGGGAATACCTCCAGCGTCTCCCCCTTAACCCTGAAGCCGCCCCTCGAGAGCACCGTGTCGTTGCGCGTGTACTGGATCGACACCAGTTTCGCAAGCAGCCGCTCGCGATCGATCGTCTCCCCGCGCCTGAGGATCTGCATGTTCATCTCATATGTCTCTGGCGAGCCCAGCCCATAGATGCACGAGACCGACGCCACGACGATCACGTCCCTGCGCGCGAACACCGCCGCCGTCGCCGCGTGACGCAGGCGGTCGACCTCCTGGTTGATAGCCGAGTCCTTCTCGATGTACAGGTCCCTGCTCGGCACATAGGCCTCGGGCTGGTAATAGTCGTAATAGGACACGAAATACTCGACCGCGTTGTCAGGGAAGAACGTGCGGAACTCGTTGCACAGCTGCGCTGCCAGCGTCTTGTTGTGTGCGATCACCAGCGCCGGGCGCTGTACAGCCTCGATCACGCCCGCCATCGTCATCGTCTTGCCGGTACCCGTCGCACCGAGCAGGGTTTGAAAGCGCTCGCCCTCAACCACCCCTTCAGCCAGCGACTCGATCGCCTTCGGCTGATCGGCGGTTGGGGTGAAGGCACTGTCGAGACGAAACTCGGGCACAGCTCCTACCGTAGCGAGCGCCGCAGGGGGAGATCAGTTCAAGCCGAGCTGACGGGCATAAGAGGCCCGATAGGCCCGCTGGGCTGAAAGCACGCGCCGCACGTACGCGCGCGTCTCCGGGAACAGGATCGCATCGACCGACAGCTGCCTGCCTTGGGCGTGCGCCTTGGCCACCCAACTGTCCACATTTGCCAAGCCGGCATTGTAAGCAGCTACAGCCAGCATCTCCTCACCGCCGTAGTGGTCAAGCAGATAGCGCAGGTAGTAGCTGCCGTAGGCAACGTTCACGCTCGGTGTTGCCAGATCGCTGGTCGTGAAGCGGTATCCACCCGACAATTTGGCCAGAAATTCAGCTGTCGCCGGCTCAATCTGCATCAAGCCCTCAGCGCCCGCCGGAGAGGTGCGCGGTTCGAATTTGCTCTCCGCGTAGATCACGGCCGCGATCAATGCCGGGTCGAGATGCTTCGCCGCGGCCTGTTCGCGGATCACGCTCACATCATCGAGCGGCAACGCCGATTCATGCACCGCGTGATGCACTCCGTAGAGCGTCAGCCCGATCACCACCACGAGGACCACCGCCACGAGCGCACCGAGCGTCGGCCTGCTTGCCGGTCTCTGGTCGGTCATCTCCCAAGCTTGTCGAGTACGCCCGACAGCTCCCGCTCCAGCTCTTCCTCACTGCCGTTGTTGCACACCACGTACGTCGCCCGCCTTGCCTTCTCCTCCTGCCCCAACTGGCGCGCCGCGCGCTCGTCCGCCAGCGCGTGCCCACGTCCCGCGGCGCGTGCGGCGCGCAACTCCTCGCTGGCCACAACGGCGATCGTCGCGTCATAGAGCCCCTCCATCCCCGCCTCGAATAGCAGTGGCACCTCGATCACCGCTGCTCGCGGCACTGGGCGCTTGATGCGCACCTGCTCCAGCCAGACAGCGATCCGTTCACCCACCAGCGGCCAGATCACTCCCTCGAGCCAGGTCCGCTCTCTCTCGTCGGCGAACGCGCGCGCCGCAACCTCCGAGCGGTCGACCTTCCCGCCTGGCGCCATCTCGGACCCCCAGCGCGTGACCACGGCGTCGCGCAGCTGCTCGCCCTCATAAAGCTCATGCACCACCGCGTCAGTCGACTGCACCGCCGCCCCCAGCCGCTCCAGCACCTTCAAAGCCGTCGACTTACCGGCCCCCATGCCCCCGGTCAGCCCGATCAAGGGCACCGTCGGCTCCATCTGCCCGGCGCTTGCGCTCAGACCATCAGTCCTGCGCGTGCTCGGCGGTCGGCCCCGGCTCAGCCTTGGGTGCCTCGGTGTCCGTGGCCTCAGCCTCAGACACCTGAGGCGTCGCCTCGGCCTCAGACGGAATCTCAACAACCTCTGCCTCAGAAGCCTCGGGCGCCGTCCCGGCCTCAGACGGAACCTCAACAACCTCTGCCTCAGAAGCCTCAGGCGCCGTCCCGACCTCAGACGGAACCTCAACAGCCTCAGCCTCAGGCACCTGTTGTGCGATCTCTGCCTCCGGCGAAGGTACCTCAGCAGTCATCTCTGCGCCGGTCTCTTCTCCCTCGTTATCAGCAGTGTCCTCGACATCATCTACGGTGGCGGCGTCTCCGGGGCGCGACAGGGGAAGGATCTGGTCCTCGACCCGCTTCGCTGACAGCGACAGGCGCCGGCGCTCGGAGTCGATCTCGAGGATTCTCACGCGAATCTCCTCACCCGGGTGTACCACCTCGCGCGGGCTTTCGACGTGGTGCGGAGCAAGCTCCGAGATATGGACTAGCCCCTCCACGCCGTCGAGGATCTCTACGAACGCCCCGAAGGTGACAACCTTCGTGACCTTGCCGGCGAGCTCGTCGTCGACGTTGTAGGTGTCCACGATCCGTTGCCACGGATCCTCCTGGGTCTGCTTCAGCCCCAGCGAGATGCGCTGGCGGTCGCGGTCGATATCGAGCACCTTCACCTTCACGGTGTCCCCGATCGTGAGGATCTCTGACGGGTGGTTCACGTGTGACCACGAGAGCTCAGAGATGTGGATCAGGCCGTCGATGCCATCCAGGTCGACGAATGCACCGAAGTCGACGATGTTTGAGATCTGCCCTTCTACGACCAGCCCCGGCTGGAGGCGATCGAGGATCTGCTGGCGGACCTCCTTGCGCTCTTCCTCCAGAACCGCACGGCGGGAGAGCACGACGTTGTTGCGCGAGCGATTGAGCTCGATCACCTTGCTCTCGATCTTCGTACCCATGTATTCATCGAGATTCGGCACGCGGCGGATGTCCACCAGCGAGGCGGGCAGGAATCCGCGCACGCCGAGATCAATGATCAGGCCACCCTTGACGACCTCGATGACCGTGCCCTCAACCGGCTCACCCGACTCTGCGGCAGTTTCGATACGCCGCCATGCCTTCTCGAAGCGCGCGCGCTTCTTCGACATCATCAGGCGCCCGTCCTGGTCCTCCTTGATCAGGACGATCGCGTCGACCTCCTCACCCAAATGGACCTCGTCCTTGGGGTCGACCGACTTGCGGATCGACAGCTCGTTCGCCGCGATGACGCCCTCGGACTTGTAGCCGATATCGACAAGCACCTCGTCCTTGTCGATTCGCACGACGTGCCCCGTCACCACCTGCCCCTCCTCGATGGGCTTGAAGGTAGCGTCGTAGTTAGGGACGATCTGACCGTCGATTTCCAGCAGGAGCCCGTTGGACCCCTCGACCTCGCGAGCGTCGGGTTTCTCGATCAGCGTTTGCACCGGCCGAAGCCTAGCGCAGCATGGTGGAATGAGTGCCCACCCACCACTGGCGCACCTCGCACTTCGTTGTGGCGATCGTATGATTGGCCGATGCCTGTGCGAGCGACCAAGCGAGGAGCAGAGCGCACCCAGCTGGTGCGGCGTGACTGCGACGTGCTCGTTTGCGGCGCCAGCTTCGCGGGGCTTGCGATTGCCCGCGAGCTTGCCGGCTCAGGGGCGAAGGTCTTGATCCTCGACCGCTACGAGCTGGGGGAGCGCCAGACCTCAGCCTGCGGCATACCGACCCTGTGGCTGCAAGCAATGGACCTGATGGGCTCGTTTCTGCAGAGTTTCGACGAGCTGACTGTCCACACGCCGTTTCGGACCTCGCGCTGGCCGCTGCCGTGGTCATTCGCCACGTTCGACTATCGCGAGTTCTGCGCGCTGCTGTGGGATCAGGCCGACCACACCGAGGTCGAACTCGAGACGGCGACAATTACGGGCCGCGACGGCTTCACCGTGCAGACCGACCGCGGCGAGGTGCACGCGCCGCTGATCGTTGATGCGCTCGGCTGGCGGCGAGTGCTCTCGAACACCACCACGATCCAGCCGCCGAACGCCCGCCTCTCGCGCGGCCTGGAGGTGCATCCGCAGGGCCGCGGCGAGGAGATGGAACTGTGGCTCGACTCGAACTACATACGCGCGGGCTACGGCTGGAGCTTCCCGGCCGGCGATGAGCTACGGATCGGCATCGGCTCCTTCTGGCCCACTCACCACGTCAAGGAGCCGACCGTCAGGCTCGCGGGCGAGCTCGGTGTGCCGCCGGAGGGCTACCAGGGCAACTGGATCCCCCATCAGCTGCGCCGCGCGGCCGAGGACGGCGTCTTCTTCGCCGGAGACTCCGCCGGGCACTGTCTCCCGCTGACCGCCGAGGGCATCCGCACGGCGCTCTACTTCGGCCTCGCCTGCGGGCGTGAGCTGCGCGCAGTGATCGCGGGGACCCGCACGCGCGAAGAGGCGCTGGCGCGCTACGGCGCCTTCTCCGACGCGCACGGGCGCAAATTCGCCTTGCTGCTGGCCGTGCAGCGTGCTATCGGGCAGATCACCCCGAGCCGGGCCGCGACCGCCGTGACGCGCGCCTTCGAGAGCCGGCACATCTCCCACTGGGCTTTCAATCACTACCTCGATATCGCGCCGCCGTCGTTCGTGGGCGATGGATCCGGTGTTAGGAAGCGGCCGATCCGGGTCGCGGCCTGATCGCGGCCTCGCGGGTCCTCAGGCGACCTTCCGCAGGCGCGGGCGTCCAGCGTTCGTGGCCTCCAGCGCGAGACGGCTCGCCTCGATCGCACTTGCCCAAGAGACCTCGGCAAGCAGGCCGGGCGCAGCAACCATGTCGCCCGCCAGAAACACGCCATCGCCCTGATTCACCGCCGGGCGGTCGCGCCATGTGGTGCCCGGCAGGTCGAGCGCGCCAGAGCGGCCGTCCATGACCTGGCGCCGGCGCCACGTCTCGCGCTCGCGCCACTCAACCAGCCCGGCATCGAGCAGGTGCTCGAGACGCAGCCCCGCCTGGTCGGCACTCTCGCCCGGGCGGATCGGCATCTGCGCTTGGACGAGCTCCTCGCCATCGGGTGCGATCGACGGCTCGGTGGTGGAGTAGCGACCGATCCAGCCAGCCTCGTCAAGATCCGAGACGAGCGCCGGGTCGCCCCGGCGGTGACGGAGCCCCAGGTCCAGGCAGACCGTCTTCCCGCTCTGCCAGCGGAGACCGTCGTCCCCAAGCAGCTCGCGTGCTTGGTCGAGCTCGGTAGCGACAATCACCGGTGTATCCGGAAGTGTCTCGACGCGAGTCGCGGTTTTCACATCCACGTTCAGCTCGCGCACGCGGCGCTCGAGCGCGCAGACGAGCGCGGTCCAGCCGCCGACGACATAACGGGCCGTTGGAACCGAGAGGAACAGGCGTACGGTACGAGCCCATACGAACGCGGCCGACAGCTCGCCCGGGTCGTGGTGGAAGGTGTATACGCCAGCGGCTGAGGAGAGCATCTCGGCCGTGGGCTCGTCCGTGTGACGCGCAACCCAGGTGCGGAAGTCCATGTCGACTGGAGCCTCACGCCCGCGCAATCGCAGCACTGATGGCAGTGCGCCAAGCGGCGGCATACGACGAATCGAGCCCTGCCAGCGCAGCCGTACGCCACTCAGCCGTGGACCGACGTGAGCCGGGAGCAGGTGACGCTCGCTCATCCATCCCCACAGGGAGGAGTCATCCTTGTAGATCGCGTGGGGACCCAGGTTCGCTTTGTAGGGGCCCTCGGTGCTGCGCGCCCGTCCCCCGATGCTCTCGTGGGCCTCGATGAGGGATACGTTCGCTCCCTCCTCCGCACAGGAGATTGCCGCGACGAGACCGGCGATACCGGCCCCGATGACCGTGATCTTGCTTGCCGCTCCGCGGTTGGGTGGCGTGGTCGAGCTCATGATAAAGGCCTCCTGATCAGAGATTCCCGGCCGTCTAGTCGCCGACCGTGTCGAAGAATGATCCGGTTGTCAGCCATGCTACGCCCGTACTGGTCTCGATTACAGTGCCAGTAGTGACACGTTGGAGCAGACCAGTTGGGGGACCAGAGCTCCTCGTAGAGGTGGAGCACGACAGCGAGCTCCCACTCCATGAGCAGATCGAGCGCTCGCTGCGCGAGCAGATCCGCTCGGGGCGACTCTCGGCCGACACGTGCCTGCCCTCCACCCGCGGGTTGGCAAAGGAGCTTGGCGTGTCACGCAGCACCGTGACCGAGGCATATGGTCAGCTCGCGGCGGAGGGGTATCTAATGACACGTCAGGGCGCTCCCGTCAAGGTCGCGAAAGCAGTGCGTGCTGCCGCGTCACGGGCGCCCGCCCGCTCGCTGCTTGCGAGCTTCCCCTACCACTTCCACTCGGGCTTGCCCGACCTCACAGGCTTTCCCCGCGAGGCGTGGCTGCGGTCGTTGCGTTCGGCGTTGCGCGACTCGCCACTGGACTCGCTGGGTTATGGCGACCCGCGCGGGACGCCCGTGCTGCGCGAAGCGCTCGCTGGCTATCTCGGCCGCGTGCGTGGCGCTGATGCTGATCCGGAGAACATTCTCGTGTGCACGGGGTTCATGCAGGGCTTCTCGCTGCTTTGCCGTGCATTGCGTAGCCGTGGTGTGGAGCAGGTCGCACTCGAGGATCCCGGCTGGCACATTCACCGCCTGATCGTCGAGCAGGCGGGCCTGCGGGTGCTCCCAATCCCTGTCGATGCGGAAGGGCTGTGCGTCGAGGCGCTGACGGAAACGGACGCGTCAGCCGTTCTCGTGACACCCGCCCATCAGTTCCCGACCGGCGCCGTACTTGCCCCCGAGCGGCGCGCATCGCTGATCGAGTGGGCCGGGGACGAGCGTTTGATCATTGAGGACGACTACGACTCGGAGTACCGCTATGACCGCGTGGCGGTAGGCGCCCTGCAGGGACTCGCGCCTGAGCAGGTCACCTATATCGGCTCCACGAGCAAGCGCCTGGCGCCCGGAATGCGCCTCGGCTGGATGCTTTTGCCCTCCTGGCTCACTTGGGAGCTGACAGCCGGCAAGAGCATCGAGGACGGCGGCTCGGAGATAGTCGGTCAGCTTGCGCTGAGCGACTTCATCGCCCGGGGAGAGCTCGACCGCCACGTAAGGCGTATGCGCTTGCAGTACCACCGGCGCCGTCTCACCATGCTACAGGCGCTCGACCGCTGGCTGCCGTGCACGCACACGAGCGGCGCTGACGCCGGGCTGTTCGAGCTCTTATGGCTTCCCGAGGAGATCGATGAGTCGCTGCTGCTGCGAGTCGCGGGCGAGCATGGCGTGGGCGTCGAGGGTCTCTCCCTGCACCGCTTCACCCCAGGTGGTCCCCCCGGCCTGGTACTCGGCTACGGCAATCTCTCTGAGCCAGCGATCGAGCAGGGGGTGCGCTTGCTGGGCGAAGCGTTCGCCCAGGTCCCATGGACAGGGCGGTGAGCCTACTTCCGTACCACCAAGACAACCCCCGCCACGAGCAGCACGAGCCCGATGATGCGCGGTACCCCAACGTGCTGCCTGGCGATGCCTAACAGGCCGAAGCGGTCGATCATCACAGAGATCGTGAGCTGACCGGTGATCACCACGGCCGTCAGGCCGCTCGCGCCGAGCGTCTGCACGGCCACAAGCGCGACGGTCACGTAGATCGCCCCCAGCAGCCCTCCGGCGAGCGCCCACCACGGCGCCCTGCCGGTGTGCCCCAGAGTTCCAAGCCCGCCGTTCACGAAGGTGGCCACCACGAGCAGCACGGCCGTCCCGACGAGGAACGAGAACGTTGCCGCCTGGACCTTGCCAATCACGCCGCTGAGCCGGGCGTTGATCGGCGCCTGCATGCCCACGAGACAGCCTGCACCGGCGCCTAGCAGCACGGCAAGCCCGCGACTCATTTCGCCGCCCTTGCGAATCCACGCGGCGGGCATCGAGCGCTCATTTGCGCCTCGCCCCTCACTTGGCCTCCAGCCAGTTCTGTCCCACGCCGACGTCGACAGCCAGCGGCGGGTCGTGCTCCCACACGCCACACATCTCACGCTCGATCAGCGCACTCGCGGCGCCCTCCTCTCCGGGCGGCCCTTCGAACAGCAGCTCGTCGTGGATCGTCAACAGCAGGCGTGTCTGCAGCCCGGACGCGGCGAGCGCCGCGTGCGTGCGCACCATCGCGAGCTTGATGATGTCGGCAGCCGTACCCTGGATCACGGTGTTGACGGCGAGCCGCTCGCCGAGCATCCGCACCTGGTAGTTGCGCGCCTGCAGCTCAGGGATCTGCCGGCGCCGCCCCCATAGCGTCGTTACATAGCTCTGCTCCTTGGCCCGCTCGATCGTCTCGGCCATGAACGCGGCGACACGCGTGAAGCGCCCGAGGTAGGCATCGATGAACTCCTTCGCCTCCTCGCGCGGGATGTTCAGCCGGTCGGCGAGGCCGAAGTCGGACAGTCCGTAGACGATCCCGTAGTTGATCATCTTCGCCTTCGAGCGCATCCCGGGGTCGATCGCCTCGGGCGCTACTTGAAAGACCTGCGAGGCGGTCGCCGTGTGCACGTCTTCGCCGCGCACGAAGATCTCCTTCAGCACTGGCTCTTCAGCGGCGTGGGCGAGCACGCGCAGCTCGATCTGCGAGTAGTCGGCGGAGATCAGCACGTTGCCGTCCTCGGCCTCGAAGCAGCCGCGGATCTCACGCCCGAGTGAGGTGCGGATCGGGACGTTCTGCATGTTCGGGTCGGTACTCGCGAGTCGCCCCGTCTGGGCGCCGGCCTGCAGGAACGTCGTGTGGATCCGCGAGCGCTCATCGACCACCTCCGGGAGCACGTCGAGGTAGGTCTTGGCCAGCGTCGAGAGCTCGCGCCAGCGCTCGATCTTCGGCACGATCTCGTGCTCTGAACGGATCGCCTGCAGCACGCGCGCGTCGGTCGAGAAGCCGGTCTTGCCGCGGCGCTTACGCGAGAGGCCGAGCTTCTCGAACAGGATCTCCCCCAGCTGCTGCGGCGAGGAGATCAGGAACTCCTCCTCGGCGAGGGCGAATATGTCCGCTTCCAGCGCGATCAGCTCCTCGCGCACGCGGCCGGTGATCTCAGCGAGGCGCTCGAGGTTCAGGCGCACGCCGAGCAGCTCCATCTCGCGCAGGACGGCGACGAGCGGCAGCTCGATGTCGCGCATGACGCCCTGCAGGCCGCGCTCGGAGATCTGCTCGCGCTGCCAGGCAGCCAGCGAACTCAGCAGCAGCGCGTCGGCCGCGAGCGGGTCCTCGACATCGCTCGCCAGGCCGCGCTCTTCGCACAGCTCGGCAAACGGGAACCGGCGCCGGGCGGGCTCCAGCAGGAAAGCGCCGAGGAGCGTGTCGTGCGCGAGGCCGTGCGGCACGTGCCCGAGCGCCTTTGCGTCGTGCGCGAGCACCGCGCGCTCGCCGATCGCCTCGACGACCTGCTCGGGGCCCTCACAATCGCCGGCGAGCACCTCGGGGAGTTGGGGGGGCTCGGTTGCACTCGCGGCGAAGACTGCAGCGAAGCGCCACGGTGGCCCTTCTGCGAACAGCTCGCCCTCGGGGGTCTCTGTCTCGCGCACGACGAGCGCGAGCTCATCCTCGCTCGTGCCGAAGCGGGCAAGATCCGCGGGCGAGCCGGCGCGGACGCGCCCGCTCAGCTTGACCTCGGCGGGCAACGCCGGGGCGGCGACGTCGGGGTCGCCGAGCGCTTCCTCTAGGCGCCGCAGGGGATCGCGCAGCTCATACTCCCGAAAGACCTCGCGCACGCGCGAGCGATCTGGCTCGCGGATGGACTCGGCGACGATGTCGAAGTCAACGGCCACATCGCGCTGTACGGTCGCGAGCTGCTTTGAGATGCGCGCGTTCTCGGCATGCTCGATCAGATTCTCTTTGCGCTTTGCACCTTTGATCTCATCGATGTGAGCGAACACCTGCTCGAGCGAGCCGTAGCGTTGGATCAGCTCGCTCGCGGTCTTGTCGCCGATCCCGGGGACACCGGGAATGTTGTCCGAGGTGTCCCCCTTCAGCCCGTAGAAGTCGGGGATCAGCTCCGGCGCGATGCCATAACGATCAATCACCGCCTCGCGGTCGTAGACCTTCGTGTCGGTGATCCCCCGCGAGGTCGCCATCACCTTGACGACGCCCTCGCCATCGATCAGCTGGAAGGCGTCGCGGTCGCCGGTGACGATCATCACGGGCACCGGCGGCTCGGCCAGCAGCGCGTGCTCCGCGAGTGAAGCGATCACGTCGTCAGCCTCGTAGCCCTCGATTTTGACGTTGCTGTAGCCAAAGGCCTCGACGAGAGGTTCCATTGCGGGCCACTGCTGCTTGAGCAGGTCCGGGCGCGAGCGGCGTTGGGACTTGTATTCGGAGTAGACCTCGGTGCGCCCGGAGCTGCCGGCGTCCCAGGCGACGACCGTCGGGCCGACGCCATACTCGGTGATGATCTTGACCAGCATCGAAGCGAACCCGAAGATCGCATTGGTGGGTACGCCAGTGGAGGTCGCGATCGACTCGGGCAGCGCGAAGAAGGCCCGATAAACGAGGCTGGGCCCGTCGATCAGAAACAGGCGTCGCTCCTGGCCGTCGGCGCTCGGCGCGGCGGGGCTCATCCTCACCCAGCTCGTCGTCTTCGCTTGAGATGGGGCACGACCGGTCACTCTATTAGCAGGCGTGGCGCCGGCGGGCGGCAAGTAAATAAGATGCCGAGCCGCCCCGTCCACGTCGCCTTCGACCCAGGAGCCAACCTCCGTGAGTAGCGTCACCCCAAGCGCGCAGTACCGCCTGACGATTCGCGTCGAGATCGACGACACCGCGGGCACGCTCACACAGCTGACCGGCGCGATCGGGGAGTCGGGGGGGATGGTGGTGGCTGTCGACCCGATCGAGATGGACTCCGACCACAGCGTGCGCGACATCGTCGTGGACGCTTCAGATCAGGAGCACTGGGAGCAGATCCTCGCCGCGATCGCGGCGGTGGATGGCGCACGCGTCATCGACACGATCGACCGCACGTTTCTGCTGCACGTCGGCGGCAAGATCGAACAGCACAACAAGCATCCGCTGAAGACGCGCGATGACCTCTCGATGGCCTACACCCCCGGCGTGGCGCGCGTGTGCTTGGCGATCGCCGAGGATGAAGACAGGGCATTCCAGTACACGATCAAGCGCAACACCGTCGCGGTCGTCTCAGACGGCACGGCGGTGCTCGGGCTGGGCGATATCGGCCCACGGGCGGCGATGCCCGTGATGGAGGGGAAGTGCTGCCTGTTCAAGGAGTTCGCGGGCGTCGACGCCTTCCCCGTGTGCTTGGACACGAAGGACACCGATGAGATCGTCCGCGCCGTCACGCTGATCGCGCCTGCCTTTGGAGGGATCAACCTGGAGGACATCTCCGCCCCGCGCTGCTTTGAGATCGAGGAGCGATTGAAGGCGGCCCTCGACATCCCGATCTTCCACGACGACCAGCACGGAACCGCCGTGGTCGTGATGGCGGCCCTGCTGAACGCCGTGAAGCTCACCGGCCGCCGCTTGGAGGATCTTTCGGTGCTGGTCATCGGACTTGGTGCCGCTGGGATCGCCGTGACCAAGATCCTGCTCGAGGCGGGCGTGCGTCAAATCATCGGTGCAGACTCTCAAGGCGCTCTTCATGTCCAGCGTGAGGACTACAAGCAGGGATCGCTCAACGAGATAAAGCGCTGGTATGCCGAGGTGACCAACCCCGAGTGCCGATCCGGTGCACCTGCGGACGTAATCGACGGAGCTGACTTGGTGATCGGTGTATCCGGCGCCCGGGTGCTGCCTGCTCAAGCGCTATCGCGGATGAACAAGGACGCGATGGTATTCGCGATGGCCAACCCCAATCCCGAGGTCGTCCCCGAGGAGGCCGCTCAGTACGTGAGGATCATGGCGACAGGCCGTTCGGACTACCCCAACCAGATCAACAACGTGCTGTGCTTCCCGGGGATCTTCCGCGGCGCGCTCGACGTACGCGCGCCAGAGATCACCGAGGCGATGAAGATGGCTGCCGCTCGTGCGATCGCCGCGATCGTCACCGACGAGGAACTGCGCGAGGACTACATCATCCCGTCGGTGTTCAACCGCGATGTCGCGCCCGCTGTCGCCGCCGCCGTAGCCGACCAGGCCCGTACGGCCGGCACCGCGCAAGCCGGCCAGGAGGTCGGGTTCGCCCAAGGCGACACGATGGGTGTACAACAACAAGGGTGACGATGCCCTTACGCGTGACGATCACAGGAGCTACCGGACTGATCGGCATGGCACTCGTCGCCGAGCTGTGTGAGCACGACGTAGAGGTCACGATCCTGTCGCGCAATCCCGACCGCGCAAGGGAGATGTTCAGCGCGAGCGGGTCATCCCCGGTGAAGACGGTCAAGTGGGATCTGATGAACGAACCGGCGCCGGCGGAGACCCTGGAAGGGCGCGACGCTGTGGTGCATCTCGCTGGGGAGAACGTCGCCCAGCGCTGGACCGCCCGCGCGAAGGAGGCGATCCGGGCAAGCCGTGTTACGGGCACCCGCCATCTGCTAGACGGTCTCACAAACGCCGAGCCTCGCCCGCGGACGCTGATCGCCAGCTCGGCGATTGGCTATTACGGCGCGCGCGGCGAGGAGCCGCTCGACGAGGATGCCCCCGCAGGAAGCGGCTTCCTGGCGGAGACGTGTGTGGCCTGGGAGGCCGAGGAGATGAAGGCCTCGGCGTTGGGGATGCGCGTGGTGCAGGTGCGCACAGGCGTGGTGCTCGACCGTGAAGGCGGAGCGCTTGCGAAGATGCTGCTCCCGTTCAAGCTCGGCTTGGGAGGGCCGGTGGCGGGGGGAAGCCAGTACATGTCCTGGATCCACCGCGAGGACCTGATCGGCATGATGAGCGCCGCCCTACAGGACGAGCACTGGTCGGGGCCGGTCAACGGCACCGCGCCCGAACCGGTCACCAGCCGTGACTTCTCCCGCGCCCTCGGTCGTGTGCTTCACCGGCCCTCGCTGCTGCCGGTGCCCGGCGCCGCCTTGGGACTGCTCTACGGCGAGATGGCCGGGATCGTGACCACCGGCGCGCGCGTGATGCCCGCCAAGCCACTCGTGCTCGGCTACGACTTCCGCCACCCCGAGCTGGATGAGGCGTTGCGCTCCGCGCTCAGCTAGGCCGGCGCCGGGGTGGGTGCGCGCGATGGGCGATTCTCGGTCTCGATGATCACCCGGCAGGGGCGCTTGCTGAGCAGGTAGGCAGCGGTTGGGCCGATCCGCTGCTCACCGGTGGGGGCGTGGATCGCGGACCAGTAGATCACGTCCGCACCGACGCGCTGAGCCTCCTCGACGATCGCTGCTCCGGGGTTGCGTGTCCGGATCAGTCCGGTGTGGATCTTGATGCCCTTGCGACGCGCCTTGATACGAGCGCTCTCGAGCACCGAGCGACCCTGCGCCTCCTCTTCCTCGAGACCCGCCTCAAGTGAAAGCTGGCTGGGCACGGGCAGGACGAAGATCGCGTAGAGGACGCCATCCGTGCCGATCAGCTTGGCAGCGCTCGAGAGCGCGGTGGCGCTTACGTCCTCGCCGAAGATAGGCACCAGCGCGGTGCGATACTCGAGCTCCTGAAAGTCCGGCGGGCGCTCTGCACGCTCGATGCGGTAGTCCTTGAGTGGGTCGAGCCCCTGATGGTGGCGGTAGTAGAAGTAGCCCGCCATCCCCACGATCATCCAGGGGATACCGATCGTGCGCGCCTCGCCGTGCAGCGCGACGACCGCGCACCAGGCCGCAAACGTGCCGATCGCGCCGAGCACCGCCGTCATCGGGATGTCCGAGCCGCGGATGCGCACATTCCACGGCATTCGGTAGGGACGCTCGCGGTCGGGCTCGCGGACTCGCAGCGCGATGACCGCGACGTGAGCGGTCGTGAACGACAGCATCGCCCCGAACGAGTAAAGGTTGCCGAGCAGTTTGGTTTCGCCCGGCAGGATCAGCAGTCCGGCGATGATCGAGAAGCACACGATCGTGAACCACGGCGTGCGGAACTTCGGATGCAGCTGCGAGAAGATGCTCGGCAGCTGCCGGTGCTCGGCCAGCGACCACGATAGTCGCGAGATGCCGATCAGACCGGCGTTGGTGGCAATAAACAGGATCGTCGCGGCAAGCACCCCAACGTAATCCTGGGCGACTTTCAGAACGACCCCGTGCAGGCCGAGGTGCCGGATGATGCCGAGGACGGGATCGTTTTCGTAGGTCGTGCCCAGTTCCGTCACGTAGCCGTGGGCGGTGTGCACGACCGGCAGTGCCGACAACGCGACGACCGAGATCCCAGCGTACACGCCGAGCACGGCGATCAGCACGAGGTTGACCGACTTGGGGACGTCGTGGCCAGGATCCTTGGCCTCCTCGGCCATGTTCGAGACGGTCTCGATCCCGGTGTAGGCGACCATCGCCACCGACAGTGCGAATATCAAGTTGTGCCACGAGGGCGCCGTGCCGAGGTGGACCTGATCGACCAGCAGCGAGGGGTTCAGCACAAGCACGATGCCAAGACCGACGAGCAGCACCTGCGTGCACAGGTCGGCGACCGCGAGGAACAGGTTGAGCTTGGCCGACTCCCCCAATCCGCGGATGTTCAGGGCTGCCAGCAGCACGATCGTGATCAGCCCGCCGATGATGTCCCCGGGGTTGTGGGTCAGGCTGGGGAAGAACGCGCCCAGGTAGTGGGGAACAAAAAACGCGGAAATCGCGATCGTGATGATGTAGTCGAGGCTCAGCGCCCAGCCGGCGAAGAACGAGACGACATCGTTGAACGCGTGGCGCGCGAACGACGAGGAGCCGCCAGCCTCGGGAAACATGGCGGCACCCTCGGCGTAGGTCTTGGCGGTCAGCACGAACAGCCCGCCCGCGAACATGAACACGAGCGGGGTCAGTCCGAGTGCGTAGAACGCGACGAGCCCCAGCGCGTAGTAGATCGAGGAGCCGACGTTGCCGTAGGCTGTGGCGAACAGCCCAGGGACGCCCACAGAGCGGCGCAGTCCTCGCTCGGTCAGGCGTGCCATCGGCGGGAGCGTATCGGTGCTCAGCTGCGTCCACCACCCTCATCTGCCCAGCTAGGGGTGTCATGCAGGCGCGGGGTGCGCGAGGGCTCAAACTGCGATGCAAAATCCCATTCACAACAGTCAGTAATGCAGGAGCCCGGCTTATGATCCCGACGCTGGGTGGGTGGGTCCTACCAAAACCGATTCCCGGCCTTAGACATGGAAACGTCGCGCCGCGAAAACTACGACTCGGGAGAGGACTTCGTCCTCGAATATGGAGAGCTGCGCTTTACCTTCAACGAGGAGGACTTCTCCCAGCGCTGCGAGCAGGCGGCACTGAAGCTCGGCTTCGTCGGCGGCCGCTTGGGCGAAGACGAGCTAGAAGATCTCGTCAACCTAGCTGTGAACGGCGAGATTCTCGACCCCGCCTCGGCTCTAGGGGAGCATGTCAACGACTGCTGGCCGGAGCTGGTCGGACCGGCTGAGCGCTCGCTGGTCCATTGGTTGCGCCGTTTGGTGTTCCGCGGAGCGTGGCTGGACCAGCGTGTGAACGAGGGTGAGCTGAGCGTCGCTTTTGACGAAGAGACCTGCGGCTTCGCCTACGTACAACCCGATCGAAGTTCTGCCAGCAGCGGCGAGCCAATTGAACTGGCACCCGAGCCCTCGTGGGGCCGGGTCGCCTACCGGCGCTAGCTTTCTCTCGCCGCCGCACGCGCCTGGGTTATGGCCTTGGCGCCATCCTCGCCCACCAGCAGCTCGGCCTTGAGCGTGCCGCTGCCCGCGAGATCCAGGATCGGCTGGCGGCCGGTGGAGGTAAGAGCCACATCGAGTGCAATGACCGTCGTCTCGCCTCCGAACGGACGTGTGGCAGTAGCGATCACGGTGAGCGAACCACTGTCGCGCAGGTTGCGGGCGGCCGCAAGCGCCTTGCGTGCAGCCTGCGGCTGCAAGCCGTCAAGGCTGTCGATCAGCACCAGCGCGTGTCCTCCGCGTGCCGCCACGCGCTTGGCGGCATCCACTGCACGCTCGACTGCCTGGCCCTGCGAATCCGCCGAGGCCGCGAAGCTGAGCGCTGCGACGGGAGATGGAATCCCCGCCCGCCCGGAGCCCTCCTGCCACTCCGCGATCTCCTCCGGTCTCGAGCCGGCCAGGACTAGCGTCACCTCGAGATCCTCGCGACCGGAGAGCGCCTCCAGCAGACGGCGCACGGTTTCGGTCTTGCCGGCGTGCGCAGCGCCGGTGATCACCGCGCGCGAGCCGCGCCCCAGCGGGGTGAGCCACTCGATGGCCTCGAGCGTGGGGTCCTTCGAGCCCAGCGCGAGCCGTTCGCTTGGGTAGGAAACCGGGAGGTCCTCGTAACGGGCACCATCCGAGACGGCGTCGGCGGATGCCCCATTGATGTTGTCGATGCGTACCAGCGAGGGGTAGCGCTCCGAGCGGCGGGGCGTCCGGACCGGCCCGCTCACCCTGTCTCCGGAGACGAGCTCGCAGCGGCGCACCTGCGTAGCGGAGATGTAAACGTCCTCGTCGGAGGGTTCGGGCGGGTTGACGCGCAGAAAGGCCGAGCCGTTGCCCAACAGCTCGACCACCCCCTCGGCGCTGGCATCGTCGCCTGTGGCAGCAGTCTCGCTCCGGACCGCCTTCGATGGCGATTGCACCGATCGCCCGTTCGGCTGACCGCCGCCGCGCCCGCTGCGCCCATCACGCTCGTCAGCTGTGCCGCCGCGGCGAGAGGAAGCCGCGGAAGATGACGCCGAGGACTCACGCCCGGCTGAGGATGCGTCCTGCGCCTCATCCTTCACCGCGCGCCGCAAGCGAGGTGCGCGACGTTTGCGAGCACCGCTCCCGGCTGCGCTGCTCGGAGTATCCGACCGGCCAGAGGAGCCATCCCCGGGCGCGTCCTTGGCCGGATCCTCAGCGGGCGGACCGGAGCCCTGCCGCTTATCGGAGCCCGCCCCTGACTCGCCGAGGATCGCGTCGATCAACTCGGCCTTGCGCAATCTCCTGAAACCATCGAGGCCGACTTGGTTGGCGATTGCATGCAGGTCGGCTAGAGGGCTTTCCTGTAGCTCGGAACGATCGAGTACTGACATGTGCTTCTCCTTCATTTCGGATTGGGCGGTTGGCGCCCGGTCGCGTTGAGCAGCGACCGGCACCCGTTTAGAAACCGTCCGAAACTCCTCAGATCGCGCTGCAACTCCGTCTGAGGGGAGATTCAGGAGTTTTCGGACGTTTCTTAGTGATCTGCAGCCTAGCGCTCGTAGCGGATTTCCTCACCCAGAGCCAGATCCCTCCCCGGCTCGAGCTCGCCCGCAAGTGCCGCTCGGACCGTGATGAAGTCTGCGCAGGCGGCGACATCGTGCACACGGAAGATATGCGCGCCACGGTCGAGCCCATAACCGAGCGCGGCGAGCGTGCCCGCCAGGCGATCGCGCGGGGAGCGTAAGGTGAGCGCGCCGATGAAGTCCTTGCGCGAGATCGCGAGCAGCAGCGGGCGACCCAGCTCGTGCAGGCGCTCGAGGCCGCGTAGCAGCTGGATCGTCTGCGCGGGCGTCTTGGCGAAGTCGGGGCCGGGGTCGAGCACGAGCTGCTCCTGGCGCATGCCCGCCGCCAGCGCCTGCTCCATGCGCCCGGCGAGGAAGGCGAGCACCTCATCGACGATCTCGCCGTAGAGGTCTGGGTCCTGCAGCCGTTCGCGCGGCGCGGCGCGGGTATGCATCAGCACGAGCCCAGCGCCGTGCTCGGCGCAGACGGTGGCCAGCTCCGGGTCGCGCAGGCCGCTGACGTCGTTGACGATCCGCGCGCCTGCGGCGATCGCGGCGCGGGCGACGGCCGGCTTGTAAGTGTCCACCGAGACGATCGCGTCGAGCTCGCTCGCCACACGCTCGATCAGCGGCGCAACCAGCTCGATCTCCTCCTCCGCGTCAACAGGCGGGCGACCGGTCGAGGCTGACTCACCGCCGACGTCGATGATCTGCGCCCCGGCGCCGTGTAGCTCACGGGCCAGCGCGAGCTGGGCATCGAGACCCGCGTGACGGCCGCCGTCGCTGAAAGAGTCAGGTGAGGCGTTGACGATCCCCATGATTAGAGGCCCACCAGCCCCGCCGAGCTCGATGCCCAGCTCGCCTGCCTGGAGACTGCGCGCGGGTGCGCTCATGGCATCGCCGGCGGCGCCTGCATACCTACGGAGGCGGCACGGGCGGTCTCGGCGACGATGCCCTCAGCCACGGCCTCCGCCGCGAACGCCTGCAGCTCGGCTGCCAGGCGGGCCTCGTCCCAGCCGAGCTCGCGGGCCAGCACGCCGGCAACTCGATTGATCGGATTGCCCACCCCCCCGTCCCCGGTGCTCAGCTCGCGTGCCGCCAGCAGCCCCAGGCGCGTACGGCGCAGGAGCACGTCGCCGACGCTGCGTGCCTGCTCGTTGCGGGCCGCGAGCGCGACCTCGGCCAGCAGGTCGGGCAGGCCTTTAACGATCGGCTGGACAAGCTCGGGATGGGCGGGACTCTGTTCGTTTGCAAGCGCTAGCACCTGATGAGCGGCGTCGCCGTAGCGCGCTGCCAACGCAGCGTAGGACTCCACCGGCACGCCCTCCACACGGGGTAGCTCATCGGCGGATATCGCCTGTCCAAGCGGGATCTCGTGCGTTCGGCATGGAGCGTCGCGCGCGTCGCGCTCGACGAGGCGGTCAACTGTCATCTTTGCCATCCGCCGCCAGGTCGTCAGCTTGCCCCCGGTGATGGTGATCATCCCGCTCGAGGTCTCATAGAGCTCCGCCTTGCGCGAGATGTCGACCGACTTCTTCGGGTCGCCTGTCGAGATCAGGGGACGCACCCCAGCGAAGGCGCCCGCCAGATGTCCGGTGTTCAGAGCGGCGCCAAAGAAGTCGTTCACCGCCTCCAGGAGGTAGTCGATGTCCTCAGCGGAGGGCTGCACGTGCTCGAGATCCCCCTCGTAGTCGTTATCGGTGGTACCGACAAGCGTGCGTCCAAGCCAGGGAAGCGCGAAGATCGTGCGCCCGTTGCCTGCAGGGACAATCGCGCCACCCACCAGCGGCAGGTCCTCGTGGCGCAGGATCAGGTGCGTGCCACGGCTGGGCCTTATGCGCGGCAGCTCGGCCTCGTCGTGGAGCTCGTCCGGGCGCAGCTGATCGGCCCACACGCCGGTCGCGTTGATCACGTTCGCGGCACGCACCTCGAGCTCGGCGCCGCTCTCGGTGTCCAGGGCCCGCACGCCCCGCGTGCGTCCGTCCTGCTCCAGCAGTCCCGTGACGTTGAGGCGGTTGGCGCAGACCGCGCCGAAGCGCTCGGCCTCGCCGAGCACCGTGAGGACGAGGCGGACATCATCGGTCTGGCAGTCATAGAACAGGTAGCCACTCGTCGGTTTGCGCGCGGCGAGCGCAGGCAGCAGCTCGAGGACCTCATCGCCTGAGATCACGCGGTGGCGCTCGGGACTCCAGGAGGCGCCCTCAACAGTCTGGGGTGGTTGATTGCCCTGCTCGCGCTCGCTGCGCGCGCGTTTGCTCCGTCGCGAGCGCAGGCGGTCGCGGTCCACCGACATAACGTCGTAGAGGTTCAGCCCCACCCCCACGAGACGATCCGGACGGGCGCCCTCGAAGGCGGCCACGACGAGCGGCAACGGATGCACGAGGTGCGGCGCGAGCGCGACCATCAGCTGGCGCTCGAGCAGCGCCTCGCGCACGAGCCCGAGATCGAAGTTCTGCAAGTAGCGCAGCCCGCCGTGGACGAGCTTGCTCGAGCGGCTCGAGGTCCCCGAGGCGTAGTCCGCGCGCTCCAGCAGCGCGACGCTGTAGCCACGCGCGGCGGCGTCGAGGGCGACGCCCGCGCCGGTGATGCCGCCGCCGACGACCACCACGTCGAACTCGTCCTGCGACAGCGCCGCGAGGGCCTGGCTGCGCTCGATCACGAGCGCAAGTCTCGCAGAGGGCAGGCGGGGGCCGGAGTGGGCGGGTCTAAATCAAATCTGGCCGAGCTCGGCGGTGATCTCGCTGACCGCCGACTTCGCGTCGCCGAAGAGCATCGTGGTCTTCGGGTCGTAGTAGAGCTCGTTTTCGATGCCCGCGAAGCCCGGGTTCATCGAGCGCTTGATCACGATCACCGAGTTGCTGTCTGAGACCTCGAGGATCGGCATGCCGTAGATCGGCGAGGAGGGCGTGTTCTTGGCGGCTGGGTTGGTGACGTCGTTGGCGCCGATCACGAGCGAGACGTCGGTGCGGCCGAACTCGGGGTTGGCCTCCTCCATCTCCTTGAGCTGGTCGTAGGGGACATCGGCCTCGGCGAGCAGCACGTTCATATGGCCCGGCATGCGCCCTGCGACCGGATGGATCGCATAGCTGACCTCCACCTGGCGTTTCTCGAGCTCCTTGGTCAGCTCGCGCACCGCGTGCTGGGCCTGCGCGACGGCCATGCCGTAGCCAGGCACGATCACCACACGGTTGGCGTAGGCGAGCTGGATCGCCGCGTCGGCCGCGCTCGTGGAGCGCACCGTGCCCGCGTGCTCGCCCGCGCCGCTCGCGCCCTCGACCGCGCCGCCGCCGCCGAAGCCGCCCGCCACGATCGCCGGGATCGAGCGGTTCATCGCGGTCGCCATAAGGTTCGTCAGGATCGAGCCGGAGGCGCCCACGATCATCCCCGCCACGATCAGCGCTGGGTTGTTCAGAGCGATCCCCGTCGCCGCCGCGGACAGGCCGGTGAAGGCATTCAACAGCGAGATCACGACCGGCATGTCCGCCCCGCCGATCGGCAGCACGACCGCGTTTCCGAGCAGCGCCGCAGCCAGCAGCAGCACGATGAACAGGATTTCCGAGTGTTCGCCGGCGACGATCGCGACGCCGCACGCCACCGCGATCAGCAGGAGCAGCAGGTTGACGAACTGCTGTCCGGAGCCGAGCGTGATCGGCTTGCCGGGGATGATTTCCTGGAGCTTGCCGAACGCGATGTTCGAGCCCCAGAAGGAGACCGAACCGACGATCGCCGCGAACAGCGAGAAGATCGCTATGTAGGTGGGGGAAGCGGTGAAGCCGTCTGAGAGACGGAACTCGGACCAGGAGATCAGGAACACCGCACCGCCGCCCACGCCGTTGAACAGCGCGACCATCTGCGGCATCGCGGTCATCTTCACCTGGCGCGCAGCGGGCACGCCGACCGCGGTGCCGAGTGCCACGCCGATCACGATCAGCGCCCAGTTGCCCTCGTTTACATTGAGTAGCGTCGCGATCACCGCGATCGCCATGCCGACCGCCGCGATGCGGTTACCGCGCACTGCCGTCGTCGGCCCGGAGAGCCCGCGCAGGCCCTGGATGAAGAGCGCGAAGGCGAGGATGTAGAGGATGTCGAGGAAGCTCTGGTCCTGCAGGAATGACGTCGCGAGCACGGCGCTCATGAGCCCTTCCCTTTCTGCTCCTCATCACCTGCTGCTTTGGGCTTTGACTTGAACATCTCGAGCATCCGATCGGTGACGAGGAAGCCGCCGACGACGTTGATCGTGCCGAAGGCGATCGCAATCACGAGGATGACCTTGTTGAAGGCGCCGTTGCCCGAGAGCCCGACGACGAGCAGGCCGCCGAGCAGCACGATGCCGTGGATCGCGTTCGTGCCGGACATCAGCGGCGTGTGCAGCGTGTTGGGCACCTTGGAGATCACCACGAAGCCGATGAAGCCAGCGAGGATCAGGATCGCGAGGTTCGTGGTGAGCGTGCTTGCGATGATCATTGCGCTGCCTCCACTGCCGCCTTGGCGCCGGGGTTGACGATCTCACCGTCGCGCACCACGCAGGTGCCAGCGATTATCTCGTCATCAAAATCAAGATTGAGCGCGCCGTCCTCGCCGGTGAGGAGCTCGAGCAGCGCGAGCACGTTGCGCGCGAACAGCTGCGAGGAGTGCTCGGGCATGCTCGCGGGCAAGTTCAGCGGCGAGACGATCTTCACGTCGTGCTTGACCACCGTCTGGCCTGGCTCGGTCAGCTCGCAGTTCCCGCCCGTCTCACCGGCCATGTCGACGATCACTGACCCCGGCTTCATCCCTTCGACGGCCTCCGCCGTGACGAGTTTCGGCGCTGGGCGACCTGGCACGAGCGCGGTCGTGATCACCACGTCGAAGCCCTTGATCGCGTCGGTCAGCGCCTGCTGCTGTTGCGCGCGCTCCTCGCCGGTCAGCTCGCGTGCGTAGCCACCCTCGCCGCTTGCCTGCAGGCCGAGGTCGAGCCATTGGGCGCCAAGCGACTGCACCTGCTCGGCGACCTCTGGGCGTACGTCATATCCAGTCGTGCGCGCGCCGAGGCGCTTGGCGGTGGCGAGCGCCTGCAGGCCCGCCACGCCGACGCCGAGGACCAGGACCTTCGCCGGCGGGATCGTGCCCGCGGCGGTCATCAGCATCGGGTAGAAACGGCCCATCTCCTCCGCTCCCAGGAGCGCCGCCTTGTAGCCGCCCACATTGGCCTGCGAGGACAGCGCGTCCATTGACTGCGCGCGCGAGATGCGCGGGATCGACTCCATCGCGAATGCCGTCGCGCCCGCATCCGCGAGCGCCTTCGTCGTCTGCGGGCTCGACAGCGGCGCGAGGAAGCCGATCAGGATCGACCCCTGGCCAAGCGAGCGGATCCGCTCCGGATCTGGAGGCGCGATGCTCAGCACCACGTCTGAGCGCCACACCTCCCCCACGTCCTGCGTCAGCTCCGCGCCCGCCTTTGCAAAGGCGTCATCCGGCACAAGCGCGTCCGTACCCGCGCCACTCTGCACGAGCACGTCGAGGCCCTTGCTCTTGAGCTTGCCCACGACCTCGGGCACGAGCGCAACCCGGTGCTCGCCCGCAGCCGTCTCCTTCGGAACGCCAATGCGCATGAAGGGCGGGAACGTATCCCATCGCGTTCACGAATGCC
>JBIOEX010000021.1:0-39969 GCA_044446485.1 Solirubrobacterales bacterium
CGTACTCGTGAGAGTCCGCACTTATGGTTTTCCCGGGTGTTTTACGAGGCCGCCCGGGACCTCGACTCGCGACCATCCACACGAACCGACCACGTCGAAGCCTGTCGTCCCCGTGGATGTTGCTGCTTGGATTCTAGCCCTCGTGCGGGCCCGGCGCGCGAGTCGGGCTGCTCCCGGAGTCTCGCGGGCCGCGTCGCTCTCGTGAGCCGCGGCGGTAGGCCGGCTCGCCATTAACGAAAACGACGCGGACCCGGGCCGCCTGAGGAACCCGTCCGGCGCCGGGCCCGAGGGCCCGTTCCTTCTGGGTGGCGCGGCCTCACACCTCGTTGGCCTCGCTCTTTGCGGCTCGGTTCCGCGTCTGGATTCAAAGTAGCTCGGCCCTGGAGCGATTGCAACCCCTCTGAGAGCTTCATCCCGCACGTTCCGAAAAAAACGCCGCTCTTAGACAACGCTTACCCGTGCTGCCACAATGGGGGCATGGACAGAGGCGAATTTTCCTTGCCCTCATCTGCGCCGGTAATCCCCAGCGGCACACCCGCCTCGCCCCCGCACGGGGAGAGTCCCTTCGGCGAGCCCGCGCGCGGGAGCACCCGGATCCACAACCTGCGCAAACGGATCGGCAGCATACTCGCGGCGATCGTGGCCTTGGGCGCGAAGTTCTGGGCCGCGATCAAAGGCGCGCTGCTGCTGCTGCCGAAGCTCAAGCTGCTCACAACGGCCGGCACCGCGCTTGTGTCCGTGGCTGCGTACTCGCTGTTCTGGGGCTGGACGTTCGCGCTGGGATTCGTCGTGCTGCTGTTCGTGCACGAGATGGGCCACGTGATCCAGCTGCGCCGCGAGGGCGTCAAGGCGAGCGCGCCAATGTTCGTGCCGTTCCTGGGAGCAGTGGTCATGGCGAAGTCGCTCGGCGAGAACGCGCTCGCCGAGGCACGCGTCGGCCTCGCCGGACCGGTCCTCGGCACGATCGGCTCGGCGGCATGCTTAGCGATCGGCGAAGCGAGCAACAGCGACTTCTTCCGCGCGCTCGCCTACATCGGCTTCTTCCTGAACCTCTTCAACCTGCTCCCCGTCGTTCCCCTCGACGGTGGTCGCGCAATGGCGGCCATGGCTCCCTGGATGTGGTTCGTCGGCTTGGGCGCCGTTGCCGCGATGCTGTTCGTCTTTCCCAACTTCATCCTCCTGATCATCCTCTTCTTCGGCGGGATGGAGGTCTATCACCGCTGGAAGGAGCGCAGGACGCGCTCACTCGAGCAGGCCGCCTACTACCGGGTCTCCCCACGCAACCGGCTGCTCGTGGGCGCGGTGTATGTCGGCCTGATCGTCGTGCTCGCACTCGGGATGCACGAGACACACATCCTTTCCTCGGGTGGGCACAGCTTCGGCCACCTCTAGCGCTGCGCTTCGCGTATCCCGCGTTCGATGTCCCGCCTGGTGTCCTTCTCGCGCAGTGACTGGCGCTTGTCGTACAGATCCTTGCCCTTCGCGAGAGCGATCTCAGCCTTGGCATGTGGACCGGCGAAGTAGATGCGCGTCGGCACGAGCGTCAGCCCACGCTCAGAGGCACGCGCTGCGATGCGGTCCAGCTCGCGGCGGTGCAGCAGCAGCTTGCGCGGACGCTCGGGGTCGTGGTTCTCGCGCGAGGCCGGCGCATACGGAGGGATGTGGATCGAGTGCAGCCACAGCTCGCCATCCTTGATCGCAGCGTAGCCGTCCTTCAGCTGGGCGCCGGTGGCGCGCAGCGCCTTCACCTCGGTGCCCTCGAGCACGAGCCCGCACTCGAGCCGCTCGATCAGCTCGTAGCGGTGCGAGGCGTAGCGGTTGGATGCCACGTCGCCCGCACCGATCTTGCGCTTGCCCTTGCCCTTCGCCATACCCCCGAGCCTAGCCTGCCGGGCGATCTGCGGCCGGCATCAGGTCGACCCGGCCACGGGCCACATCGACGCGTCCCACGCGTACCTCGACAGGATCGCCCAGTCTCAGCGTGGTGCCCGAGCGATCCCCGTAGAGGATTGTGCTCTGCTCGTTGAGCTGCCACCACTCGCGTCCCTCAGGGCCCGCCATGTGTCTTACCGGCAGCATGCCTTCATACCCCTCGAACGCGATGAACGCACCGGCCGCGATCAACCCGACAACCTCGCCGGCGAACGTCTGCTCCCAGCCGTCCTCGTATAACACCCGCTCCAGGGCGAAACAGCGCGCCACGTCGTCCGCGTCGCGCTCGATTCTCATCGCGGCACGCTCGCGGTCAGACGTCCACTCGGCCAAATCTCCAAGCCCGGCTGCGCGCGGGGCCCGCTCACCCCCGCCGACAGCGGAGAGCAGCGCGCGGTGGCACACGAGATCGGGATAGCGGCGGATCGGCGAGGTGAAGTGGCAGTAGTAAGCCGTCCCGAGGCCGGCATGGCCGCTGTTCTTCGGTGAGTAGGCGGCCTGCTGGAGGGTACGGAGGATCAGCGAGGTCAACGCCGCGCGCCCCCCACCCGTGGGTCCAGTCGCGCGGCGCACGTGCGCCTCGACGTGCCTGGAGATCTCCCCCATCAGCTCGGCCGCCTGCGACGGCGACATATTCTTCGCGAGCGGCGGCGTCGGGACCTTCAATGAGGACAGCTGGTCGACGAGGCGCTTCACACGCTCGGGCTCAGGACGTTCATGCACGCGATACAAACATGGCGTCCCGCGCTCCGAGAGCAGCCGCGCGACCGCTTCGTTGGCGGCGATCATCAGATGCTCGATCAACCTGTGCGACTCGGTCTGCACGCGCATCAGCACCTCACTCACGTGCCCGTCGCTGTCGAACACGAACTCCGGCTCTGAGGAGTCGAGCGTCAGCGCGCCGCTGTGCCCCTCACGACGAGCCTGCTCGAGCGCTCTCGCCACCTCACGCGCGGCCGCAAGCGGCTCCCCCCAGGGCGCGGCGGCCCGCTCGTGCCCGGCGAAGATCCGATCGACGTGCTCATAGCTCAAACGCTCATCTGAGCGAATCAGCGAGCGGTAGAAAACGGCCTTCTCGATGCTCGCCCCATGCAGCTCGAGCTCGACGGTCACCGCCGCGCGCTCCGCTCCCGGCACGAGCGAGCAGGCATCGTTCGACAGCGCCTCGGGCAACATCGGCTCGACGGCGCCCGGAACATATACGCTCGTGCCGCGCCGCTTTGCCTCCAGGTCCACGAGCGAGCCCTCCGGCACATATGCCGAGACGTCGGCGATGTGCACCCACACGCGCACCCGCGGGTGGGTGGGATCTAATCTTTCGGCGGAAATCGCGTCATCGAAGTCACGTGCGCTCGCCGGGTCGATCGTAAACGTCGGCAGGTCTGTCAGATCGCGCCGGCCGGCAGTTGCCTGCGGAGTTCGTTCAGCGGCCGCACGCGCCTCGCGCTCCACCCCCTGCTCGAACTCTCGCGCCAGCCCGCGATCGAGCATTAGCCCCTCGATCAGATCGCGTGCAACATCCGGGCGGCCCAGCACGCGTGTGATCTGCGCACGTCCGTTCCCCGCCCATCCGGCGGGCTGCACGAGCACCAGATCTCCCACGCGCGCCGCCTTTGATCCAGCGCCCGCCCCCGCCCTCACCACACGATTGGAGCCGAGCATGAGACGCCGGGATCCCTCGCCGCGCCGGCCATCGCCATTGCCCGAGCGCCGCGCTGGAAACAGCGGTTCAGCCGACCAGAACTTCCCCTTTTTGTCGAGCACCGCCACCACCGTCCCCGAGGACTTGCCGGCCGGCCGGCGAGCGGCGCTCACTTGATCTTCGTGGCGAGCGTATTCAGCGCAGCGGTGAGGCCCCGCGGGGTATCGACGACGCCTATCGGGAGGGACACTTCGGGGGCGATCCCCGCGCCCTGCTTGACGCCGCCGCCGCCAAGATTGCGCCCGTTGGGCGTGAAGTACTCACCGACCGTGATGTCGAGCGCGCCACCGTTGGACAACGGCTCCTCCTCCTGGAAGACGCCCTTGCCAAACGTGTGGGTGCCGAGCACCGTGGCGCGGTGATGATCCTGCAGCGCCGCGGTGACGATCTCCGAGGCTGAGGCGGTGTTGTGATCGACGAGCACCACCACCGGAATCGAGGGAGCAACCGGATGGCCGGTGACCAGGAGCGTCTCACTCGGCTGGGTGCGCCCGCGCGTTGAGACGATTGTGCCCTTCGCAATGAAGATGCTCGCGATGAGCCGTGCCTCCTCCACGAGGCCACCGCCGTTGGCGCGCAGGTCGAGCACGATCCCGCGCGCACCCTCGTGCAGCTCGCGCTGCACCGCACTTGAAAATTCGCCGTGCGCCCCGGGACTAAACGTCGCAAGCGCGACCACGCCGAGCTTTACCCCATGCACGGTTCGCGTCTCAGAGGCTACGACCGGCTCGGAGATCATCGCACGCGTGACCCGCACCGTGCGCTTGCTCGAGCGACCCTTCCCTGGCCGTTCGATCTCAAGCGTGACATCGGTGCCCGGTGGCCCCTTGATCAGCGCCGTGGCCGTACCGGCGGAGAGACCCAGGAGCCTGTGGCCGTTCACCGCCACGATCTCATCGCCGGCCCGCAGCCCCGCACGCAGCGCTGGGGAGGAGTCGAACACGCGCCCAATCTCCAGCCCCCGGTGTTGCGGTGCGACGACCACCCCGATACCCGCGAAGCTCGGAGGCGCATTGAACTGGCTGTATTCCTTCGGGTTCAGGTAATGGGAGAAGCGGTCGCCGAGACTGCCCACCGCGCCAGCGATCGACGCGTTCGCCAGCTGGCTCTTGCCGACTGGCCGGTAGTAGTCGCTCGAGATCCGCGCGATCGCTTCGTCCACCACGAGTGTCTGGTGGTTGACCTCGAACGCGCTCCGCGCGAACCCTGGCAACTCTTCCGGATGGCCCCCCAGCCAAATCCCCCCTATGAGCAGGATCGGGAGCATCACGGTCAAGGCCGCGATCAGCAACTGTCGTCTAGAGGAGGACATGAACGCAGGCAAGCGTAGTTGAGTCACAAGCCCACTGAGACGGCCGTGGACCCAGCGAGGCTAGGACGCAGTGAGCGTGGCGTGCTACGCACGCGAGCGATCGAGGACAACGCCTCGCGCCGCGTCCACGGCCGTCTCAGACTCGCAGGAAGCGGCGAAGCGACAGGCCCGAGCCGGCGGCGGAGACGGCGATAGCGCACGCCATCAGCACCACGATCAGCAGCCGGAAGTCGATCATGTTCGGCTGGGAGATCAGCTTGACCGTATTCGCCAGTGGGTCCACCAGGGTGACCTTGGCGAGCGCCAGCAGACCGATCGCGCCAGCGCCACCGAGCGCGCCAAGGAACAGCCCCTCGAGCACGAACGGCCAGCGGATGAACCAGTCGGTGGCGCCAACCAGCTTCATTACCTCGACCTCGCGCCGGCGCGAGAACAGGGAGAGACGGATCGTGTTCGAGATGAGCAGCACCGATGCGAACACGAGCAGCCCCGCGAGCAGCGCCATCGTGAGCTTGATCGTGCGCGTGGCCGACAGGATCGTGTTCGTCTGCGCCTGGCGGTTCTGCACGTCAACGATCGCCGCGTCGGTGAGCAGGCGTGTGCCGAGCGGGCTTGACTGGTCGAGCTCGGCCCGCACAGCCCCCGACTCATCAGGGCTGGAGGGGGTGACGCGGAAGATGTCCGGCAACGGGTTGTAGCCGATCAGTGCGAACGCCTGCGGGTTCAGCTTGCGCTCCTGTTCGTAGCCCTGCTGCTTTGAGACGAACTGGATGCCCTTGATGTGCGGCGCCCGCTGCAGCTCGCTCTTCACGCGCGCCACTTCTGCAGAGCTCGCGCCAGGGCTGAGATCGACATCGACGAGCACGCGCGAGCGAATGTCGTTGGCAGCCCCGTTCGTCGCCTGCACAACCGGGATGAACACGCCGAGCACGAGGGTGGTCACGAGCACCGACGCCAGCGCCGCGAAGCTCGGAACAGCATTGCGGCGCATCGACCTAGTCGCCTCTTTCAGGAAGAACGCTGGTTTCATTACCGCTCCAGGGCGTCCGGCGAGGTGCCCACGGCTTCCTGGCGCAGGCGATCACCGAGCTCGTCGGTGTTCTCATCACGTGAGCCGTAGGAGCCGGAGGCCTCGTCACGGACGATGCGTCCGCGACGAAGCTCGATCACGCGGCGGCGCATCCTGTCGACCATCTCGCTGTCGTGCGAGGCCACGATCACGGTCGTCCCCGCGCGGTTGATGCGGTACAGCAGCTGCATGATTCCGATCGAGGTCTCGGGGTCGAGGTTGCCCGTTGGCTCGTCCGCGAGCAGCAGCGGGGGGTGGCTGGCGAACGCGCGTGCCACGGCGACGCGCTGCTGCTCGCCGCCGGAGAGCTGGTGAGGATAGTTGTGCAGCTTCGTCGAAAGCCCGGTCAGACGCAGAATGTCCGGCAGCGTCGCACGGATCTGCTTGCGCGGGGCACCCGTGACCTGCAATGCGTAGGCGATGTTGTCGTACACCGTGCGGGTCGGGAGCAGCTTGAAGTCCTGGAAGACCACACCCACATTCCGCCGGTAATAAGGGATCTTCTTGCGCCCGATCTCCGACAGGGGACGGCCAGCGACGCGGATCGTGCCCTCGGTCGGCTCCAGCTCCTTGACCAGCAACCGCATGATCGTCGACTTCCCCGAGCCGGTCGCGCCGACGAGGAACACCATTTCCTGGCGATTGACCGCGAACGTCGCGCGCTCCAAGCCGATGCCACCCGGGCCGTAGAGCTTGGACACGCCGCGAAACTCCACGACGGTCTCCGCTCCCGGCTCCACGCGAGGGCGCACGGCCGCCGGACGGGTACTCGCACGCAGGCGCAGTACCGCGCGGCGGCGACGCAGCGCATCGCGCTCGATCACGCCCTTCTCAGTAGCGGCCATCGCCGGGCACAGTAGCGCGGCGATGGCCATCGCATTGACAAATTGCCTGCATGCAACGGGATTTGCACCGGGAGGACCGTCGAGCAGGCACCTAGCGGCGTCCCCAGGCCCATTCCTAACTATTGTGGGCCGATGACAACGATCCAGACGAGCACAGTCCCGCAGAACGGGTTGCCCGTATACACGATCGCGCTGGGAGGCACCCGGGCTTTGACCGTGCTCGTCGCATTCGACGCGGGGGCACGCAACGAGCGGGCAGAGGAGAACGGCATGGCCCACTTCCTCGAGCACCTCGTCTTCAAGGGCGGTGAGAAGTACGCAACCTACAAGCAGGTCAACGAGACAGCCGAGCGGCTCGGCGGCGTGCTCAACGCCTACACGAGCCACGACCTCGTCGCCTTCCACCTCACCGTCCGCGCCGAGTCCGCGCCACAGGCCATCGACCTGCTGTCGGATTTCGTGGGCCGGCCACGGCTCGACGCAGAGGAGCTCGACCGCGAGCGCGGCGTGGTGATCCAGGAGATCAACCGCGCCTATGACCAACCCTCGACCGTCGCCGAGTACCTGATCGACAGGGCCGCCTTCGGCGAGCATCCCCTGGGGCGGACGGTTCTCGGCCCGGAGGAGAACCTGCGCGCCTTCACCCGTGAGGGAATCGTCGCGTTCCGCGAGCGCCGCTGGGCCGGCGCCCGCGGCGGGGCTTTCCTGGCGGGCAACCTCGACCATCTACCCGAGGAGCAGGAGTTACACGAGCGCTTTGCCCGCTTTCCCGCGCTCGCCGCGCCCGGTCCGTACGACCCGGTGCCCCCCTTCGCGCCGGAAACGCTCGTCGAGGAACGCGACACCAACCAGTCCCACCTGCGGATGATCTACCGCCCGGACGTGGCGGTCACCGACGTGCGCCAACGTGCGGCGCTGTCGATTTACTCAACGCTGCTCGGCGGCTCGATGGGCTCGCGGCTGTTCGACGAGATCCGCGAGAAACGCGGCCTCTGCTACTCCGTCTATGCAATCGCGCACGCATTCGCCGACGTGCCGATCCTGCAGCTCGGCTCCGGCCTGGACTCGGCCAAGTGCATCGAGGCCTACACGCGTATGCGCGAGATCGTAGGTGAGCTGCGTGACGAGGGCCCGACGGAGGAGGAGGTGCAGCGCGCTCGCGCCTACGCCGCCGGGCGACTGGTGCTGTCCTTCGAGAACACGGGCGCCGTCGCCCGCTACGCGGCCAACCAGCAGATCGTGTTCGGCGAGGACATCGACCCCGATGCCGCGATCGCCGCGCTGGACGCCGTCACCCACGAGGAGGTCCGTGAGATCGCCGCGGGCGTGGCGGACAACCTAGCCGTCGCCTGTGTCGGTCCGCATAGCGCCGGGGAGTTCAGCTAGCGATGAGCGTGCCCACACCCACATCTAAACCAGCCGGGCGCCCCAAGCCCGTTGAGGCGGAGCCAGCCCAAGACGTCCCAGCGCGGAACGGATGGCGGCCTAGCTTTGGCGGCAAGCACCAGAAAACGACGATGGGCTCGATCGTCGAGCTGATCGTGATCGTGGCCGTGGCGCTTGGCCTGGCGCTTGCCATCCAGGCCTGGATAGTCAAGCCTTATCGCATTCCGAGCGGCTCGATGGAGCCGACGCTGGCGATCGGTCAGCGCGTGCTCGTAAATCGCATCGGTGTGCACTTCAGCGGACCGCACGTCGGCGAGATTGCCGTATTCCACCCTCCCGAAGGCGCCACGAATGAGGAGTGCGGATCGGTCCCCCACGTCGTCAAACTGAACGGCCAGGCGTGCTCCGCTCCGGTCCCCAAGGAGGACACGGGCACCAACTTCATCAAGCGCGTCGTGGCCGGGCCGGGTGACGAAATCTATATCCGCGAAGGACACGTCTTCCGCAGGGCCAAAGGCAAGACGAACTTCGAACGGGAGAAGGACTCCTACATCCGCCAGTGCGGCTCGAGCCAGGAGTGCAACTTCCCGGTGGCGATCAAGGTCCCGCCAGGTCACTGGTTCATGATGGGCGACAACCGTGGGGAATCCGATGACAGCCGCTTCTGGGGACCCGTCCCCACCGGATGGATCATCGGTGGAGCCTTCGCGACCTACTGGCCGATCGACCGCATCGGCATCCTCTAGCGTCGCAACTAGCCGATCGCGACCATGCGGTCGATCGGCAACCGCGCGCGGGCGGCGATGTCCGGCGGGACGCGCACCTCGTACTTTTCCTCGCGCAGCGAATCGCGCAGGCCCCGCAGCGTGATCATCTTCATGAACTTGCAGCTCGCCTCGGCGTTGGCGGGGATGAACTCGGTGCCGGGAGCGGCCATGCGCAGCGGATGCAGCATGCCGATCTCGGTGGCGACGACGACCTGATCGGGGCCGCCCTCGCGTTCTGAGGCTTCGGCGTACTTCAGCATCCCGCCGGTCGAGAGCATGTGCACGCCCTCGGCCGGGACGTCGCCGGCGGCGACGTACTCCATCACGCTCGTCGAGCAGCCGCACTCAGGGTGGATCAGGAAGTCTGCCCCTGGGTGCGCCGCACGCGTGGCCTCGATGTCAGCGGGCCGGATGCCCGCGTGTACGTGGCACTCGCCGTCCCACACGTGCATGCGCCGGTGAAGCTCCTTCTCGACGTAGGCGCCGAGCCACATGTCGGGGCCGAACAGGATCTCGGTGTCCTCGCCGTGCGTATCGTAGATGTGGCGCACGACCTGGACCGCGTTGGAGGACGTGCAGACGTAGTCGGTCAGCGCCTTGACCTCGGCGCTCGTGTTCACGTACATCACGACCACACCCTGCGGGTACTGCTCCTTCCACGCAGCGAGCTGGCCGAAGTCGATCGAGTCAGCCAGCGAGCAGCCAGCGTCGAGATCGGGGATCAGCACCTTCTTCTCCGGGCACAGGATCGACGCCGTCTCGGCCATGAAGTGCACCCCGCAGAACACGATCATCTCGCCGTCGGCCTCGCCAGCCTTACGTGAGAGCCCCAGCGAGTCGCCCACGTAGTCGGCGACATCCTGCACCTCGGGCACCTGGTAGTTGTGCGCCAGGATCACCGCGCCGCGCTCCGCCGCCAGGGCGCGCACCTCCCCCTGCATCTGCTCCACCTCTGCAGGCGAAAGGCCCGTGCCCGGCCCCTGCGCTGGAGCCATTGGCAGCGTCGGTGCCATGGGCAGATTCAAGGCAAGACCTCCAAGATCAGGGACAGGTCCAGGGCCGGCGCACTGTGGGTCAGCGCGCCCATCGACACCCATTCTACTCCGGTCGACGCCAGCGTTCGAAGCGTTTGCAGGGTGACGCCGCCGCTGGCCTCGAGCTGAGCGCGTCCCGCGACCTGGGCGACGGCGGCCCGCAGCTGGCGCTCGTCCATGTTGTCCAGCAAGAGGCGCGGAGCGCCGGCCTCTAGCGCCTCGTCGATCTCGCGCTCGTTGCGGACCTCGACCTCGAGCGTGTCCGCCAGCTCGGGGGCGCCGGCACGCGCCCGCGCTATCGCCTGGGCGATCCCGCCGGCGGCGGCGATGTGGTTCTCCTTGATCAGGATCGCGTCATACAGTCCCGCCCTGTGGTTGTGCGCACCGCCGGCGGCCACCGCCGCCTTCTCCAGCGCCCTCAGACCGGGGGTCGTCTTGCGCGTGTCGAGCACCTTGGCCCCGGTCCCCTGCACCTCCTCGACCGCGTGCGCCGCGAACGTGGCGATGCCTGACAGGTGCGTCAAGAAGTTCAGCGCCGTGCGCTCGGCGCTCAGCAGCGCGCGCGCGGAGCCCTCGATCGACAGCACCGGCCCGCCGCCTTGGCGCCAGCGACCCTCGCTCACCAGCCGCTCGCTGATGACCCCCTCGTCCAGCAGCCTGAACGCCAGCTCGGCGGCATCCAGGCCGTAGATGACCCCGGGCCCCTTCTGTGTGATCAGCGCCCGCGCTCGCGCATCAGCTGGGACGGTCGCGTTGGTCGTGAGGTCACCGGAGCCTATGTCCTCGTCCAGTGCCCGTCCTACGAGCGCGAGTAGGCCGTCGTCTGGCACTATGCGGCCTTGAGCAGGTAGGCCCTGACGAAGTCATCCAGATCCCCGTCGAGCACGCGTCCCACGTCGCCCATCTCGAGGTTCGTGCGATGGTCCTTCACCAGCGCGTACGGGTGCAGTACATACGAGCGGATCTGCGAGCCGAAGTTGACGTCCTGGGCCTCCCCCTTCTCGCGCGCGATCTCCTCGCGGCGCTCCCGCTCCTGCTTCTCCAGCAGCTTCGCGCGCAGCATCGCCATCGCGGTCGCCCGGTTAGATGACTGCGAGCGCTCGTTCTGGCATTGGACGACGATTCCTGTTGGCCGGTGAGTGATCCGCACCGCCGAGTCGGTCTTGTTCACGTGCTGGCCACCCGCGCCCGAAGCACGGTAGGTGTCGACGAGCAGGTCATCGTCGTTTATCTCCACCTCTTCTGTGTTCTCCACCACAGGCGCGACCTCCACACCCGCAAAGCTCGTCTGGCGGCGGTGGGCCGAATCAAACGGGGACAGCCGCACCAGCCGGTGCACCCCGCGCTCGGCACCGAACAACCCGTACGCGTTCTCGCCCTTCACTTGGAACGTCGCCGACTTGATCCCCGCTTCCTCGCCCGCGCTCGCCTCCAGCAGCGCGGTCTGGAAGCCACGCCGCTCCGCCCACCGCATCTCCATCCGCAGCACCATTTCCGCCCAATCCTGGGCGTCCGTTCCCCCAGCCCCGGCGTTCACGCTCACAAGCGCATCCCCTGAGTCATAGCTCCCCGAGAACAGCCGCTCCTCCTCGAGCGCCTGAAGGCGCTCCTGAACCGAGGCGAACTGCTCGTCGATTTCTGCCTGTAGCGCCGGGTCTTCCGCCGCCATCTCGACCAGGCCGTCGAGATCCTCCACGTCCTTCTCCAGCGCCGTGAACGTCTCCAGGCGCCTGGACGCCCGGGCATGCTCGGCGCCTACCTTCGCGGCTGCGTCGGCGTCATCCCAGAAGCCCGGCTCGCCCATCTGCGCTTCGAGCGCCTCTGTGCGGTCCCTCAGCTCTTGCGGGTCAAAGATAGTCCGCGAGCAGCTTCAGCTGCTCGCGTATTGCCGCCAAACGCTGCGGAACCGGCTCGCTGGGGATGGTGGCGGCCATATCTAAGCCCCGTGGCAGCGCTTGAACTTCTTGCCACTCCCGCACCAGCATGGGTCGTTGCGCCCCACCTGATGCTCATCGTCGACGACGCGCTGCTCGATCACGGGCATCGCTAGAACTTCTTCCTCGCCGGAGATTTCGCCGCCATAACCGCCAGCAGCGGCGGCCGCGGCCAGCGCGCCGGATCCGGTCGCGCTACGCCCGCCTGAATAGGAGACGCGGCCAGCGCGCGTCGAGGAGCCTCCAGGAGCGAAAGCCGGCGCAGGAGCGCCAGCGCCGTTTTCATTCTCGACATTCACCTGGACGTTGAAGATCATGCGTGTGTAGTCGGTCCAAACGCTGCTCATCAGATCGCCGAACAGCGTGAAGGCCTCGTTCTTGTAGGCCACGAGCGGATCGATCTGGGCGAAGCCGCGAAGGTGAATGCCCTCGCGCAGATAGTCCATGTCGAACAGGTGCTCGCGCCAGCGCTCATCGATGATCTGCAGCAGCAGGAAGCGCTCGAGTGAGCCCATCAGCTCCTCACCCAGCTCACTTTCCCGCGCGTCATAGCGTTCCATCGCAAGCTCGGTGACGCGATCTGTCAGCGAGGTCCTGTCGATCGTCTCGCGGTCGAGATCCTCGTCGCTCAGGTCAAGCGGGAAGAACTGCCCAAGGGCGGTGAACAGCCCGTCGAGGTCCCAGTCCTCCATGAAATCGCCGGGCGTGTACTGGTCGATCGTGCGCTCGACCGTGTTCGTTACCTCCCGGCGCGCCTCCTCACCGATCGGCTTTCCCTCCAGCACCTCGTCCCGGTAGGCATAGATCACGCGGCGCTGCTCGTTCATCACGTCGTCGTACTCGAGCACCCGTTTGCGGATCAGGAAGTTCTGCTCCTCGACCTTCTTCTGCGCTTTTTCGATCTGTTTGGAGAGCATCCCCGCCTCGATCGGTTCCTCGTTGCCTTCGTCGTCGGTGCCGCCGAGTTTGTCGAGGATCTTGTAGATGCGGTCGCCCGCGAACAGCCGCACGAGGTCGTCCTCCGCGGACAGGAAGAAGCGCGACTCGCCCGGGTCACCCTGGCGGCCGGCACGGCCTCGGAGCTGGTTGTCGATACGGCGGGACTCGTGGCGCTCGGTGCCGCAGATGAACAGACCACCAGCCGCCATCACCGTCTCCCGGTTCTCCTGCACCTTGCGCTCCAGTTGGGGCAGCACCTCCGCCAGCCGTGCCTCATAGGAATCGTCGCCCGGTCCGACGCCCTGGCGGGCGAGCTCCTGGTGGGACAGATGCTCGGGGTTGCCGCCGAGCTTGATGTCGACACCACGGCCGGCCATGTTCGTGGCGATTGTGACCGCCCCCGGCTGCCCGGCCTCGGCAACGATGTCCGCCTCGCGGGCGGCATGCTCGGGCTTGGCATTCAGCACGGTGTGCTTGATGCCTGCCTGCGTCAGGCGATCGCCGAGCAACTCTGAGACCTCGACCGAGATCGTTCCTACGAGCACCGGCTGTCCGTTCTCGTGGCGCGCCTTGATTTCGTTGACCACCGCGTTCCACTTGCCATCCTTGGTCTTGTAGATCTGGTCGTTACGGTCCTCGCGGACCATCTCCATGTTCGTCGGCACCTGCACGACCGGCAGCTCGTAGATCTTCATGAACTCCGTCGCCTCGGTCAGCGCCGTCCCGGTCATGCCCGCGAGCTTGTCGTAGAGGCGGAAGTAGTTCTGGTAGGTGACCGTCGCGAGCGTCTGGTTCTCCTCCTGGATCGCCACCCGCTCCTTCGCCTCGACCGCTTGGTGCAGGCCCTCCGACCAGCGCCGCCCATCGAGGATGCGCCCGGTGAACTCATCGATGATCTTTACCTCGTTGTCGATCACCGCATAGTCCACGTCACGCTTGTACAGCGCCTCAGCACGCAGGGCCTGGATCAAATGGTTGACGAGATGACCGTTCTCCGCGCGATACAGATGGTCGATACCGAGAAATTTCTCGGCCTTGGCGACGCCCTGCTCGGTAATCGCCACCGTTTTCTGCTTCTCGTCGATCTCGAAGTCGAAGTCGGCGAGAAATCCCTTCTTCGTGCGCGGGTCCATGCCTTCAGGTGTCTTGCCAAGCGTCATCTGCGGCGCCAGACGCGCGAACTTCACGTAGAGGTCGGCCGCCTGTTCGGGTGCGCCGGAGATGATCAGCGGCGTGCGCGCCTCGTCGATCAGGATGTTGTCGACCTCATCCACGACCGCAAAGAAGTGCCCCTTCTGGACCTTTTCGGAGAGGTCCGTAGCCATGTTGTCACGCAGGTAGTCGAAGCCGAACTCCGAGTTCGTGCCGTAGATGACCTCGCTCGCATATGCGGCCTGCTTCTCGGCGTAGGGCTGCATGTTCTGCAAGACGCCGACGGTCACGCCGAGCGCGCCGTAGATCGGGCTCATCCATTCCGCGTCGCGCCGGGCCAGGTAGTCGTTGACGGTGACGACGTGGACGCCCTTGCGCTGCGCTGGGGACTCGGAGCCCGCCCGCCCGGCGGGGGCACGGACCGCCAGCGAGTTGAGCACGACCGCCAGGGTCGCCGTCAGCGTCTTGCCCTCGCCGGTCTTCATCTCGGCGATCTGGCCGTCATGCAATGCCATGGCGCCAATCAACTGCACGTCGAAGTGGCGCATCCCCATCTGGCGCTTGCCCGTCTCGCGCACTACCGCAAAGCACTCCGGCAGCAACTCGTCGAGCGGCTCCTCTTCAGCCGCGCGGGCGCGCAGCGCGTCCATCCGCTCGCGCAGCTCATCGTCTGAGTCGTGTTCGAGCTCTCCCTCGAACGCGTTGATCAGCGCGACGCGTTTCTGGTAGGACTTGAACTTCTTCGCCTCGCCGACGTTCAGCGCGCGATCGAGAATCGATGGGGACACGTCCCCAGATTAGCGACTACGGCAGCGCGCGGGCCGATCTCAGCTGGGCCGCGGCGGCGTGCGCCTCGCGGCGCTTGCGGCGCTTGTCGCGATGGCGCTTGACCTGACGGGCCAGCTCGTCGACCACGAGGTTCAGCGAGTGCACCATCTCGCGCGAGGCGTCGTGTGCGCGCAGCGTAACGCCCTTCAGGTACAGCGTCGCCTCCACCACCTCACGCTCCGCAATCGAGGGATTGCGCTCCTCGAAGATCTCGATCTCCAGGCGGGCAAGGTCTGAGACCTGCCGATCGACCTTTCTCAGGCGACGCTCCGCGTGGACGCGGATCTCGTCGGTGACCGGAACGTTGCGACCCTTGATGTCGATTTGCATCATGGTTCCCTTCGTCGGCTTGTGTGAGGAGATGTCTCCGATCCTACGCCCGGGAGTGGCGGATGTCCATCGTCCTTCAGTCCGTTCGAGCGAGCACACCACCCGGGGCCCATGTCTTCATCAAATCTTAAGCACGGCGCCATGACACCCATTACTATTCCTTCGTCTCACTTTCCGTGAAAGGGCTCGCTTTGGCGGGCCCTTTTGCGCTCTAGCCGCGCCGGCGCAGGCTCTGCAGGATGCCGCTGTGACCGGCTATGGCATCGATCAGGATCGCGCCCGTGGCTATATCAGTGCCGGGGAAGACGATGCTCGAGCGCAGCTGCACCCGGTCTCCCACGCTCGCACCGTCACCGAGGACAATCGGGCCTGTCAGGCGAACCCCTGTGCCGATGCTGACGCCCGTCCCGATCCAGACGGGCCCGTCGGCGATCGTGTCATCGGGCAGCGTCGTGCCGTCGGAAACGGTCACGCCCGAGCGCACTTCGGTTCCCTCCATCTGCAGTTTTAGCTCGCCGCAGAGGGCATCGAAGGTGCCCTGGCGCAGCTCGGTCAGCGAGCCGACGTCGTTCCAGTACTCGCGGACCTCATGGATGTGGAAGGGGACGTCGTTCTCGAGCAGGGCCGGGAAGACATCCTGGGCCCAGTCTGCGAAGGGCCTCTCGGGGAAGTAGTCGAAGATCTCCGGGGAGAAGACGTAGATGCCGCAGTTGCCCAGGTCCGAGAGCGCCTCGTCCGGCGAGGGCTTCTCCTGGAAGCCCGTGATCCGGCCCTCCCGGTCGTGCAGGACCACCCCGTACTCGCGCGTGTCCGGGACCTTCTTGACGGCCAGCGTTGCCATCCCTCCGGCCTCGGAGTGGCGAGCCGCCAGGGCGCCCAGGTCGATGTCGGTCAGGGCGTCGCCCGAGATGACCAGAAAGGGCTCGTCGCCAAAGAAGTCCCGGCAAGCGCGCACGCCCCCGGCCGTTCCCAGCAGCTCCTCCTCGACCCGGTAGGTGATGCGATCGCCGAAGTACTGCTTGATCGAGTCGGGAAAGTAGTGCAGGTTGGCGATCACCTCATCGAAGCCATGGCGCTTCAGCAGGTCGAGGATGTGCTCCATCACCGGCCTGTCCAGCACTGGCACCATCGGCTTCGTTATCTCATAGGTGAGCGGGCGCAGCCGGGTCCCAAGCCCGGCTGCGAGGACCATCGCCTTCATCGGTTCTTAATAGCGGTAATGGTCGGCCTTGTACGGCCCCTCGACAGGCACGCCGATGTAGGCGGCCTGCTCGGAGCTGAGCGTGGTCAGCTTCACCCCGAGCGCGTCGAGGTGCAGCCGGGCGACCTTCTCGTCGAGGTGCTTAGGTAGCACGTAGACCCGCTTTTCGTACTCGTCGTTCTTCGTGAACAGCTCGATCTGGGCGATCGTCTGGTTGCTGAACGAGTTGCTCATCACGAAGCTCGGGTGTCCCGTGGCGTTGCCCAGGTTCAGCAGGCGCCCCTCGGAGAGCATGATGATCGCGTGCCCGTCCGGGAAGACCCACTTGTCGACCTGCGGCTTGATGTTGATGCGCTCGATGCCCGGTATACGTGACAGCCCGGCGATGTCGATCTCGTTGTCGAAGTGGCCGATGTTGCCGACGATTGCCTGGTGCTTCATGCGCTCCATCTGCGCAGCGGTGATGATGTCCTTGTTGCCCGTCGTCGTGATGAAGATGTCAGCGGTCTCGAGCACGTCCTGCAGCGTCTTGACCTCGTAGCCCTGCATCGCCGCCTGCAGCGCGCAGATCGGGTCGATCTCCGTGATGATCACGCGGGCGCCCTGGCCGCGCAGCGATTCGGCGCAGCCCTTGCCGACATCGCCGAAGCCGCACACCACAGCGACCTTGCCGCCGATCATCACGTCGGTGGCGCGGTTGATGCCATCGATCAGCGAGTGCCGGCAGCCGTAGAGGTTGTCGAACTTGGACTTGGTGACCGAGTCGTTGACGTTGATCGCCGGGAACAGCAGCTCGCCCGACTCGACCATCTCGTAGAGCCGGTGCACGCCCGTGGTGGTCTCCTCGGTGACGCCTTTGATGCCTTCGCCGATGTGCGTCCAGCGCTGCGGGTCCTCGCCCAGCGTGCGTGTCAACACCGACAGGATCACCTCGTGCTCCTCCGACTCGGCAGTCGAGGGATCGGGAACCGCACCGGCGGCCTCGTACTCGGTGCCCTTGTGCACCAGCAGCGTGGCGTCGCCGCCGTCGTCGAGGATCATGTTCGGGCCCGCTGAGCCGTCCTCGCCTTCGGAGGGCCAGTTGAGGACCTGCTCGGTGCACCACCAGTACTCCTCGAGCGTCTCGCCCTTCCAGGCATAGACCGGCACACCCTGGGGGTCCTCGGGTGTGCCCTCGGGCCCGATGGCGACAGCGGCAGCTGCGTGGTCCTGGGTGGAGAAGATGTTGCAGCTGCACCAGCGCACGTCGGCGCCGAGCGCGGTCAGCGTCTCGATCAGCACGGCCGTCTGAATCGTCATGTGCAGCGAGCCGGTGATGCGCGCGCCCTTCAGCGGCTGGGCGGCGGCGTATTCGCGGCGGATCGCCATCAGGCCCGGCATCTCGTGCTCGGCGAGGACGATCTCCTTACGGCCAAACTCCGCGAGGGAGAGGTCGGCGACCTTGAAGTCGTTGGCTACGGCAGTGGGTGTCATTGCGGACATAACGAATCCTCCTGTCCGGTCAGGTGAGCGCCCTTGCTGCAGAGAGGCCGAGCGTGGCGGGACCGGAGCCCGTCGCAGCGCTCCTCGGCCGGTCCCGACCGTATCACACACCCACCGGGCCGCTAGCCTGCGGCGAGCTCGGCCTTGAGCTGGTCTATCAGCCGCACCGGCCCAGGATCCACACCACGCAGCGTGGCGAGGTAGATCGAGACGAGGTCGCCAAGCAGCACCAGCGAGATCACGCGCTCGATCGTCGTCTCCCCACGCGTCTCCAAATGGAAGCTCGCTCCCGCATTGCTGGCGATCAAGCGCTCGGTCAACGCCATTCGCTCCTTTACGCGCGGGTGGGCATCGGAGTCGTCGAGGAACACCGCCGCAAAACGGCCCAGCTCGGGGGCGCCCTCCCAGCCCACCAGCTCGTTGTGGTCGAGCTCGGGGAGCTCGTGGGAGAAGCACGGCTGCTTTGCGTTCTCGTTGATCTGCGTCTTCCAGCGGTAGGCGATCGGCGCGGTCAGACCCGCGCCAGCCACGACCGGGATCGTGCCGTGCAGGCCGCGGGCAAGCGTCTTCGCGAGCGAGTCCTCAGGCGCGTCCGGACCCCACTCGGCCACCAGCTGCTCAGTGTGGGCCGCCGCCACATCGATCTCCGAGGTCAGCCGCGGCCCGGCACCGCACAGCGCCGCAACCTCGAGCGCGGCGACTGTCATATAGGCCACCGCGGCGCGCGGTTGAAAACCACCGGGCAGCGGGATCACGGGTACGCCATCCTCGCGAGCCATCTCCGCTAGGCGCCCGCCGGTGCTCACGACCGTGCGCCGCGCGCCCAGTGCCCCCGCCGACTCATAACAGGCGAGCGTCTCCTCGGTGTTGCCCGAGTAGCTCGCGCACAGCACCATCGTGTCCGGTGTCGTCCACGGTGGCAGGCCATACGCGCGGGTCACGAAGATCGGCCGTGAAGCGTGGTCGCCCAGCGCCGCGCGTGCCAGCGCACCGCCAATCGCCGAACCGCCCATGCCCGCCACCACCAGTCCCGCGGAGGTATCCCAGTCCTGCATGATCGCCGACTCCACGCGCCACAGCGCATCGCGCAAGTGCTCGGGCAGCGCGAGCACGTCGCCCAGCTGGTCTGAGGCGTCCACCTCAGCGATCGCGGCCCGCGAAAGGCCACCCACGGACTCGGCCGTCTCGCGGGTACTCATCAGAATCTCAGTGCTCCATCGGGCAAGCTCACTCCCGGGAAGATACGCGCACCGTGGGCAATCACGTTGTCTGCCCCCACGGTCACCCCCTCGCCGAGCACCGCTCCGCCGGTTATTCGCGTGCCTGCGCCGACGCGGCAACCGGCCGCGACGATGCAGTCGCGCAGCGTGCAACCCGCGCCGATCTCCGCGCCATTCATAATCACCGCGCGCTCTACGGTGCTCCCCGCCCCGATCGAAACGTCCTGGCCGAGCACCACCAGGCTGCCGGCATGTGCGCCCTCCGCGACGCTCACGCCGCGCTCGATCACGGCCGGGGGGATCACGCGGCCGTGGATCTCAGCGTTTGCGTCCACCGCCAGCCAGCTCTCGCCGAGCCGCTCGCGAACGGCCGTGTCGACGTTGCCCTCGAGAATGTCGAAGGTGCCCTGCAGGTAGCGCTCGGGCGTGCCGATGTCCAGCCAGTAGGCCTCCGCCGGGAACCCGTAGAGCCCTGCACCGATCAGCGCCGGCCACACCTCACGCTCAATCGAGACGTTCCGGTGCGGCGGGACGAGCTCGAGGATCTCGCGCTCGAGCACGTATGCGCCCGCGCTGATCAGGTTCGTGTCGATCCTGTCGGGGCTCGGCTTCTCGACGAAGTCCTTGACCGAGCGGTCCTCGTTGAGGTGCACGAGGCCGTATGCGCTGGGATCGGTCACGGGCGCCAGCGCGAGCGTCGCCCTCGCGCCCGTGCGCTCGTGCTGGGCGATCTGGCCGGTGAGGTCGATGTCGGTGAGCACATCACCGTTGAGCATCAAGAAGCGCTCGTCGAGCAGCTGCTCGGCGAACTTCAGCGCGCCCGCGGTGCCCCGCGGGTCGGGCTCCTCGACGAAGCGGAGCTTGATCCCGTAGGCGGAGCCGTCGCCGAGCACGTTGCGCACGCTTGTGGCGAGAAAGCCGCACGACATGATCACATCGTCGATCCCGTGCTTGACGAGCCATTCGAGCATGAAGGAGATGAACGGCCGATCCACCAAGGGCACGACCGGCTTGGGCACAGTCGAGGTCAGCGGACGCAGCCGCGTGCCCTCGCCGCCGACGAGGATCACGGCCTGCATCAGGCCTGCATCCCGCTCTTGGCGACGCTGCGCTGACCGCGCCCGACGCCCTCGTAGAGGAGCCCTGCGGCACGTACGGCATCGGGCTCCAGGGCGTTGCGCCCATCGATCACAAGATTTCCACTCATCGTCTCGGCCACATCCTTCCAGTCGAGCTCCAGGAACTCGCTCCACTCGGTGACGAGCACCACCGCATCGGCTTCGTGCGCGGCCTGCAGCGGCGAGGCTGCGAAGGAGATGCCGCTGACGAGCGCGCGCGCCTGCTCCTCGGCGACCGGGTCATACGCGGTGACGAGCGCGCCGTCTGCGTTCAGCCGCGCCGAGAGCACGAGCGAGGAGGCCTCGCGCATGTCGTCGGTGTTCGGCTTGAAGGCCAGGCCGAACAGCGCGATGCGCTTGCCGACGAGACCGCCGAGGTGCTTTTGCAGCTTGCCGATCACACGGCGCTTCTGCAGTTCGTTGACCTCGATCACGGAGGTGAGCAGCTGGAAGTGGTAGCCCGAGTTGCCGGCGAGCTGCTTGAGCGCGTCGACGTCCTTGGGGAAGCAGCTGCCGCCGAAGCCGATCCCAGCCTGCAAGAACTTCGGCCCGATGCGGTCATCGAGGCCCATGCCGCGGGCGACCTCGACGACGTCTGCGCCGGTCTCCTCACAGACGTTCGCGATCTCGTTGATGAACGAGATCTTCGTCGCAAGGAAAGCGTTGGAGGCGAGCTTGACCATCTCGGCGCTGGCGATATCGGTGCGCACGAGCGGCGCCTGCAGCGGCTCGTACAGCTCGACAACAGCGTCGCCTGCCCAATCGCCGACGTCACCGACGACGACACGATCTGGGTGCATGAAGTCCTTGATCGCCGAACCCTCCTTGAGGAACTCGGGGCAGGAGACGTAGGCGAGACCGCCCTTGCCCTGCTCGTCGAACATCCGCTTGACGGCCACGCCGGTGCCTGAGGGCACGGTCGACTTCATCACGAGCGCGTGGTCTTCCGAGGCAGGGATGGCATTGATCACGGCGTTGACCGCCGACAGGTCGGCGTCGCCGGAGTACGTCGGCGGCGTGCCGACGGCGACGAACAGCAGGCGCGCGTGCTCGAGCGCATCGGCCAAGTCGGTCGAGAAGTGCAGCCGCTCGGAGTTCTTGGCCAGCAGCTCCTCCAGGCCAGGCTCGTAGATCGGCACCTCGCCTCGCCGCAACCGCTCGATCTTCTCGGCATCGATGTCGACACACCACACCTCGCTGCCCAGCTCGGCAAAGCCGGCGGCGGTGACCAGGCCGACGTAGCCGGTGCCGATCACTCCGATAGGGGCGCGCTCGGGACTCATGAGCGGGGAAGGCTAGCGGGGCGGGACCGCTGCCAGAGCGCAGAGGCTCGTGGCGCTCAGGCGTCGAGCCTGAAAACAGGGTGCTTCGCCGCCGCCGCCAGCATCTCAGGCTCCGATGAGTCGGGCCCGACGCCGTCGAAGAAGACGCCGACCTCGGCCTTCCAGCGCTTGAGATAGGCGCGCAGGATCGGCGCCTTGTCGGCCACGTCGGCCAGCTCGACAGCGCTGAAGGTCTCGCCCCGCCGCCCCAACAACAGCCGCCCCTCCCCTGCGGCGCGCAGGTTGCGCACCCATTGGGTCTCGCCTCGCGGGGCGACCAGGTAGCGGACGCCGTCGACCGTGAGGAGGTTGACCGGCGTGCGTCGCGGCTCCCCGCTCTTGCGCCCGCGAACCTCCAGCACGCGCGAGCCCCACACGCTGAAGCCGAGCCCCATAAGGCCGTTCAGCAGGCGATTGAAGACGTTTTTCGTGAACCAGCCAGGCTGCTTGCGTGCGAAGTGCGCTGCGGCTGCGTTGTCGGCCCGGGGACTGCTGTCTGGCACCCGCCGAGCCTACTGCCCGACGGCGAGGAACGCCTCGTAGCGGCGTATGTCGCGCTGCGCGCGCGCTTGGCGCTCGGTCCCGTCCTCGGCTTCCTCGGCCGCCTGCTGCGCTTCTTTCAAGCGCGTCTGGAAGGTCTCGCGATCGATCGCGTCCGGCGTGATCGCCTCCTCGACGAGCACCAGGGCGCGGTTCTCGGCGAACTGCAGGTAGCCCTCGGCCTGCGCGACGCGCACGACCTCAGACTCCGTGCGATACAGCCGCAGCTCGGTCGGTTCGAGCATCGCGAGCACGGGCTCATGGTTGGCGAGCACGCCGATCGAGCCGATGGACGTGCGCGTGGAGAGCATCTCGACCTCCTCGGAGAAGACCTCGCCCTCCGGCGTGAGCACTTCGACTGGGAACTTGGTCCGCGCCATGGTCTATTTCTTTGCCGCCTCGACGACCTCGTCGATCGTGCCCTTCAGGAAGAAGGCGCTCTCGGGGACCTCATCGTGCTTGCCCTGGATGATCTCCTCGAAGCCGCGGATCGTCTCGGCGATCGGCACGTAGGCGCCGGGGGTGCCGGTGAACTCTTCGGCGACGAAGAAGGGCTGCGAGAGGAAGCGCTCGATCTTGCGCGCCCGCTGAACTGTCAGCTTGTCCTCGTCGGAGAGCTCGTCGATGCCGAGGATCGCGATGATGTCCTGCAGCTCCTTGTAGCGCTGGAGGATCTCCTTGACTTCGTTGGCCACGCGGAAGTGGTCCTCGCCGAGGATGTCGGCCTTGAGGATCGTGGAGGTCGAGTCGAGAGGATCGACGGCCGGGTAGATGCCTTTTTCGGAGATCGCCCGCGATAGCGCGGTGGTCGCGTTGAGGTGGGCGAAGACGGACGCGGGGGCCGGGTCGGTGTAGTCGTCGGCGGGCACGTAGATCGCCTGGATTGAGGTGACGGAGCCGCTCTTGGTCGAGGTGATGCGCTCCTGCAACTGGCCCATCTCGGTCTCCAGCGTCGGCTGGTAGCCGACCTGCGAGGGCATCCGCCCGAGCAGGGCGGAGACCTCGGAGCCGGCCTGCACGAAACGGAAGATGTTGTCGATGAACAGCAGCACGTCCTGGCCCTGGTCGCGGAAGTGTTCGGCCATCGTCAGGCCGGAGAGAGCGACGCGCATGCGCGCCCCGGGCGGCTCGTTCATCTGCCCGAAGACGAGCATCGTCTTATCCAAAACCCCCGACTCCTTCATCTCCAGCCACAGGTCGTTACCCTCGCGCGAGCGCTCGCCCACGCCGCAGAACGCGGACAGGCCGCCGTGCTACTTGGCGAGGTTGTGAATCAGCTCCTGGATCAGGACGGTCTTGCCGACGCCCGCGCCGCCGAACAGCCCGACCTTCCCGCCCTTGGCGTAGGGGGCGAGCAGGTCGACGACCTTGATGCCCGTCTCGAACATCTCCGTCGTCGGCGTCAAATCCTCGACGCGCGGAGCGTCCTGGTGGATGCCGCGGCGCGGCGTGTCGGCCGGCAGCGGCTCGCCGAGGTCGATCGGCTCGCCGAGCAGGTTGAAGATCCGACCGAGCGTGACCTCGCCCACGGGCACGGTGATCGGGCCGCCAGTGTCGATCACCTCCGTGCCGCGCGCCAGGCCGTCGGTCGTGTCCATCGCGACGGCGCGCACGCGGTCGTCACCGAGATGCTGCTGGACCTCGCACACGAGTACGCCCTCGCCTGCGCTGGAGCTGACGCCCTCGGCCTCCTCCTCCGCGGCAGCGACGGGGCGGGCGACGGTGATCGCGTGGTTGATCTCCGGCAGGCGCTCGGGGAAGACGGCCTCGATCACGACGCCCTGGATCTCCTCGATGCGCCCGACGTTCTGCTTGGCGGCGGCTCCGTTCCCCGCCGCCTGTGCGGTGGCCGGATCTGTGGCGATGCTGGCGTCCATTTGCGTTCGATTCTCCTCTTTTTTATCTATTCAAGATTGGCGTTCGTAGTGGGAAGGCTGCGCCGCTGGCTAGATGTCCTAGGTGAGACCCTCAGCCCCGGCCACGACCTCCATGATCTCCTGGGTGATCTCGGCCTGACGGGCACGGTTCATCTGGAGGGTCAAGTCGGTGATGATCTCGCCCGCGTTCTCGGACGCGCTGCGCATCGCGGTCATCTGGGCGCCGAAGAAGCCGGCGGTCGACTCGACGAGTGCTCGGTAGATCGAGATCTCTACATAGTCTGGCACGAGTCGCTTGAGGATCTCCTCGGGATCGGGCTCGTAGTCGACGAGCGCGCGCGGGCCACTTACCGGTCCGTCCTCCTGCTCGGCGCCCGCCCCGGCGGCGTGCTCGCCGGACCCCTTAGCGGCGATGGTCGCAGCGGACAGCGGCAGGAGCGTCTCGCGGGTGACCTCCTGAGTCAGCGGGGAGATGTAAGCGTTGTAGACGATCTCCACGCCATCCAGGCGACCGTCGATGTAGCCGGTGATCAGGTCGTCGGCGATCGAGCGCGCGTCCGCGTAGGCCGGGCGGTCGGCAAAGCCCGTGTAGCTGCCGCTCAGCTCGCGCCCGCGAAAGGTCAGCGAGGAGACGCCCCGGCGGCCGGTCGCGTACCAGACGGCCTGCATCCCGTCGTCGCCGAGCTCGTCGGCGATCTTGACGCCCGCGCGGATGATCTGCGAGTTGAAGCCGCCGGCGAGGCCGCGGTCGCCGGTGATCAGGAGCAGCCCGACGTTGCTCTTGGAATCGTGCTCGCTCAGCAGCGGCAGCCTGCTCGCCTCGGCGCCGGCGGCTTGGGCGGCCTGCCGCGTCATCCGCCGCAGCGCGTCCGCGTAGGGGCGCAGGGCGGCGATCCGCTGCTCGGCGCGCCGCAGGCGCGCCGCGGCGACCATCTCCATCGCGCGGGTGATCTTCTGGATGTTCTTGACCGAGGAGATCCGGTTCTTGACGTCGCGCTGTGATGCCATGGCGATTCGCGCCTGACGGCCCTAGGCCGGCTGCGGCTCCCCCTCGCGCGAGGCCTCGGACACGCCCTGCTCGCTGGAGGCATCGCCGGAACGCGGATCGCTCGCGACCAGAGGGTGCTCGTCGCCGAGCGGCAGGCCCTCCTCGTCGAGGTCGTAGCCGAAGTCCTGGGCGAACGCCTCGACGGCGCCGCGAACCTCCGTCTGCGTCCCCTCCGACCAGTCGCCGCCTGAGATCTTCTCGCGCACGCTGGCGTGCTGGGAGTGCATCCGTTCAGTCAGCTCGGCGAGGAACTCGCCCACGCGCTCGACGCTCAGGCGGTCGAGGAAGCCGTTCGTAGCGGCGTAGATCTGAACCACCTGGTCCTGCACGGCGAGGGGCTCGCGCTCGTGCTGGTTGAGCGTCTTCACGAGCCGCTCGCCGCGCGCGAGCGTTTTCTGCGTGTCGGCGTCGAGGTCGGAGCCGAACTGGGCGAACGCCTCGAGGTCACGGTATTGAGAGAGCTCGAGCTTGATCCGCCCGGCGACCTTCTTCATCGGTGAGATCTGCGCGTTCCCTCCGACGCGCGAGACGGAGATGCCAACGTTGATCGCGGGTCGCACGCCCGAGTTGAACAGCTTCGACTCCAGGAAGATCTGCCCATCGGTGATCGAGATGACGTTTGTGGGGATGTACGCGGACACGTCGCCGGCCTGGGTCTCGATCACCGGCAGCGCCGTCAGCGAGCCCCCGCCGAGGTCGTCGTTGAGCTTGACGGCGCGCTCGAGCAGGCGCGAGTGCAGGTAGAAGACGTCCCCCGGGTAGGCCTCGCGACCGGGCGGGCGGCGCAGCAGCAGCGACATCTGCCGGTAGGCGTAGGCGTGCTTGGTGAGGTCGTCGTAGACAACGAGCGCGTGCTTGCCGTTGTAGAGGAAGTGCTCGCCCATCGCGCAGCCGGCGTAGGGGGCCATGAACTTGATCGGCGCGGCCTCGTCGGCGGGTGCGGCGACGATGATCGTGTTCTCGAGCGCCCCGTGTTCGTCGAGCGTCTGCGCAAGCGCCACAACGGTCGCCATGCGCTGGCCGATCGCGACGTACACGGACACGACGCCGGTGTCCTTGTTGTTGATGATCGCGTCGATCGCGATCGCGGTCTTGCCGGTCTGCCGGTCGCCGATGATCAGCTCTCGCTGGCCGCGGCCGATCGGGATCATCGCGTCGATCGCCTTCAGGCCGATCTGCATCGGTTCCTTGACCGGCTGGCGCTGCACGACGCCGGGGGCCTTGAACTCGGCTGGGCGGCGCTCTGAGGTATCGATATCACCCTTGCCGTCGAGCGGACGCCCGAGCGGGTCGACGATCCGCCCCAACAGGCCCTCGCCGACGGGGATGTCGAGCAGCCGGCCGGTGCGCTTGACGGTGTCGCCCTCGGAGACCTGCTCCCACTCGCCGAACAGCACAGCGCCGACGTTGTCGGACTCCAGGTTCAGCGCCAGCCCGGTGACGCCATGCGGGAGCTCGAGCAGCTCGAAGGACATGCAGTTCTCGAGGCCGTGCAACCGCGCGATGCCGTCGGCGACCGACAGCACGGTACCGACCTCGGTCAGCTCGGCGGCGCCGCCGTCGAGTCCCTCGATGCGGCTCTTCAGAATGCTGGTGATCTCATCTGGATTGATCTGCATATCGTTTCTCCTGATTGAAGAAGAGGGGCCCGGCTCGTCGGCCTTCGGCCGACTGCGCCACCCTCTAAGAGGCTCCTTGGGCAACGTGCCTGCGCAGCTGCTCCAGTCGATTGCGAATAGAGGCGTCAAGGATCGAGTTGCCGACCCGCAGCACGATGCCACCGAGGATGTCCGGGTCGACGTGCGCGGCCAATTTCACCTTGCGCCCGGCCCGCTCGCCGATCCGCCGGCCGAGGCTCTCGGTGGTCGCTTCGTCGAGCTCGATCGCGCTCGTGATCTCAACTGGCAGCATCCTATTCTCCTCTTCCCAGCGCTTGTCGAATTGCCGGCGGCAGCGGAAGATCACGGGCATGCGGTGGTTCTCGATCAACAGCCGCAAGAAGTTCACGAACACCTCGTCAGCTCCGTCGAGGATCCGCTCGAGCGCATCCTCCTTCTCCTTCGTTGAGAAGTACGGCGAGAAGAAGAACACGGCAAGCTCGCGGTTGGAGTCCAGGGCGTCGGCAAACTGTGAGAGCTGCTCGCGCAGCTCATCCAGCTTGTGCTGCTCGAGGGCGACCTCGAACAGCGAGCGTGCATACACCTCGGCGAGCTCCTCCATCAGGGGCACCCTTGCGGCCCGCTCGCCCGCGCCGGGATCGGCAATCCAGGCTCGAACGATGAGTCGAGATCGGAAAGCATCAGGGGCGAGCGGGCCGTCATACCAATCTCAGTTGTTCGCAGCGGGAGACGAGATGCTCGAGAAGTCGAGCTCGTTGAGCGCCTCTTCTACGAGCCGCTTCTGGTCGGCCTCGGTGAGCGTCTTGCGAGTGACCTTCTCGGTCGCCATGATCGTCAGGTCGGCGACCTCCTTGCGGATGTCGTCGAGCGCCCGTTTGGTGGCCGCCTCGATGTCGCGTTCGGCGCGCTTGGCGGCCTCAGCGACGATCTCCTGACCGCGCTCTTTGGACTCGTGCTCATGCGTGTCGGCCGCCTGGCGCGCGCGCTGCACGATCTCTTCGGCCTGCGCGCGAGCCTCCTTCAGCCGCTCGCGGTATTCGGCGAGCAGCGCATCGGCCTCCGTGCGCGTGCGCTCGGCCGTGTCGATCGACTCTTCGATCGCTTTCTGGCGCGTTTCCAAGGCCTCGCTGATACGCGGGAAGACGAACTTCGCGAGCAGCCACATCGAGATGCCGAATACGACCAGCACCCAGAGCATCAGGCCGATGCCCGGCTGCACCAGGAAGCTGCTGCCGCTGGACGCGGGGATACTGTGCATCAGACGATGAACGCCGCGAGCAGACCGGCGACGAGGCCGTAGAAGAAGCACGCCTCGGTCAGCGCGAAGCCGAGCCATTGCAGCGAGGTGATCTCGTCGCGCATCTCCGGCTGGCGCGTGATGCCCTCGATCACCTTGCCCCACACGAGGCCGATGCCGACGCCGGCGCCTACGGCGCCGAGGCCGCCGCCGACGCCGAGACCGATCGACTTGCCCGCCTTGGCGATTTCTTCGGATACCGCGAAGACTGTGATGAGAGCTGTGAGCACGTCGGTTGACTCCTTTAGTGATGGTCGGCGACCGCGCCGCCGAGGTAGATAGCTGTCAGGGTGGCGAAGATGAACGCCTGCAGGCCGGCGATGAGCACAGCCTCGAACATGAAGATCGCGATCGCAAGCGGCAACGTGAACCAGGCGATCGCCGCAACGCCGAGCAGCACGGCGAGCGCGCCGCCGAAGAAGAGAATCATCAAGTGGCCGGCGAGGATGTTCGCGAACAGACGTACGGAGAGCGAGATCAGCCGCATGAATTGGGAGAGCAGCTCCAATATGAAGATCATTCCGGCCATCGCACCGTGCACGCCGGCCGGAATCAGACCCTTCAGATAGCCGAGCGGCCCCTTCTTGCGGACACCTTCAGCGGTGTAGGAGACCCACACGATCAACGCCAGCACAAGCGGGATCGAGAGGTTCGCGGTCGCCGAGTACAGCGCGAAAGCCGGAACGTGCAGGCCAAACACCGTGATCTCGTGCTCGGTGTTCGTCGGCAGTGGGATGTAGCCGATCAGGTTGGAGAACATGATGAACAGGAACAGCGCACCGATGAACGGGAACCACTTGCGCGCCATCGCGTCGTCCATGTTCCCGCGCGTGATGTTGTCGCGCATCAGGTTGAACAACACCTCGACGGCGGTCTGGACCTTGTTCGGGCGCTGCTGCATGCGACGTGCGATATAGATCATCGTCGCGCAGGTCAAGAGCGACGCAAGCACGACGTAGAGGACGGCCTTCGTGATCGAGATGTCGATCCCGGCAACCTTCATCGAGATCCATGGATCGAGCTTGAACTCGTTCTGCGGCAGGAACGAGGCGTTCTTCCCGCTGGAGCCAAACACCACAACCATCACAATGGTCCCGGCGAGCCATACGCCGATGCCGAGCAGAACCTTGCGCTTGGTGCTCATGCCGCCGCTCTTCGTCTGTTCAGGCGTGCTCATGAGGTGCTCGGCGTCCCGGACGCGCGCGGCGCCCCCTGAATCGGACCCTCGCGGTTGACGAAGGACATCGCGAGGTACACGGTGAATGCTGCCAGCAGCAGCGCCGCGGCCATGATCCCGTCGCCCTTGCTGCCCGCGTAGCGCGCCAGGATGATCGCCAGCGCGACGAGCCAGACGCGGCCGAGCAGCGCCGCGACCATCAGCCCGGCTTTGAGCTTCGGGTCGCCCGCCCGCAGCGCCCGCTCATGCATCCACACCGTCCCGGCGCGAGTCAAAAGCCAGGCACACGCTCCCACCAGGTAGCCGAGCAGCGGCATGCCCGCAATCAGCACGAACGGGGCTGTCGCGAGCACCAGGCACACGTCGAGGTAGCGGAGTACGGCCACGTCAGCTTGGCGATCCGGGGAGCCGTCCGTGGCACAAGGTCCACAGGTGCCGGCGATGACGCAGAGGTTTAGCCAGTACGAACACTCGCCCCCCATGAGGGCAGGCGCGCCGCGAGGCGCACCTGCGCCGTGACAGCAGCATCGTCTCCACGCGATGCACGCGGCGATTGATGTACCCCTCGTTGGCGTCAAAGTTCGGCATGTCTGGATCCACCCTACAGGCGAGAAAGCCCGCGCGCTCGATTGCGGCGGAGCGATCGAGGCGCTCCTCCTCAAACGCCTGCGGCAGCCAGACTAGCCTACCCGATCCCGGACTTCGTAACAAGTTTGTGACATGCGGTACGGGGATTATGTACTTGACACAGAGCGGCGCGGTATTGCCTTGTGCAATGCGCCGCTTGCTGCTCGCGTGAGCGCCACCGCCACCGCGGTGGTCGCCAGTCCCGCAAAGATGTCGAGCAAAAAGTGGTTGCCAGTCGCGAGCACGGCGACCGCGGTCACGCATGGATAGGCAATCGCCACGGCTCTCACCCATCCTCGTGAGGAAAGCCGCCACAGCGCCAGTGAGCACCATGCCGCCCAGGCCATGTGCAGTGAGGGCATCGCCGCCAGCTGGTTGGCGGCCGAGGCCAGCGAGCCGGTGTGCCACGAGCCGAGCGTATGACTGTTGGCGACCACATCGCTGTAGCCGGGGAGCATTCGCGGCGGGGCGAGGGGATACAGCCAGAACACGGCGAGGCCGAGCGCGTTGATCGCCACCAGGGTGTTGCGCAGAGGCCGGTACAGGTCCGCGCGGCGCCACCACAGCCAGCCGAGCAAACCCAGTGTGACGATGAAGTGCGCGTTGTCATAGTAGTAGGAGAGAACCGTGGCGAGCGTGTGGTGGGAGACCAGCCAGCGGTTGAGCGCTCGCTCAGGGTCCAGGTAAAGCGCGCGCTCCAGATCGAGCAGGCCCCGCGCATGGTTGATGGCGGCGTGCTGGCGAAGCGGCGCCAGGTTGGCGACGATGTCGTACACCCACGCCAGCCATGCGATCACCAGCACGTCCAGCCACCAGCGCGGACGCTCGGCTCCGACTGTCATAGCGCGGGCGCGAGCGCCTCCCAGCGCGACGGCCAGTTCACCGCCTGTGTCGTTCTGAGCGCGAGGGGCCATCGCAGGATCTTAGGGCGACGCGCCACGGACCCACCAGCCGCATCCGCACGTGCGCGCCACGTTTGGCGCTCTTACGGAGCAACCGGGCGCAAGCCGCGCTCTGAAAGCGTGTCGAGCACTCGCGGCAGGGCCGCCGCGGTGTGCCGCCACGAGCCCGGAGCGCTGTAGTCATCGGCGTCGTGCAACAGCAGCACTGAGCCCTCTCCAGCCCGGCGTGTCAGGAGCGTAGCGATCGACTCGGGCGTGGCACGCTTCTGCCAGTCTCTGCCCCAGTGGCTCCAGAAGAGCACTCGCCAGTCCTGCTCGCGGGCGATTCTCAGCGCGGAGGAGTTGAGGATCCCATAAGGCGGGCGGTACAGCCCGACGGTGTGCTCAGTTGCCTCTTCGATGGTCTCCCGCGCACGCGCGATGTCCGCGCGCACCTGCCATGGCGCCAAGCGCAGCAGGTTGCGGTGGCGGTCACAGTGCAGGCCGATCCCATGGCCCGCCGCGGCGATCTCCCGCGCGAGCGCGGGATCGCGCCGCACCTGCTCCCCGACCAGAAAGAATGTCGCCTTCACGTCCGCGCTTGAGAGAATCTCAAGCACCGCTGGGGTTCCTTGCGCGTGGGGACCGTCATCGAAGGTGAGTGCATAGCCGCGCCCTGAGGCAGTGCGATTCTCGACTCCGAGCGCCTCGCGCAGCCCGCTCCAGTAGAAGGCGAGAGCGGGAAGCACATAGCCAGCCATCGCAACGTCTGCTACCGCGTTTGAGAGCGGACTGCCTGGGCTGCGATGATCGTTGGGGTACATGCTCAATCTCATCTTGGGAATCGTGGCGGCTATGGGGGCGTCGACCCTCTACAGCCTAGGGATCGCCCTTCAGGCGATGGACGCCAAGCAGGCCCCGCGCGAGGAGCACCTGCGCCTCGCGCTCGTGTGGAGCTTGATCCGGCGCGCGCGCTGGCTCGCCGGCACAGGGCTATCGATCCTCGGCTTTCCTCTGCAGGTTCTCGCCCTCCTGCTGGCGCCGCTGGTGGTCGTGCAGCCTGCGCTCGCGGCCGGCCTGCTAGTGCTGATGCTCGTCGGTGAGCGGATGCTCGGAGAGCGCGCAGGCCGGTACGAGTACATGGCGGTTTCGGCCATCGTGCTGGGGATGCTCGGCGCGGCGCTCACCGCGCCACCGCACACGACCACGCACGTCGGTGACGAGGCGATCACATTCGCGCTCGTCGGGCTCGGCCTGCTGGCGATGCTGCCGTACGTAGTGAGCCTCGTGCGCCGCCCGCCGCCGGCCGTGACGATGATCGGGGCAGGGTTGGCGTTCGCGTGGAGCGGCGTCGCAACCAAGCTCGCCGCCGATGACATCCACACGCACCACTTGGCCGTTGCGGCAGCCTGGGCGCTCTCGACAGCCGGCGCGTCGGCCGTCGGCGCGCTCAGCGAGATGAGCGCCCTGCAGGAGCGCCCCGCGATCCAGGTGGCGCCGGTCGTGTTCGTGACTCAGACGGTCGTGCCGATCGTGCTAGCGCCGCTGCTGCTCGGCGAACGCTTCACCGCGACCCCATTCGGCGGGGTCGCGCTCGCGATCTCGCTGACGGTGCTGATCGCCGGCGCAGCCGCGCTAGCACGTTCACCGCTCTTGCTCGCCTTGATGGAGGCCGGGCCCGTGAGCGAGCCGAGCGGCTCGGCACCCAACCGCCCGGCCTCCAGCCAGGAGACGATCCGCTCCAGTCCGAGCACCGAGGATGCAGACCCATCGACCGTCACCACCAGCACATCGCCCGCTCGCGTCCGGCCCTGAGGAAGAGAGTCGGTGGCGTTCAAGCGCAGCGCCCCCTTCACGGGAATCGCGCCTGTCGTGCGCGCCAGCACCAGCTGGCCGACCGTCAGCCCGCCGCGGGGCTGCAGGAAATAGAACTTGTGACGCAACCCCAGCGCACGTGCCTGTGAGCGCAGCGCACCACGGGTGCGCACCCAGCGCAGCAGGGATGAGCCGGGCCCAACTTCCGGCAGCAGCTCATCGCCCAGCGCGTGCAACGTTGTGATCGTCGCGCGCGAAGGCACGCCGCCGTCGTCCGCGAAGGAGGCATGGATGCCACGGCCGGCCAGCTCGCTCGCGACGAGCGTCACATCGCCCGCCGGCGCGTGCACGATGATGCCGACCTCGCGCTGGCTGGTGCGCACGTGGGTGAGCGGGTGGACATGCAGCAGTATGTTCGCCACAGCTGTCACCTCGTCGGTGGACATCGTCCATGCGCCGATGCTCAGCAGCAGCACAAATGGAGTGGCTAACGCCACCAGCCGCAGCCGCCACAAGGGGATCGGGCGCACTCGCCGCGGGGTGTCGAGGACGAGATCAACCGCGGTGAGCTCCTCATGGGCGACTGCAGCTGCGGGCGCGGCATGGGTAACCACCGTCGTGAGACCGACCGCCGGCTGTCCTTGAGCTCGTGGGCGGGGGCTCCGGCCATCGCTCACCAGCAGCTCCTGCAGCGAGCGCTCGCCGGAATGGGTGGGGTGGGGTTCAGCGGGGCTGGTCTCGGCGAAACTCGCCTGCACGTGCTCGCGCAACTCGTCGGTGTTGTTCGCCAGCCGCAGCAAATCGAGCGTCGCCATCGCGCGCGTGTTCAGCCGTGCATGACCGACGGGCAGCCCGTAGGAGACGACCGGGGTCCCCGCGGCCTTGGCCTCCAGGCAGGTGACACCGCCGGTGGAATGCACGAGTACGTCGGCGGCCGCGAGCAGCTGTGGCATTTTGTCGGTGAACCCGTAGACCCGCACCCGGGGCTGCTCTGAAAAAGTGCTCCTCAGCCTGTTGGCGAGCTCCTCGTTACGCCCGGCCAGGCAGACGATGCTGCTCACCTCCTCCAGGACGCTGAGCTCTCCTACCGCTCCCTCGATATCGCCCACTCCCCAGCCTCCGCCGGAGACAACCACGATGCGGCCCTCCTCGGGCAACTCCAGCGTGCGACGGGCCTGCAGCGGGCAGCGAGGACCGAGGAAATCGGCGGAAATCAGCGGGCGTACCAGGCGCACGCTGCCCTCTCCGGCGATGCGCTCGACCGAGGACATCGACTCGCCATACATCACCAGGTGCATGTCGATCCCGGGCTGCGCCCAGAAGAACAGGCCCGTGAGATCGGTGATCGTCGCCACCGTGGGGCACTTCACCTTTTTGATGCGGCGCAGCCGTGCCAGCACAACCGTCACGGCCGGATATGTGGACACGATCACATCAGGTGCGTGCTTGGCGATACGCCTTGCCAGCGGGCGCGAGCCCAAGAGATACAGCAGCCGACGTGCCAGCCAGCGGATCGGCGCCACATGCTCGAGCAGCCAGTACACGAACGTATACGTCCACGGCATGAGGCGCAACTGCACGCGATAGCCGTCCTCGACCACTGGTCGCAGCAGGCGCCCCATCGCGGCGAGGCCGTCGATGACGGTGACCTCCGCCTGCTCGGGCGAGCTCTCGATCTGATCGGCCAGCGCGCGTGCGGCGGCGGCGTGACCCTCGCCCACGTCGGCGGAGAGGATCAAGACACGCCGGGGGCCGGGAACCCGGGATGTGGGTTTGCGGTAGCGGCGTCGCATATCGGTCAGGTCTTGCAATGCAGCCGCCGTGCGGCTTGCATGCACGCCCACAGCCAGGTGCCCACGGCGGGGCACGACGGCAGTTACAGGGTACTGAGCACACCAAAGCGTTGCATGCCCGCGAGACGTAAGAATGAAGCGCGTGCAGGCCACCACCCCTCTGACTCCTGACGCGCCCCGCATGCGCCCGGTGCCGGGTGGTCAGACAGGCTCCGGTGAGAGGGAATCGGCGCCCGCACTGCGGGCACTTGGCGCGCTCGGCCTCCTCGGCGTGCTCACGACCGTCTTGCTGCTCACCGCGGGCGTGGCGAGCAGGCCCTCACAGTACGTACCGGCCCGTAGTGGCGGCTGGCCGGGCTGGATGGCGGGACCCCTTCAGGGTCTTGGTGTTCCCATCACCCCGGATCGCTTCCAGACGCTGATACTGATCATGAGCGCGAGCTACCTGGCGGTGCTGCTCGCCGCGCGCACGCTGTCTGGGCGAGCGCTGGCGGGCACGATCATAGCCGCGCACCTCGTGCTGCTGCTTGGCCCGCCGTTGATCTCCCAAGACGTCTTTGGCTACCTCGATTTCGCCCGTCTGGGCGCCCTGCACGGGCTGGACCCCTATACGCACGTCGCCGCCCAGGCGCCTACGGACGCCTCCTATCCATTCATTGGCTGGCCTTTCCAGCACTCTCCCTACGGTCCTCTGTTTACGTTAGGCAGCTACGCAATCGTGCCGCTCGGGGTAGCCGGCGGGTTGTGGGCAATGAAGGCGATCGCGGTCATCTCGAGCCTCGCCGCGGTGGCACTTATCGCACGTGCAGCCGGGCGCCTCGGTCACTCGCGGCGCTGGGCAGCTGCGTTCGTCGGCCTGAACCCGGTGCTGCTCGAGCTGGCCGTAGGCGGCGCTCATAACGACACGCTCCTTCTGCTGGCCCTCGCCGCCGCGCTCGTGTTCACGGCTGGCTCGAGCCCGCGCTTTCGCGCCGGCGCAGCCGCACTGGCGGCGGGGGTCGGAGTCAAGGTCACCGCCGGGTTGGCGCTGCCGTTTCTGGTTCTCGGGGCGGGCGGGACCAATAGGAAAGAGCGCCTGCGTGTGGCCGCCGGCGCCGTGTTGAGCCTGGCGCTGCTCGCGGCCGTTGGGCTGATCGGCTTCGGCTCACACGCACTGGGATTCCTCAGCGCCGTGAGCGAGCAGCAGCAGCTGGTGGCGACGCACAGCGTGCCCGCTGAGACCGCGCGCCTGGTGGGGCTTCAAGGCACGCCGGGCTGGTGGCGCCACTGCTTCATCGCCGGATTCGTGGTGGTCCTGCTGTACGCCTTGTGGCGCACCCTGCGAGGAGCAGACTGGCGCGTGGCCGCCGGATGGGCGACGCTGGCGCTGCTTTTGTCCACCGCCTGGCTTTTGCCCTGGTATGCGATCTGGCTGCTGCCGCTAGCCGCGGTCAGTGGCGACCGGCGCCTGCGCGCCGCCACGCTCGTCCTCTGCGCCTACGCGCTCCTGATTCACCTGCCGCTCGGCAACGGGTGGCTCAGCCCGCAGCGAGTCACCTGCCACACGCGGAAAGACTGCGTTCCCCGGCGCCCTCTGAGCAGCGGACACCACGTCCATTTCACCGGTCTCCAGGTCCCTGGCCACACCGCGCTCGATCTCCGCCGCTGAGGCATCCGGGCGAAGCCGCCGCAGGCGCACGGTATCCAGACGCCGGAACTTGAGGATCTCGAGCACGTACACGAGATAGATGCTGGCCGACGCGACGATCAGGCCGACGGCGACGATCACGAGAGTCCAGACGGTGTCGTAGTGGCCTTTGTGGTCTGAGTAGGGAACGAACCGCAGCGCCAGCGCGAGTCCGGCCAACATCAGCGTCCAGGCGTATAGGTAGGCGATCGTGCGCCTGCTCGAGAAGCCGATCCGCGCCATGCGGTGGTGGAAGTGCTCGCTGTCGGGCCGGTAGATCGGCTGCTTGTACTTCAACCGCTTGAGCACCACGAACGTCGTGTCGAGAAACGGCACCGCGAGCAGAATCAAGGGCAGCACGAACGAGACGACAGCGGCGGTCTTAACGGCGGCCTCAACGGTTATCACGCCCATCAGCAGGCCCAGCAGGTTGGCTCCGCAGTCGCCCATGAAGCTCGATGCCGGCGGGAAGTTGAAGAACAGGAAGCCGAGCGCCGCTCCTGCCGTCAAAGCCGCGAGCACCCCTGGTTCCTGGCGGCTGAGGTCAAAGGCGATGATCGCCATCGTGGCGGCGATAATCGCGCACACCCCCGCCGCCAGGCCGTCCACCCCATCGGAGAAGTTGACGACATTCATCATCACCACCAGGCCAATCACCGTCAATACTGGCCCGGCGTTGGTGATACCGGCATTGGGGAAGTGCAGGGTGCCCACGAACGGCAGCGTGATCGCCTTCACGGCCACCCCGAAGTGCACCACGATCACCGCGGCCAGGACCTGCCCCAGCAGCTTCAGCGCCGGGTGCAGGTCAAAACGGTCGTCGAGTGCGCCCACCACAGTGATGACCCCAGCGGCGAGCAGCACGCCGTGCCACAGCTGGGGTTGGCTTTCGCGGGCATAGCCGGCGGGTAGCCAGACCAGCCCGGCTACGAGCGCCCCGGCGAAGATCGCCAGTCCTCCGAGCAGCGGCGTCGGATGATCGGATAGGCCTCGCTGGCGCGGCTCGTCGATCACGCCCACAGCCCTCGCGATCCGCATCGTGACCGGCGTCAGCAGAGCGGTCACTAAAGCGGCCACCAGGAAGGCGTAGAGCGCGTCTAGCTCGGTCGGTTGCGGCATGAGCCCGCGAACAGCATCGCAGGGACAGGGGTCGTACGCGACGCAGAAGCCGCGAAGCGGCTAGGCGGGGAGGCCCTCGTAAAGGGGGTAGCGCTCGACGATCGCCCGCACCCGCGCGGACAGGACGGCGGTGTCACTCGCGAAGTCCTCAGATTGCAGCGTGGCTGCGATTATCTGCCCCGCCTCTTCGAAGTCCTCGCGCTGCAGGCCCCTGGTGGCCAGCGCCGGTGTGCCGATCCGCAGGCCGGAGGCTTCCATCGGAGGACGTGGATCGAAGGGCACGGCATTGCGGTTGACGGTTATCCCGACCTCGTGCAGCCGGTCCTCCGCCTGCTTGCCGCTGAGCTCGGGCTGGAGTGTGCGCAGGTCGACGAGCACCAGGTGCACGTCGGTGCCACCGGTGAGCACATTGAGGCCGTTGCCGGCGCCGAGCAGCTGCTCGGCCACCGCCTGGGCGCCCTGCACCGTGCGGCGCTGGCGCTCGGCGAACAGCTCGCTTTTGGCGATCTGCAGCGCCACCGCCTTACCCGCAATCACATGCTCCAAAGGGCCGCCCTGCTGGCCGGGGAAGACGGCGGAGTCGATCTTCTTCGCGAACTGCTCCTTGCACAGGATGATCCCCGCGCGCGGGCCGCCGAGCGTCTTGTGAGTCGTCGTCGTCACCACGTCGGCCCCGAGCTCCACAGGGTTGGGGTGAAGCCCGGCAGCCACGAGACCGGCGAAGTGCGCCATGTCGACCATCAAAAAAGCCCCCACCTCGTCGGCGATCTCGCGGAAACGCGCGAGATCGAGCTGGCGCGGATATGCCGACCAGCCCGCGAGCAGCAACTTCGGCCGGCGCTCGCGTGCAATGCGCGCGACCTCGTCCATGTCGATCAGGCTGCTTTCACGATCGACCTCGTAGGCGGCGATCTCGTACAGCCGCCCGGACACGTTGATCTTCATTCCGTGCGTCAGGTGCCCGCCGTGGGCGAGCGACAGTCCCATGATCGTGTCCCCGGGCCTCAGCAGCGCGTGGTAGACGGCGGCGTTGGCCTGCGCGCCCGAGTGCGGCTGGACGTTCGCATGCCCGGCGCCGAACAGCTCCTTGGCACGATCGATCGCGAGCTGCTCGGAGATGTCCACCCACTCGCAGCCGCCGTAGTAGCGCCGCCCGGGATAGCCCTCGGCGTACTTGTTCGTGAGCACGCTGCCCTGGCATTCGAGCACCGCCCGCGGCACGAAGTTCTCCGAGGCGATCATCTCCAGCGTGTCTTTCTGCCGGCGGAGCTCGCCCCGCAGTGCGTCAGCAACCTCCGGGTCGACCTCCGCAAGGGGACGGTTGAAATAGTCGGGGCTCAGCTCGGACATGGCACGCTCCTCGGCAGGGGACAGCGATGAATGCCCAGGCGCGCGGCGAGCTTCCCCCAGCCGCTCCCCGGTGGTCTTTTCCACCTCTTGCGCCAGTCGCGGCTGCGCCTTACGAGGCTAGCAGGAGGCGAGGATCAGCTCCACCTCCGCGCGCGTCAAAGGCCCCTCCCGCACCACGCGCCAGCTCCCCCGCTCCTCGTACTCACTCAGGTCAACCACAGCCGACGGAACACCCGGCCGCTCACCACCGTCGAGTACGAGATCGGCGCCTTCGCGCAGCTCCACCGGCACATCTTGCAGGCATTGCGGATCTGGGCCACCTGAGAAGTTGGCGCTCGACTGGGCAGCGGGCAGGCGCACGGCGGCAAGCGCCGCGAGCGGACCCGACAGCGCGGGTACGCGAAGGCCGAGCAGCGCCGGACGGGTGCCTAGCGGATCGCACACAAGGGAGAAGCGCTGCCCGGGGTTTGGAAGCAGCAGGGTCACGGCCCCCGGCAGCAGGGCTGCTGCCGCAGTGCGCGTGCGCACCCCCAGTTCCGTGAGCGACTCGAGCGCCGGCTCCAGCGCAAAGAACATGACGGCGGCTGGCTTGGCGGGAGGTCTTTGCTTCAGCTCGTAGACGCGTCGCACAGCGCTCTCGCTTTCGGGGTTGCAGGCAAGACCGTAGACGGTGTCCGTCGGGATCACGGCGACACCATCCCCGGCAAGGCATTCCTCCAGCCGCATGGCGTCCTCCGGCGTGAGGCTCACCGCCGTTCACCAACAACCACGCGCTCGATGCCAGCGAGGTCGCGCTCAGCACGCACGGCCTGAAAACCCGCCGCGCGGGTCAGCCCGGCAACTGGCCTAGCCTGCCCGGCGCCGGTCTCCAGAGCCACGAGGGCAACGCGGCTACGCCCGGCGAGCTGGGAGAGCAGCTCTCCGATCACAGCCAAACCGTCCTCCCCCGCAAACAGCGCCTCATGTGGCTCGTGGCGGAGGATCTCGGGGGCCAGCGACCCGCGCTCGGACTCGGCCACGTAAGGCGGGTTGGCGAGCACGGCGCCGTACTCGTCCTCCACACCAGCGAGCAGGTCTGCCCGCAACCACTTCACCTCCAGGCCCAACCGCTCCCCGTTGGCGCGGGCCAGCTCCAGGACGGCCTCGCTGATGTCGCTACCGGTCACATGCAGATCCGGACGCTCGTCCTTCAGCGCCAGCGCCACAGCGCCACTGCCCGTGCCCACGTCGAGCACGCGAGCGCCGTGCGGCAACGCAAGCCCCACCTCCACGAGCAGCTCCGTCTCCGGGCGTGGGATCAGCGCCCGGCGATCGCTCATCAGCTCCAGGTGGCGAAAGCCACGGCGCCCGATGATGTATGCGACCGGCTCGCGCTCCACAGAGCGCCGGCGCACCGCTTCTTGAAATGCGCGCACAGCCGGTCCGGTCACGGTCAGATCATCGTCGAGAAGCAACCGCTCGCGAGGGACCCCCAGCACGTGCGCCAGCAGCACTTCGGCGTCCAGCCTGGGCGTTTCGCACCCGGCCGCGCCGAAGGCAGTCATCGCGTCCGTGATCGGGGCATTTGTCGTCGGCGGTGTTTTCATC
>JBIOEX010000022.1:0-38997 GCA_044446485.1 Solirubrobacterales bacterium
GATCGGATCCCACCCGCCCCGCTCGCCGAGGTCCACGACCTCCAGCGCCGCCGCAAGGGCTGATGCGAATCGGAACCCGCGGCAGCGCGCTCGCACTTGCGCAGGCGGGTCATGTCGCCGGATTATTGGAGGCCCACCCACCCGTCGAGATCATCACGATCTCCACGAGCGGCGATTCGGACGGGCGGGCATCCGAATCGCCACCCAGTGACAAGTCGCGTTGGGTGGACACGATCGAGCAGGCGCTGCTGGCCGGTGAGATCGACCTCGCCGTGCACTCGGCCAAGGACGTTCCGGGCGAGCTGGCCGAGGGCCTGCAGCTGCTGGGCGCCCCCGCGCGTGCCGGCGCCGAGGACGTGCTGTGCGGCGCGGCTGGCTTGGACACGCTTGCAGAGCGCGCCCGGGTGGGCACCTCGAGCGTCCGCCGCGCCGCCCAGCTGCTCGCCGCACGGGAGGACCTGGAGATCGTCACGCTCGCTGGCAACGTCGACACGCGCCTGCGTAAGCTCACCAGCCCGGACGGCGGAGAATTGCATGCGATCGTGCTCGCGCATGCCGGGCTGCAACGCCTGGGCAGAGAGTCAGATATCGGTGCGGTGCTCGACCCTCAGCGCTTCGTGCCAGCTCCCGGCCAGGGCGTGCTCGCACTGGAGGGACGCGCGCAGGACGCACGTGTGCGTGAGGCGGTTCAAGAGATCACCGACGCGGATGCGTTCGCGTGCCTACTGGCCGAGCGAGCGCTGGCGCGCGAACTGGGCGCCAGCTGCAACACGCCACTTGGCGCTCACGCCGCGCCCGCGGGTTGCGGCTGCCTTCTGCTGCGCGCCTGGGTCGGCCTGCCCGACGGATCGGCCTGGGTCGCGGACGAGCTGCTGGGCGGGTTCTACGACCCGGCCGCGCTCGGGCAGCGAGTGGCGGAGCGCATGCTCACGGCGGGCGCCGGAGAGCTGCTGCGCCGGGCAGAGGAGATGGCCATTGAGCACGCCTGAGGCCGGTCATGTCTACCTCGCCGGCGCGGGGCCCGGCGACCCCGGCCTGCTGACCGCGCGTGCGCTCGAGCTGATCGCGACGGCCGATGTCATCCTCTATGACCGCCTGATCGGAGCCTCTGCGCTGGATGGCGCGCGTGCGGACGCCGAGCTGCTGTTCGTGGGCAAGGAGGGCGGCGGCGAATCGGTCCCGCAGGAGCAGACGCAGGAGCTGATGACCGGCCGCGCCCGGGCCGGAAAGACGGTCCTGCGCCTGAAGGGTGGCGACCCGTTCGTGTTCGGGCGCGGCGGGGAGGAGGCGCTCGCACTGCGCGCCGCCGGTATCCCCTTCGAGATCGTGCCCGGCGTGACGGCGGGCGTGGCGGCGCTGGCCTACGCTGGGATACCGGTCACCCACCGCGGCCTAGCGCGCGCGGTCGCCTTCGTGACGGGGCGCACGGGCGATGAGTCAGAGCTCGACTGGGCGGCGCTCGCGGCGTTTCCGGGCACGCTCGTCTTCTACATGGGCGTCGGGCGCCTGGCACAGATCGCGGCCTCGCTGATCGAGGCGGGGCGCGCGCCACAGGAACCGGCGGGCGTCATCGAAGCGGGCACGATGCCCGCGCAGCGCACCGTGCGCGGCACGCTCGCGACGATCGCCGAGCAGGTGGCGAGCGAGCGGGTCGGCTCCCCCTCGATCACGGTCGTCGGGCCCGTGGCGGAGCTGGCAGAGCAGCTCGCGTGGGTGGCTCAGCGCCCGCTGGCCGGGCTGACTGTGGCGGTCACCCGCGCGCGCGCTCAGGCCAGTGGCCTGGCGCTAGCACTGGAAGATCTGGGGGCGAGGATCGTGCAGGCGCCGGTGATCCGAATCGAGCCGATTCCGGGCCCACCGCTGGACCCGTCGCCATATGACCTCCTGTGCCTGACGAGCCCCAATGGCGTGAGCGGACTGTTCGAACGCCTCGATGACGGGGCCCACCCAGCCGGCGACGCCCGCGCACTTGCAGGCACCCGTGTCGCGGCCATCGGCCCCGCCACCGTCGCCGCCCTTGCCGAGCACGGCGTCACCGCGGACATCCTCCCCAAGCACTTCGTGGCGGAGTCGCTCGTGCAGGCCCTCGCCGGCGTCCCGGTCAAGCGTGCCCTCGTCGCCCAAGCGCGCCATGCACGCGACGTGCTCCCCGATGCCCTACGCGCGCGCGGCGCGCAGGTGGACGTGCTCGATCTCTACGAAACGCTCGCCGAGCCGCTCTCGCCCGAAGCGCTCGCTGCCGCGCAGGCGGCCGACTACATCACCTTCACCTCGTCCTCCACAGTGCGCTTCTTCTTCGACGCGGCGGGTCCCAACGCCGGGCTATCGGAGGAGACACGCATCGTCTCGATCGGCCCGATCACGAGCGAGGAGCTGCGCAAGCACGGCCTGCAGCCGCACATCGAGGCCGCGCCGCATAGCGTCGAGGGGATCATTCAGGCGCTGCTCGCGGACGCGGGGACTACTGCACGGTGAGCGTGCCCTGCATGCCCGCTTGGCGGTGGCCTGGAACCGAGCAGAAGAACGCATAGGTGCCGGCTTTGAGATTTAGGGTGAGCGACTTCGTAGCACCGGAGAAAGTCGGGGTCGCCCCCAGCGTCGTGCCGCCACCGGGCTCCTGCACGGTCACGTTGTGGGATAGCGGCGAGGTGTTGGCGAACTCGATCGTGACCTTCCCCGGTTTAGCGGTGAGCGTCGTGGTGTTGTAGGCCAGCTGGCCGCCGGGGTCGGCGGAGAGCTTGAGGACCTGGGCCGCGCCGGCGGCGGCCGAAGGGGCTGGGGTGCTACTTGCCGGAGTGGAGCCCGCAGGTGTAGGGGCGGATGACGTCGAGGCAGGCGTGGAAGAGCTCGTGGCGCTCGAGCCGGCGGTCGTACTCGAGCTGGAGGAGCCACACCCGGCGATGAGCGCTGTAGAAATGACGATCGCGGTCAGCCCTGCCGCGCGAGGGATATGAAGCTTGCTCATCTGGGGCCTCCAGGCGGTCGCGTATTCCGCACGGCGGTGTGTCGCACGGCTCTGGCAAAGACTCTATCCGCCGTTTGCAACCTCGATCCGGATAGCCTGTGCCTCCACCGTTGCCTGGCGAGGCCGCCTCGCCGGGCGAGCGTTCTTTTCAAGCTAGGGGGACCGATGATCCGAAAGCTCTCCGCATGGCTCCTAATCGCACTCGCCGCCGCCGTGATCCTCGCGGGCTGCGGTAGCAGCAGCTCCACATCCAGCAGCCAGAGCACCTCGGTGCCCGCGCCGAACAGCGCTGGCGGTGCGAGCACAAGCTCCTCACCAGCGCCCGCTGCGACCACATCAACGTCTACCGCCACTCCATCCACCGCAACGCCCACTCCATCCACCGCGGCGGGCGTGGCGGAGGCCGTGGCGGTGTGCAAGTCGATCATTCAAAGAGAGCCGACGCTGCAAGCGAGCGTGAAGGCCAAAGTCGAATCGATCTGCAACAAAGCCGCCGGTGGCGATCTCGCCGGTGCGCGTGCTGCTGCCAAAGAAGTATGCGCCGAAGTCATCAACGCCGCACCGATCCCCGCTCAGGCAAAGGCACAGGCGCTCGCAGCCTGCACCAAAGCTAAGTAGCGCCAGCGGCAAACGGAGGACCGTCTCCCGAAGAGAAGCGAGAGGGCTGCGGCTATTCCGCCGCGGCCCCTCGCTGCTCCTGCTCGTCCTCCTCGTCCTGATCCTCAGCCGCGTACAGCGACTCCCGCGCCAGCTCCTGGCCTTTCACACCGAACAGCTTAATCTCGAGCAGGTCGTGGCGGTAGTCGTCGGGGGCGATCAGCGTGAAGCGCTCCTGGAGCAGCTCACACTGGTCGACGGCCAGTCCGGCCAGCTCGGCTGTCGCGACCCGGCCGCCGGAGAGCAGCGGATGACCCCACACGAGCGTCATCGCGGCGACAGCGCCGAGGTGCCCGCGCCAGGAGCCGATCACCTCGTCGCAGAGGTCTAGCTTCCAGTCCGGGTTGTGCTCGGCCGTATCGCCGGTGAAGTCAGCGTAAGCAAAGAAGTCGCTCGGCTCACCGTTCTCGGGCGCGGGGACGAAGCGCACGTAGCCGAACAGTTCGTAGCCGCCCGAGGTGATCGATGTCCCGGGCACATAGGTGCGTCCATGCCATGTGCGGTCCGGGTACCAGCGGATCTCGCCTGGCTCACCGAGATCCTCAGCGCCGGTGTCGAGCTGCCCGGCACTCTCGAGGAACGCTGCGCTCAGCCGCTCTGCCCAACGGCCGTAGGGCAGATCCTCCTGCGGCGGCTCGGCGGCGAAGCGGGGGAGGAAGCGTTCCTCGGGGGGCATACCTCGGCAGACTATGCGTCGCGTAAGAGAGTTGCGGCGTGCTCAGGCGCGACGATGTTCAGGTTCACCTCGGTGGACAGCTCCAGTCCGGCGATGTGGGTGAGGCGGGGCATCACGTCGATGCGCCAGCAGAACTGCTCGGCGCCTTGAGGGGCGGTGCGAACCCACAGGTTCAGTGGAGGGCTTGACCCGAAGTGGCGCGCGAGGCGGCGCAGGCCATCGTGCAGCAGCGCCGCGCCCGTCGGCCCGTCGTCCTGGAAGCGCGCGCGGGGGCGGCGGGGGGCGAGCATCAGCTGGAACGGCAGTTGCGAGGCGTAGGGAGCGATCAGCACGGCGTCCTCGTCGATCGCGACGACCCGCTCGCGCAGGCGCACCTCCTCGGCTACCAGGTCACCGAGCAGGTTCTGGCCCATCGTGCGTGTGGTGTAGGCGCCGGCGCGCTCGCGCTCACGCGCCACGACGGCCGGCACGAAGTCAAACGCGTACAGCTGGGCGTGCGTGTGCGGCAGCGACGCGCCCGCCTCGCGCCGCTCATTGACGATCAGCTGGGTGTAGGCGCTCTGGGAATGAACGCGCATGCGCTCGCGCCACACGTCCACCGCGGCGATCGTCTGCTCGAGGGGCAGCTCAGCCAGCGAGAGCACCGGCTGAGGGCCATTGATGATCACCTCGTGTGCGCCGGAGGCAGGGCGAGAGACGAATAGCTCCGGCTGGGCGCGTCCCTCTACCACCCGCTCGGGGGTGCCGCCCTCGCTGGCCGGAGTGAGCGCCGGATACAGGTTGGGCACCACCCGTACCCTCCAGCCGGGCGAATTTGGATGGCCTCCGCCGGGACGCAGCGCGTAGAGCTCCGGCGGGGTGCGGTCCTCGTGCCCCTCGGCAAACGGATCGTGTGCGGGATCGATCGACTCCGGTGGCTCACAGACCGGCGCTCCACCGGGCCGTAGCGAGCGCTCTCCGGCGACGATCGTCTTGTGTCCGCTCAGCGGGTCGATCCTGATCTCAGGCATTCCTCACGCGCCCAGCGCGTAGCGCTTTACGTCGGATTCGAGCTTGGCCACGCTCAGGTAGGGACCCTGGCGGATGTACCGCCCGCCAGCTCGGTCGTAGAAGACCGTGACGGGTGTGAACGAGGAATCGGTGATCGCGGTCCCTACCTCGCCGCTCTGGTCGTAGTAGCTCGGATAGCTCTGCGGGAAGGTACGCAGAAAGCGCAGCGCTTCAGAACGGCTGTCCTCGCCGGAGTCCAGGCCGATGAACGCCACCTCCCGCCCCAGGCTTACCGCCGCGCGCTGGAAGTAGCCGGACTCCGCGCGGCACGGTTCACACCACGAGGCCCACTTGTTGATTACGACCGGGTGCCCGCGCAGTGACCGCAGGCGCGCGCGCAGGGCGCGCCTATCGCCCGGCAGGAGCTCTGAGGCCTGGGCGTGCAGCGCGGCCAGCGGCGCCGGTGAGCCGGCGAGGCGGGCCTGCATCTGGGAGACGTTCAACCCCGAGGGTGCAGCGGGCGGGCGCGATGAGCGCAACAACTGAACGAGGCCGATGGCGAGCAGCACGAGTAGGCCGAGGCCTGCGAGCACCATCGGCAAGCGTTTGGAGAACCACCTCAAGGACATCGCCGCTAAGGGTTGCAGATGATAGGAAGCCGACCCTCCCTTCAATCGCGCTTGGACCTGCTATATCCTGAAGCGCACTTAGGAGCCGGGTCGCTCTCAGCGCCCGGCAAATGTCGCCGGTTGAGTGCCGGCCCTTTCCGAGCCACGCTGAAAGCATTTTCTGCGGCGGCTCGTCTCGAAGCCCAGAGCCTTTATGGCCGAGCCCACTTCAGTGGCCCTCGCGGCCGCGTCCATTCCCAATCCCGCCGGTATTGCCCGCGCGGAGAAATTCGTGCGCGAGCGTTTCCTGCACGACGGTGAGGATCGCGCTGTCGCGCTGGCTCCGGGCACGCCACGCCGCCGCGCGCTCGATCAGGCGCTAGCCGAGCTCTCAGAGCAGGCCAAGCACCCCTCGACCGCCTGGCGGCGAGAGTTCTCACTGCTGCTCGGCCTGGAACGCGTGCTATCCGAGGATGAGCCGAAGCTGGCTGACGGAACCGTGCTGAGCGCCCACCAGGTCGATGCCCTCTCGGGCACCCTCACGGCCCTGCTGGCCGAGGCCATGCGCAGTTCCGAGAACGGCAACGGCCGTGCGATGGCCTCGCCCGAGCTGCTGGCCTCCGCGGCGATCCTCGGTCCCGACGATCTGGCGCTGGGAGAGGAGCGCTCCGCGGAGGGTGATCGAGATCCCGCCCGTCCCAGCCCGGCGGAGGCCTCCGGGTTTGCAGGCGTAGAGGACGACGATGCTGAGGAGGACCCAGAGGACGAGCCTGAGGACGAGGATGATGAGGAGGACGACGACGATCTGGGTCCCGTCCAGCGTGCCGCGCCCGATGAGAACGACGACGAGGACGACGAGCTCGAGGACGAGCTCGATCCGATCGACGAAGAGGAGGAAGAGGAGCCCGAGCTGCAGTCAGACTCCGATGAGGAGCCCCGCGACTGGGTCGAGGAGGGCGATGACGAGGAGTCCCTGGCCGAGCAGCCCGAGGATCCCAACGCGGCCAAGCGCTTCTGGTTCGAGCACGCGACCGGCGCAGGGAAGACCGTCGCGGCACTCGGTTTTGTGGAGGCTTCGCAGACCGGCGGGGTGCTGATCCTCACCCACCGGCGCAACCTCGTCGACCAGTTCAACGGCGAGCTGCGCCAGCGCGGCTACTCCAAGCGCATCTCAAAACCGCTGCTCAAGGGCGAGGACTCGCCCAAAGGACCGGTAACGGTTGAGACCTACCAGTGGTTCGTGCGCAACGCGGGCAAGATCTCGAGCGCCTACACGATCGTCATCTGCGATGAGGCGCACACCGCCTTGGGCGAGAAGACGAGCGGCGCGATCCGCAACTGGACGGGCCCGATCTTCATCGGCATGACCGCCACGGGCGCGCTGATCGCCAGGCATGTCACCGACCTGTTTCCGACACAGACCTCGCGCTTTGACCTCGCGCAGGCGGCGCGGCGCGGCGTTATCTCTCCGCTGCGCTGCGTGCGAATCTCACCAGGCACGGGGGTGCGCACGATCGCCAAGGTGCCGCTGCGCAGGGGCGAGGTGGATACCGAGTTCGACCAGGAGGAGCTCGCCGAGCTGCTCGACCAGCAGCCGTTCAACATGGCCGCGGCCAACCTCTACAAAACGCGCTTCAACGGCGTGCCCGGCGTCGTCTACGCCGCGGGCGTGCGCCACGCCTACAACCTCGCCGAGGCGTTCCGGGCCGAGGGCCTGAAGGCGCAGGCGGTCTCCGGCGAGACGCCCAAGCGCGAGCTGGCGGGGATCCTGGCCCGGTATGAGCGCGGCGACATCGATGTGCTGATCAACGCGCAGCTGCTCGCGGAGGGCTGGAACAGCCCGCGGGCCACCGTCTGCGTGCACCTGGCGCCCACCGCATCCAAGCGCATCTACCAGCAGCGGGTGGGACGCGTGACTCGCCGGCATCCCGGCAAGGAGGCGGGGCTGGTCGTCGACTTCGTGCACCCCGCGACCAAGCACGACGACCCGGTGGTGACGCTGCATTCGCTGCTCGACCGCGACGTATACCGCGGAGGGGCGATCGTCGTCGGGCCGGTGCGCCGTGGCCGCGGCCGGCGGATGCGGGTGGAGAGGCGCGTGCTGCCGGTGTGCGCCGAGGAGGAGCGCCGCTTTGAGGTGTTCGAGCGCGAGCTGTGGCGGATCGCCGTCGAGCATCTCGACTATGGCGAGCAGCACGTGTGGGCGGCGCTGGCCGGAGCGCGCGTGGCGCCAAACGGCTGGCGCAGGGCGCGAGCGATGCTCCACTTCGACCGCACTGGCGAGCTCAAGAGCCGCTTTCTGATCACCGCGGTGCAGCGCAACAAGAATGCACAGCTGCGGTTGCGGGCACTGAGCGACATCCCCGCGCTGGCGGACCCCGATGCTTTCGATACGGCGATCGACATCATCGGTGGCTGGCCGCGCGAGGAGCGCAGGGAGGCGTCGAAGATCATGCTACGCGCGCTGGTAGAGCGGCGCATTGGGCGGCGCGATCAGGCCAACGCCTGGATCTGGCGCCTGGCGGAGTACACGCGCGATGTGCATGAGGAGTATGCGGTACAGCGCTGGCCGGAGACCAAGCGACTGCTCGGCCTGCTCGTCAACTCCGCGGGCGGGGCACACGCGCGCAACGCCCGGCGGCTGATTCACGCCTCGCGCAAGCAGGACCGCCGGCTAGCGGCGGCGTTGCTGGCCGCGGCGCTCGCGCATACGCCCGAGGCCGAGGAGGCGCTGCGCGGGGCTCGCACGCGGATGGCGCGCAAGCCTCAGGCGCTTGCCCGCGAGCTGCTGCGCAACTTCCCCAAGCGCCGCGCCCGTAACGCGCGGCGACGGCGCAAGGGTGCAAAGAATGGCTCGGGCGGGGAGGGCAACGCCAGGGCGGCTTCAAACTCCCGCAGGTCTCCTAAGGGGACCCAGGCGTCAGGCGATGCGGTGCTGAGCAGGGCGCTGTCGAGGAGAGCAGCCAGCGCGGAGGGCAATGGTGGCGAGCTGGCACCGGGCGTGGGCGAGAAGCTGCAGCGGAATGTCGATGAAGCGCTTCATCACGCCGAGGAGTGAGCCACCGGCTGCGCTGCTATTGACCGGGGAGCTCGAGGTGAACCTCGCCCGCGTGAAGCGTCGTATACCCGCCTGCGGCCAGGGCGACGATCAGCCGCCCCTCGCCATCGATCCCCTCTGCGCGCCCGCGGCCCGCGGCCCACGTGACTACGCGCCCGCGCAACGCGTCGCGGACACGCCAGGCCTCGAGCGTCGCCTGCGCGGGTTCCTGCAGGCGCCGTTCCAGGGTCTCCAGCAGGCGCTCCAGCGCCGGCTCGATCTCCGCTTCACTCTTGCCCATGCTCGCTGCTCCAGCGCGCAGCCCGGCGGGGAGCTCCTCCAGCCGCACGGCTACGTTGAGGCCGATGCCCAACACCGCCCAGCCCTCCTGCGGCCGACCCTCAATGAGGATCCCGGCGAGCTTGGCCAAGCGATTTTCTCCCACGAGCACGACATCGTTCGGCCACTTGATTTGAGCGTCATCCCCTGCGATGTCGCAGACAGCGACCGCGGCGATCAGGGGCAGCAGCGGCGGGGGAGAGCGCAGGAGGAGCGAGGCCAAAAGAGAGCTGCCCGCAGGCGCCGTCCAGTGCCGGCCCTGGCGCCCGCGCCCGGCGGTCTGCTCGGAGGCTGTGATGAGCATTCCATGTGGCGCTCCGGAAATCGCCAGCTGGCGGGCGCAGTCGTTCGTCGAGCCGGTCTGGCGCAGGTGCACGCGCGGCCGGCCAAGGACGATTTCCCCGCTGGTGTCCGTCAAAGCTAGAGGAGGATCTCCTCGGGGGAATCGATGATCTTCAGGTGCTCGTCCACGCGGGTCATGTTCATCAGCCGCTGGACCTGTTGCGAGCCGCGGACGAGCGCGAACGTCTGTCCGCGCTCTTCCGAGTGCTTGTCGAGCGAGAGGATCGCGCGCAGGCCCGTGGAATCGATGAACTCGAGTCCTGAGAGGTCGAGTACCACCGTCGCCGGGTCATCCAGCGTCGCGTTTTCCATCTCGCTCTCGAGCATGGGTACGCTGGCCAGGTCGAGCTCGCCCTGCAGGCGCACCACCACCCGATCCCCGTTGCGGCTTACTTCAATCAAGAGGTCGCTCCCGACTGCCATAGGCGAAGACTAGCGCACCCGGTTTACAGCCCGAGGTACTTCCCAGCGCGTGATCAACCCTCCATCCGGACTGCCAGCAGCGCGATGTCGTCGCGGAGCCGTCCTCGAGCGCGTGTCAGAGCCGCGAGCTCGATGTGCTCGAGGAATCCCTCCAGCGGGAGGCTGGGCGCGGCCGTGCATAGCTCGAGCAGACCCTCCTCTCCGAGCAGGTGGTCCGGCCTGCCCGCCTCGATGACGCCATCGGTGTACAGCAGGAGCGTCTCCCCGGTGCAGAGCGTGATCTCACTCTCCTCGATGCTGACCGGATCGACGACGCCGAGAACCGTGCCGCTGAGACCGGCCTGCTCGACTTCTGCGCCTGCGCTGATCAGCAGCGGCGGCGGATGCCCGGCGAGCGCGATCGTCAGGCGCGCGCCGTCCTGCACGCGGGTCAGCATGACCAAGCAGACGGTGCACAGATCCGCACCCGGTGGCTGGCGCAAGAGTGCCTCATGGAGCGTCGAGAGCATGCCGGTGGGAGACTGCCCGCTGATCGCGGCGGCGCGCAGCGTGTGGCGGGCCAAGGCCGTCACTCCGGCTGCTCGCGGCCCTTTGCCGCAGACGTCGCCGATCACCAGCATCCAGCGGTCCTCTCCGTAGGCGAAGACGTCATAAAAGTCGCCGCCGACCTCGTTGAGCTCGCCGGCGGCGTGGTACAGCGCCTTCAGATCGACGCCGGGGATCTTCGGCAGTGACTCGGGCAGCAGGGAGCGCTGCAGGATGTGCGCGATGCGTGTGCGCTCGGTGTAGATCCGCGCGTTCTCCACAGCGGTGCCGACGCGACGGCCAAGCCTCTCGGCTAGCGCGAGATCCGCGTGCGAGAGGCGGCGGATCGACTCGGAGGAGACGAGCGTGATCGCCCCGATCGTCTTGTTCGCGCCGGCCATCGGCACGATGATCACCGCCGTCGCTTCGACGGCGCGGAGCAGCGCGAGATGTTCTGGGTCGCGGGCGTAGGCCGCAAGCGCCTCTGGTGGAATGTCGGTGAAGATGCGAGCGGCTCCCGTGCGGATCACCTCGGGAACGCCCGCGGGCTCGTCGAGCGCCGGCCGGTAGCCGCGGCTCAGCTGCTCAGCCAGAGCCAGTCTGGCCGGATCGGCGTGATGGACCGCCACCTGTTCGATCTCGTCGCGATCGGTGAGGAGGTCGACGGCGCACCAGTCGGCGATCTGCGGGACGGCGAGCTGCGTCACGCGCTTCAGCGTCTCGGAGTAATCCATCGAGGAGGCCAGCACGCGGCTCGCCTCGGCCATGAAGCTCTCCGCCAGCTGCGCACGCTTGACCTCGGTGATGTTCTCGAAGACGTTGACGGCGTAGAGGATGCGCCCGGTCTCAGGGTCGGTGACCGGTGAGGAGCGGACCACCAGCCAGCGCTCATCACCGGTGGCCCGGACGATGTTTCTCACCACCAGCGGTTCGGGATGCTCCCCCGCGAACAGCCGTCGTCCGGGCATCTGCTCCAGGTCGAGCTCTTCTCCCTGCTCGTCGAGGACCAGGAAGCGTGGCATGATCGACCCCGGAGCGGCCTCGATCAGCTCGCTCGGCGTGGCCACGCCGAGCAGGGCGGCGGCGGCCTGGTTGGCGAAAACCATCTTTCCGTGCTCGTCCATCACGGTGATCGCCTCGGCGAGATTGACGAGAACCGCCTGAAGGCGCTGCTCGACACGGTGCAGATCGGAGAACAGGCGGGCGTTGTCGATGGCCAGGGCGGCGCGCCGCGCCAGCTCACAAACCAGGTCCAGGTCCTCGTTCCCGTAGGGCTCGCCCTCGCCGAGTCGCAGCACCGAGAGGGTGCCAAGCGTGCGCTCCCGCGCGCTTAGCGGTGCGACCACCGCCGAGCGGTAGTCGTGTTCGATCATGAACCGCGCGTGCTCGGAGCCTTGTGCGAACGACTTCAACAACATGTCCGTCATCTCCGCAAGCAGCGCGGGCGCCCCACTGCGGATGACCTGCGCGACCGGATGCTGGCCGGCGGGGTCAAGGGGGTTGCAGGCGCGCAGCTCCTCCAGCCGGCGGGCGATCCCGTCGTCGATCGCGGCGACCGCGACGTCCCTGATCGAGCCGTCGTCGTCGAGCAGGTCGATCACGCAGAGATCCGCCAGCCGCGGTACGGTGAGCTTTGCGACCTCGCGCATCGTGGTTCTCGGGTCAAGCGAGCTGGCCAGTGCCGCACCAGCCTCGACCAGCAGGTCAATGCCAGGCTCGCGCCGTGCAGTCCCCCTTACGTCGCTCACGACGGTCAGTATCACAGCCTCAATTGGGCCGGGCCGTGCTCCCGGCCGTGAGATGGGCGGAGCTACCGCCGGTCGATCAGCTGCAGGGCGAGTACTGCGACGGGACCAGCAGGCGCGAGGCTGTGGTCGTCGGCCAGCCGTCCGACCACGGGCGCGAGCTCGCCGAGCACCGAAGAAATGGTGACGGCTCCGACAGCATGCCCGGGGGACAGCGGTCCGACGCGCAGCTCGACGCGGCGTGGCTCGACGGCGATCCCAACACCGAGGTGACTGCCGGTGATCGAGCGGAAGGCTTGGGCCGCGATAACGTCTGCGAGCAGCTGGGCGTCGTAGATGCGATCGGTCGAGAAATTGGCGCGGGCGGCCAGCGCGCAGACCAGACGCGGCAAGACTGCTCGCGCGAGGCGATCGGGCGTAATTGCGATCGTTGCGGTGGTGATGAGCTCGGGCTGCTCGAAGAGAGGAAAATCGATCTGATCGTGTGCAGTGGCCTGCAGGGAAGATGTCTCCGGGGTGACGAACTCCATGCGGACCTCGGTCCCACCGCTCGCCCGGCTATGAAACTCGACACTATCGGCAAGCGCCTGGATCACTGGAAGCCCGAGCTCGAGATTCTGCGCGCCGGTCTCACCTGCCTCCTCCAGGACGTAATCCAGCGCGTGATGCAGGCCGGCGCCCTCGTCGCGCACCACCACCTCGATGAGGCCTGCAGCTATGTGGACGTCGACCTCGAGGGGACCACTGTCTCCGCGGTAGGCGTGGAGGACGACGTTGTTGGCGGCCTCGGTAACTGCCGTGGCGATGTCATCGAGTACTTCGGGGAGCAGATCGATTGCTTCCGCAACGCCTGTGAGGGTCGTACGTATGAGCGAGATGTTCTCGGGCTGGTTGGTGAGCCGCAGGCGAACGTTTGGCGGCGCGCGGGTTGGCATTCGCTCAATACGCCTGCAAGCGCCTCGCTCGATGAGCGTACCCAGCGCTTCCCCGGCCGCCATCAAGACGTCTGCACATGCGCGTGGGCGAGGACTCGCAGCTGTTGCAGAGACCGGCGCAACAGGCGCGAGACCTGCATCTGGGAGATACCGGCGCGACGGCCGATCTCAGCCTGGCTGAGCTCCTCGACGAAACGCATGCGAAGGATGGCCCGCTCGCGCGCAGGGAGCTGCCGCAGCGCGGCGACGAGGGTGGCGTCCAGCTCGATGAGCTCGTAGCGCTCGTCCTCGCTGCCCATCGCATCCAGGTAGGTGAGGAGATCCTCGCCCTCGTGGCGGGTACGGACTGGCGCTTCGAGAGGGAGCGCTTCGTAGGCTTGCCCAGCGAGCAGCCCGTCGAGAACCTGCTCGTATCCGAGCTCGAGATACTCCGCGAGCTCAGAGACGGTGGGGGCGCGACCGCGACCGCTTGCGAGCTGCTCCTGGGCGTTGCCCACTGCAAGCGCCCGCTCCTGCAACTCGCGCGGCACATGCAGGCCCCAGGTGGAGTCACGAAAGTAGCGCCGCAGCTCGCCGAGGATCGTGGGGACCGCAAACGAGGCGAACGCGCTCTGGCGCTCCGGGTCAAAGCGGGCGAGCGCCTTGAGCAGGCCGAGCGAGGCGACTTGGAGTAGATCCTCAAACGGCTCGGAGGTGTGCGCGTAGCGGCGAGCGAGGCTGCGGGCGAGCGGTGTGAATCGCCTAATCAGCAGCTCGTGCGCGGTGCGGTCACCGTCATCGCGCCAGCGTGCGAACAGCTCACTGCAATCGTCCTGCTCGGTGCAAACACCGGGGCGGCGCGCGGGCGGCGCTACAGAGGCAATGGCCATCACTTCCTCCTTCCATGAAATGAAGAGGGCTTGTCCCTCAGCGAATCACCTATGAAGCGCTTCCTACCCATCCTCCGAGCAACGCAAACAGCTGGGCGCCGGCGTGCCTGGGACCGTCAAGCCGGGATAGCGTCCTCTTCTGATTGGCCAGAGAGATCCGGCAGGGCCTGCGTGAGGCTGAGAAAAGGCGCGAACAGGTCGCCGTGCTGATCGATGCGCTGTAGGAGCTCGGCCGGCTCGGCGCTGAGATCGAGAGTCTTTTTGCGGCTAACAGCACCCGCCTGCACCTCCTCCCATTGAAGCGGCGTGGAGATCGTGGGGCGCTCGCGTGCGCGCAGGGAGTAGACGCAGATGGTGGTCTTGTGCTGGTCGTTCTGGCTCCAGTCGATGAAGACCTTGCCGCGGCGCAGCTGCTTTGTCATGCGCGAGATGACCAGCTTGGGGTGATCCTTCTCGATCAGCCCGGCGACGGCGCGGGCGAACGGCTTGGTCTGCTCGTAGGTGACCGGAGTGTTGAGCGGTACATAAACCTGCAGCCCCTTTGCGCCAGAGGTCTTGACGACCATCTGTAGACCAAATGCCGCGAACAGCTCTCTCAGCCACAACGCCACCTGGCAGCACTGCTTCAGTCCCGCGGGCGCGCCCGGGTCGAGGTCGAACACGACCGCGGTGGGGGTGGCGATGTCCTGTGCGCGGGACAAGCTCGGGTGGAGCTCGAGGCTCGCGAGGTTCGCGACCCAGATCAAGCTCGGCAGGTCGTCCAGGACGCAGTAGTCCAGTACTCCCTCGCGCTCGCTCTGCACCGCCGCGGTGTGAACCCACTCGGGCCTGTGGGAGGGGCATCGCTTCTCATAGAAATACTTGCCTTCCACGCCGTCGGGATAGCGCTTGAGCGTCAGCGGCCGGCCGGCGAGGTGTCCGAGCAGCACCGGGCCCACCGCGGCGTAGTAGTCGACCACCTGCCCCTTGGTGAACCCGGCCTCTGGGTAGAGGACCTTGCTGCGGTTTGACAGTTTCAGCGTGCGCCCGCCAGCCTCGATCTCGGCGCTGTTCTTATTTTCATTGAGGATCTCGTACGGCCGAGGATCCTCTTCAGCGCTGAGGTTCTGCTCGATCACCACTTCCGCTGCGGGCTTGTCGTCGCGCAGTCCCTTGTAGACGGAGTGGCGCAGGATGCGCTCTTTGGTCCAATGGGAGAACTCGACCTCCGCGACGAGCTCGGGCTCGGAAAAGCGGGCGCCTGCGGGCGGTTGGGTGCCAACCGGCGCAAATGGACTGTCAGGCCGCGGGCGGGCTTCCAGTTCCTTGGTCAGGCGCTCGAGCTCGCGCTCATCAAAGCCTGTGCCAACGCCACCGGCGTAGCGCAGGACTTGCCTGCCGTCGTGCTCTGAGTAATAGCCCACGAGCAGCGACCCGAGCAGCCCAGCACGACGCCCCTTGCCTGCCTGCCAGCCACCGATCACGAACTCCTGGCGGTTTACGTTCTTGATCTTCAGCCACTCTCCAGTGCGCTGGCCGGGCCTGTATGGGCTGTCCAGCCGCTTGGCGACGATCCCCTCCAGGCCGTGCTCAGCGCTGACCGCGAGAAAGTCCTTACCGGAACCGGAGTGATAGGCGGGGGTCTGCCAGGCGGTCCCCTCCAGGTGCAGCTGCTCGAGCAAGGAGCGACGCTCAGAGTACGAGAGCGCCATGGTGGAGTGACCATCGAGATACAGCAAATCGAAGATCACGTACGTGACGGGCGCCTCGTGCGAGCGCCTGCGAATGACGCTCTCTGAGGTGAGGTGCATCCGGTGTTGCAACTGCTCGAAGCTGGGGTGGCCGTGCTCGTCAAAACAGACGACCTCCCCGTCGAAGATCATTCCCATGGCGCCGGCCGCCTTACCGAGCTCGCGCAGCTCGGGGTATTGCCGTGTGATGTCGCGCCCGTTGCGGTTTTCCATTCGGATCCGCCCGCCGTCGATGAAGGCCAGCGCCCGAATCCCGTCCCACTTGATCTCATAACCGTAGTCCTGTTCGCTGGCCGGGAGCTTCGACGGCTTGGCGAGCATCGGTGAGAGCTCTTCGGGCATCGGCTCCCGGGGGCCTCCCTGGGGAGGATCCATGCGGTGGATCATCCAGTTCTTGCCGTTGGTCTGAAAGAGGACGTACTTGCCCTGCAGGCGCTCGCCATGAAAGGTCACGATCACCTCGTCGTCACGGAACTTGTGAGTGTCATAAGTGCCGCTGTCCCAGATCTGCACGCTGCCTGCGCCGTAGCTCCCTTTGGGGATCTCACCGGCGAAGTCGATGTAACCGATCGGGTGATCCTCGACGTGCACCGCCAGGTGGTTGGTCTTGGGGTCCTGCGGGATGCCCTTGGGGACCGCCCACGACACGAGCACCCCATCTCGCTCTAGCCGCAGATCCCAGTGCAGGCTGCGCGCGTGATGCTCTTGGACGACGAAGCGGGCACGCTCGACGCCTGCGCCGGTCTCACCCGCGGGCTCAGGCGTGCTGTGAAAGTTCCGTTTGGCTTTGTACTCGCGCAGCGGGCGCTCAGCGGCAGTCGTGCTTCGCTTCACTTGCTCTCATCGTACTTTCTCACGGCTCTCAAAAGGAGATCCCCAAGGATGAAGTTACTCAACCCAAACAACTGCCCTCTGGGGTCAGACCAAACGCGGCTGGCCGCGCTTCGCGCGGGAGGAGGGTTCTCCGTGAGAAACTCGCGTGCACAAGTGCGTACGTTCCACCACTCCGCATACACGGCCGCTCAGATCGCCGCGGCGCGCGCGCAGCTCCAGCTGAGCGTGTCGGTGTGCCTGCCCGCGCGCGAATGCGCGGGCACGGTGGGAGAGATCGTGACGGCGCTCGGCGCCCTGCGCGAGGCGGACGCGCTCGATCGGATCGTGGTCATCGACGCGGCCTCACCGGACGGCACGGCCGGGCTGGCGGCGCAGGCGGGCGCGGAGGTGCTCCAGCAGGACGACCTCTTGCCATCGTTTGGAGCGGTGCTGGGCAAGGGCGACGCCATGTGGCGCGCGACCTCAGCGCTCGATAGCGACGTGGTGTGCTTCATCGACGCCGACAGCGAACGCTTCTCAGCGCACTTCGCAACGGGCCTGCTCGGCGCGCTGCTGTGCGAGCCGGACGTGTCGTTCGTCAAGGCCTTCTACCGCCGCCCCCTCACCGGCGATACAGCGGGCGGCGAGGAAGGCGGGCGCGTGAACCACCTGATGGCGCGCCCGGCGCTGGCGCTGTTCTACCCGCAGCTCGCGGGCGTACGACAGCCCTTGGCGGGGGAGGTGGCAGCGCGCAGGGATTTGCTGGAACGGCTGCCGTTTGCGACGGGCTACGGTGTGGAGATAGCGATGCTGATCGACGCCTGGCGCGCGGTCGGTGAGGCGGGGATCGCACAGGTGGACCTGGACGAGCACCACAACCGCCACCAGCCGCTTTCGGCGCTGTCGCCGATGGCACTTACGGTGCTGGCAACGATCACACGCCGTCTGGAGCAGGAAGGGCGCCTTGTGGGCGAGGGCGTGCAGGCGAGCGCCCCGGTTGAGCGCCCGCCGCTTCAGAGCCTCGCGGGGCTTTCGCCGAGCCGCGTATGAGGACCGGCCGGAGAACCTGACGTGCAGCAGCTCGACGGCCGGCTGATCTTCTCGGCGACGGACCTCATCAACTACCTCGAGTGCCCACACCTCACCCATCTCGACATCGAGATAGCGCTCGGGCGCCTGAGCCTCACCGAGACCCGGTCGGACACCACCGAGCTCGTCGCGCGCAAGGGCGATGAGCACGAGCAGAGCCACTTGGATCAGCTGCGCTCCGACGGCCGCGAAGTCGTCGAGATCGAAGGTCCTCCGGGCCTGCACGGCACGCGCGAGGGCGCGCAGCGCACGGTCGCGGCGATGCGCGCAGGGGCCGAGGTGATCTACCAGGGCGTGTTGTTCGACGGCGTCCGCTGGCGCGGGCACAGCGACTTCCTCCAGCGCGTCGAGTCCCCCTCGGAGCTGGGCGCGTTCAGCTACGAGGTGGCGGACACGAAGCTCGCTCGCCGCGTGAAGCCGTACTTCCTGCTGCAGCTCTGCTTCTACTCCGAGCTCCTCGAGTCGATCCAAGGCATCGCGCCCGCGAGGATGCACGTCGTGCTCGGGACCCGCGAGGTGCAGTCGTTTGCACTGGCGGACTTCGCCGCCTACTACCGCGCCGTCAAGCTTCGCTTCGAGGCCGCTCTCGACGCTCCTCTTACCACCACATACCCGGAGCCGGTCGAGCACTGTGGCCTCTGCAGCTGGGAGGAGCACTGCATCGCGGGGCGCGAGGCCGACGAGCACCTGAGTCTGGTCGCCAACATCCGGCGCTCCCAGCGCACTGCACTGAACGAGCGGAACATCGCGACCGTCTCAGCGCTCGCGACTGCGCAGACAGCGGACCGCCCACCGCGGATCGCCTCCGCCACGTTCGAGCGCCTGCGCGCACAGGCGAAACTGCAACAGGTGCAGCGCACCACGGGCGAGCTCCGCTACGAGCTGCTCACACCCGAGGATGATCGCGGCTTTGCCCGCCTGCCGCAGCCCTCTGAGGGGGACATTTTCTTTGACATGGAGGGCGACCCGTTCTTCGACGACGGCCTCGAGTATCTGTTTGGCGCCGTAACGCTGGAGGACGGCAAGCCTCACTTTCAAGCTTTCTGGGCGACGGATCGTGTAACCGAGAAGCAGGCGTTCGAGCGGTTCATCGACTTCACAATGCAGCGGCTCGCCCGCTTCCCAAACCTGCACGTCTACCACTACGCCCCCTATGAGGCGACTGCGCTGAGGCGCCTGATGGGCCTGCACGCAACGCGCGAGGACGAGCTCGACCAGCTGCTGCGCGGCAAGGTCCTGGTCGATCTGTACGAGGTCGTGCGCCAAGCGCTGCGCGTGTCCCAGCCGAGCTACTCGATCAAGAGCATCGAGGCGTTCTACAAGGACGAGCGCGACACGGAGGTCACAGAAGGCGGTGACTCGATCATCGCCTTCGAGCGGTTCCTGGACACCGGCGATCGCTCTTTGCTGCAGGCCATCGAGCGCTACAACGAGGACGACTGCCGCTCCACCCACCTCCTGCGCGAATGGCTGCTCGACCGTCGCGGAGAGGCGACCGGTCTGTTCGGCCGGGAGATCCTTTGGAAGTCCCAACCTCAGCCTTCTCAACCAGACCCTGATGTTCAGAGGGAACTCGACGAGCTGCAAGGCGCACTTCTCAGCGCCGTCCCCGGGGACACTGCCGATCAGGACTCCGATCAGCACGCGCTCTGGACTGCAGCGCAACTGCTCGACTACCACCGGCGCGAGGCAAAGCCCGCCTGGTGGGCATACTTCGAACGGCTCGAAGCTGACGATCAGCAGCTGACCGAGGCCGACACCGAAGCGCTTGGCGGGCTCTCCGGCACGGGCGATCCGCCGGCTCCGCTTCCGCCACCCTCACGCTCGGTGGCTCACACGCTGCAGTTCCCCGCCCAGGAGCACAAGATCAGCAAGGGCAGCTTCACCGACCCCGCAACAGAGAAGAGCGTGACAGTCCTCTCCGTACAGGACACAACCGGGATCGTCCAGATCAGCCGCGCCGCCAAACGTATACATGAGCCGCTGCCGCGGGCGCTGATCCCTTCCGGTCCGTATGACACCCGCCTGCAGCGCTCAGCCCTGCGCGATTTCGCAAACGACATCGCCGCCCGCGGGCTCGACGCCGAAGAGGAGCCCTTTACCGCGCTGCGTCAGATCCTGCGCCGGGATGTCCCTGACACCTCGGCACGTCCCCATGGCGCATCGCTGCAGGCCGGTGCCTTCAATCTGGACGACGCAAAGTCGATCACGGAGGGCCTGCGCGACAGCTACCTGTTCATCCAGGGCCCGCCCGGTTCGGGCAAGACCTACACGGGCGCCCAGCTGATCCTCCACCTGATCGAGCGGGGCCACCGGGTCGGGGTCAGCGCCGGCAGCCACTCGGCGATTCACACGCTCCTGCGCCAGGTGGAGCAGTACGCCCTCCCTGAGTCGCAGTTCTCAGGACTAAACAAGTACAGCGAGGACGACAATCGCTACTCCTCCGGACGAGGGCTGATCGAGAACTCCAAGGACCTAGCCCGCTTCACCGCCGGCAGCTACAACCTCATGGCGGGAACCGCCTGGCTCTGGTGCAGGGAGGAGATGCGCCAGTCTGTCGACTACCTCCTCATCGACGAGGCGGGTCAGATCTCCCTCGCCGATGCGCTGGCGATGGGCACCTGCGCGCGCAACCTGATCCTCCTTGGAGATCCCCAGCAGCTCGCCCAGGTCTCCCAGGCCATTCACCCTCCTGGAGCCGGTGTGTCCGTGCTCGAACACCTCTTGCGAGAGGACACGACGATCCCGCGCGAGCGCGGCCTGTTCATCGACCAAACCCGCCGCATGCACCCCGACGTCTGCCGGTTCATCTCACAGGCGATGTACGAGGGCCGGCTCCAGTCCGCCCCAGAGTGCGCTGCGCAGCGCATCGACGCCCCCGGCCAGCTCACCGGCACAGGGGTGCGCTACGTGCCGGTGACACACGAGGGCAACACGCGCTCCTCGGTCGAGGAGGCGCGAACGATCGCCACGCTGATCGCGGATCTACTGCAGGGACGCTACCTGCGGGCAGATGGAACCGATGCTCGCCTGCGGCCGGAGGACATCATGGTCGTGGCCCCCTACAACGCGCAGGTGCGCTGCCTGCGCGAGCACTTCCCCGACGGCGTCAGGATCGGCACCGTCGACAAGTTCCAGGGCCAGGAGGCGGCGGTCTGCTTCTTCTCGATGGCGACCTCGAGCGGCGAGGAGATCCCCCGCCACCTCGAGTTCCTATTCAGCCGCAACCGCCTGAACGTCGCCGTTTCGCGCGCGCGCTGCGAGGCGGTGCTCGTGTGCAGCCCGGAGCTGCTGCACATTCGCTGCCGAAATGCCGATCAGATGAGGCTCCTCAACGCGCTTTGCCTGCTGGTGGAGAGCGCCTCCTCTGCCAGCCCCGCGGAAGGCATGGCGTAACTTGGCGGCTTCTTTTTGGCGCTTGCGAGCCAATGCCTGCGCCTGCGCTTCTTCCTGGGAGCGTTGCTGTGCGTGCTCAGCCAAGGCCGAGGAGGCATCGCGCAGGGCTTCGTCGACCAGCTGCTTGACAACCGAGACCTCAGGGACATCCTCCAGCAGAATCGATAGGTGACACTCGCCGCGGTCCAGCCTCAGCCTTCTCCACGGCGGCGGGTCCTGACCTGGAGGAAGATCCTCGTCTGCGGAGGGGGTGAGCTCACGCAGAATCTGCGCGATGATCTTGTCGTCTGCGGGATCGACCGCTTTCAGAGCAGGCAACGGCACGACGACCTCGGTCTGCTCGCCCTTGACAATGGTCTCCGTGTGCTCCCAGTCGGCTGTGATGATCATGCTTGGCATGTAACCACGCACCCCCGACACTTTTCGCCCATGAGGCCCTGAACGAACGCGGGTAGGCGATTCGGCCTGCCGCATGCTCTGCGAATTCTTCGCAACGAGCGTTCTTGCGCGCGCCACGCGCAAGCGCGCGAGGGCACACTGAGCGCCGTGGCCGACCACCTCAGCCGCGCGGGCCGGAGCCGCAACATGGCGGCGATCCGCGCCAAGAACACGAAGCCCGAGCTGGCCATCCGCCGTGCGCTGCACGCGGCGGGGATCCGCGGCTGGCGCTGCCACGCCCGCGGCATCCTCGGCAAGCCCGATCTCGCCTTCACCCGCTGGAAGGTCGCCGTCTTCATCGACGGGGCGTTCTGGCACGGGCACCCGGACTTCTTCACGTTCGGCAAATCAGGGAGCTATTGGGACGCGAAGATCGCCCGCACCCAGGAGCGCGACCGGTTCGCGAACAAGACGCTCTGTGCCTCTGGCTGGACCGTGGTGCGCTTCTGGGACTTCGAAGTCGAAGAGGATGTGGGGCGCTGTGCGCAGGACGTCCTTGCTGCGTTGTGCCAGGTTGGCCGCCCGGCGCCCACCGCGCTCGCCCGCTGAGGGCTACTCGTCCTCACCCCTCGCACTCGTGCCCCGAGGAAGCCGTGGCGCAGGTCTGATTGGATCGGAGTCTGTGGCGATCCGGTAGCGCGCTCCGGCTATCTCGGCTGTCATGCCGGGATAGCCGTCCTCCGCCTCGATCACCCGTACGCTGATGAAGCTGCCCTTGGGCGGCCGCGGAAGGCCAAGGTCCTCTGCAATGAGCGGGTCGTGTTCCTGATGCCCGAGCACGAGGATGCCCTCTTTGCCTAGATGCTCGGGCTTGCGTGCATCGCGCGGGCGCTTGAGACTGTCCTGCTGCTGGGCCACGGTCAGCACCGATGCGCGATTTACGAGCCGGCCCTGAACCAGCCGAAAAAGCATGTTGATCTTGCTCTGGCCACTGGGCCGGCGCGGTGAAGAGGGGTCTGGGTTGAAGATCTTCTCGCGCAGGAGCGGCGGGATGTGCAGCAGGAGGTTCTCGGGCAGCGTTGGCTTGCTGTAGAGCCAGCGGATCGTGCTCTCACCCGCAGGGGTCAGCTTGCGCTTGCGATCGCGATTCTCTGGGCCCAACAGCCGAGGGTCATCGCTGACACGTATGACGCCCGCCTCCCATCGGCTTTCCTGGTCGCTGGCCCAGACGACGAGGCACACGTGTTTGCCTTCGTAGGCCTCAGGCGGGATCTCCCAGCCCCCGAGCTTCTGCGAGAACTTGCAGTCCGTATCGACACCGTCGATCAGATAGTCCATCTTCACGCCGTCCTCGAACTCGAACGCGCGGTGCAGGTTGATCTCGACCAGTGTCCCCATGTAGGTCTTCTCGGTCTTGCGCAGTTGCTCCCACGAGTAGCGTCCCGTTCGCTGGCCGTCATACAGCTGGTCGTAGGTCTCCCGCAGAACGCCGGCAAACATCTCGCCCTCCTGGTCAGCGTGCTGAAGGGCATTGCTCACGGCATCGAGCTCGGGGTCAGCCCCTGGTGCAGGCGGGTCAAAGCCCAGCAGCCGGTGAGGCTCAGCCGGACCTGATCGCCGCACCGGCGAGCGGCGGGGCTGTGAGTGAGTGGGCAAGGTGTCCGCGTGGCGCATGCGAGCACCTATGCAGCCCTGCGAGCAGGGTCAACCCCCGCATCCTCGCCTGCACCGGCGCTCCGCAGTGCCGCCGCGATGGCCACACCCACCGTGCGCGCCACGGGCGGCGGGAAGGCGTTGCCAACCTGGCGGTAGCTCGCCGTCTTTCGCCCGCTGAAGGCCCAGTCGTCGGGAAATCCCTGGATGCGCGCGGCCATCCTGACGGTCAGGCGCGGGCTCCCGCTGAAGCCCGGCAAAGGCGCCTCAGAGGCGATGCCACGGCCGTCCACGCCGAGCTTTGCCCATTCCCGCCTGGCCCGCGTCGGGCCTAGGTCTGGCCCACCGTGCTTCTTTGAGCCACCGACGAGCGTCGGCGCGACGCTGCCGGCTCGTGCGCTCCACGCCTGCGCGCCCTCCCAGCCGTTTGCTCCCATCAGGTCCACCAGCACCTCGCCCACGCCCGGTGGGGCGCCCGGATGATGCTCTGGCCAAGCGAAGGCGTCGGCCGGCCCGGGGGCAAGGGCGACGAGGACCGCGCGCGCGCGACTCTGAGGCACTCCGTAAAACGACGCTTGCAGCAGCTTCCAGCGAGGGACATAGCCCAGCTCACGCAGGCGCTTGGCCAAGGCGGCACGATAGGAATCAAACTTCGGACTCAGCAGCCCGCGCACGTTCTCGAGCATCACGGCCCGCGGAGCGCACTGCGCTATGAGCCTGAGCGCCTGCGGGAAGAGGTCGCGCTCGTCGCTGGCGCCGAGCTGCTTGCCGGCAATCGAGAACGGTGGGCAGGGTACGCCACCGGCGAGCAGGTCAACCTGCCCGTTGAAGGCCGTCGCGTCGAACGCGTGAACATCACCGGGCCTGCCCTCTGACGGCCCCCGGTCAGTCAGGAGGGGACCGACGATGTTCCATTGGGGGCGGTTGGTGCGCAACGTCTCCGCGGCCCAGGGATCGATCTCCACGGCCGCCAGGTGCTCGAATCCGGCCTGCTCCAGGCCCAGCGCCTGGCCTCCTGCTCCCGCACAGATCTCGATCGAGGTAAGGGGGGTCATGCTCTCTATGGCCGTGGCATGGCTGTGGCACGAAAGCTCGCCCCGGAGCGCGCGGAGATGGCTGTTGGCAGAAGCGGCATGGGGGCCGATCCTACGTGCTCGCCCCGACGCAACAGCGGGGCTCTGTCAGTCGCGCTCAGGGTCCAGATCGCGCAGGTGTTCGTGCTCGGGTGCCCGTGGGCCAGCGAGAGGCTTCTGCGCCAGCCGCGCGCGCAAATCGAAGTACAAGAGCGCCACGGTCAGTGCCGAGAAGGAGGCCGTGATCGTGCGCGCGGCGATCCCCGCCGCCACAGAAGCAACGCCTGAGCTGCTCCCAAGCGGGATCGCCCTGACACCAAAGAGGATGCCCGAGTTCAGCAGCGTGATGATCAGCAGCAGGCCGAAGATGTGCCCGTAGCTCCCGCGCGTGAGCTCCCGGCTGCGGCGCAGCGAGGGGATCCAGCCCTCGTTCTCCAGCGCCGCAACCTGCGCGACGACTGCCCAGCGCAGGGCGAGCAGGACACCGGGAACGATCAGCGCGAGGAAGCCGAGGGCGATGCCCGCGGTGGAGACGATCACCGCCGCCACCACGACCGGCAGCACCCGCAGGGCGCGCAGGACCACCGCCTGAAAACGAGGCCTGCCCCCGCGACCGATGTCCAGGACCGCGTGCACGTGCAGGGCGGACACCAAGGGCCCGATCATCGCGGTGTCCAGCAGCAGCAACAGGTATGTCACCCCCACGTTCTGGTGCGCAGTGCTCACCAGCGGCCCATCTCCAGTGATGGCCAGGACGATGAGCTCATACGGCGCGATCACGCCAATCGCCAGTATCAGGAACAGCAGCGGATAGGCCTGGTAAATGTCGAGCGCCTCACCGATGATCTCGGCGACCGACCGCTGGCGCTCGATCTGTTTCGGCTCTGGCAACTCGGACGGTGGAAGCTCCATACGCGCGGCTCAGCCTAAAGCCCTCCCCGGCGATGCGTGCATCAGCTCGAGAGCTGAAAGGATGCGGGCATGACTGAATTCGAGCAGATCAACACCGAGATCTCAGAGCACGTTCTCACGATCACCCTGAACCGCCCCGAGCGCCTGAACGCGTGGACGGCGCAGATGTGCCAGGAGCTGATGGCGGCCTTTGATCGCGCCGACGCGGACGACGACGTGCGGGCGGTCATCGTCACGGGCGCCGGACGCGGCTTCTGCGCCGGGGCCGATCTCGGCAGCGGCGGCGACACTTTTGACTACCGCAAGCGAGGGGTCGAGGGCCCGATCGCTCGCGACAACGGGGGCGAGTTCACACTGCGCGTGTTTGCGTGCAAGAAGCCGGTGATCGCCGCCATCAACGGTCCCGCCGTGGGTGTGGGGGCGACGATGACGCTGCCGATGGATGTGCGCCTGGCGGCCGACGACGCCAAGATGGGCTTCGTGTTCGCGCGCCGGGGGATCATCCCGGAGGCGTGCTCGAGCTGGTTCCTGCCACGCATCGTGGGGATCAGCCGTGCGATGGAGTGGGTGGCCACCGGGCGGGTGTTCTCCGCACGGGAGGCACTGCAGGGCGGGCTGGTGCGGAGCCTGCATCCGCAGGGCGAGCTGCTCGACGCGGCCCGCGCCCTGGCACGGGAGATCGCTGAGAACGCGGCGCCCGTATCAGTCGCCGTGGCGCGGGCGCTGATGTGGAGGATGCTCGGCGCAGAGCACCCGATGCTCGCCCACCGGGCAGACTCGCGCGGCATGGTCGCCCGCGGGCAATCCGCCGACGCCGTTGAGGGCATCACCGCGTTCCTAGAGAAGCGCCCGGCGCACTTCCCCGATCGTGTCAGCGACGGGCTGCCCGAGACCATGCCCGGGTGGAGCGCGCCGGAGTTCGAGTAGCCGGCTAGCGGTATCGCCTCCTCTACAGGCGCGACTTCCTTGATGGGAATGGGTTCTTCTCAGTAGAGCCGTAAACGAGGGAAGGGGTTCATCCCATGCGCAGAATATCCGCCTATCTGGCCGTGCTCGGCTTTGCCGTTCTTGGTCTTTCAGCGACAGCGTCGGCAGCACCGACGGTCACGCTGAAAGCAAAGGCCGTGCCGATTCCCGGCTTCCCTCACACGGGGAACATCCTCGGCGCCGGTGCCGCGGTGCAGGCCGAATACAGAATCTCAGGGACCGAATACGGTGGCCACCCCGCCCCGTTGATGGGGGTCACGTTCTATCTGCCCTCCGGTGTAAAGCTGCACCCGCAGGGGTTTCCCTCCTGCGCAGAAAGCGTGCTCAAGATCACCGGACCCGCGGGATGTCCTAGGAAATCGAAGGCTGGCCCGGTGGGCAGCGCGCGTGGTGTCGTGAGCTTCGGCAACGAACGCGTGCAAGAGACGGTGTCGGTGCAGCCGTTCTTCGCTGCAGGCGGCAACCTGCAGTTCTATGTGCAGGGCACCTCGCCCGTCTCGATCGAAATCATTTCCAAAGGCAGTCTCACGAAGGCGCCTGCGCCCTTCGGTCCGAAGCTCGTCGCCGAAGTGCCGCTGATCGAATCGGTGCCCGGTGCGCTGGATGCGTCGGCCGAATACATCAACGTGAGGGTCGGCGCCGCCTACAAGAAGGGTAAGAAAACGATCTACTACGGCATGATGCCGAAGAAGTGCCCGAAGGGTGGCTTCCCGGTGAAGTCGGAACTGTCGTTCCTCGGCGGCGCAGTCGTGCCTGCCACATACAAGGCACCTTGCCCACGCAGACGCCACTAGCCTGACACGACACGCCTGGTCCCGGGCCCCACGCTCGGGACCGGGCCCCAGCGATGAGTTTCCCCGCAGCTGACGGTCGTACTTCAAAACGAGCGCAAATACGCGAACAGGAGTCAGCTGATGATCATCGTTGCCGGAGCCCTTACCGTCGATCCGCACGGACGCGATGCATACCTGGATGGCTGCACGAGCGTTGTCGCAGCGGCTCGCCACGCTCAGGGCTGCCACGACTTTGCGCTATCCCCGGATCTTCTCGACGCCGGGCGCATCAACGTGTTTGAGCGCTGGGACTCAGAGGAGGACCTTCACCGCTTCCGCGGATCAGGGCCCGACGACGGACAGCGCGACGCACTCCTGAACATCCAGGTCAACGAATGGTCGGTCCTCGAACCGCCGCGCTAGCTTGACCTCAGTGATCAGCGCCAGCTTGGCCGCGCGGGTCAGCATCTTGATCCTTGCCTCCTCCCGGCGTGCCGCCGTGCGATCCGCCATTGGCAACGCCAGAGCCAGCTCCACCGGTAGCCGACTGGCCGTATAGCGGCTGGCCTTGCCCGCCCGGTGACAGGCCATCCGCCTGTCGAGGTCGCTCGTCCACCCCGTATACAGGGACCCATCGCAGCAGCGCAGCATGTAGACCCAGGCCTCTGACATGGAGAGTTGTTTGGGGTGAAGGAGGAAATGCCTGCTCGGCTGTGACAGGTCTTTCGTGGTAGTGCGACATTGCTGTTCTGGTGGATTTCCTTGCCGTTTTTTTCTTCGAACTTCGTTGGCATCGTCAAATTCCGCCCCCGTAATTCGTCCCTTGACGCTTGACAGGTTGGTGTTAGCGCGTGCCTTCAGTGGCCGCGAGCTGCGCCTTCATCGCTTCCGCGAGGGCGAGTGCTGCTGACAGCGGCCTGACCATCACCACGAATTCGTCGATCAGCCCATCCTCGCCCGTGTGCAAAAAGTCGCACCCCTCGATCTCCCGATCGCCTATCCGTGCCTCGAACACGAGGGCGTGGTCACTCCCGTCAGGCGCGCCGATCTCGCGAACGTAGCGGAAGTCCTCGAACACGCGCGCCACCGCGAACAGCAGCGCCGCGACCGCATCCCGTCCCTCGTAGGGCTTGAACACGACAGGACTGCGGAAGCGGACATCCTCAGCGAGCAACGCGACGCCAGCCTCGAAATCCCGGGCCTCGACTGCAGCGCGAAACGGAACCATCGCCCCTACCTCCCGACGCTAATAGTTGACCCGCCCAGCTTCTCACAGCCGGCGCCATTTGGGGTCTGGGCTATTGACGGCTGTGGCTGAGAATCCTTTTCGCGACGGCGGACCTCTCATGTATGTGCCGGCACCCGGCCCGGCCCGAACGGGAGGCTCCATCGTCATGACCATCGCCATCTTGCTGCGCAGAATGCCCATTGCTCTGGCCGTGCTCGGCCTTGCCGTCCTTGGCCTGTCGGCCCCGGCTGCGGCGGCGCCGGCGTTCACGTTCAAAACGAAGGCCCTGCCGATCCCGGGCTTCCCTCACACGGGCGACATCCTCGGCGCGGGCGCCGTGATCCAGGTGCAAGGCAAGATCTCGGGGACCGAATACGGCGGCTCTGCGCCGCCGCTCACCGAGGTCAAGTTCTACGCGCCTGCGGGCACGAAGGTGCACCCGCAGGGGTTCGCCACCTGTGCGCCGACCGTAATTGAACAGAGCGGGCCCGGACCATGTCCGAAGACATCGATCGCGGGCCCGAAGGGCTCCGCGACCGGTGTCGTGAGCTTCGGCTCAGAACGCGTGTCCGAGACGGCGTCGGTGCAGTTCTTCTTCGCTCCCGGCGGGGGCCTGGAGGGCTTTGTGGACGGCACGACGCCGGTCTCGCTCGAAATCCTCGCGAAGGGGGGCCACGTTGTGGGCGCCTCCCCACCGTTCGGTCTGGAGTTCTACGGCGAAGTGCCGCTGATCGAAACGGTGCCCGGAGCGCTCGACGCGTCGTTCGAGGAAGGCACCATCAAGGTCGGCGCTGCGTATCAGCAGGGCAAGAAGATGATCTCCTACATCACGCTGCCGAAGAAATGCCCGAAGAGTGGCCTCCCGCTGAAGGCGGAACTGAGCTTTCTCGGCGGCGCGACCGCGGAAGCCGCCTACAAGATGCCGTGTCCTAGACACTAGCCTCATCATGACCGAGACGCGTACCTTTTCCTGGCCGGCCGAGCAGGTCGTAAGCGCCGCCCAGCAGGGCGATCCGCGCGCGATCGCGGCACTCCTCTCAGGTTCTCACGCACACGTGCGGCGCTTTGCCCGGACTCTCTGCTCGACGCCCGAGGATGCAGAGGACGCAGCCCAGGAGGCGCTGATCGTCCTGTACCGCAAAATCGGGACGCTGCGTGTCGCCGCGGCACTCGCATCGTGGATGTTTCAAATCGTACGCAACGAGTGCATCCGCAGGTCGCGACTCGCACTGCACAAACCCATCCCCGCTGCCGGGACCGAGCCCTCCGCCGAAGATGCCGCGCTCGCACGCCTGGAGATCGAGCGGATCATCGACTGCATCGCCGCACTCCCGGCCGAGCAGCGTGCTGTCCTCGTGCTGCGAGACATCCAGGGCCAGTCTACAGCCGCGAGCGCCCAGGCGCTCGGTATCAGCCGTGCGGCGATGAAGTCGCGCCTGCATCGCGGGCGCGAAACACTCCGCACGCAACTCACGGCACCAAACGACACCGCCAGCTGACCTCCCCGGGCGCTGAAGCTAGAAGAAGCCGATCCGGTCCGGTGGCCAGTACGTCGCGACGGCATCCCCGATGATCCACCCTGTGGGTACCGGTCCCCAAAACCTGCTGTCGTCGGATTCGCCGCGGTTATCGCCCATCATGAACCAATGGCCGGGCGGGATCTTGATCGGAACCGGGAAATTGCACTCCGGGCTCGAGCTGGGTTCGCACGGTTTGATGTATGGGTCCTTCTCACGCACTCCGTTGCGATAGGCGTGACCTTCCTTGATGTAGAGCTCATCGCCCGGCCCGGCTACCACCCGCTTGATGAAGTTCACGCTGGCCTCATGCGGCACCGGCTCCGCGCAGGCGGGACCCCCAGCTTTGACGGGCAGCCCAGTGGCCTCGCAGATCGGCCTTTCGCTGGTTTCGGTCTCGCTGGCTCCCTGGGGCGGGTGGAAGACCACGATCTCGCCGGCGTGCGGCCCGCTGATACTCATCCCGATGCGATTTGCCACGATCCGCTGTCCGACGTCTAGGGTCGGTTCCATCGAACCGCTCGGAATGCGGTACGGCTTGACGATCCAGGCCTGGATCGCGAGCGCCAGGCCGAGCGCGACAAGGATGATCGCGACCAGCTCGACGATCGAGGCCAGGGTCGATTTCGAGCGCTTCTTACCGGTCTGCGTTCCGGGCTCTGAGGACTTGCCTGGCTTCTCGGGACTGGGCGAGACGGCAGACGAGCCTGGTCGCGAGCTCTTGCCTGACCACGAGCTGCTGAGCGACCGGGCGCTTCCCGCTGGGGGCCGCCCGCGCTTTGATCCCGCGCGCCGTTTGTTCTCAAAGATGCTCACGCCTCGCCCTGAGCTGGCGTGGGGGAAGCTGAGACTACTTGCACAGCGGCGTGAGGTAACCGGCCGCGCATTCGGTCTTTTCTCTCTGCTTGATCCGGATTTCTTCGTTGTATTTGAACATCCCCTGCTCCTGACCTTGGCTGACCGAGCCGGGCTTTACGAACTTTTCGCGGATCTTCGTGAAGACCTTGCTCTGGAGCAGTTGGTTCTTCACCACTTCCTTAAGTTCGGCTTTGTTGTAGTGGGGGACTTCGGCCAGGGCGAAGGCTGAGACGCGAGGGTTTTTGGCCAGCGCTTTCTGGCTTGATTCGCGAGTCTTCACCTGCTTTTCGACTTCGCTTTCGCTTACGCTGACGCCGAGTTCCTTCGCCTGGGCCTGGGTCCACGTTTGGCGGATCAGCGTGCTCACGGCCTGCTGCTTGGCGAACTTGTACAGCTGTTCGCATTGGCGCTTGCGCAGCGCATCCGTTTTTGGTTTCCGGCCCTGCGCGAGCAGCCCAGACCCTTTCGCCCGTTCTTTGGATTTCTTGGCGAATTTTTCTTCCTGCGCCTTGATCAGCTTTTCCGTCCGTTCTTCTCTGCTCTTCAGCGCAGCCACGCATGCCGGGTAGTCAGACGCACCTGAGATCAGCGGCTTGACTGGCCCCTGCGCGCTTATCTGCAGCTGATGGGTGTAGGCAGCGATGGTGATCGGTATGCCATCTACCTTCGCCACCGTCCCGCTGGGGAGCAACGCCGGCTTGCTGGCTCTCGGCGCTTGGAATCTCCCTCTCGCCGCGGAACCTGCGCCCGCCGGGCCTGCATGCCCAGCGACCCCGGAGCTAGCGGTGGTGGTACCCGCCGGTCCACTGGAGCCATTGGAGGAGGAGCCACAGCCCACAAGCAGAGCGCCCGCGAGCATCAAGCCCACGGACAGCGAGCCGTACGCGCGCGCAAACTTCGCCCCTCTCGAGAACCTTCCCCTCATTCCAACATGAACCTAATCATGCCGCCTAAAGCAAAGCGAAATCTTGCGTGACCGTTCTGGGCTTTGAACGAGGTAGGCATCGAGAAACACCCGCTTGGCGAACCCTTTCGTGATGGCAGAGCTCTTATCTGGGCATCGAAGCTCATCTGGACCCTTGAACGGAGGCTCGTCATGATCATCTATCTCATTGCCGCAGCGGTCGTTATCTGCGGCTGCCTGTTCTTCTTCATGAGAGCCCGCTCTCGTGACTAATCACGGGGCTTTCGCCAGTACTTCGGTCGCTGCCCACCTCACGCGCGGAGTCATAGGCTTTGGGCTAACCGGCTCGGCGGTTGCGTTAATTCCGAGCATCGGGCCGGCCGCACTCCTGCTTGCACCCCCGGGCCTCATCGCGCTCCGCGGCTGCCCCACGTGCTGGATCGCCGGCCTGATCCAGACCATTTCTGCCGGACGGCTGAAGCGCACCTGCACGGACAACAGCTGCACTCTGCGCCAAACCGCAACCAGCGGCGGTGAACGGAGGGCTAAAGCAATCCCACCTGGCGGAGGATCGACACCGAGTCCGAATACACGTCCTTGCGCTTGACCTTGCCGTCCTGGAACGGGATCACGTCCATCCCGTCCCATTCGATGCGCTTGCCCGAGGGCTCGGCAACGATCTCACCCCGGCTCAACGGCTTGACATGGGTCGCTCTGGCGGTCCACTCCTGCACCACCAGGTCCTCACGCACATACAGCCTGCGAGTCTGGAACGCGATGTCGGGCCAGGACTCAAAGATGCGGGCGATGTGCTCCAGCGCCTGCGCACCCTCGGCGCGCTCGCCGGCCGTGTGGTTCTCGAACACCATGTCCGGGGCGTGCATCTCCGCGATCCGCTCAACGTCGTGTGCGTTCCAGGCGTCGTTGTAGGCGGCGATCGCCTCGTGCAAATCCTCGGGCTGACCGCTCATGCCCAGCTCATCGGTTCGTATCCGCTCGAGACCGGCGCCGAGGCGATCAGCACGCTCGCGGGCTCCTCGCCGTCGTTGCGCACGGTGCGCCTGTGCACGGGGTCGAGCCGCGCGAACGTCCCGGCGCGCGCCGGATGGTCCGCGCCGTCGATCACCAGCGTCGGGCTGCCGCTGATGACGTAGAACACCTCCTCCTGGTCACGGCCGGTCTCGTCGTGCTCAGGAATCTGCTCCCCTGGAGAAATCTCGACCACGTTGATCCCAAATGCCCGCAGCTGCAGCGTGCGGCGAACGAGCTGCCAGTTGCCAGCCGTCTCACAATCGTCCCGATGGGCGAGCTTGAAGCTCATGACGATCCCCTCGCTTGGTTGAGGGGTCACTATAGAAAATCACTGCCATCCATAGCTCCGTGCACAGCGGCTGCGAGTTCTCGCTCGAGGCCGCACAGCCAGTGACGGGTCCTGGCGCGTAGGTCCAGGTACAGTGCTCGTGTCGTGGTCGGCACCGAGACGATGACCTACGCGGTGACGGAGCGTGTTGCGCGGATCACCTTGAACCGGCCGCAGCGAGGGAACGGCATCACCCGGCGTTTGGTTTCAGAGCTCGAGCAGTGTGTCGAGCAGGCCGATCTCGACCCGGCCGTGCACGTCATCTTGCTGGCGGGTAACGGCAAGGGCTTCTGCGGCGGCTATGACCTCGTCGAGTCCGCCGAGGGGCAAGGGCGCATGGGCGAAGAGGGGATCGCACCGCCGCCGGGCTCGCCGATCGATCCGGTCGTGATGGCCGTCAATCACGACCCCACTGGCACGTGGGACCCGCTGGTCGACCACGCGATGATGAGCCGCAACGTCCGCGCCTTCATGTCGCTGTTTCATTGCTCAAAGCCCGTGCTCTGCAAGGTGCACGGCTTCTGCGTGGCGGGCGGCACGGACATGGCGCTGTGCAGTGACCTGCTGGTGATCGCCGCCGATGCGAAGATCGGCTACCCGCCCGCCCGGGTGTGGGGAACGCCGACCACCTCGATGTGGGCCTACCGGCTGGGGGCACAGCGCGCCAAGCGGCTGCTGTTCACCGGCGACTGCCTGTCGGGTGAAGAGGCGCTGGAGTGGGGACTGGCGATCGAGGCGCCCGCCGCAGAGGACCTCGAGGAGCGCACCGAGATTCTGCTCGAGCGGATCGCGCGCAACCCGCTGAATCAGCTGCAGATGATGAAGCTGCTGGTGAACCAGTCCCTGTACGCCCAGGGCCTTTACCAGACCCAGGTTCTGGGCACCGTCTTTGACGGTATCGCCCGCCACACCGAGGAGGGCTACTCCTTCCAGCAACGGGCCGCCGAGGCAGGCTTCAAGCAGGCGGTCCGCGAGCGCGACGAGCCCTTCGGCGACTTCGGCGCCTCCACCTTCAAAGGTTGAGGGAGGCGTAGCGGAGCGCCTCTCTCGGGCGGTACGTCTGGGCGGTTACAAGATCATGCTGAATCGCACAAGCTGTGCCTGATGACTGTAGAGTCGCGCACTGGAAGGGTCGCTCAATCCATGGGGAGGTTGGAATGTCTGATCGTTGGAGTCGTCTGGCGCCGCTGACGGGCGTGCTGTTCGGCGTGCTTGTGGTGGTCGCAGTGCTCACGAACGGCTCAGAAACGCCGAAAGTGAGTGCGAGCAGCGCGAAGGTGGTCTCCTACTACACCGAACATCGTTCGGAAATCGAGACGTCCAGCATCCTGTTCGCGCTCGCGTTCCTGGTGTTGGTGCTGTTCGCCGGGGCGCTGCGCTCCTACCTGCGGCGCACGGCCGCAGCCGATGGCCTGAGCGCGCTCGTACTGGCCGGCGCGGTACTGATGGCGACAGGTACGCTCCCCGGCACCGGGTTGGAATACGGGGTCGCGCACAACCTCCACGATCTGAGCCCGGAAGCGGTCAAGACTTTGAACTTCATCGGCCAGGAACTGTTCTTGGCAGTCCTCGCCGGAGGGTTCATATTCGGAGTCTGCAGCGGGCTGGCGATCCTGCGCGGTGCGGCGCTGCCGAAGTGGCTGGGCTGGATCGCGATCGTGATCGGGATCGCCGTGCTGATTCCGCCAGCGAGCTTCCCCGCGCTGCTCGCGTTCCTGATCTGGTCGATCATCGTGAGCATCCTGATGTACCTGCGCAGCGGCGGGTCAGTAGGCGCACCCGCTGTGCAACCCGCATAAGCGAACACGAGCCCTGGCGCGCGAGCTAGCTCAGGCTCGCGCGCCTGCGCGCGTTGGAGGAGGAGAGCATCAGCGAGCGGCGTGCCACCTCCACGGCCTGCACGAACTCCTCGAGGCCATCGCGGCGCACCGGCTGTGCCAGTGGCTGATTGCCCAGCCGGGCGCATAGCTTCTTCGCATCACGCCAAGCGGGCAAGACCGAACAGAGCTCCTGCGCGGGACGCTCGAGCAATGCTCGCAGCCCCTCGTTCGCGCTGTTCTCGCTGCGCGGTATCGGACAGAACAGCGGTCGTCCCTGGGCGGCCGCGAAGCGAGCCGTGTACATAGTGCCGTCCTTCACGGCGCTCTGGACGACGACCAGGGCGGCCGAGAGGCCGCTCTGCAGGCGATCTCGCGCGATCAGGTAGTACGGCCGGGATCGCTCGCCGAAGGGCTGCTCGGAGAGCAGCGTCCCGCCACTGTCGAGGATTTGTGCGGCCAGGTCCGTGTTCTCCGCCGGATAGATGTGGTCCAGCCCGCCGCCCATCACGGCAATCGTGGGGACACCGCGCGCCACCGCGGTGCGGTGGGCGACCGTGTCGATGCCCTTGGCCAAGCCGCTGACGATGCCCCACCCACGATCGGCAAGGGCGCCCGTCAAGCTCTCCGCCGCCGAGGTTCCAAAGAGCGTAGGCTCGCGTGTGCCCGCCACCGCCACGAGCTCGTCGCGAGCGAGCAGCTCCACGTCGCCCCGCACGTAGAGCAGGGGTGGTGGATCCGACAGGTCACGGAGGCGATCGGGGTAGCGCTCGTCGAAGAAGGTCACGAGGTCCACTTCGGCGCTTGCGTAGTCATCTAGGCTCGCTTGCGCTCGCTCAAACGCCTCGTCGAGCTCCAGGCCATGGCGTTCGAGCAGCTGCTCCTTTCCAGTGGCGTGCAGCGCCGCCCGCAGCGCCGTGGCCGGACCGACTCCCGGCAAGGACTGCAGCGCCAGGAATCCGGCAGCGGAGCGGAAGTCTCCCTCGACGAGAGTGCTCATCGCCGGTGCCCGCCCGCGACGGTGCCGGGGGCGGGAGATATGGGTTCAGTCAAGTACATCTCGTCAACTCTAGAGAGCAGTTGCGACGGTCTGCGACGGCGCTGAGGAAAGCCAGCTTGCGAGCGTTTACGCGCCAACTTCGCCCCAAAACCTTGATCGGCGCTGGGTGCTTACCTACGCTTGTAATCCCTGCGGGCCGAAAGGAATCTGATGATGCACAACGTTCGTAGACTTCGTTCATCTCCCGCCCTGATAGTCGCGTCACTGGCGCTGATCGTGGCCGTGGGAGGAGTCGCATATGCGCACGAAGCCGAGTTCACCCCATTCAATCCCAACGAGATTGCCGGGTGTGAGTCGATGCCCTCGCGTGTAATCTATGTTCCCCCGCACGGCCAGCAGTGTCACACCGCAGACATACCGATCTCGTGGAGTGTGAAAGGCCGCCCGGGCGCAAGGGGACCTGCGGGCGCTACGGGACACACGGGACCAGCCGGGCGGGCGGGAGCTCAAGGACCGGGCGGTGAAACGGGCGCTCCGGGATCCAAAGGCGCAGACGGCAGCCCAGGCCCCCGGGGCGAAGCGGGACCGCAGGGGATAAAGGGTGAACCAGGCTCAGGGATCTCCGGCTACGAAGTAGTCAAACAGTCAAAGTCCGCATCTGTTCCAGCAGGAGCCACGACCGAGTTGTTCACCGGCCCCGCGAGATGCGCCTCGGGCAAGCAACTGCTCGGCGGTGGCGTCGATGGCAATGCGGGCACCGTCCTCGCCGACGGCCCAGTCCTCGAAGGAGGCTCGCCGGGCAACAGCTGGGAAGGTGGAGTCGTTTTCCGCAACGAATCAGGCACACCGGCCGTACTTGACGTGACCACCGTCGCGTACTGCGCACACGTGTCCTCCTGAGCCTGAGCACCGGTGTCGCGAGGGCTGAGCGCGTGGTGCCGATCATCCGGATCGGTCAGCACCCCGGTGACGGGTGACGGGGGGCTGACCGGGCGTGCCCATCGTTTAGGAACAGGTTCTAAGCTCAAGTTCATGGATGACAGCCAGACACACAGGGTCTCACCGATAAGCAGCTCGCACACATTCGCGAGCAAGACCGCAGAGAGCGACGCGCAATCCGCGGATGGCAATGAGACCGACGACGCTAACTGCATCGAGCTCTCTTCTGAGTCGGGGTGCTCGGCGCTTTCAAAAGCGATCCTGGACCCCGAGCGTGACTACCCGATCGTGTGCCTGACGGCACGCCCCGGAGATCGCCACCCGGCGCTCCCCGCCGCTGCGGTACGCGAGATAGCCGGGCCTGAGATCCCAATTTACTTCGTTCCCACCCGTCGGCTCACCAGATATCTGAGCGGCTTGTTACCGGCGCGCTTTGACGTGTGGGACGGCGCGACACGCGTGTGGTGGCCGGGCGTGAGCGAGTTCAGCGACCACATGGCGCACCCGCGTATCTATGACCCCAGCGGGAACTATGGCGAGGACAGCCTGCGAAGGCTCGCGGCGGAGCTCAGCGTGCCGGAGCATCCAGAGCTGACTGTCAAGCAACAACTGGTGCTCGCAGAACGCCAGCGCTCTGCGAGCGCCGAGCGCGCAGGAGGCCTCGAACGCACGCTTGCCGAAACGCGTCGCGAACGAGACGAGGCGCTGCAGGGCATATCGCCCGCCTCCGGGCAAACCGCGCAGGCGAGCCCTGCCAAAAGCGCGGTGACTGAGGCGGATGCCGGCCAGGCTGGAGATCTGAGCGAACAGGAGACCGGGCAACCGGCGCGAGCTGAGAGCGATGTGGAAGGCGCCCTCTACAAGCTGATCTTCTCGGAGTGGGTCGATATCTGTCCACCAGATGAGCGCAGCGAGCGCCCGCCGCGCCGTTTCCTATTGCACCGTGACCTGGTCCGTACAATCGCTCAGCGTCGCGTGGATGTACCGATCGAGCGCATCGCCTGGGTCTGCGCGATGGTGATCGGCGACCGCGCGACTGGCCACGCCAGTATCGACGCTCACATCTACCGCGGCAGCGAAGAAACCGAACGAGACGACGGCGCCAAAGCGATGCGTGCGGCCTTGAAGCGCTCAGCGGGAGGCCCGCGCCTGCACTATTTCTCGCTCCCGAACGGCACCATCGAGTTCGTGCAGATCGGCTACCACGACATGTCGCTGGGTTGAGAGAACGTTTTGCTGTCTCGATGAGGCAGCCGCCTGGGGCTGCTACTGCGAAGGTCGTTCCTTTGAGCTCATCAGCGCCACCGGCACTGCGAGCTCAGCCGAGCGCTTCACGGTGGCAATCCGCCGCCCGGGCTGAACCGCATCGCGTGCCTGCCCGGCGTGCTCGCCGAGCGTGGCGACGGTGCGGTCGAGATCGGTGGCGAGCAGGGCGAGCCCCCACAGCCGAGCCCCTCGCGTGGCGCCGTCGTCGCGAGCGGCCACGAGGTGCTCGGGTTCCTGCACCACCTCGAGGATCTCGGCGCCGAGGCGGAAGAAGGCCTGGCGCGGCGCGCCAGCCGACGTCGGCTCCTCGCGGATCCGCCGCAGGTCGAGCCCTGCGTTGCTCAGCGCCTGCACGGTGCGGTCGAGTGCGGGTGTCATCGCGACGACGTGGTCGATCGCTCCGATCCCGTTTGGGTGCGGCGCGGCTGGCGGCGGCACGGCCGAGTCAGAACGCGTGGTCGGCAGCCCGTCGAGCTCGGTGCTCCAGATCGCCCGCAACGACCAGCCGAGGATGCCCCGCCCAGCGCCGGCGCCGGTGAGACGCAGACGCACCGTGCCGAGCTGGATGCAATCGTCGAGCACGGTGAAGCCGAGTCCTGACCAATGAGCCGGCTCGTCAGCAACCGTGAGTTCGTCAATCGTCGCTACGGACATGGCTTACGTGGCCCAGCGCTAGCGATGCAGGGCAGCGACCTGCGACAGGCGATCGTGGACGAAGCCAACGACCGCCGCGCCCTCACCAACCGCGGTTGCGCAGCGCTTAGTCGACCCCGCCCGCACATCGCCAGCCGCGTATACACCAGGCGCGCTGGTCTCGAGCAGACCGTCCGCGCCGGCAGCAGACCCGGTGAGGATGAATCCGTCGGAGTCCCGCGCGACCGCATCGCCGAGCCACTCGGTACAGGGCCGTGCCCCGAGAAAAAAGAACAGGAACGAGAACTCAAGCTTGGCTCCGCCGGCGAGAGTGACTGACCGCAGGCGTCCATCCTGCCCCTCCAGGCTGGCGATTTCGCTGCGATCCCGAACCGCGACGCCGTACTTGTCAAGCTCGCCGATCAGATATTGCGACATCGTCTCGTGCAGGTCCGCGCGGCGATGCAGCAGAGTGACAAGCGCACCCCCGCGCGCCAGCCAGACGGCCGCCTGTCCCGCCGAGTTCCCGCCCCCGACCACCCCGACGCGCTGTCCGGCGC
>JBIOEX010000023.1:0-37504 GCA_044446485.1 Solirubrobacterales bacterium
ATTTGGGGCGTCGCAACTCTGGTGGTTGGCGCATCCAATTCCGGCGCTGTGGCTCTGATGGCAATGTTCGCTGGAGGACTCGCCTACGGTCCGTATGCAGCGATCGCGGCGACCATCCTGCAACGCGCCGCGCGTTCCAAGGCCGACCTGTTACAGCTCGGCAGCTTTTGGGGGGCACTTACCAGCGGCGCAACGCCGCTCGGGATTCTGTTCGGAGGCCTAATCGTCCCCATACTCGGCGCCGGCAGCGTACTGATCGGGACTGGCGCGACGATGCTCGCAATTGGCTGTCTCGGCGTCACCATAGTGGCCATGTATCACGGCCACAACAGGCCGACGCCTAATCTACCGCTGCTTCCTCGACGTGACGGGTCCACGTGAACATTACGTCAGCATCGAACCGGAGAAACACACCCTCCCCCCAATCGAGGACATCGAAGGAGCCAACTTGCTGAACAAGCTGGCTGAGCTTCGAAAATTGTGCATCAGTGGGTGCGATGACACTCGTGGAACCGTGAGAAATCAGCGCCCAGTCATCCGAAAAGCAGGTGAGGCTGCTGGCGGGATTCCGCGTCAGTTGCCGCGCACGAGCCGAGGTGGCTACCGACGGAACGTAGAAGCGTGCCCGGTAAAAGAAAGCAGACACAGGGGCCACCCGAGGCTCGTTGCCCTTCGTCATCGTGCAGAAAGCAACAGTCCTAAGGCCATCCAGCCGCGATACCAGCTCTCTGGCGCTCAGCGAATGCGACGGCATCTCAAACGACGAACGCAGATAGGCGCCGGCCGAGTCGATGCTCGCCTTCAGGAGCGCATCAAGCGCCTCAAAATCCTCAGCCATCTCCAACATGGAACCGTCCTACAGCCTACGGCGACATCGACAACTATCAAGCGGGATCGGGCTCGACGGCATCCGCCTGGCGGGCCAGTGAGTGAGGCGTGACTCGCGTCGGCGGGCGGTAGTGTCCGCCTGACGGCATTCCGACCCGACCTATCGTGTTCTTGAGAGACCTCGACGCCCTCAAAGAGAAGCCGTTTCGCTGGCAATTCGCTGCGCAGTCGGCATCGGTTCTGGGTGACCAGATAGCCCCAATCGCCCTGGCGTTCGCGGTCCTGGATCAAACAGGCTCCGCGACCGACCTCGGACTCGTCCTCCTGGCGAGGCAGGTTCCGTTAGCTCTCGTGGTGCTCGCGGCCGGTGTGTGGGCCGACCGGCTACCGCGCAACCGCATGATGTTCGCGGCGGACTGGACTCGCTTCGGGACACAGGCCCTATTGGCCGTACTCGTGATGGCAGGCCACGCGACGCTCTGGCATTTCCTGGCCCTCCAAGCCGTTAACGGCTGCGCGACAGCACTGTTCCAACCCGCGGCGACCGGGCTTACACCGTTGACCGTGTCCCGAGACCGCCTGCAACAAGCAAACGCCCTCATGTCACTCACCATCAGTGTCGCGGTTGTCGTTGGACCGATCGTTGGCGGCATCATCGTTGCTACGGTCGGACCTGGGTGGGGTCTGGCAGTCGACAGCGCGACCTTCGCTGCTAGCGCAGTCTGCCTCATGCAAGTGCGTATCCCAAAGCGCGTGCTCGCGGCAAAGCCACAGAACATGCTCGCTGATCTCGCTGCTGGTTGGAGAGAGATCGGATCACGGAGATGGCTGCTGCTCGGAATCATCGACCTCTCGCTGTTCCAAATGCTCGTATACAGCACCTACTTCGTACTCGGACCGCTGATCGCGAAACAACATCTCGGCGGGTCTGCCAGCTGGGGCCTGATCGTGACGATGTGGGGCGTCGGCGCCGCTCTCGGAGGAGTCATGGCTCTTCGGTTCACTCCTCGACGGCCTATCGTGATGGCCCTTTTCCCACTTGCAGCAGTTACACCGAGCATGATTCTGCTTGGCCTCGCGCCTTCATTGGCAGCCGTCGCTGTAACTGCGATTCCCGCTGGCGCCGCGATGGTCTTTTCATCCGTGTACTGGGACACAACCCTGCAGCGAGAGGTCCCCGAGGGATCACTCTCACGAGTCAGCGCATACGACTGGGCAGGATCAATGGCTCTTCGACCCGCGGGCTATGCCGCAGTAGGCCCGATCGCCGCAGCGATCTCAGCGCGCTGGACACTTATCGGCGCCGCGCTCATTCTCTTGACCGCGCAACTGGCAACCCTCTTCTCCTCCAGTGTCCGTGCTGTCCGTGGCGTTCCCGACCGCACGACGTGATGGCGCGACCCCTAAGTTCGGTTCGGCTGATCTGCCCCGGGTTTAGTGGAGTTGTGTTTCTGGAATCCTCCGGCGTGCAGCGAGGAGGAAGCTATGCCCCGCAGTCGCCGGGTAAACCGAAAGGACGCTCTATGCCGGGCATTCGCAGGACGTATCGCACCGGGCGGGTGCTCAGCGCGATCGCGGAGCTATCGGAATCCCACCCGCCCAGCAACCGGGAAGTCGCCGACGCGGCGGGTGTCCTGGACCAGGGCCAGATCTGCAAGTTGCTGAAACGGCTGGCGGTTCTCAGGCTGATCGAGAACACAGGGGAGGGGCAGCCCGCGGGCATGCCCAACGGCTGGCGGCTGACGGCCCGGGGGGCAGCAGTGGAGCGGGCGTGGCGGGCGAAGAGCGAGGTGTGAGCAGACGGCTGCTCGGGTCCGCGCCGCTCCATTATGGGCTTTCAAGACGGTTGACATTGAACCTGTCCAGAGAACCCGGTGAGGTAGTCCGCGCGCGAGCCCGACAGCTAACCCCGTAGGCGCCAAGCAAACCGAAAGGACGGTCTATGCGGGGATGTCGCGTGATCGGGCGCTGTATCCTCGAGCCATGACGCGCGACGAGGCTACCGCCGAGGCGGGGCGCTGGCGAGCCGCGTCCATGTTGCGCGTGCTCGCTGTCGCCGCTGTGTTCGGCATCGTGCTGGTGCTGCCGTCGGCGTCGCCGGCTGCTGTGAGCCTGTGGACGGGCGTGGCGAGTGTCTCGGAAGAAGGCCAGAGCGCGCACGCACCCCAGGTCGCGGTGGACGCCGCGGGAGACGCGGTCGCCGTTTGGGCACGTTCCAACGGCAGTAATGACGTGGTGCAGGCTGCGATCAAGCCGGCGGGCGGGGTCTGGGGGAGCCCGGCGACGCTGTCGGCAGCGGGCGAGGAAGCATCCGAAGCGCAGATCGCAGTAACTCCCGCTGGCGACGTGACGGTGGTGTGGCGGCGCTTTGACGGCAGCAACTACGTCGTGCAGGCTGCGGTGAAGCCTGCCGGCAAGGCGTGGGGGAAACCGGCGACGCTGTCAGGGACCGGCGAGGAAGCATCCGAACCGCAGGTTGCGGTGGATGCCGCGGGCGATGGGACGGTGGTGTGGCGGCGCTCCGACGGCAGCGACAACCTCGTGCAGGCAGCAGTCAGGCCGGCGGACGGGTCGTGGGGAAGTCCGGTCAGCCTGTCGGAAGCGGGTGAGAACGCATCCGAACCGCGCCTCGCGGCCGGTGCCGCGGGCGACGCGATCGCCGTGTGGACGCGCTACGACGGGAGCGACAACCTCGTGCAGGCTGCGGTCAAGCCGGCGGGCGAACCGTGGGCAAAACCGGCGACTGTCTCGGAAATGGGCCAGGAAGCGTCCCAACCGGCGGTGGCGATGGAGGCCGCCGGGGATGCGACAGCAGTATGGACGCGCTACAACGGCCTCAAGGAAAACGGCGGGAGCAAGCACGACGTACAGACGGCGTCCAAACCGGCGGGCAAGGCGTGGGAAGCGCCCGCCCGCCTCTCAGAAGAAGCGGGAGAAGAAGGCCTCGAACCCGAGGTTGCGATGGACGGCTCGGGCGAAGCGACCGCCATCTGGAAGCGCTTCATCTACGGCTGCTGCCGCCTGATCGAAGCTGCGGCCAAGCCGGTGGGGAAGCCGTGGGAAACACCGGCCACCTTCGAAGACGGCGGTGACCCCCGGATTGCGGTGAACGCAGCGGGCGACGCGGTCGCCGTCTGGACGAAATACCACGGCCCGGGGGATGTTGTGCAGGCGGCGGTCAAGCCGGTGGGCGAGCCGTGGGTAAAACCGGCCACCGTCTCAGAAGACGAAGCTTCCGCACCCCAGGTTGCGGTGAACGCAGCGGGCGACGCGACCGCGGTGTGGACGCGCTATGTCGGCTCCGGCTTCGGCAAGTTCATCGTGCAGGCGGCACAGTATTCGCCGTCCACCGCGTTCACGATCGAAACGCAGCAGAAGCTCACGGCCGAACCGACGTACACGAAGACCGAATTGAACGGCGAAGCCGGTGACACCGTGGACTACGAGATCATCGTTAAGAACACCGGCAGCACGCCTCTGAAATTCGGGGCACTGAAAGACAGCGGGTGCGAAAGCATCAGTCCTGCCGGGCCGACGGAACTGGAAGCGACCACCGAAGAGACGTTTACCTGTACGCACAAGCTCACGGCCTTCGTCAAATACAGCAATGAAGCGTCGATCGAAGGCAACGAAGGGACTGGTTCGGAGACGTCCAACGGTGTGACTGTGACGCTGGCGCCCGTCTACGAAGCGCCCGCGGGAGCAGCTGACTCGAACAGCGGCTCTTGTGTGCAGTCGCGGGTTGCGGTGTTTGTCTGCTCGAACCTGCGTGCGGCGGTGGCGTATGCGAATGGCGATCCGGGCTCGACTGTGAAGCTCGAAAGCGGCGTCTACCAGCTCGGTGAAGCGCACGGATATCCGTCTGGGGCGCGTGCGTTTCTCGAAATCACGGCAAGTATGAGGATTCAGGGGGCGGGTCCCGGAGAGACGAGGATCGAACAGACGGGCAACTATCCAGTTGTCGTGATGCCGTACGACGCCGGTTTCTCGAAGATTGAGATAGACCGCGTGGAGCTCACGGGAGGCGTCGCCGCGGGTAACGACGACGGCGAATTCTTCGGCTGGGAAAAAGGCGGCGGTGCGCTGAGGATCCTGGGCAGCGGAACACCGTCCTCTTCGGTGACGCTCACCAACGACTATCTCACGGGCAACCTCGCGCACGCCAAAAGTGTCGAGGGAGGCGCGATCTTCAACAAGCGCACACTGAACATCATCGACTCCACGATCGCCGGCAACAAGGCGCTCGCGGAAGGCGCCAGCAGCAACACCGAATTCGGCGCGGCGCTCGGCGGGGGCATCTTCAACCTCGGTCATCTGCTGATCTCAGGCTCGACGATCGCCGGGAACACCGTCGAAGCGGGCGGCGTCAAAAGTGAGGCGATCGGCGGCGGTGTGGACAGCGGCGTGGAAAACTTCAGCAACGAAGCCACGGCCGGGATCGCGAACACGACGATCACCGGCAACATCGCGAGCGCTGGCACGACCACCAACCCACCGTTCGTCTACGGCGGCGGGCTCGCCATAGACGATGGGGCTCTCAACCACGTGACGCTGTACGGCAACACCGCGAGCGCGGTGAACGCGTCGGAGTCATGGGGTGGCAACGTCTACGAGCCGCAGAATGGCGGCGGCACCTGGATCAACAATTCGATTGTCGCCAAAGGCAGCGCGACCGAAGGCCCCAACTGCATGTTCCAGGCTGGCGGGTCCTACCCGGAAGACAATCGCAACAACCTCACCGACGGCCCCAGCGGCGAATGCGGGTTCACGCCCGCGTACGACCCGCTGACCGGCGTCAACCCGCAGCTGATGGCATTGGCTGAGAACGGCGGGCAGACCGAAACATTCGCGCCAGCGCCCGGGAGTCCCGTAATCGGAGCCGGAGCGGACTGCGAAGGGACCTTTGGGGAGAGCGGCTCGGGGGGCTGGAGCACCGCGACGGTGGCGCTCGACGTTGACCAGCGCGGCATGCCTCGCAACGGCCACTGCGACACCGGCGCGTTTCAGACCGAGCCTCCGTTCGCGACCACATCACCGCAAGTCAGTGGCACCGCGGAAGCCGGCAAGACGCTCACCTGCACGCCTGGCGCCTGGACGGGCGAAGGCACCCTGACCTACAGCTACGAATGGCTGCGCAACGGTGTGCCGGCCGGCGATCAGAGCACCGCATACACGATCGTGGCAAGCGACGCTGAAAGTCAGATCGCCTGCCGGGTCACCGTCACCGGAACGTACGGCTCCACGGAAGCGACGAGTGCTTCGGTCAGAGTGCCCAAACAACCGCAAAGCCCTCCGGGCGGCCCTACCGGAGAAAGCACAGGAACGCTCCCCGGCGCAATCGAGCCGCCTCCGGTGAATGCCCAGATCGAGAAAGAATTCGAAGAACACCCGCCGTGGGATAGCGCGCCGGCAGTGGCGCCCAAGGCCGCCGCTGCGCCAGGCGGCGTATCGCTCGCCGCCACGAACATCACCGTCCAGAGCAACGGCATGGCGCTCGCAAAGCTCGCCTGCACGGGCACCGGCACATGCGCCGGCAAGCTGACGCTGACCGTGAAGATCATGCCCGCGAAGGGCAAGCGGACGACGGCCAAGACGAAGACCCTCGGGATGGCGGGCTTCTCAATCCCGCCGGGGGAGACCGCGACCGTCGAGCTCAAGCTCAGTGGCGCTGGGCGGACGCTACTCAGCGGTGCTCACGCGCGTCTGAGCGCCACCCTGACGATCCTGAAGTCCGCTCCCGCTCCCTCGCAGACGCACTCCACGAGCGTCCAGTTCGTGCAGCAGAAAGCAGTCAAGGCGAGGAAGTCGGGTAAATAGCACCGCCGGGTAGGGACAAGTCGCCTACGGTCCTGATCACTACATCCCAGTCTCTCACGGTGATAGCAATGGTGCTAGTATGACTAGCACGATGCTGGAGCACATAGATCGCTCAGACCCCACGTCCCTGCACGATCAGGTCGCCGCGCAGATACGCCGCGCGATCGCCGATGGCGAGGCACAGGCCGGGGAGCGCCTACCGCCCGCGCGAGATCTTGCGGCGGTCATGGGCGTGAACACGAACACGGTCTTGCGCGCGCTTCGTGCTCTGCGTGAGGAAGGCCTCCTCGAGTTCCGCCGGGGGCTCGGCGTGCGGGTCAGTGGCACTCCGCAACGCGGCGCGGTGATCGCGCGTGCTCGCGAGCTCGTCGGCTTCGCGCGCCAGCAGGGCTACCAGCCCGAGGAGCTGATCTCGATCATCCAAGGCATTCGCTAGTCATGCCAACGCTACTCAACGATAAGCCCTCACCCGCTGCGCCGGCGGGCGTGCCCGCCGGACCCGATCAGGGCGTCATCGAGGAGGCCCGGCGCCATCAGCGCGCACGTCGTGTCCGTACTGCCCTTCTTACCCTGGTCGTGGCGGCGCTGATCGGCGTCATCGGCTGGGCGCTCGGTGGCGGAGCATCGCACGCCGGCCCCGCGCACGGTGATGCGGCCAATCGCGCGTTCGCTGTGGACGTAAGCGATCCGCATACGCCGGCCTTCAACATCCGCCTCGTGCCCTCGTTCACAGTCGGCTACGTCGGATGGTGCGTCGTGCCCGAGGAAGGCCGGCGGACCGATGGCAGCGCGTGCGGCGGTCCGCCCTTTTCCTCCTCGCCGTTTCTCGAGGAGTTCGGGTGGGGGAGTCCCCCCTCGCACCACGAGACGATGGTCGACGTGACGACGCCGCAGGTCGCCGCGATCCGCCTCGACGGCCGAGTCGTTCCCACCGTCGCCCTGCCCGGACTTCCCTACGGCCTGCGCGCGGCACGCATCGTCGTCCCGTTCGAAGCGCTGCAGCATCGCCAGGACGGGATGTCGATCGCGCTCGACGCGGCCGGGCAGCCGATCTCACCGGGTCCCGCGGGCTACGAGCGCCGGGCACCCGTCAGCTCGTGGCGATACCCCGGGCGCCCGGCGCACGGCGTGTGCGGACTGCACGCGGGCGGCGTACCCGAATTCTCCGTCCGCGGAGGAGCAGTCCTGACGGCGTTGCGCGCTCTCCCAGGCGAGCTCGTCGGCCACGCGTTCCTTCCGTGCGCCGTAACCGAGTTCCAGTTTCACAACGTGCCGGTCGAGGCAGAGGTCCTGCTCGACGCGACGCACCCTGGCACGCGCCCCGCCCCACTACCCGACTGGAAGCCGGTCGCGGGAGCGCCCGGCTTCTTCGCCGAGGGCGGCGGCGTCACCGCGACGCGCTACGCGAACACCTGGCTCGTCGCCAGGCAGGGCAGCAGCCTAGCTGAGCGGATACGCCTCCTTCGTCATCTCACGGCCAGCGTACGGCTTTAGAGTCGCGATGTCCGTTGTCTAGCCCAATCGTTTGCCCATTAGCGCCGCGACGACAGTCGCGGCGCTAGCAGGCGGTGCCTCGGCCGTTGCTGTTTCTGGCTTGGCTGGAGCGCTGTGCGCGCTTATTCCAGCGGCTTCGTGTTTTCAGTGAGCCATCGTGGTGGGGCGCCCGACCTTCGCGGCCCTGCTCCACATCGTGAGGACTTCTGATGAAAAAAGGCTGGACTGTTCTACATAGCTTTAGGTGTATGCAGTTCCCGGGGGCCACGAAGGTCGGGCGCCCCACCACGACCCCCGGCCTGGCAGTACAGGCCTTTCGCCGGATTGCGCATCCGCGGAGCAATCCGCGGATCAATCCGGCCAGCCGCGGCGCGAGCTGCGGCTGGCCGCAGGCAGATCCTCTGCCCGAAGGGCCGTGACTTTGCTTGCTGGGGATGCAGCTGTTCATCTCCGGGAAGCATCTGCTGGACTCTGGTGTCAGAGGTGTCACACGGGGCTGGCGGGTACGGATTGGCCCCGGTGTCCTTCCAGAGTCTGATGATTCCTACGTAGTTGGGGTTTCCGTCCACCGGCGATAGTTCGAGAGCGGAGCGCGGCATCCTCACGAGGCTGGCCGCATAGGGTGCCACGACTACGGAGATCCAGCCGGTGATACCCGGAACCCGTCAGGATGGGACGCGCGAGACGCGAGCGGGGCCGGGAATCGAAGCATCGTTGTCGAAGTCGTCAGCCACTCGAAGCTTCGTGCTTGGACCCTGATCTCACCTGCGCTGATCGGCTGTCTGAGTCTAGAAAGCTCGATTACAGTACGCGGGATTTCGTCCTCGTGGATTCGTCCCTTGTGTTCTGACCCATGGAGCGTTGCGACATTAGTCGGGGCAATCTCGAGTGTTGCGACGGATGACCGGGGAGGAATAAGGTGACGACGTGTTTGAGCCGGTGACAGGGACGATGGTTGTGCTGGCGGCGACCCGAGCGGTCGGGGGTGGTGCCGGCAAGGAGCTAGCTCGCCGAGTCGCAGATCTAGTGGGCCTAGCCGACGCCCAGCAACAGCTACTTCGCGCTATCGGTGGCGATGTGAGAGCGCTCCTCGAGGGTCCGCAGAAGACAGCGCTGATCCACATCGCGGACGCAAAAATTGCGAACTCAACCGAGACTCAGGGTGAGCTTCTAAAGCAGGCGCGCGACGAACTTGCTCGAGCGGCGGCGCAGGAGACGGACCCACTGCGCGAGTCCTATGCCTGGCTCTTATCTGCGGCTGTTTGGACCGCGCTCAGAGACCGCGAGGACGCAATTGTGACAAGGCATCTGGCGGAGGCTCACCGCGCGGCAGTGCTGGCCGCCCAGGGAATGGCAGACCCCGCGCGCGATCCACCATCGGCCCTCGTCAAGCACCTCTCGGGAGCACTCCGCTTGCTAGGCGTTGGCGCGATGCCCGGCGAGGCCAAAGCGAGATTGTTTCCGACCGTTGCGCGTATCGAGGCCATCTCGTCGGTGGGCCTGATCGGTTTGGGTCGCGCCCGCGTGGTTCAGTACATCGCAACTCCGGCCGCGCTTGAAAGGGAGGCAGCGATCATAGAGGTTCATGAGTACGCCACCGGATTGCGCGAGCTGCTGCTTGACCGCGGAGAAACCATGGGCCGCGTCTATGCCTACGTGCCCCAATTGGCGCCAGGCTCTTCGCTTAGCACGCGCGGTGCAACGGTGACGTTCTGGGGAGTCGTATACGCACGGTTCCCGCTTTCAGAGACCGGCGGGACTGCCAAAACCCCAGTCGTCTTGAGCGATGGTCGCAATCGGATGGAGTTACAGACACGCGGTCGGGGAAGGCAGGAATGGACATCGATTTGGACAAGCAGCGCGAACGAGGCCTAGAACCTCCCCGATCACCAGCTCACAGTAGGGAGACTCGTCGGCTCGCCGCTGAGACCTGCGGCGACCGCCGCTATCGCTTTGCCAGAAGGAGCCGTCACCGCCGCTACCGCACGCTTGTGTTCGCGCAAACGCGGGCGCCCGAGTCCTTTACGAGGCTGAGCAGGGATGGACTCGTGGGTCAACGTTGGGCGTGTCCGTATTGCCGAGCGGCCCGCCGTTGCTCATCGTGTCGGAGACAACGTAGTTGTGAGCCCAGCGTCCTGAGGCGATCAGATACAGCGCCGTCACGCTACTCATCACCACGACTTTATTGGGGGCCCAGCAGACGACGTAGACCTTCGTTCCGTAAGGGATTCGGCCTGGGAGGTTGCCTGCGACGGAGGCGCCTTGAGGGCTTGCGAACACGGGTGAGCCAGTCGTGTTGTCTGCGTACTCCAGGGTGCGGCGTCCGGACGGGATTGAGGTCACGCGCACTGTCGTAGTCGTCGCCGGGTTGTGAGCGGCGTGCCGCTGTGACTTTCCTCCGTTGGCGAATAGAGCGGCAAGTCCTCCCGCAAGAAGTATGGCGAGCGCACTAGCGATGATCTTCCAGCTCGAGCGGGCCAATCCGGGAAGCAAGCGTCTGCCATGAGGCCCAGACCCGATTGCCGCGCGGCCGGAATCGCCTTGAACGATCTGAACCGTGACGTTGCCGGAGGTCTCGCCTGTGGTGACTCGGATTCCGGCGAGACTGTCGGTCCCATCGCCCGTGTCGCTCTTCGCCTCCTCAACCTCGTCGACCCCCTTGGCAGTGATTGAGATCCCGCCCGACAGTGTCACGTACCGAAGCAGACCCCTGTCGGCCAGGTAACGAACGACGGGCTGAATGGTGGATCCGTCCCATCCGAGCGACCCAGACACGAACGACGTGTCGACGACCCGCTGCGTGTTGGCCTCGGTGAGCTCGTACAGATGCGCCATTACCAAGGCTCGCTTCGCTCGCTTCTCCTCGAGCGAGGTCTGTGGCGCCTCGGACACATCTCCGTCCTGGCGGAGAATTGCTGTGCGCAGTGCGTCATGCCCTTGTTTGGTAAGCCTGAGAATGGTCCCTGTCGGCAAGGACCCGTCGTGCATGAAGGTCCGGACATTGATCCAATCGGACCGCGCTGCCCTCACGAGGAGATCGGGCAGCTGTGACGAGTCGATGCCCCCCACCTCGGGCACCTGATCGCACGGCTCGCACGCTGCAATGGCCTCGAGGAGCATCATCAGCTGGCGTTGATTGTCCATCGGCGACTCCTCGGCCAGTCTACGGTAGCCGCGTGCCCCCTTCGAGGTCGATTCGGCCAGGCCCCCGAACGCCCGCTTCGTGGTCGCCGTAGCCCGAGGTGACCCCGGCCCCGTGGAGCTCTTTCATCGCCCGCCCGGCCCGGCATCGTGTGCCCGGGGCTTCATCGCGGCAGCATCCCAGAGCATGCCCCCGCGGTCCACCAGGACGACGGGTGAAACGGGTGTGGGGGGGCCGCAGTCTTAAGTCCTTGGTGTGCCTGCCAGGGGTGGTGGTTCTACCTTGATCCCGCTAACCGGTCTCCCTGATCGCTCCCGAGGCGATTGGCGCCGGTGCTGCGGCGCTTAACCCAGGTCGTTGCTGCGCGCCTGGTTGTTTGTCAAGGGGGTGTGTGCTGGGGCGGGATCGACGTGGGGTTGGCAAACGTTGTTGTCGATCGCGCCAGGGAGGCGTTATGCAGACTGAGAAGGACGCGGAGATCGTTGGTTGGATCGGTTGTCTGGGTGCGGCGGGTGCGGAGCATGTGATGGGCCGTTTCGGCATGGGCCGCAGCTGGGCGTATGCCCGGTTGAGCAGGCTGGTTATGGACGGTTTGCTCAAGCAGCGGACGCTGCTTTACCGCCAGCCCGGGTTGTATTTTGGCGACTGCGGATGGGTTGCGCTGGCAAGCCCTCGCGCGGCTTGGCGTATACAGGGTCAGCCCGGGTGGTTTCCAGCACGCTTGGGAGGTCGCCAGCGCGGCGGTCTCGTTGCACGGGGTGTTGCCGGGCTGGGAGGTGCTCAGCGAGCGTGAGATCCGTCTCCAAGAGAGCGACGGGGATGAGTTGATGGCCTCGGTGAAGCTCGGAGAACTGCCGGGTGGCCGTCCGGCGCTTCACCGCCCGGACCTCGCGCTGGTTTCCCCGGAGGGGCAGGTCGTCGCGGTGGAGGTGGAGCTGTCGGTTAAGGCGCCACGGCGTCTCGCCGGGATCTGCAGGGCGTGGGCCCGGGCGCGGCATATCAGTGGTGTGTATTACCTCGCTACGCCAGCTGCGGCCCGTGCGGTGGAGCGTGCGATCGCTGAGACCCGCGCGGAGGATCGCATCGTGGTGCTCGGGCTCGGCGAGCCCGACGCGCTGTCAGCTGTCAACGAGTTGGAGGTCGCAAATGTTTAGTGACGCGCTTCTCGGTGTTCTTTTCATCTTTGGTGGCGGTTATGCGATCGCGAGGACGCTTCGCACAAGAGAGTTGCTGTGGACTTGTGCGGCGCCGGGGCTACCGGCGGGGTTTGTGCTCTGGCAGGTGACTTGGCCGCTTGGGCTGACCGTGATGGGCGCATGCTTGTACGCGTGCTCGCTCGGTAGGCGCTGGCACCGCACGGACTTGGCTGTGGGTGGCGATCACGCCGCGATCGCGCTCGCCCGCCTGGGCATCGGCGGGGTGCTGGAACGTCATCAGCGCCAGCAGACCGCGCGGGAGGGATTCCTCACCGGTGGGCATCTGATTGTGGGCCGTGATGAGCACGGGCTTCCGGTATCGATCCCGGTCGGCTACCAGTCCGGCCGCCACACGCTGGTGCTCGGGGCGACGGGGGCGGGTAAGACGGTCAGCGAGGCGTGGGTCACCACCCGGCTGATTGACACGGGGTACGGCGGGATCACGCTCGACCCGAAGGGCGACACGATGCTGCACGACGAGCTGGAGCGCGCAGCCAACCGGACTGGCAGACCGTTCTTTGAATGGACACCCGAAGGGCCCCTCGCATACAACCCGTACACGCACGGGACCGATACCGAGATCGCGGACAAGGCGCTCTCGGGAGAGCACTTCACCGAGCCGCACTATCTCCGCCAGGCCCAGCGGTATCTCGGGCACGCCGTCAGGGTCATGCACACCGCGCAAGTGCCGGTCACACCGGCGTCGCTGATGGCTCACCTGGATCCGCGCCAGCTAGAGGTAAGCGCACGCCAGTTGCCCGGCGAAGACGCAAAGATCGTCCTGGACTATCTCGACTCGCTAAGCGAACGGCAGAAGCACGACCTCGGGGGCGTGCGTGACCGCCTGTCGATCCTTGCGGAGTCAGACGCCCGGCAGTGGCTGAACCCGAATGGCAGCGGGCACACGCTCGACCTGCAGCGCGCGGTGAACGAACGCGCGGTCGTCTACTTCCGCTTGGACTCCGACCGACGGCCGTTGCTGTCCGCGATGCTCGCCGCCGCGATCGTGGGCGATCTCGTCACGCTCTCCACACGCACGCAACAGAAACCAGTGCCCACGGTTGTACTGATCGACGAGTTCTCAGCCATCCTCGCCGGGCAGGTATCGCGGCTGTTCGGACGGGCTCGCACAGCCGGTTTCAGCCTGATCCTCGCGACCCAAGAGCTCGCCGACATGCAATCCGCAGCGAACGGTGAGCTCCGCGACCAGGTGATCGGCAACCTGGCATCGGTCATAGCCCACCGTCAGACCGTCCCCGAGTCCGCGGAGATGATCGCGCAGATCGCGGGCAGCAAACCCGTCTGGCTCAGCACCCAGCAGACACAGCACGTCGCGTTCGGCTCCCCCGAAAGCGGCAGAGGCTCCCGGCGCCGCGGCCAGGAACCCAACATCGACCCCAACATCATCAAGAACCTCCAGACAGGCGAAGCCGCCGTCATCACACCCGGCACAGACCAACCACCAACCATCACCCACATGCACCACCCAGACGAGGCACACACATGAAGCGGCGGTCTGCTCGCGCGTCGTTATTTGACGATACTCAGAAACGATCTGGGCACGCCACGAATCCAGAGACCGTCCATGAGCTCGAGCGTTCCGAGCCGAACTGGAAGCCTGGCTGGCAGCAGGAAGTCCTGGCTCGCCGGATGGGACGCCTGACGGGCTCCCCGGGCGGCGGCGGTGCGGGTGGAATGCCTGCGCTGGCGCGTGAGCGCCTGGAGCAAGCGTTATGCGGTGTCCTCGAGCGCCGGTACCCCGACCGGCGGTTCACCATGAAAGGCGAGGTGGACGCGGGGAGGCAGGGGACCGCGTCCCTTGGTGACGCGGACGGTTTGAAGCGCGGAGCGTAGAACCGGTGTCAGCTCCTCGGGGGTGAGGCTGTCGAGCAGGTCGAGTGATGGAATCTCGATGGCGGGGGGTAGACGCATGGTGTCGACGTGCTCGCGGTAGGCCAGCTGCGCGGCATCCACACGTTCGGAGCGGGTGCGTAGCCCGGCTGCCCAAGCCGCTTGGCCGAGGAGTTCCGCGGCGGTGGGGTCGGCGGCGTAGCGCTCGAGCTCGCTCTCGGACGCCTGTAGCTCATGTTGGACATCCTCGAAACTGGCGTGGGCATCATTGTGAGTGAGGCTGGTGGCGAGTACAGGGTCGCCGGATCGCTCGTATGCCTGCTTGATGCGTTCCAGTAGATATGCCTCGAGGCGGTCGGCTACGACGTTGGCAGGGGCCGGGCAGCGCTCCCCTTTCCAATTCGCCATAGAGGCGCGGCAACGGTACGTGCGTTTGCCAGTGCCGTCCTTGTTGACGCCTCCGCGCCCGCCGACGAGCGTCTCGCCGCAGCCGGCACAGACGGCGAAGCCGCTGAGTGGGAAAACGGCGGCGCCGCGGCGTTTGGGCGCGTGCTCGCCCGGCTGGGCGCGCTCGAAGGTGACGCGATCCACAAGGGCCGGGTGCGAGTCGCGGATGAACCGGTCGCCGTAGTGTGTCTCGCCGAGGTAGGTGCGGTTGCGCAGCAGGCGGCGCACGGTGAAAGCGTTCCAGGTGCGGTGGTCGGAAGTTCGCTTGCGGTGGACACCCGGCTTGGCGGGGGACGGGTCGGCCGGTGCCATCTCGAGCAGGTATTTGAGCGCCGCGTCTACTCCGTCGCGCGCCGCGAGCTTGAACGCTTCCTTGAGGACTCGCGCCCATCGTGGATGAGGTTGCAGGCGACCATCGGAGTCGCGTTCGTACCCGAAAGGGGTGGGTCCCATGCGGGCACCACGATCAAGCGCGCGGGTCTTAGCCTCTTCCCACGATTCGCTCATCCGGCGACGTTCCATGCGGGCCAGGGCGAGCATGATCGTCATGCCGAACTCGCCGAACGGCGTCGTCGGGTCGATCCCGAGGTCCACCGCGGCAATCGAGCCACCGGCGTCGGTGATCTCTTCGACGAGGCGCAACGCGTCAGCGACGCCTAGGCGGCTGAGGCGATCGAGTTTGGAGACGATCACCCCATCGGTCTCGCCAGCGCGTATGCGGGCCAGCAGCGCGTTGAGGCCAGGGCGATCGAGCTTGCCACCGGACTGGTCCAGGTCTTCGTGGACCATCGGCACCGCGACGCCACGGAGTCTGGCCCACGCCCCGCCCTGCTCGCGCTGCACATCGGAGGAGATGAAGCTCTCGCCCTCGCGTCCAGCTACGCGGCTAACGCGCACATATTGATCCATCCGGCTAGGCTTGATGGATGTTTTGGACATACGACAAGGATAGCAGGAATACGTGCTAGCCACAAATCAATTCAAGAACGGCTCTCATATCGATGTCGATGGGACCGTCTTCAAGATCCTCGACTTCCAGCACGTCAAGCCCGGGAAGGGCGGCGCGTTCGTGAGGACGAAGCTGAGACGGGCGGCGGACGGCAACGTGATCGACCGGACATTCAGGGCGGGCGAGAAGTTCCGCTCGGTCAGGACAGAGTCGAGGAAGATGCAGTTTCTCTATGCGGACGGGACCGACGCGCACTTCATGGACACGGAGTCCTTCGAGCAGATCGCCGTTGCACAGAGCACGGTGGCAGAGGCGTTGCGTTGGACGAAGCCGAGCAGCGAGGTGGACGTGCTGTTCATCGACGACGAGCCCGCCGATGTGCAGTTGCCGAGTGGGGTGGACCTGGAGGTCACGCAGGCCGACCCAGGGCTGCGCGGCGACAGCGTGTCAGCGGGCGGTACGAAGCCGGCGACGCTAGAGACCGGCGCGAGCATCCAGGTGCCGCTGTTCGTCGAGGTGGGCGAGCGTATCCGAGTGGACACGCGCTCGGGCGAATATGTCTCGCGCGCATGAGGTTGCGCGGTGCGGCGCTCTGACCAGCGGAGGGCTGCGGTGGTGGCGCTTTATCAGCACGACCTGACTGGCCGGCCGCTGCTGGAGACGCTTGGGCCGAACGCGTCGGTGTTTGCCCGTGCGCTTGCGTATGCGGCGGCCGACCGTGCGGATGAGCTCGACCAGGTGATCGACCGTAATGCGCACGGCTGGTCTGTGCAGCGGATCCAGCCGCTCGAGCGCAGCATAATGCGCGTAGCGCTGATCGAGATGTTGCATCCCGATGTGGCCCCTGGCGAGGAGCCGATCCCGGCGGAGGGGGCGATCGAGGAAGCGGTGAAGAGCGCGAAGACGTTCTGTGGGAGCGAGGCCCCGGCGTTCGTGAACGGGGTGCTGGCCGCAGTTTTGCGCCAGCTGCGAGAGAATGCACCGCAGATCCCATGATCACAACATTGAGCAGAGCATCATGAGCGGTGCCGGGCACCTGGACAATCTGATCGCGCAGCTGGAGCGCGCCGCCGAGCAGTTGCGCTCGGGTGAGCTCTCCTCCGATGCTGCCGCGACGATGGTCGAGGATTGCGCCGCGCTGGCGACACAGGCCGCGGCGGAGCTCGAGCAGCTGGCACAGGCCGGTCTCCGGTCGGCGGAAGGCTTTACGCCGGCGCCCGGCCAGGACTCCCTCTTATAGAACCGGACCCACCCACCCCGGCGAGGTTGTGAGCACCGGCGCCTATCCCGAGCACCTGCGCGAGGAGGTCGAGCGCTATCTCCAGGAGATGCGTTTTTCCGGGGAGGCGCTGACGGCGGGACTGGAGGAGGCGATGCGCTACTCGCTGCTGGCCGGCGGCAAGCGCATCCGCCCAGTGCTTGCGCTGGCGAGCGCTCGTGCGATCGGACTGGAGCAGCGCGAGGTGCTGCCACTCGCGGGCGCGATCGAGCTGATCCATACGTACTCGCTGATCCATGACGATTTGCCGGCTATGGATGACGACGCGCTGCGCCGCGGGGCGCCCACCTGCCACGTGAAGTTCGGCGAGGATGTGGCGATTCTCGCCGGTGACGGGCTGTATGCGGAGGCCTTCCACCACCTGCTGAGCAACCAGCGCTCGCCGCCTGAGCGGGTGCTGATGGCGGCTGCCGAGCTGGCGGCGGCGACCGGTGTGAGCGGCATGGTCGGCGGCCAGTATGCGGACGTGAACCCGCGTACGCCGAGCGGGCCAGAGGCGCTGCGGCGCTTGCACGAGCTGAAGACGGGCCGTTTGATCGGAGCTTCGGTGCTGTGCGTACTACTGTTGGGAGGCATTTCGGATGGACCTGCGACAATCCAGTTTCGCCGTTTTGCAGCTGAGCTGGGTGTGTTGTTTCAGATCGTTGATGACATCCTCGACGTGACAGGCACCGACGATGCACTCGGTAAGCCTCAAGGCAGCGATGAGCGTCACGGCAAGCGCACATATGTGAGTGAGTTCGGAATCGATCGGGCCAGGGAGCTGGCGGCGGAATCCCACCGGATGGCGCGGGAAGCGCTCGCCGGGGCCGGCATCGGCACCGGCCCACCTAACGCGACCAGCGAGCTCGAGCAGATCACAGACTTCATCTACACCCGCACATCGTGATGCGGTCCAAGGAGTGCTCAGATGGTTTCTAAAGATAAGCAAGCGTCGCGAAAACGCCTCCTGGAGGGGATCGACGGTCCCATGGACCTGCACGGACTGTCTGAGGCGCAGTTGGCTGAATTGGCTCACGAGGTGCGCGAGCACATCATCGAGACCGTCGGAGAGATCGGCGGACACTTCGGCGCGAATCTCGGCACCTGCGAGCTGGCGGTCGCGCTGCACTCGGTGCTCGAGTCGCCTAAGGACAAGATCCTCTGGGATGTCGGACACCAGGCGTATCCGCACAAGATCCTCACCGGTCGTCGCGAGCGGCTGAGCACGATTCGCCAGTACGAGGGGCTGGCCCCGTTCTGTTCGATTGAGGAGTCCCCCCACGACATCATGGGCGCCGGTCACGCCTCGACCTCGATTGGGTATGCGGTTGGCATCAAGGAGGGCATGCGCCAGGGCAGCGCGGGCGAGAACGGCAACGTCGTCGCCGTGATCGGCGACGGCGCGATGACCGGGGGAGTGGCCTTCGAGGCGATTGGTCAGGCGGGCGGTCTCGGCACCCCGATCGTCGTGGTTTTGAACGACAACGGCATGTCGATCGCGCCAAACGTGGGAGCGCTTTCTAGATACTTCAACCGCGTGCGGCTGAACCCCAAGCTGTGGCATGCGCGTGAGGGCGTCGAGGGTGGGTTGACGCGCCTGCCGGGTGGGATCGGGGCCGCATTCGAGCGGATCGGCCCGCAACTGAAGGAGTCGATCAAGGCGTTCTGGGCGCCGGGTTTGTGGTGGGAGGAGCTCAACTGGGCATATATGGGCGTAGTGGACGGCCACGATGTGCGCGCCCTGCGCGAGGCGCTCCGAGAGGCGCTGGCGGCGGAACGGCCCGTGGTGGTGCACATCGCGACAGTCAAGGGCAAGGGCTTCGCACCAGCCGAGGACGGGGGCCTCGAGGGCATGGAGAAGTGGCACGCCGCCAAGCCCAAGTCGATCCTCAACGGCTCGCCCACACGCGCCGTCCCGCCCGTCGTCTCGGCGGGCGCCGAGCCGCCGAGGCCGGCGCCGCCTCAGTACACCCAGGTGTTCGGGGAAGCGCTCGTGCGCGAATGCAAACGCGACGAGCGGGTGGTCGGGATCACGGCCGCGATGAACTCGGGCACCGGGCTGAACATCCTCCAGAAGGCGCTGCCGGATCGCTACTTCGACGTCGGGATCGCTGAGCAGCAAGCGATCTTGTTTGCGGCTGGGCTGGCGCTACAGGGGTGTAAGCCGGTGGCGGCGATCTACTCGACGTTCCTGCAGCGCGCCTACGACCAGATCGTGCACGACGTGTGCCTCCAGCGGCTAAACGTCGTGTTCGCGATGGATCGCGCCGGACTCGTCGGGGATGACGGGCCAACCCATCACGGAGCTTTCGACATCGCCTACCTGCGCTGCCTGCCAAACATCGTGCTGATGGCGCCGCGCGACGAGGCGATGCTCGTGCACATGCTGCGCACGGCCCTGGGGTACGACGACGGCCCGATCGCGCTGCGCTACCCGCGCGGAGAGGGTACGGGCGCGACGCTGCCCGCTGAGCCCCGAGCGATCTCGATCGGGACGGGCGAGATCTTGCGCGAGGGGGGAGCAGGGGAAATGGCGGGGCGACGAGTCGCGTTGATCGGCTACGGCAGCGGTGTCGGCAAGTCGCTCGCCGCCGCCGAGGAGCTGTCCAGCCAGGATATCTCGGTCACGGTCGCCGATGCACGATTTGCAAAGCCGATCGACGCAGGCCTCATGGCCCAGCTCGCGGCCGAGCACGATCTGCTCGTGACCGTCGAGGAGGGGGTCCTCGCGGGAGGCTTCGGCTCAGCGGTCTGGGAGACCCTCAACGAGGCTGGAGCGGGGGTGGGCGGGATTCGAATCCTCCGCGTAGGGCTGCCGGACAGGTATGTGACGCATGGTAAGCCCGCGCTGCTGCACGAGGAGGTTGGTTTCACCGGCGCGCGTATCGCCGAGCGCGTGGAGGCAGCAATCCTCGATCGTCACTCTACGGCCGTGGGCGCCTAGGTTGTAGGTCCCGAGGCGCCGGTTATCGGGTAGGGACCGGGCTCACCCCGGCCCCTCCCACACCACCCGGCATGCGGGTCCGCACCGGGCGGTTCGCTCAGCATGACCGGAAACTGCGGTAGGAGGAGATGAATCCTTCCAGGCCCTGCTCGGCCCAGTAGGCGTTCGGTAGGGCGCGCTTGAGAGGCACGGAGCCTGCGATGCGCCAGTAGCCCTTTTGCGTTCCGGCCCACTCACGGGCTGGGCGCTCTGGGATTCCTAGTGCGCGCAGGTTGCGCCGCCGCGTAGCGGTGCGCTTCCATTCTCTCCAGCGGATCTGCCTTAGCCTGCGTCTGAGCCACTCATCGAGCTCACGGAACGGGCGCTCCCCGTCGGCCAATTGGTAGTAGGCCGTCCATCCCGTCGTAAAACGGTTGATGGCGCGGATACGCTCGTCCATTGAGATGCCCCAAGTGCGCGAGGTGAGCCGGTATAGGCGGGCTTTGGCCCTTATGCGGGCGTTCTGCGCCACCACTACCTTGACTTCACCCTTGTGGTATCGGAAGCGGAACCCCAGTAGGGGCCGCGTCGTTGCCCAGCCGACCGCGGACTTTCCCCGGTTGACGCGCAGCTTGAGCTTCTCCTCGATGTATTGCGTGATGCTCTGCATGACGCGCTGCCCCGCACGTTTGCTGGCGACATAGACCTTCCCGTCGTCTGCGTAGCGCACGAAACGGTGCCCCCGCCGATCGAGCTCCCAGTCGAGGTCGTCGAGCATGACGTTCGAGAGCAGCGGCGAGAGCGGAGACCCCTGCGGGGTCCCTTCCCCTGTCGCATGCACCAGCCCGCCATCCATAACGCCCGCTTCCAGGTATCCCCGGATCAGCTTCAGCACCTGCTTGTCCTGCACCCGTCTAGCGACCCTTGCCATCAAGGCGTCGTGCTGAACCCGATCGAAGAACGAATCGAGGTCAAAATCAACGCACCACGCCGCGTCATCAACGATGAACTGGCGTGCCCTCTCGACCGCTTGATGCGCCGAGTACCCCGGACGATATCCGAAGCTGTGGGGATGGAAATGCGGGTCAAAGACAGGCGTGAGCACCTGCGATATGGCCTGGCAGATCAACCGATCTACCACTGTCGGTATCCCCAACATCCGCTGCCCACCAGAGGGCTTGGGAATCATCACCCTCCGCACGGGTTGCGGCCGGTAGATACCCGTCTCGAGCTGCGAGCGGACCTCCGGCCAATGGTCTTTCAACCACGGCCGTAGTTCCTTGGTGCTCATCCCGTCGATGCCAGCGGCACCGGCGTTCTTCTCGACACGTCCGAGCGCCTCAGCGAGGTTCTCACGGGAGACGAACTGCTCCCAGAGGCTCACCTCGGCGGGTTGAGGCGTGGTGTCACCCGGCGCCGGGAACAGACTTGGCTCTGGATAGAGACCTTCGGGCTTCACCCTCCGGCCCTCCCATCCAGGCCCCTTGCGGGGTTGGCTGCCTTCAACGTCTGTCCCGCGAGCACAAGCGTCCTAGACCTCGGCTTCGCGTTCGGCCCTTCCCGGCGATCATCGATCCCACCGGTACTATGGCCTCTGCTGACTTCTCCACGGCGAACCAGGATCTTTCGACCCCAGCCGTCCCTTGCCACCCCGCGAACCAACATGGACGGAGCATCTAGGACACCCGTGAAGACCTCCCGGGATAAGCCACGCCACCTTCTCCACACACCCGCCGCATATACGCCCCGGTCTCTTGATGACGACGGGCTTCGCCATAACTCGCTGGCTCGCCCAGACCGCGACGCCTCAGATGCGATTCGTGTCCCTCGGGTCATGGATTACGTCTCCGGCTTCCTTCCCACCCAGTCTCACGACTGCGCAGTTGCCTTCGACTCGTGGTTAGCGTCATCTCCGCCACAGGGGACTTGCACCCCCGGACGACGTGGCATGCCCGGCGTACAAATGAAACGGCCCGCAGGGGATGCGGGCCGTTTCGGGGAGGAGGGTGCTGCTGTGTTTCGGGTCGTTCATCATGTTGCCCAGAGTGCCCGAACTTATGTGTGATGTTGATCACAGAGACCCGCCAGCGTATGTTTCGCGCGGCGGGATCAAGCTGGAGAACGCGCTCGCTGCGTCGGGCCTAGACGTGAATGGCAGGTGTGCGCTGGATGTGGGCGCCTCGACCGGAGGGTTCACGGACTGTCTGCTGCGCCACGGCGCCACCGGCGTGGTGGCGGTGGATGTCGGCTACGGGCAGCTCGACTGGGGTCTGCGCAACGATCCGCGCGTGAATGTCATGGAGCGCACGAACGCGCGCTCGCTGACCGTCGCGATGCTGCCGTACACGCCGGATCTGGCGAGCATCGACGTGTCGTTCATTTCCCTCGCCAAGGTCCTGCCCGCTGTGCTCGGGAGCATGGGCGGCACCTATGACGTGATGGCGCTCATCAAGCCCCAGTTCGAGGTAGGTCGCGTGCTCGCAAGCAAGGGACGCGGCGTTGTGCGCGACCCGAACGATCGTCGCGCCGCGCTGGTGAGCGTCGGGGAGGCGGCGCACGGGCTGGGCGCCGCCGTGCTCGGGTATTACTCCTCGGGGCTGGCGGGGCCGAAGGGCAACAAAGAGACGTTCGTATGGCTGGCCGAGCCCGGCCGCGCCTGTGGGGCAGGGACCATGGAGGAGATCGAGCTGATGGCGCGGAAGGTGGAGCCATGAGAGAGATCACGGTGTTCACCCACCGCCGTCCCGACGACACGGTGACGGCCCTGCGCGCGCTGATCGAGGCAGCGGCGAAGGCTGGGGTGACGCTGCGGATGGACGAGGAGGAGACGCGCAAGCACGGCCTGACGGCCGAACCAGGCATCGCGGTGAACGTGCCCGTGAAAGACGAGGTCGAGCTGTGCGTGGTGTTGGGCGGGGACGGCACGATCCTGAGGGCGCTGCAGCGCTATGCGGGCACGGATGTGCCGGTGTTCGCGGTCAATTTCGGCGAGATCGGCTTTTTGGCGACGGTCGAGCCTGAGGACATCGAGGACGGCATCCGTCGCGCGCTGGACGGAGATTTCGAGTTGCTGCGGCTGCCCGGGATCGTGTTCGATACGCCAGGAGGCGGTGACCTGATGGCTGTCAACGACGTGGCGATCCACCGCAAGGTGGGCGGCCGGGTTGCACAGATCGCATACGCACTGAACGGCGAGGAGGTTGGAAGTGTGCGCTGCGACGGCCTGGTGGTGGCGACCCCGGCGGGGTCGACCGGCTACAACCTGGCCAACGGAGGGCCCGTGATGGCGTGGGGGGTGGAGGGTTTCGTGGTGTCGTTCATCGCGCCTCACTCGCTCGCGGCGCGCACATTGGTCGTCGCGCCACGCGACCACCTGACGATCCACAACCGCTCTAGGGAGCCGCTCGACGTGGCCATGGATGGACGTCCCGCGTGTGAGATCCCTGCTGGCGAGGCGATCGACGCGCGGTTCGTGGACGCCGCGGGGACGATCGCGCAGCTGCCGGGCTCTTCATTCTACCGCAGGCTGCGCGAGAAGTTCGGCCGGCTGGCGAGCTGACGGGCCGGAGGGCCAGGGTCGGGGAAAGGCCGCCCGCCAGTGCGGGGCGCGACAGTCTTTCTAGGCGACCTTCGCGGCTGGCGGGCTGGTGGCGATCTCCCCAGCGTTCTGCATCGAGGTGACGAAGCCGTCCAGCTGGTCACGTGAGAAGCGTCGCTGGCCGCCTGGCGTCCTGTAGCAGTGGATGTGGCCGGCGTCGGTCCAGCGGCGGATCGTGGCGAGAGAGACGCCTATGTAGCGGGCCGCCTGAGAGCTCGTAAAGACGAGCTGCCGGTCTGAGAGGGGCTGGAGGGGAGTGATGGTCATGGTTCGCCTTCTCGCTCGGGATGGGCTTGGGTGCTGCTCCCTCCATGTCTCGGCCAGATGAGCGCGAAAGTTGAGCGCCGCGAAGCTTTGTGGACGTTTGGTCGAGAAAGCAGGCAAAGCCCCCTCAACACTCAGTACCGAGGGCCACCAAATCCCTGCTTCTGCACGTAAACATGCAGAACTCAAGGCAATACTGGACATTCCGTCTAATCTCGCTACTATCCTTCTCGAACCTACTCAAAGGCGGCGGCTGTTCTGTGGATGGAGACAAACAGAACCCGCTTCGCAAATTGGCCCTCGGGCCTTCCAGCGAAGGAGATCTGCAATGGGCCACAAGCAATAGAGTTTGATACTGAATGAGCTTGAGCTGGTCACAGGTTGTCCAGGCACAAGCTATGTACGGGGCGTCGCGTGTTGAGCGCGACGCCCTCGTTCTTTAAGGCTCAGCCACCCGACGAGGGCTGCGCGATCTTGCGCGCCCGCCGCTCGAACGCGAGCTCAACCTCGAAGTCGGCGTCGTCGCCGTGAGCCGACGTGACCGGGCCCTCACGCTCGAGCATCGCGATGAAGCTCTCGACCAGCTCGCCGTCGAGCTGGCGTCCCGAGACTCGCCGCAGCTCGGCGATCGCGTCCTGCGGGGTCATCGGCGACCGGTACGTTTCGCGCGCGGTTAGCGTGTCGTACGTGGAGCAGACCGCGATGATGCGCGAGGGCAGTGGGATCTCGTTGCCGATCAGCCCGGCCGGGTAGCCGCTGCCATCGATGTGCTCGTGGTGGTAGAGGATCGCGTCCGCCACCGGGCCGTAGCCGTCCAGCCGACCGACGAGCGTCGCCCCGTCCTGGGGGTGGCGGCGGATTACCGCCCAGTCCTGGTCGGAGAGGACCTCGGCGTGCAGGATGCTGTCGGGCAGCGCGAACTTGCCGATGTCGTGCAGCAGCCCGGCTGTGTGGACGAGGTCCTGCTCGGCCTCGTCGCAGCCCACCTCGCGTGCCAGCTCCTGGGCATAGCGCGCGACGGCGGCGGCGTGGCGCGCGGTCATCCGGTCACGCAGCGCGAGCGTCTCCACGAGCGTGGTCAGCACGCCGAGCTGCAGCGAGGCGAGGTGGATCGAGCGCGCTTCCAGCTGAGCGGCCCGCTCCTCGGAGCGCAGCAATGCGACCGCGAGATATTGGAAGATCAGGAGGAGCAGCACTGAGCCGAACAGGAGCGATATGCCAAGATTGGTATAGGCGACAGCGAGAATTGCGGCTACTGCACCTGTTGCTACCTGGCCGGGCATCAGCGGTATAAGCACTTCGCGCGCCTGGTCTATAAACGAGCGTCCCTTAGTCACATGGATGTCAGCCGCTACCGTCGCAAAGTTGAGAGCATTGGTGACCATGAACACGCCGAACACCACGAGCCCGAACGTGATGCTCTGTGTCAGATGGTGGTTGTGGGGATCGTGCACGTTGCCGATCACCAAGCGGATGAGCAGCCCGCCAGTTAGTGGGAAGACCGCGTAATTCGTGAGGTTGTTGAGCCAAGCAATTGGGGAGATGCGCCTCGCGGCCGAAGATACGGCTATTGCGACGGTGCCAAAGCACACAGCTGGAACGGGTCCGAGCAGGCTCATCGCGAGGACAAGCGCCAAGAAGTCGGCGTCCACTTGCTGACTGCGGAGGGTGACGCCGAGTCGCAGCCCGATCAGGGTGAGCGACAGCAGCAGGGCAGCTAGCGGCAGCGAGCTCCATTCCTGAGCCTGCGATATCTGGGTGGTAGTAGCGATAGCTGCTACGAGCAGCATGCACTCGGCAAGCCAGAAGATTCGTCTCTTTGTCTGGACGGAGAGCATTCGTCAGTCCTTGTCGTACTTAACGACGGATGTGGTGTCGGACTTAAGGTGCTCCAGGTCATGCGTGGATACCGGTGAGTCTGCTGATACGAATGTTTTGAGCTCATGGGCCGAGGCTGCAGCTGATGGAGTCCCGGCACCGGCGATTTGGGTGTCCTCGCCTGTGCGGCGATCGAGGCTGCTCAGGGAAATCCCCAGAAACACGAGCGTCATCACCGTGGCTCCGATACCGACGACCAGAAACGCCCAGCGGGGCGAGCTGAGCGCAACCAGTCCACCACCCAGCGGTAGTCCGAGCGCGAGCGACAGCGCCCCGATCGATTCCACGGCGCTCATCAAGCGGCCGTGCAAAGCTGGGGGCGTCAACTTCTGGACGATGCTGATCACGGAAGCCCACTCCACGCCGTTGCCGATGCCGCCGAGCACGGCCGCGACACAGGCGACCTCGAGAGACGGCGCGGCAGCCCATCCGACGTAGGCGAGCCCAATCGCGAGCGTCGCACCCGTGAGCATCATGCCCAACCCCCGCTTAGGCGAGCGAGCGAAGACGAGGCTCCCGACGACCACGCCCACTCCCCACACTGCGAGCAGCAGGCCGTAGCCCCGGTCGCCGGCGTGCAGGGTCGCCTTCGCGTAAGGGACCTCGATCGGGTCTGCCGAGTTGAAGAAGACGAGCGCGATTGCCTCAGCGAGCAGCAGGGCGCGCAACGCGGGCGCCGCCTTAACGTGTTGCCACGCCGCGAGCATGCGTACGCGCACAGAGGCCTCTTCGGTCTCCTCGGCGTGGGGATGCAGGTCGATCAGCATCGCGCCACAGATCAGGAAGGAGACGGCGTCGATGAACAGCGCGGCGGGTGCGCCGGCCGAGGCGACCACAACGCCAGCGATCGCCGGACCGAGCATGAATGTGCCGGAGAAGGCGATGTTGAGGGTCGCGTTCGCCCGTCGCTCGGCTGCCTGCACAAATGCCTGGAGATCTTCGTCGGCCTGCTTGGGATCCCAATCGCCCTGTGCCTGCTCGCGCGCAGCACGCGCCGTCTCAGCGCGCAGCAGCGCGCTGGCCGCCAGCGCCGCCGTGCCGTCGAGCGCCACGAGCAGCAGGATCGCGGGCAGCCAGAAATGCCAGAGCAGTACCGCGAGCGCCGCAGTCGCGACACCCTCGAACACGTACAGCAGACTGAGCGTGCCGCGGCGGGGCGAGGATTCGACTCGGGCCGCCAGCGCGGGCGCCGCAAACGCGGGCAACGCCTGCCCGGCGATGAGCAGTATGGCGACCGCGAGCGCGCTGTGCGTGTGGTCGAAGACGGCGAGAGACAGCGCGACGAAGCCAAACCAGGTACCCAGCCGATTGACCGTGTAGGCGGCGATGATCCTCCGCAGCAGGGGGGATTTGAGTGTGGATCGCACGCCGCCACGCTAGCGCCTGCTTGCGACGGGGTCGAGCGATGCACACTCTTGCGCGAGCGCTATGCGTGTCGGATGCGGAGCTCGTCCTGGTGAGCGGCTGTGGGTCCGTCTGTGTTTTGGACCGGGCTGTCCACGATCAGCACCGGCAGCTCAGGATGACGGTGAGCTAGCACGTGCATCAGCGACTCCGCGGGAGTGTCGTCGAGATCGCCGGTGATGAATGCCATGAGGCTGTTGGGTGCGTGCTCGAGGACGTCACAAACCGCATCGGCCTCCGTGAACACGGTGCCCGCCGACAGGGTCTGGGCAAGCTCGTCGAGCAGTGTCGCGCGCCGGCCAGCGTCGGATCCAGCGAGCAGCACGCGGGCAGGGCCATCGATGACCTGTAGCGCAGGTGGGGGGGAGTCGTGCCTGCGAAGGGGCTCGGGGTGGACGGGTCTGTGACCCTGCAGCAGGCGCAGCGTGGGCGCTCGCGTCCTCGAGGGCGACCGAAGGGAGCTCATCGCGGCGACCATCCCGGCATTGCTGGCCACGTGTCCGTGAGGGCGATCCGCTCGGATCCGGGGCAGGCCAGGCCGGTCTCCTCCTCGTCGCGCAGCTCCACACGGCCGAGCGCGGACAGCGCGGCGAAGCCCGCGGCCGTCAGGGTCAGCCAGGTCATCGCGATGCTTAGGGCGATCATGAGGGCTCCTTTGTGCTCGCGGGTGGGGTCTTGTGCGGCATAGACGACATGATGAGTTCTCACGGGACGTTTGTCTGTAGAGCAGGTGGTGCCGATCGTGTCGTCCCAAAGGTGCCGAACCATGTAGTCCTTTGGGCCGTATCGTGTCGTCCCAAGGGGTTGTCGTCAGGAGCGGCCGCCCCAGGCGCTACGGTGTGGATTCGATGGAGGCTGGCACGCCAGGGGTGGATCGACCGATCGATGTGATCATCGCTGACGATCACGGGGTCGTTCGCGACGGCATCCGCATGGTGCTCGAGCGGGAGGAGGGCGAGTTCCGGGTGGTCGCCCAAGCCGCCGATGTCCCCGCCACGGTCCGCGCGGTCCGCGAGCACAAGCCGGACCTGCTCACGCTGGACCTCTCGATGCCGGGCGGCTCGAGCTTGGCCGCGCTCCCTTCTTGCTTTGTCGCCCATCCAACACTGGCGGTCGCGATCCTGACGATGCGCGAGGATCCCGAGTACGCCCGCCAGGCGCTGCGGGCGGGCGCGCGCAGCTACGTGTTGAAGGAGGCCGAGCCGGCCGAGTTGCTGAAGGCCTTCAGGCTGGCGGTCAGGGGGGAGAATTATCTACACCCGCGGCTGGGCGCGCTGATGGCCACCGGCGACGAGGCTCCCAGCGACGGAGTGGCGCTGTCAGAGCGTGAGCGCGAGGTGGTGCGCCTGATCGCGAACGGCTTCACCAACCCTCAGATCGCCGAGCAGCTGCATGTGGCCGAGCGCACCGTCAAGACCTACCGCGCTCGCGCGATCGAGAAGCTTGGCTTCTCCTCGCGAGCGGAGATCACCGCTTACGCGCGGCGCCTCGGCTTGGTGGATTAGCTGGGCCGTCCCGTGAGCGGGACTGTCAGGCGCATGACGGTGCCTTTGCCAGGCGCCGGAGCGAACTCGAGCTCGCCTCCCACTAGCTCGGCCCGCTCGCGCATGCCTCCCATGCCGAAGCCGCCCTCGAGGCCGTCGCCCCGCGGACCGAGGCGCTCGGCTCCGGGCATCCCCTTGCCGTCGTCGGTCACCGACGCCCGCACGAGGCTGTTCTCGCGTGTGACACGCAGGATCGCTTGGGTGGCCTCGGCGTGGCGGCTGACGTTCGTGAGGGCCTCCTGCACGATCCGGTAGACGGTGCTCTCGAGCTCCGGGTCGAGGCGGACCTCTTCGGACCCGTTGTCCCCGCCGAGGTCGAGCTCGGTTTTGACATCCAGGCCGTCGATCGCCTGTGCGCGACGGGCGAGCGCCTGCAGCGCAGCTGCAAGCCCGAGGTCATCGAGCGCTGCGGGCCGAAGCTCGGTGATCAGGTGGCGCAGGCCGTCGATCTCGTGGTCGAGTCCCTCGAGGACCGTATCGACGGCCGCGCTCAGCGCTTCCTTGTCATTGATGTCGCGGGCGTGAGCAAGCTGCAGGCGCAGCGCGCCAATGCCCTGGATGCTTTCGTCGTGGATCTCGCGCGCCCAGCGCGTGCGCTCGCGCTCGCGCGCCTCCATGCCGTAGCGCAGGCGTGTGATCTCCACCGAGCGCTCGGCCGCGAGCCGTTGCGCGACGCTCGCGGCAAATGCGCTCAGGGCATCCTTGTCCGGGCCGCGAAAGCCACCATTGCTGCGCAGGGCGATGACCAGGCCGCCGCCGTGATCCTCCATGTTCAGCGGCTCTACGAGCACCGCACGCGCCTCGATCCCCAGTTCGTGCAGCAGCGCGGCGTCCTGTCCACGCGGGCTGTCCAGCGCCACAGGCTTGCCCGCTAGGTAGATCGCCCCCAGGGCGCTCCCCTGCACAGGCGTGATCCGAACGCGGGGTGTGCCCGCACCGCTCGCGGCTGCCACCCTCAGCTCGCCCTTCTCCTCGATGATCAGCAGGAGGCTGCTCGCGTCGAGCAGCGCGAGGCCGCGGTCGGCCATGAGGCGGAGCAGCCACAACTCTGATCCCGAGAGCATCGGGTGGGATTATGTCTCGATCGCCTGCAGGTCGTGCTGTTGGTGTGCGGCGGCCCGTGTCTGGGCCAGCAGCTCCTCGCCGCCGGTGTCCTCTTGCCAGGCCGCAAGCCCAACTGACACGCGCAGCGGCTGGCGCTCCCCGCCGGCTTCGATCTTGATCGCCCGCAGCCGTGCAAGCGCTCGCCTGGCGACGATCTCTCCACGCGGGCCGTCGGCGCCAGGCAGCACGACAGCGAGCTCACCGCCGCTTGGCCTGCCCACCCGGTCGAAGCGGCGCAGCTCGCGGCGCAGCGTCTCTCCGACGTAGGCAAGAGCCTGCTCTGACAGCTCGCTGCCGTGTGCCTTCGCCAGCTCCTCCAGGTTCTCGATCACAACCAGCAGGCAGCTCAGCGGGGTGCCATGGCGGCCCGCGCGATTGATCTCCTCCTCCAGCCGCTCCGCCAGCGCCGCTGCTGACAGGCACACGATTGGACCCGGCGGGAGCGGGTGGGACCGCGGGTTGTGGTCGCTGGCAGCCATGCCGTATAGCGGACGAGTGTACGCACGGTTCGGTGTCCGTCCCTGGACCGTCCACACAGATTACGCGCTCTCTGTGTCATCTGAGCAAGATCCCGCCCGCCAGCAAGTCTGCCCAGCGCGCTCCCGCGGCGTCCCGAGAACATCTCCCGCTTTTGCGATCCGTCCCCATGCGCTGCTACACCTGCCTGCGTGCTGCAAGAGCTAAACGTCGAGAACCTGCTGTTGATCGAGCGGGCGCAGCTGCGATTGGCACCAGGATTGAATGTGCTCACGGGCGAGACGGGTGCCGGCAAGACAGTGCTCGCTCACGCGCTCGACCTGCTCCTCGGGGGTCGCACGCGCCCCGGGATCGTTCGTCCCGGCGCCAGCGAGGCTTACGTCGAGGGCGTCTTCGACCTGCCCGATTTTCTGCGCTCTGAGCTCGCTGAGCGGTTGCCCGACGGGGCCGATGAGATAGTTCTCGCTCGCCGTGTCGGCTCAGACGGGCGCACGCGCGCCTATCTGGGCGGTCGCTCTGCGACCGTCTCCGAGCTGCGTGACATCGGCTCGCGGCTCGTCTCCTTCTACGGCCAGCACGAGCACCGCAAGCTGACTCTCGCAGGCGCCCAGCTGGAGATCCTCGATGCCCTCTGCGGTCCCAAGCACGCGTTGCGCCTGCGCGCCGCTGCCAAGACATTTGCCGAGACCCGTCGCCTCTCTGCAGAGCTCGACTCCCTGCGTCAGCTCTCCTCGGTGCGTGAGCACGAGCTAGGCCTGCTCGAGCACGAGCTCTCAGAGATCGATGACGCCGCGCTCGACCAGAAGGAATACGACGAGTTGCTCGCCGCACGTGCTCACCTGGGCCGTCTCGATGCACTGCGCCTGGCCGCTGGCGCCAGTGCGAACGCGCTTGCTCCCGAGGACAGCCTTGGAAGCTCGCAGCTAATGGCGGTGGCCGCCGCGAGCCTGGATGCGCTCGCCGGTGTCGATCCTCGCCTGGACACGCTCGCTGAGCGCCTGCGCGCGCTCGTGATCGAGTCTCAAGACCTGTCTACCGAACTGCGTGGCTATCGCGAACAGATCGCAGCCGGGGATGGCTCGCTCGATGAGGTCGAGGAGCGTCTGGAGATGATCGAGCGGCTGACGCGTAAGCACGGTGGAACGGTCGCCAGCGTGCTCGAGTACGCCGCCCATGCGCGCGAGCGGCGCGATCAGCTGGCGAGCGCCGAAGTGGCGCTCGCTCGAGCCACTGCCCGCCTCGGAGAGGCACACGCCGCGCTTGACGATCATGTCCTGCACTTGCGCCGTGCGCGCGAGCGTCTCGCCCCGCTTCTCGAGGTCGCCGTGCGTGAGGAGCTCGCGGCGCTGGCAATGCCTGACGCCACCTTCGAGGTCTCCCTAATCTCGCGCGAGGCTGGCCCCACGGGCGGTGACGCCGTCGAGTTCGTGATCGCCGCCAATCCCGGTGTTCCGCCTGGCCCGCTCCGTGAGATCGGCTCCGGCGGAGAGCTCTCGCGGGTGATGCTCGCTCTGGCCACGGTGCCCAATCGTCTCGCTCCCGCCCGCGGCGGCGCTCACCTAGCTGGCGCAGATGCCTCCCGCAGTGCGCATGCCGCGCTCGTTTTCGATGAGGTCGATGCTGGTATCGGTGGCCATACGGCGCGAGCGGTTGGCGAGCGGCTGCGCGCGATCGGTCAGACAAGGCAGGTGCTGTGCATCACACACCTCCCTCAGATCGCTTCGCTTGGCGACCGTCACTTCTCGGTCGTCAAGGACACCGCCGCCGACCCCACCCGCGCCACCGTCGTCCAGCTCGCCGAGGCCGACGTGGTCTCCGAGCTGGTCCGCATGCTCGGCGCCGATGACGCTGATGACGCCGCACGCCGCCACGCGCACGACCTGCGCAAGGCTGCCTGACCTGCGACTGAGGGCTGCCTAATCGTTCGCAGGCGCTGCGCTTTGCGCTCGCGGCCGTTACTCTCGCTCGATGGCCGCGAAACCGCGCAGCGGCGGAGGTAGCCCGCAGGAGCTTGCACAGGCAGGCGGAGACGTGCCGGTGCCCACGCTGGCAGCGGCGTCTCTGCCTGGAGGTGAGGTGGCACCCTGGCGTACGGTCAGCGGGCCGGTGCGGCTTCACCGGCGGACGAAGCTGCTCGTCAAACATCTCTGCCGTGGCGAGGTCGCGGTCATTGACCACCTCGACATCGACCGGGTCTCAGCCGAGGAGCTGATCGCCGCGGACGTCGGCGCGGTGCTGAACTGCCGTCCGTCCTCCAGCGGCTCCTATCCGAACCTCGGCCCCCAGCTGCTCGTCGAAGCGGGCGTCCACCTGGTCGACCTGCCAGACGATTCGCTGTTCGAGACGCTCTCCGACGGCGAGGCGATCACCGTGCGTGATGGTGAGGTGACGCGCGGCGGGGAGGCGGTGGCCCATGGGAAGGTGCTCGACCTCGCGCGCGTGCTCGCTGAGACCGAGGCTCGCCGCCACGAGGTTGGTGAGGCACTGGAGCGTTTCGCCCACAACACGATCGAGCACATGCGCGAGGAGCGTGAGCTGCTCGCCGGGAAGATCGAGATGCCGCGCTTTGCCACCGACTTCCGCGACCGCTCCGCGCTAGTTGTTGTTCGCGGCGTCGGTCACCAGCGCGATTTGCGTGCCCTGCGGCCGTTCATCCGCGACATGCGCCCCGTGCTGATCGCCGTGGACGGTGGCGCTGAGGCCCTCCTGCAGGAGGGCCTGCGCCCGGACATGATCGTCGGGGACATGGATTCGGCGGGGGAGGTCGCCCTGGCCACCGCTCGCCCAGGACGGGGCGGGCGGGGCTCTTATACGACAGGCCGTGGCACCGAGCTCGTCGTGCACGCCTACCCCGACGGGCGCGCACCGGGCCGTGAGCGCCTGGAAGCGCTCGGCCTGCCCTTCAAGCTCGTGCCAGCCCCGGGCACGAGCCAAGACGTGGCGATGCTGATTGCCGCTGAGAAGGGCGCACGGCTGATCGTCTCGGTGGGCTCCCAGTTCAACCTCGTCGAGTTCCTCGACCGCAACCGCAAGGGCATGTCCTCGACCTTCCTCACGCGCCTTCGCATCGGCGAGATCCTCGTCGATGCCAAGGGGGTGAGCCGCCTCTACCAACCCCGACCAGGACTCACACCACTGCTGGTCGTGATCGCCGCGGGCCTGATCGCGATGATCGCGGTCATCTGGCTGACGCCGGCGCTGCGTGACGTCGCCGAATTGCTCTGGTTGCGGCTGCAGATGCTTTTCGGCTCGAGCGGCTGAGAAGCCGGCGGGCCACCTGCTCAGATGTTCGACTTTCGCTACCACGCGCTATCCCTCGCGGCCGTCCTGTTCGCGCTTGCTCTGGGGGTTCTCCTCGGTGTGGCGATCGGCGACTCCAATCTCGTGTCCTCGGCCAAGAACGGGATCGTCCACAACCTCAACTCGGAAGTCAGCTCCGCTCACAGGCAGGTGGCCAAGCTGCAGGAACGGCTCGGCAACGAAGAAGCATTCGCCAAAGGGCTGTATCCGCTGGCGGTACACGAACTGCTGACTGGGCGCAGCATCGGCCTCGTGTTCCTGGGTGCTTCATCTGATCAGGTCAACGCGCTCGTGCGCTCAGCAGTAACACAGGCCGGTGGCAATCTCGCGACCGTGGTGGCGGTGGGAGAGCCACTCGATCTGGCCGGGATCGGGCACGACGCGGCGGGCACCCATTACGCCGGGATCGCGCAATCTATGCCGCTGCTCAAGCGCTTCGGCGAGCTCATGGGCCGTCAGCTGGTCAGCGGCGGGGCGCTGGTGGGCAAGGAGCTGCTCAGCCGCGTACGCGGACACCTGCTGAGCGCCTTCGACGGGCAGCTCACGCGCCTGGAAGGGCTGGTCGTGATGCGCGCAGCACCGAGCGGCATGACCCCTGAACAGGGCGAAGCGAGCAGTGTTTTCGAGTCGGGCCTGCTTGCTGGCGTGGCGGCCGTAGGTGTGCAAGCGGTGGGCGTGGAGCTGACCGGCGCCGAAGTCTCACAGGTGCCCTGGTACAAGGGCAAGAACATCTCCAGCGTCGATGACCTGGACGCGCTTGCAGGAGAAGCCGCGCTCGTATACGCGCTCGCTGGCGATCACGGCACGTTCGGCGCGAAGTCCACGGCGGACACGTTGCTACCAACCGTGACGGGCACTGGCACCTCCACCCAGCCCTGAGCGCGTCCGCCCACGGCGCTAGTTTCCCGGCATGCACGGCATGCCTTTCCTGATCGCCCTGGTGAGCGCCGCGGTACTTGCTCCAGCGCTCCTGCGCACTCTCAGCGATGCCGGCCACACACGGCCCAACTACCGCGCCCGGTCGCTGGCGTTCCCCTTCGGAGTGCTCATCCTGGCCGCCGCGCTGCTCGCTCTGATCCCGCTCATGCTCGTGCAACGACTCACCTCGACAGGACTGTTCCATGCCGAGACGCTGCCGATCGCCGTATACGCGCTCGGCGTGCTGGCGCTTGGGCTGATCGACGACACGCTCGCCCCGGAGGCTTCCGGTGCGGGCGGGCGCGCCTTGGAGCGCGGCTGGCGCGGCCACGGCGCGGCGCTGCTTCGCGGTGAGCTCTCCACGGGAGTGCTGAAGGCCGCCGGCTCGCTCGGCTTGGCGCTGTTCGCGATGAGCTTCGAGGGCCTGTCTGAGGCGCGTTGGCTGCTGGCAGCCGGAGTGCTCGTACTGGCGACGAACGTCTTCAACCTGCTCGACCTGCGCCCTGGGCGCGCGATCAAGGCGTTCGTGCTGCTCGGTGCGGGCTTGACGCTCGGAACACTTGAAGTTAGGCCGCTGTGGTCCCTCGGCCTATTTGCCGCTCCTGCTCTCGTGGCCGGGCTGTATGACCTGCGCGAGCGAGCGATGCTCGGCGACACCGGTGCGAACCTGCTCGGCGCGCTGGCAGGGCTGTGGCTGGTGCTGACGCTGTCCCGGACGGGCCAGCTGATCGCGCTTGCGCTGCTCCTCGCGATCACCGTCTATGGAGAGCTTCGCTCAATTTCCGGGTTTGTCGAACGGACGCCGGGGCTGCGCGCACTAGACTCCTGGGGCAGGCCTTCATGACTCCGCGCCCATCCGACCGCCACGCCGTCGCGCCCCAGAAGACCCGGTTCATTTTCGTGACCGGCGGCGTCGTCTCCTCGCTCGGCAAGGGGATCGCCGCGGCTTCGATCGGGCGCTTGCTGGTCTCGCGTGGGCTGAGCGTGGGCCTGCAGAAGTTTGACCCCTACATCAATGTCGACCCTGGCACGATGTCGCCTTACCAGCACGGTGAGGTGTTCGTGACCGAGGACGGCGCGGAGACCGACCTCGACCTCGGTCATTACGAGCGCTTCACCGATGTCAATACCAGTCGCGCCTCAAACGTAACTGCCGGGGGGATTTACGACACCGTGATCCGGCGCGAGCGCCGGGGCGATTACCTGGGGGGCACGGTCCAGGTCGTGCCCCACATCACCGATGAGATCAAGCAGCGCGTCGCCCTGATCGCCGAGTCCTCAGATGTAGATTTCGTCGTCACCGAGATCGGCGGCACGGTCGGCGACATCGAGTCCCTGCCATTCCTCGAGGCGATCCGCCAGTTTCCCGTTGACGTGGGGCGCCGGCGCTGCATGTTCATTCACCTCACGCTCGTGCCTTACATTGGCCACGCAGGCGAGCTGAAGACGAAGCCGACCCAGCACTCGGTCAACGAGCTGAGGCGCATCGGCATCGCCCCGGACATGCTCATGTGCCGTTCGGAGGGCTCGCTGTCCGCCGAGATCCGCAAGAAGATCGCCCTGTTCGCGAGCTTGCCTGCGGAGGCGATCGTCTCGGCCTGCGACGTGGACAACATCTACAAGGTGCCGCTCACTTTCCGCGAGCAGGGCGTAGACGATTTCATCCTCGACCACTTTGGCTTGCAGGCCGCTGCGCCGGAGCTGGCGGGCTGGCGGGAGCCAATCGAACGCTCTGGCCGATCTTCGGCCACCGTGCGGATTGCGCTGGTCGGCAAGTACGTGCAGCTCGCAGACGCCTACCTCTCGGTCTGCGAAGCGCTTCGCCACGCCGCATCGCTACAGGATTGCAAGGTCGAGATCGACTGGATCAATTCCGAGAGCCTCGAGGGATCAGGCACGCGCCCGGAGGAGGACGGGACCGGCGATGGCGATGAGGACGCCGGTCTGTCACCGATGGACCGGCTCGCCCGCGCCGATGGCATCCTGATCCCCGGAGGTTTTGGCGGGCGGGGAATCGAGGGCAAGATCGCCGCGGCCGGAGTGGCACGTGAGCAGGGCATCCCCTATCTGGGTATCTGCCTGGGAATGCAGATAGCCGTGGCGGAGTTCGCGCGGCATGTGGCGGGCATGGAGGGAGCCAACTCGACCGAGTTCGACCCCGAGACGCCCTACCCGGTCATCGACCTGCTGCCCGAGCAGAAGGAGGTCGCCAACCTCGGCGGCACGATGCGCCTGGGGGCCGACCCGATCAAGCTCCACGCTGGTACGCGTGCGCGGGAGATCTACGGCGAGGCGGTCATCTATGAGCGCCACCGTCATCGCTATGAGGTCAACAACCTGCTGCGCAAGCGCCTGCAGAGTGCCGGCCTGTGCATCTCCGGCACCTCTCCCGACGAGCGTCTCGTCGAGGTTGTCGAGCTCGAGGAGCACCCTTTCTTTGTGGCATCTCAATTTCACCCCGAGTTCAAGTCCCGTCCCGAGCGCCCAGCTCCCCTGTTTCGTGACTTCATCGCGGCAGCTCTGGAGCGAGCGACTGTGCGCGAGGACGACACGGCGCTCACCAGCACGCCGTGAGCACGGATATCCCGGTCCCAGAGACGCTGCGCAGGGCGGAGCCTGGCGCGACCGGGACGCTGCGCGTGCAGAGCACCTTCCGCGTCGCCGACGAGCTACACGGGCAGGCGATCGCGGCCAGGATGATCGATCGTGTGCACGAGATAGCCAACCTGCCGGAGTGCGAGTGCGATGTTGACGTAAGCGTGGAATGGGCTGGGCCGGACTGCTCAGAAGATCTCAGTAGCGTGCCTGTCCGTGGGCTCCCCGCCGAGCGATAAGTCCGGGCACCGATGCTGAAGCTGCGCCGTGCCACCGTGCTCGAGGCCGGTCCTCCGGGGCAGGCGCCTGAGCAGGCTCTCGTGATCGAGTCAGAAGGTCAACGCCGCCCGGCTATCGCAGATGTCGCGCTCACCGGCCGGGCAGAGGTGGGCGATGAACTGGTGGTCAACGTGCAGGCCCGCGACCTCGGACTGGGCTCGGGAGGCTTCGACATCGTCCACGTCAACCTTTCGCGTGGGCTGAGTGCTGAGGAAGATTGGGATCCCACCCACCC
>JBIOEX010000024.1:0-33913 GCA_044446485.1 Solirubrobacterales bacterium
TCACCGTCACCACGCCCGCCCACCCCGCGACCGGATGGCGTGGTCGAGGTCTCCTGAGCACATTAATCGTCTCTGATCTGCACCTGGGCAGCGACTTGGGCTCTGATGTATTGAGTCGTCCTTCACCGCGCGCGGCATTGCTGGAGGCACTCGAGGAGGTCGACCGCTTGGTACTGCTCGGTGATGTGCTCGAGTTGCGCCACCGCCCGCCGCGCTACGCAATGGCCGCCGCGCGGCCGTTCTTCGAAGATCTCGGGCAGGCGCTCTCCGGCCGCGAGATCGTGGTGAGCGCCGGCAACCACGACCATCTGCTGATCGAGTCGTGGCTCGGAGAGCGCGCGCTGCAGGCGCCGGAGCCGCTCGGACTCGAACAGCGCCTGCTCCCGGAACAGGCCTCGCCGATGCTCGCCAGGCTCGCCGAGTGGGCCGCGCCGGCACAGATGAGTGTCGCCTATCCGGGTCTGTGGGTGCGCCCCGACGTATACGCCACCCACGGTCATTACCTCGACTGCCATCTGACTGTACCCACGATCGAGCGCCTGAGCGTCGCCGCGATGAGTCGCCTGCTGGGGCTCCCGGCCGCGTCCTTCAGCCGAGTCGAGGACTACGAGGCGGTGGGGGCGCCGGTGTTCGCGTGGCGAGACACCATTGCTAGGGAAGCCCGTATGGGCCACGTCTCGAAGGTCGACACGATCCGCGCGTGGCGAGCGCTCGCAGGCGACGGAGGCGGCTCTTCGCGGGTGCGCAAGCTGCGCAGGCTCGCTCTCGCGGGCGCGTTCTCGCTCGCCGTCGCGGCGCTCAACCGCGCCGGGCTGGGGCCGTTGCGGACCGACATCTCGACCGGGGAATTGCGCCGCGCGGGGCTGCGTGCGATGGGCGAGGTGGCCGAGCGTCTCGGCCTGGGCGACGCCCATGTGGTCTTCGGCCACACGCACCGCGCCGGGCCACTCCCGGGCGATAGCGAGTCCGAGTGGCGCGGGCGCGGCGGTGCGCGGTTGATGAATTGCGGCTGCTGGACGTACGACCTCGTGTTCCTCGGCCGCGGCGCGGGTGAGACCCCCTACTGGCCGGGCAGCTGTGTGCTCGTCGAGGACGACCAGTCAACTTCACCGCTGCTGAAGCGCCTGCTGCTGGATCGCTCCCACGCCGAGCTGGCGCCGGCGCATGCCGACAGCCCTACGCCAAGCCCGGCGTGAAGCAGGTCGCGTAACACTGCACGTCCGGGCCGGTCTCCAGCTCCAGCACGCCGGCGGTGTGGCGCTCGTGCTCGATCACCGGATAGGCCCCCGGGTGGGTGACCTCGTGCTCGCTGCCGTTGACGCGCACGGTTCCCGACCCATCGAGCACCGCCCACACGCCGCCAGCCTCATACGGGCCGGAGTAGGCGCCCTCCTGGTCCTCGGTCTGCTTCACTAGCGCGGCGTCCGGCGCGTCCTCCGGGCGCAGCGGCGCCAGGGGCTCGCGCTCGACTCCCAAAAGTTCCTGGATCGCCAGCTCGGTTTCCGCGTAGGCGCCCTCACCGTAGTGGTACTCAAATAGGCGCGCGCGGCCGTCGAACAGGTAGCGCGCCGGCCAGCCCTGGTTCTCATAGTCACGCCACAGCTCGAGCTCGCGGTCGATCAGCACGGGGTACTCGATACCCAGGCGTGTCACCGCCGCCCTGACCGCGTCCTCCTCGCGCGCGGGTGGAAAGCCGGGTGAGTGCACGCCGACTGTGCGCAGGCCGTCATGCGCGTAGCGCTCGTGCCAGGCCTGTAGATAGGGCAGCGTGCGGACTGAGTTTGGGCGGCAGAAGTCCCAGAAGTCGATCAGCAGGGGCTTGCCGCGCTGGATGATGCTCGCCTCGCGCCCGGCCACGTTCGCCCAGGGCAGCCCCGTGGGGAACAGCGGCGCGACGATCGTGTCCGTGGGCACCCTCAAAACGGAGCGCGCCTCAGCCTATGGAGCCGACCATCTCCAATTGGATGAGCCTGTTGAGCTCGACCGCGTACTCCATCGGCAGCTCCTTGGTGACGGGCTCGATGAAGCCGTTGACGATCATCGCTGCCGCCTCGTCCTCTGTGAACCCGCGTGAGCCCATATAGAACAGCTGGTCATCAGAGATGCGCCCGACGGTGGCCTCGTGGGCGACCGTGACGTGCGGGTTCTGGATCTGGATGTCCGGCCAGGTGTCCGATTTCGATTCGCCGTCCATCATCAGCCCGTCGCACTGGACGCGCGCTTTCGAGCCCTCGGAGTGCTGGCCCATCTTGACGAGGCCGCGGTAGCCCATGATGCCGCCGTCCTTGGAGATCGACTTGGCGAGGATGTTCGAGGTGGTGTTCGGCGCCAGGTGCACGACCTTCGCCCCGGTGTCCTTGTGGACGCCTTTGCCCGCCACGCCGACGTTGAGGTGGTCGGCACGTGCTCCCTCGCCCATCAGGTAGGAGCCCGGGTAGAGCATCACGTACTTGGCGCCCATCGATCCGCCGACCCACTCGACCGTGCCGCCGGCGTCGACGATGGCGCGCTTGGTGTTGAGGTTGTAGACGTCCTTCGACCAGTTCTGCACGGTCGTGTAGCGCGCCTTGGCGCCCTCGTGCACGAAGATCTCTACGACCGCGGAGTGCATCGAGTTGACGCTGTAGGTCTGCGCCGTGCAGCCCTCGATGTAGTTCACCTCGGAGCCCTCGTCGGCGACGATCAGGGTGTGCTCGAATGTGCCCTCGCCTGCTCCCTCCATGCGGAAGTAGGACTGCAGCGGCAGGTCGCACTTTACGCCCTTGGGGATGTAGCAGAAGGCACCACCGGACCAGACGGCGCCGTGCAGCGCCGAGAACTTGTTGTCCTGCGCGGGGACGCACTTGGTCATGAAGTATTTCTGCACCAGCTCCGGGTACTCGGTGATGGCGGTGTCCATCGAGCAGAACAGGATGCCCTGCTTTGCGTACTCCTCCTTGAGCCCCTCGTACACGGGCTCCTGGCGCCACACGCCGACGACGCCGGCGAGATGCTCGCGCTCGGCCTGGGGGATGCCGAGGTCCTCGTAGGTCTGCTTCATCTCGGCGGGGACGTCGTCCCAGCTATTGAAGCGCCCCGCCGTGGGAGGCGAGTACAGGACGAGGTCGTCGAGGTTCAGACCGCTCAGATCGGGGCCCCAGGTCGGGATCGGCTTGCGTTCGAAGATTTCCAGCGACTTGATCCGTTTGTCGGCCATCCAGTCGGGCTCGCCCTTGATGCGCGACAGCTCTGTGACGACCTCGCGCGAGATGCCCTGACGGGCGCGTAGCTGACCCTGGTCGTCCTCGACGATCGGGCTGGGCTTGGCGATCCTGGTGCGGGCAATCGTGGCCATGAGGCTCCGCGCTGCGGGGTGGTTTGCGAATCCCGTGCTCTGAACTAGGAATTGTATCGCGGTGCTCAGGCGGGTCGGATTGGGGTTGGCGGGAAGGCGTCACTCGGGCCAGGCGTGGTCGCCGGTGATCGCGCCACGGACGACCTTGAGGTTCAGCAGCGCGCACTTGCGCCGCGTCGCGGACACAGGGATGCCGAGTAGCTCGATCATCCAGTTGGCGTCGAGCTCACCGGCCTCGTCAAGCTCCATCCCGATCAGCTCCTCTGAGGCGATCGACGCCGATGCCTGGGAGATCGCGCAGCCGTGGCCATGGAACTTCAGATCCTCGATGCGCCCGCCATCGACGCGAATGTGGACGCCCAGCTCGTCGCCGCACAGCGGGTTGTGCTCGAGTGCCTCCAGGTCGTGCGGGTCGAGCTCGCCGAAGTTGTGGGGGCGCTTGTAGTGCTCGAGGATGTAGTCGCGGTAGAGGTCGTCCATGGGTCAGAGTCCGAACACCTGACGCCCAGCCAGCAGCGCGTCTATGAGCGCGTCGATGTCGGAGGGCTCGTTGTAGACGCCGACCGACGCGCGCGCGGTGGCGCTGACACCCAGACAGCGCATCAGCGGCTGTGCGCAGTGGTGGCCGGCGCGGATGCACACTCCCCCGCGGTCGGCCAGCTCGGCGACATCGTGGGGGTGGATGTCCTCGACCGTGAACGACGCCAGGCCGCCCCGGCGCTCGGCCTCGGGCGGGCCGGCGATGCGCAGGCCGGGAACCTCGGTGAGACGGTCGAGCATGTAGGCGGTGAGCGCTTGCTCGTGAGCGCGTACGCGGTGCATGTCCAGCGCGGACAGGTAGTCCACGGCCGCGCCCAGCCCGACCGCCTCCGCGATCGGGGGCGTGCCGGCCTCGAACTTGTAGGGCAGCTCATTCCAGGTGGCCGTCTGGAAGTCGACGGAGGAGATCATGTCTCCGCCGGTCATGAACGGCTCCATTTGCTCGAGGATCTCGCTGCGGCCGTGTAGCACGCCGATGCCGGTGGGCCCGAGCGCCTTGTGGCCCGTCCAGGCGTAGAAGTCCGCTCCGATCGCGTCCACGTCCACCGGCATGTGCGGCACAGCCTGGGCGCCGTCCACGAGCGACAGTGCGCCGGCGGCGCGGATGCGCGCGGTCATGTCCGCTACGGGGACGATCGTGCCGAGCACGTTGGAGACATGCGAGAACGCCACCATCCGCACGTCGCCCCGCGCGAGCTCGGCGTCCAGCTGATCGAGCGACAGTTCGCCGCGATCGTCGACCTCCAGGTAGCGCAGGCTCGCGCCGCGCTCGCGGCACAGCATCTGCCAGGGGACGATGTTGGCGTGGTGCTCGAGCTGGGTGATCAGGATCGCGTCGCCGGGACTCACGTTCGGCCGTCCACCGGCGCTGCCGCGCCCCCAGGCGTAGGCAACGAGGTTGATCGCCTCGGTGACGTTCTTGGTGAACACCGTCGTCCGCGGCAGCGCCCCGGCGAACGCGGCAACCCGATGACGCGCGCCGTCATAGGCCGCGTCGGCCTCCTGCGCGAGCGCGTAGACGCCGCGGTGGACATTCGCGTTGTGTGCGCGCAGGTGCTCGGCGAGCGCGTCGATCACGACGGCGGGCTTCTGTGAGGTCGCGCCCGAGTCGAGGTAGATCAGCGGCTGGGGTGGGCGGGCACCCGATCTGCGGGCGAAGATCGGGAAGTCGGTCTTGACGTCGAGCGAGGTGGGGCTAGCGACTGGTGGCATACGCCTCGATGTCCTCGCGCGCCGAGGCCAGCTTGGCGGCGAGCTTCGCGCGGATCAGGTCTTCCAGCGGCTCGTCGCGCAGCTCGGCGAGTACCGGCTCGAAGAAGCCCTCCACGAGCAGGCGCACGGCCGCGGGGCGGTCCAGGCCACGCGACTGCATGTAGAAGATCGCGGCCTCGTCGAGCTCGCCGACTGTGCCGCCGTGCGAGGCGGAGACGTCGTCGGCGGATACGAGCACCGAGGGGATCGCGTCCAGGCGCGCCTTCGGCGAGAGCATCATCGAGTGGATCTGCAGGTAGGTGTGCGTCTGCTGGGCGCCCGGGTCGATCTGGATCAGCCCCTCGAAGCTCGCCCTGCTCTCGCCGGTCGCCGCGCCGCGCCAGTGGACGTCCCCGCCGGAGGGTCCGGTCTCGTGCAGGTCTACAGCGAACACGTCCAGATGCTCGTGCTCCTCGGTGAAGAACAGGCCCCTGAAGGCCATGTCACCGCCGGGCTCTGAGACCGCCAGCTCCAGGTGCTGACGCACGAGGTGCCCGCCGAGCAGCGCCGGCAGCCAGTGGCAGTAGGCGTCGCGCCCAACCCCGACGAAGCGCGTCGAGGAGTCGTATACCTCGCCGCGGCCCCAGTCCTGCAGCTGTGCCAGGCGGCAGCGCGCCCCGTCTTCCAGGTAGCACTCGAACGCCCCCGCGTGCAGCGCCTGGCCCTCGAAGTCCTCCGCGAGGTCGTACTCGTGCACGCGGAACTCGCTCGTCTTGCCCCCGATCACAAGCGTGCGCGCGTACTGCGCGACGCCGGGGCCGTCGATCGCGTAGACGATCTCAAACGGGTGCTCGACGACAACGCCGGCGGGGACGTGCAAGAAGGCGCCGCCAGTCCAGAAGGCCGCATTGGCGGCCTCCAGCTTGTTGCGGTCGATCGTCAGGCGCTTGGAGTACCAGCGTTCGGCCAGCTCGCGGTGATCTTGGAAAGCTTCCTGCAGCGAGCAGAGGATCACGCCGCGCTCGGCCAAAGCGGGGTCGAGCTCGATATGGACGATCGACCCGGCGCTCTGCACGATCCGCCCGGCGTGGGGCCGGTCGGGGAGCGTGCGTGTGACGACCTCGGGCACGGCGCCCGGCTCGGATGGCATAGGTTGAGTCTCCAGCGCGTCCAGGTCGAGGCTCTGCAGGCTGGTGGTCCAGAAGCCCGAGCGCCGCCAGATGGGCAGCTCGGTGGTCTCAAAGCTCTTCAGCGCCGCCTCGCGCAGCTGCTCGAGCGTGCGCCCGTTGCCCGCTCCGGCGCCGGCGAGCGCGTGGTAGAGGGTTGCCTCGCGGTGACGACCTGGCTTGACCGTCACCTCAGGCACCCGCGCCAACCTCCTGGCGGATCTGGTCATAGCCCTCGCGCTCGAGGCGCTCGACCAGCTCGACGCCGCCCTGCAGGACGATCCGGCCGTCCATCAGGATGTGCACGAACTCGGGCTTCACGTAGTGGAGGATCCGCTGGTAGTGGGTGATGATCAGCGCGCCCAGCCCTTGCTCGTCGTGCAGCCGCTGGACGCCCTCGGCGACGGTCCGCAGCGCGTCGATGTCGAGACCCGAGTCGGTCTCGTCGAGGATCGCCACGTCGGGGGCGAGCATCGCCATCTGCAGGATCTCCGCGCGCTTCTTCTCACCGCCGGAGAAACCGTCGTTGAGGTGGCGCGAGGTGAACGCTTTATCGACGTCGAGCAGGTCGATCGCGTGCTGCAGCTGGGTGCGGAACTCCTTCACCTGGATCGGCTCCTCGCGCTTGGCGTTGATCGCCATGCGCAGGAAGTTGGCGACGGAGACGCCGGGGATCGAGACGGGGTATTGGAAGGCGAGGAACAGGCCGGCCTTGGCGCGCTCGTGCGGTTCGGTCGCGGTGATGTCCTCGCCCTTGAAGACGATCGTCCCCTCGGTGATCTCATAGGAGGGATGCCCGAGCAGCGTGTTGGCGAGCGTCGACTTGCCCGAGCCGTTTGGGCCCATCAGCGCGTGGACCTCGCCGCGCGAGACGTCCAGGTCGACGCCCTTGAGGATCTCGCGCTCCTCGATGCGCACGTGCAGGTCTCTGATCTCTAGATCGGCCATGTTCTGTGTTTAAGCTCCGGTTGTCAGTGGTTCGGGGTTAATGGATTTGCGTGCGGTGCGGGGTGGGACGGTCTTGTTGGTGAGAAGGGGAGTGGGGTTCAGGAGCGCGGGTTCGAGTACGAGCTCGGCGAGCGTGGTTTCCTGGAGCGTGCGCACGATCGCGAAGCGCACCCGCGTCCAGAGCAGCTTGGTTGGGCAGACATCGGAATGGGATCCCGCCCGCCCGGACTCGCGCGAGCAGACGATCGAGCCGTCGGAGCTCTGTGAGATGCACTCGATCGGCGCGATCGACCCCTCGAGCGCCTGCACGACCTCGGCCATCGTGATCTCGGTTGGAGAGCGCGCGAGCATGTAGCCCCCGCGCGAGCCCCGCCGCGAGTCGAGGAGCCCGGCCTTGCGCAGCCGCGCGACGAGGTGCTCCAGGTAGGCGAGCGGCAGGCCGTCGTGGGCGGCGATCTCCGCAAGCGGAACCGGGTCCTCGCCGGCCCGCCGGGCCAGCTCGACCATCACGCGCACGCCGTACTCGGCCTTGGTTGAGAACATCATCTTGAATGTCTACCCATTGGGGGGAGGTCGGGAGGGGGCCTGCCCTCCTCCCGCTCAGATCATCATCTGATCATTTCCTACCTGCCAGCTAGGGTATCAGGGGTGGGCGGGATCCCGTTCCAGCTTCCGGATGTCGTGGGCGAGGGTTTCGGGGGTCAGCTCTTCGGGCTGGAAGAGGACCCGCTGGCGGCCTGTACGGTCGAGTAGGAAGACGGAGACGGAGCGGTCGAAGGCCGCGCGCCCTCCCGTCGCCGGGACGATCCGGAAGGAGCGCCAGATCGGACGCAGCTGTGCCAGCGAGCCGTCCAGGTAGCGGACGCGGCCGGTCAATGAGACCTCGGTTAGGAAGCGCCTGACGTGCGCGGGCGTGTCCGCGGAGGGATCGGCGCTGATTAGCAGCACGGGCACCACACGGTGCAGTTCGTCGAGCGCGCCACGGATCTGTTCGGCGATCACAATGCACGCCGGCCCGCATGTGGAGTAGAGAAACGCGACGATCGTCACCTGCCCGTGGTAGTCGGCGAGCGACACGGACCGGCCTTCTTGATCGGCAAGCATGAAGTCGCCCACGGGCGCTACAGGGGGCAGCGCGGCACCGTCGAAGCCCGAAGCGCCCACGCTCGGGGGCGCAGCAGAGGACGGCCGGGACGACGATGACGAGCCCACGGAGCAGCCCGGGAGAATTGCGGCGAGAGCGACCGCGACCGCGAGGGCTCTCGGCTGGCCGGTTCTCAGGCGGGAGCGCATCGTGGGGAGCGTAAGGGAGCGGGGGAGTGCAGGAGATCGAGGGCCGTCCACGTATCTACAGCTGTGCGCCTCCATCGCAGGCCCGTTGCCGCATCGGCGCTGGCGCTCGCCGTGGCCATGGCGGCGCCGCTCGTGGCTGGCGCCTCCAGTGCCGTCACAGCGCCGGCCAACGACACCCTGGCGGGCGCTCAGGTCATCCACAGCCTGCCCGCGACGCTCGAAGGCACCACCGTCGGCGCGACCGTCCAGCCTGAAGAGGTCGCCTCCTCTTGCGGGGTATCTACGACCAGCTCGGTCTGGTACAGCCTGCGTGCCCAAAGCGTCCAGCGGATCGCGGTCGACCTGGCGGCCGCGGGCGCGCTCGACGGCACCGTCGACATCTACCACGCCGTGCGCTCCCAGCTGCAGCCCGTAGCCTGTCAGCAGACCGACTCCGCTGGCAAGGCCTCGCTCACGTTCAAGACCTCCAAGAACGGCCTCTACGAGATCCGCGTGGCCGCGCTGCAGAGCTCAGCGCTCGCCGCCTTCACGCTCGAGGTCTTTCTGCCCACGCCCGAAGTTGGGCCGCCCGGGAAGACGCTGCCGCCGGGCGGCATCAACGGGCAGGTCGACCGCATCCAGAATGTCAACGCCGCCTACTCCTTCACGATGCGTGCGGGCGTCAGCTACCTGATCAACCTCGCCAACAAGACCGAAGGAGCCTGCGTGAGCGGCGCGCTGTTCGCGCCTGGCACGAGCTCCTTCGAAGAAGGCTCCCCGCTCTTGCACATCGGTTGTGGCGGCTACCGGCTGTTCACACCCCGCCCCGGCCAGGGCGGGCGCTATAGCTTCGAGATCACCCCGCGAACCTCCCATCGGGGTGTCCAGCGCTTTCACTTGCAGGTTGCTCACGCCGGTCCCGCCGAAACGGCTCCGGGCTTGGTGCTGGGCAACTACGCTCACGCGCACGGGCGTCTCGATGGCCGCGGCGTGCGTGTGCTGCGCCTGTACCGGCTCGACGTCATCAGTCACTCAAACCTGACGCTCAAGCTAATCGCCCCCGGCTCGGCCGACTTCAACCTGCAGCTGCGCAATCAGAACGGCAACGTGATCGAATGCCAATGCGGCAACAGTGGCTCGCAGACGCTCCAGCACCAGCTGGTTCCCGGCCGCTACTACGCGGTGGTATCCGTCCGCGATGCCACCGCCGGTAACTTCACGCTGGTGCGCGAGTCGCGCACGATCACTTCGACCTCGCTCTCGTTCTCCACCGCCAAGGCCAGACCGGGCCAGGGATTGGGTATCGGCGTCAAGGTCTCGCCGGCCGGCACCGGGCCGGTCACGGTGGACATCGAGCGCTTCGACCCCGTCTTCGGCTGGCAGTTCTATCGCGAGGCGCACGCCTTCGCCAGCGAAGGAACGGCGACGGTCTCCTTCACGCCGCCCGCTGTGGGGCGCTGGCGGGCGAATGCCTCCTATGCGGGTTCGCGCACCGCAAGCCCCAGTGCCGTCGGCTTTTCCTATCTGCTCGTTTTCTGAAGTTCTCCCTGCGAATGAGCGCATGTACGGGGGCGAAGTGCCCTCTGCGCCTGGGTGGGCGAGATGAACAGGCGCTATACTTTATGAAGTTTCCCTAAATGCCGACCCGATTTAGGAGTTTCAAAATGAGCCCCTCCGGAGCGGAGCTTCTCCGCGAAATCAAGAGCCGCATCGAGGAAATCGATCCTTCCAAGGTGCACGAGCTGCTCGACGAGGGCATCGCGATCATCGACGTGCGTGAGACCGAGGAGTACGGCGCGGGCCACCTGCCAGGTGCTAGGCACGTGCCCAAGAGCTACCTGGAGACCCGCATCGAGGGTGTCGTCCCGGACCGCGACGCGCACATCGTGCTCTACTGCCAGTCGGGTAACCGTTCCGCCTGGGCCGCGCGCACGCTGGAAGAGGACCTCGGCTACACGAACGTCTCCTCGATGACGGGCGGGATCACGCTGTGGAAGGACCGCGGCTATGAGGTACAGGTGCCACGCTCGCTCACCCCCGAGCAGCGTGAGCGCTACTCGCGGCACATGCTCGTGCCGGAGATCGGTATGGAGGGCCAGCTTAAGCTGCTCGACGCGAAGGTGCTGCTGCTGGGGGCCGGCGGGCTCGGATCGCCGACTGCGCTCTATCTCGCCGCGGCGGGCGTCGGCACGATCGGGATCGTCGACGACGACGTCGTCGACCTATCGAATCTCCAGCGACAGGTGATCCACGACACCGAGGGGATCGGCAAGCCGAAGGTCGACTCTGCGGAGGAGGCCATCCACGCGCTGAACCCGGACGTGAAGGTTGTCAAGTACCCGGTGCGCATCGATGCTTCGAACATCGTCGAGATCATCAAGGACTACGACGTGATCGTCGACGGCGTTGACAACTTCCCCACGCGCTACCTGCTCAACGACGCCACGGTGCGCCTGAAGATTCCTGTGGTATCGGCCTCGATCCTCGGCTTCGACGGGCAGCTGTCGGTGTTCAAGCCCTATGAGGGCCCGTGCTACCGCTGCCTCTTCCGCGAGCCGCCGCCCGCCGAGCTGGCGCCTTCCTGCGGCGCCAATGGTGTGCTGGGCGTGCTGCCTGGGACGATGGGCCTGCTGCAGGCCACAGAGGTCGTCAAGCTGATCGTCGGCATCGGCGAGCCCGCCATCGGGCGCCTGCTGCTCTACGACGCGCTTGGCGCGACGCTCACCGAGGTCAAGGTCCACCGCGACCCGGAGTGCCCCATCTGCTCGCGCGATCCCGAGGAGATCGCCGACGAGGAGCTCGGCGTGTTCCCCGACTATGAGGCGTTCTGCGCCGCAGCCGGGTAGCCTGCCGCGCATGGCCACAATCAAGATTCCCCCAGTGCTGCGCGCCTCGGTCGGCGGTGAGAAGCTCATCAGCGCCTCTGGCGAGAACGTCGGCGACGTGCTCAAGGACCTCGCCGCCAACCACCCCGCCACGCAGAGCCAGCTGTTCTCGGCCGAGGGCGAGCTCAACCGTTATGTGAACGTGTACCTGAACGACGAGGACGTGCGCGTGCTCGACGGCCTCGATACGGCCGTCGGCGAGAGCGACACGCTCGTGATCCTGCCGGCGATGGCCGGCGGCCTGTAGCGCGCGTTTCCGCCGCGGCTGGGTCTAGGCTTCGCGTCCAGCTTTGACGCCGAGGCTAAATCTTTTCGACCCGCCGAACGATGGGATCGCGTTCCATGAGAGCAAGCCGCTTTTTCCTACCCGGACTCCTCTCCTGCTTGGCGCTGTTCGCGAGCTGCATAGCCGCTGCGTCGGCATCGGCCACGTCCAAAAGTCCCGAATACTCGCTCGCGATCACCGAGGGGGCTAGTACCCAGCCCGAACTCTTCCCGGTCGCAATGACCAGCGCGAGCGTTTCGTCCGAAGCCGAAGTCGTCCTGTCGATCATCCGCAACGGTCTTCTCGTAGGGCAGCACTCGCACAAGGGCAACGTCTATACGAGCGAAGTGCCGAACGTCAACGACGTGGTGCGGATGGAATCGCCACGCGGCAACATCGTCGAGCAGGTGGTTTATGACGGTTTGCCCTCGATGGACCCAACCGTATGTGCGGGGTCGACAAACTTCTCCGGTCAGCGTTCTGGGGCGCTGGAAGTCGAAGGAGAACATTACCTACTGGTGCAACATCCCAGCTACGTCGTGCCACACTCAAAGGGCCATGCGCAGGTCACCAGCTTGGTCGGGGCGTCTTTCAGCGGCAACTTTCTCACCCCCTTGGCACTTGGGGAAACGGTCCAAGCAACGGAGTTCGTACGGACGACACTCGCCAGCGGAGCGATCTTCAGTTACTCGAGTGAGACCGATCGCCCGGTGGGCGCATGCCCGGCACCGCCACCTCCACCGCCCCCCCCGCCGCCACCTCTGGCCCTGCAGGGTTCGATCTTCAGGCTCGCCCGGACCACGATCCATAGGTTCCTGAAGTCGGGGTGGCTCGATCAGGTGACGATCAACCAGCCGGGAACGGTCATCCAGGACCTCTACCTCCAGGACGGCAAACTTCCGGCATTTGCATCGAGTAGGAAGAGCAAGCACCATCACAAGATCGTTCCAGCGGCAGAACTGGTGGCGCGCGGCACTGCATCGGCGAAAAGCCCCGGCACGGTAAATGTGCTGATCAGGGTGACGGCGAAGGGCCGGCGCCTGCTCAGACACCGCAGCCAGGCGCGGCTGGTGCTGGTGACGACATTACGGAGTAACACTGGCGCCAAGCTCAACCTGGCACGTCGTTCGGTCACGCTTCATCGCTAGGTTCTTCAAAGTCCTTCCCCAGGCGCTCGGGGTAGCCCTGACCGCGGTCGTCTGGCTCCAGCCACCGCCCGTCCTGCCCATCCCCTCCCGCAGCGGCCCTGAAGGGCCGCCACGGCCGTTCGGAGCTGAGCCCCCGTCCGGGGCCCAGCCCGCGCCCACTGACCGCCGGTTGGTGCGAGCACAGGACCATGCCCTGCTCTACGGCCCGTTCCCGCAGGGGGGACTCACGCGCGGCGTCTCCGACGGCATACCGCTCTTGAGCGAAGACGCGCGGGTGCGCGAACTGGAGCTCACGCGCATCCGTGGGATTGGGGCGGCGACTGCGCGTATCCCGGTCAGCTGGCGTGAATTCGTGGCGGCCTCGCCGCCCCCGGGCTTTCCGGCTCGCGACCCGGCGAGCCCCTCCTACCGGTTCGCGCGGCTCGACGCCTCCGTGAAGAGTGTCGTGGTCGCCGGCCTCGAACCGCTGCTCGTTATCGCCCACGCGCCGGCGTTTGCCGAAGCTCCGCATCGCTGGCCTTACGCCTACCTTGGCAGCTGGGCCCCGAATCCCGCGGCGCTCGAAGAATTCGCCGCCGCGCTTGCGCGTCGCTATGACGGGTCTTTCCCCGATCCCGCGACGCCCGGTCGTGCGCTGCCGCGGGTGAGGCTCTTCCAGGCCTGGAACGAGCCGAACCTGGCGCGCTACCTGGAGCCCCAGTGGATCGCTGCGGGCGGCCGCTGGAGAGCCTTTTCGCCGCTGCTCTATCGCCAGCTTCTCAATGCGTTTTACGCCGGCGTCAAGTCCGCTCAGCCCGCCGATGTGGTGGCGGCCGCCGGCGTGGCTCCGAACGGAGAACCCGCGGGCGAGGGGCGCATCGCGCCGGTGGCGTTCTTGCGGGAAGTGCTGTGCCTGCAAACCCACGTCCGCTGCTTAGACCCGCCGCATTTCGACGCGCTGGCGTTTCACCCGCTGTCGGTCGGCGACCCCGACCGGCCGGCGGCGTCCTCGCTGGACGTCTCGATCTCTGATGCGGCGAAGATCACTGGGTTGCTGAGGCAGGCAGAGCGGCGGCACATCGCGTTGCCCAATGGCAACAAGCCCGTTTGGGTCACAGAGCTCAATTGGGAAAGCTCGCCGCCAGCACCGGCGGGCGTGCCCGGGCGTCTGCAAGCGCCGTGGATCTCGCGTGCGCTGCACCGCCTGTGGGTCGCTGGGGTGGGGCTCGTCGACTGGCAGTTCCTGATCGACCCCTACCCCGCCGAGCGCGCGAGTACGCCTACGGGTGGGACGGTGGAATACCAGCGACCGGCTGGGCTCTACAGCGCTGGCGCCGGCGGCGATCCGGCAAGCGCCCGCCCCAAGCCGTTCGTAGGAGGCTTCACGTTCCCATTCGACCCGCTGCGCGTGGATCGGCGGCACGTGCGCGTGTGGGCGCTGCTCATGCACGCCCGCCAGCCGGTGTGGCTGCAGCGTCAGAGGAGTGGGGGAGCCTGGCGGACGGTCGCTGGCCTGCACGCTGGCGCCACAGCGGTGCTCAATGCCCTGGTGGTGCTTCGCGGGGCCACGAATCTGCGGCTCGTGAGCGGCGCGCTCACGAGCGCCTCCGTTCAGATCACTTCGCGGCGAAGCTTGCCTGCTGGTCCTCGACGCGCCCGCCGGCCTCCGGTACATGGCTCATCGCGTGCTCGGCCAGTGCGGTGATCGTCAGCGAGGGGTTGACGCCGACGTTCGCCGGGATCGCCGATCCGTCGCAGACGAGCAGGTTCTCGTAGCCGTAGACACACTGGCGCGCGTCGATCACGCCGCGCTCGGGGTCGGGGGCGATCACCGCGCCGCCGAGGATGTGGGCGGTCGTGGGGATGTTGAACAGCGCCTCGGTGACGGAGCTCTGGGCCACGCCGCCGGTGCGCTTGGCGAACCATTCGGCGGCCTGGTTGGCGATCGGGATGAACGTCGGGATGGGCTTCTCGGGGTCCTGCTCGGTTTTCAGCCAGAACGTACCGAACGGGCCCTTGTGGGGGCGCAGCGCGATCGCGTTGTCGAGCGTCTGCATCACGAGGATGATGATCGTGCGCCGCGACCAGTGCTTCGGGAACAGCACCTGCGCGAGCCGCTTCGGGTGCAGCAGGATCTGGGCGAGCAGCTTCAGAGGACGCGTCAGGCGCGTGCCGTCGCCGACGAGCAGCGTGTAGAGGCGGTGCATCGAGTCGCCGTCGTCGCCGTAGGTGACGGTCTCGATATGGGTGTTCGGGTCGGGATAGATCGAGGAGGTGATCGCGACGCGCTTGATCAGATCGTCCGGGTAGTCCTCTGGCACGGTGACCGTGAGGATCGACTCGCTGTTGGTTCGCACCAGCTCCCCCAGGCGCGCGGAGATCCGCCCGAGCGACCCGTTCAGGCGGCAGCGCTGGAGCAGCTTGTTCGTGCCCAGCGGCCCGGCTGAGACGACGACTCCGCGCGCGCGCTGGATGAGGCGGTCCTTGCGCAGCCATGCGCCAGAGCGCACGCTTTCGACCTCATAGCCGTCTTTGCCGGAGCCGTCGCCGAGCGGGCGGACGTCGACGACGGTGCGTTCGGCCATCACGTGCGCGCCGCGCTTCTCGGCCAGGTACAGGTAGTTCTTGACGAGTGTGTTCTTCGATCCGTGCGGGCAGCCGACCATGCAGCGACCGCACATCCTGCAGCCGGTGCGGTCGGGCCCTTCGCCGCCGAAGAACGGGTCGGAGACGGTCTTGCCCGGCTCACCGAAGTAGACGCCGACGGGCGTCTTTTTGTAGCTGTCGCTGACGCCGAGCTCCTCGCCGAGCTCGCGCAGCAGCTGGTCGGCCGGGTCCTCATGCGGGTTCTGCACGACGCCGAGCATCCGCTGCGCCTCGGCATAGTGGGGGGCGAGTGCCGACTCCCAGTCGTTCATGTCCGCCCACTGCCGGTCCTCGAAGAACTTAGCCGGCGGGACGTAGAGCGTGTTCGCGTAGCCGAGGCTGCCGCCGCCGACGCCACAGCCGGAGACGACCGAGACGTCTTTGAACGTGGTCAGCCGGAAGATTCCCTTCATCCCGAGCATGGGATTCCAGAAGTAGCGCTTCAGATCGGCGGTCGAGCTCGGCAGCTCGTGGTCGGCGAAGCGACGGCCGCACTCGAGCACCCCCACAGAATGGCCTTTCTCGGACAGGCGCAGCGCCGAGACGCTGCCGCCGAAGCCGGAGCCGATCACCAGCCAGTCGAAGTCGAAGTCGCCCGCCATCACCCACCATCATCCTAGTGATTGCACGAGGGGCCGGCGAGGGTCGCTATATTTCCTGAAGTAATGGCTGTCCAGCCCCTGAGGAACAAGCCGTGCGCAGGGCGGTACGGGGATATCGTGCAGTCGATCGGCAACACGCCGCTGATCGAGCTGCCCAGGCTATCCCCGAAGCCGGGCGTGCGGATCTGGGCGAAGCTCGAGTCGCGCAATCCCACGGGATCGGTCAAGGACCGGGTGGCGAAGGCGCTGATCGAGGACGCCGAGGAGAAGGGTGCGATTGCGTCCGGACAGACGATCCTGGAGCCGACATCGGGCAATACCGGCATCTCCCTGGCGATGATCTGCTCGCTGAAGGGCTACAAGCTGAAGGTCGTGATGCCGGAGAACGTCACGCCCGAGCGTACGCAGCTGCTGAAGATGTACGGCGCGGAGATCGTCTACTCCGAGGGCTCACTCGGATCCAACGGGGCCGTGGAGAAGGCCTTGGCGATGGCGACGGAAGACTCCTCGGTCTACATGCCTTACCAGTACGGCAACGAGGCCAACCCGAACGCCCACTACAACGGGACGGCGCTGGAGATCCTCGAGGAGCTCGACGAGGTGAGCGCGTTCGTGGCGGGGCTGGGCACCGGCGGCACGCTGATGGGTAACGGCCGCCGGCTGAAGGAGACCTTCGGCGACGCCGTGAAGATCGTCGCGGCGGAGCCGATGCAGGGCGAGCCTGTGCAGGGCTTGCGCTCGCTGGAGGACGGCTTCATCCCGCCCATCATCGACATCTCGCTGCTCGACCGCAAGATCTTCGTGACCAACCGCGACGCGATCGTCTGGACGCGCAAGCTGCTCGACGAGGAGGGCGTCTTCGCCGGTGTCTCCAGCGGCGCGATCGCGAGCATCGCCGTGCGCATCGCGGGCGAGCTCGACGAGGGCAACGTCGTGTTCGTCGTCGCCGATGACGGCTGGAAGTATTTGTCGAGCGGCATCTACACGCTGCCGGTCGATGAGATCGAGAACCTCGACTCGACGGTCTGGTGGTGAGCGGTGCTCCTGGCGCAGACGCTGCTCGACGAGCTGATCGCCCATGCGCGCGAGGAGGCTCCGAACGAGTGCTGCGGCGTGATCTCCCTCGCCGGCGGGCTGGCGCGCGGCGTCCACCGGACGGTCAACCTCAAGGCGAGCCCGCTGGCCTTCGAGGTCGACGGGCTTGAGCTGTTGCGGATCGGGGCCGAGATCGAGGACGCCGGCGCGGAGCTCGGCGGGATCTACCACTCCCACACCCGCACGGCGCCGTATCCGTCGCAGACGGACATCAACTTCGCCGCCAACTGGCCCGGCGTGGAGTGGGTGATCGTCGGCCTCGCCGACGGTGAGCCAGAGGTCCGCTCTTACCTGATCGACGGCGGCCAGGTCGCCGAGGTGGCGATCGAGATCTGCGACGAGGAGCCTGTGCGGTGAAGCTCGTCAAGGTTGCCTATGCGCAGCACCTGCCCGAGGCCGAGCTGCTGCAGAGCTTCCTGCGCGACGAGGGCATTCGCTGCATGGCGCGCCGCGCCGCGGGCTTCGATGTGCCCGACTTCCTCGCGGCCGGCCCGCGCGAAATCCTCGTCGCCGAGGGAGACGAGGAGTGGGCGCGGCGGGTGCTCGACGGGTGGCGGCCCACGGGCGGCGACGGCGGCGGTCCTCCCGCCGGCGCGGCGGAGCCTAGACGAGAGCCGGCTGGCCGGCTTCGCGCGTAATCGCCTCGATCTCTTCGGAGGCGCGCTCGAACTCGGCATCGGAGAGCACGGGGGTGCCCTCGAACGGAAGCTCGCGCTGCAGCTCGACCCATGCTTGGGTAGCGGTGTACTCGTCCTTGACCTTGACGGTGACCGGCCGCGGGATGCGGTAGGTGCGCAGGAGCAGAACGTGCAGCGGCTGATGGCGGCGCCAGCCGAGACGCTTCTCGGCGTAGTCGGTCGTCCACACGTAGAAGGGCGAAAGGGCGTCGACGCAGCGAGGGTCGGCGATCGTGAAATGACCAGCAACCTCGGCCCAGGCGCGAATGCGCACCCGGTCGGGCTGCTGGATGCCGCCGGCGGCGAAGGCATGCAGCGGTGGCTCGCCATCGCTCCAGACACCCTCCTCGAGCGCCCGGCGCAACTCGGGCTGATGGGATTCGCGCACCAGATCTCCCGGCTGGTGATCAAAGGTGGGGTACAGGAAGAAGCGCTCGTGGGCGAGCCGGAATGGCTTGCCGGGTTCGCGAATTCCGCCCTTACGGAGAGTTATGAGCTGCTCCCCTTCGGCAAGCGCACGAACGGTGACAGCCCATTCTTTGAAAGCAATTGGCATAGAAAAAACGAAAAAAGAATTGAGCGGACGTCTCGATAAACCTGCAGGCCCTGGGCACCATCCGAAGCGACCGAGTGGCGGGGCCAACCCATTAAAGATACGAAATCCTGGAGGATTTCCCAAATCCCCTGCAAATGAGCGGCTTTTTAGGCTAAATCGCTACAGTCGCCGTCCCGCGAGGCCCTCGGCGGCCTCGATTATGGCCGCGTAGTCCTCCTCCCCGTGTCCCCGGCCCATAGTGGCCGTCAGGAGGTCGCGGGCGTGTGCCGCGGAGGCGAATGGGATTCCCGCTGCCTGAGCCTCCTCGAGGCAGAGGCGTACGTCCTTGAGCATGTGCGCTGTCTTGAACAGGGGCGTGTAGTCGTGCGTGCGCATCGCACCGGACTTCAGCTCCAGCTGAGCGGAAGCGCCTGAGCCGGTGCTGAGGACCTCGACGAACGCATCGAGGTCGATCCCAGTGGCTTGGGCGAGCAGCAGCGCCTCGGCGACCGCTGCCGCGTTGGCTGCGCCCACGGCATTGTTGATCAGCTTGAGCGTCTCGCCCTGGCCCAGCTCACCCACGTACCTGATCAGCTTGCCCATCCTCTCTAGCAGGGGCTTGGCACGTTCGAAGTCCACTGGCTCGCCTCCGGCCATGATTGTCAGGGAGCCATCTTCAGCTCGCGGCGATGAGCCGGTCACCGGCGCGTCGAGCATGCTCACCTCGCGCTCGCGCAACGCTGCGCCGATCCGCCGGGTGTCTGGCGGCGCGATCGTGGACATGTCGACGCACAGCAGGCCTGCTCTACCAGCCTCGATCACCCCGCCCTTGCCAAGCAGCACCGAGGCGACCTGTTCGCCGTCGACGACCATGCTCACGACGATGTCGCTGGCGCGCGCGACCTCGGCGGGTGTGGCAGCGGCAACTGCGTCGTGCTCGGACGCCCAGCGCCCGGCCTTGCCGGGGGTGTGCGTCCAGACGGTCAGTGGATAGCCGGCGCGCGCCACGTTGGCGGCCATCCGCGAGCCCATGATTCCCAGGCCCAGAAATCCGACTCGCTCAGGCATCCTCCGAGGATAGGACTCTTAGCCTCTCAGGCCGCGACGAGCTCGCGGTTCTCAGTATCAGCCAGGTGTTGGTGGGAGGGGCAGTAGCCGTTGTGCGGTAGGGGGACACGCTGGCAGGCGGCGCCTTTGCGTGTGGTCGCGCGGCACTGAGGCGCCACACCACAGACCGACGCGTAAGCCGCGAGAGGATTCTCAATCAGGAACTGCTGCGCGAAGCCGATGTAGCGGGTGACTACTTGATGGACGCGACCCTGCTCGCTCATCGGGAAACGGGAGCGGATATCGCAAAACAGCGTCCGTTCCGGGCGTGCGAAGTAATGGCTGTCAACGGCCATACGCTCGACGACTGCCTCACAAGCCCTCAGGACATGCTCGTGGTTTGCGTTGGCGGCCACGCCAGGCTTGGGAGCCACGATATGGGGAGCCAACTCCCGGTAGATGGCCCGGCTGAACTGATACATGATGACCCTTACCCTCTCTCGATCGAACCGGTTTGGCGTGCACCCGCTCGTTCCCAAAGACTCCAGTCCTGCAAAGACATTCCAGGAGAAGAAACACTCCTTCGAGGGGAAAGGATCGAGATTTGCTCTGCGATCGAAGATTTTTATAAAGGACCCGAAGGATCATGCCCACGTCTGCCAGGAACCGCTCTCCTCGCTGGTGATGACGAAGTGGCGATGGTCCAGTGACTCGTCGCGCTCGGGATGGTCCACACGCTGATGGGCGCCACGGCTCTCTTCGCGCTCGAGAGCGCAGCGCGCAATCAACCGGGCTAGGGGGTGGTGCTCTGAAGCGAGCTTTTGCAGTCCTTCGCGCGAACGCTCAATGCCTGCCTGCTGCCACAGCGCTGTACGTGTCGATGGCTCAGCTGATGCCGGCGCGGGGATAGCCTGGAGCGCCTCGAGGTCATCTGGGCGCGCCTGGCTGGGCTCCTGCAGGGCACTGGAAGCGGCGCGGCGGGCAAATACAAAGCACTCGCTCAGCGAGTTCGATGCAAGCCGGTTGGCGCCGTGCAGGCCTGTGCACGACACCTCTCCGACCGCGTACAGGCCAGCCACCGTGGAGCGTGCGTGTTGATCAGTGACGATCCCTCCCATCATGTAGTGAGCTGCAGGTGCCACCGGCACCAGCTCACGGGAGGGATCTAGCCCCGCCTCGCGCAGGGCTGTTGTTACATTGGGAAAGCGAGCGGGATCGATCGCGCGCATATCGAGCCCCACCGAGCGCTCGCCAGTTTCTGTGAGGCGCAGCTGGATGGCGCGGGATACCTCATCGCGAGGAGCTAGCTCATCCACGAAGCGCTCGCCAGAAGCGTCGTGCAGGGTCGCGCCCTCGCCGCGGATCGCCTCGGTGATGAGGAAGCCCTCGCGCCCGCGCAGGCCGATCACGGCGGTGGGATGGAACTGCAGCAGCTCGAGGTCTGCGAGCGACGCACCGGCGTCGTGGGCGAGCAGCAGGCCGATTCCTTGCGAGCCGGGCGGGTTGGTAGTGCGTGCCCAGAGTGCCGCGGCGCCGCCAGTGCCGAGCACGACCGCGCGCGCGGCGACGATTCGCCCGTCGTCGCAGATCAAGCCGTGACAGCGAGGGTGGGTGGAGTCCCTATCGGTCCACAGTGCTCGCGCCCGTGCACCCTCGAACACGGCGATTCGCGGCTCCCCGGCCACGAGCGCCGACAGCTGGCGAACCACACGCCGGCCTGTCGCGGAGCCCCCGGCGTGCACGACGCGCCTGACCGAATGGCCACCCTCTAAGCCGAGCGCCAGTTCTCCCGAGCGGTCGCCGTCGAAGCGGACGCCCAGCGCCTGCAGGTCGCTTACGCAGGCTGGCGCCTCGTGCACGAGGATCTCCGCTGCCGAGCGTCTTACGAGCGCTCGCCCGGCCCGCTCAGTGTCCGCCAGGTGCAGCTCGAAGCTGTCGTCGGTGGCGAGTGCGGCGGCGAGGCCGCCCTGCGCCCAGTAGGAGGCTGTCTGGGCCAGGGGCGTGGCGGAGATGAGCACGACCGTAGCGTGCTCGCGCGCAGCGCAAAGCGCGGCGTAGAGCCCGGCGGCGCCTGCGCCCACCACCGCGATGTCGGCCTCGAAGACTGGACCGGCCTGAGCGGGGCTCACCGTTTCGAGGTCGGTGTGAAGAGAGGGTTCGAAGTTGGTGTGGTTACGCTCGGTGTGGTGCGGCCCGGGGCTCCGGTGCTAGAGGTCTTCGGGCGCGGCGTGGTGCTCGTGCCGGTGAGGCTGGCGCCAGGATTTTTCCCACCCGGCGCAGTGGCGGTGCCGGGGGTGGTTGTGCGGGGAAGGGTGCTCGTGCCGGTGAGCCCAGTGCCAGGAGTGCTCGTGGTGGGCGCGGTGGCGGTGGGCGTGGCCGTTACGGTGGGCGCTGTCGTGACCGTGGTCGTCGCGGGAGCTGTCGTGGAGCGACCGGAGCCGCCCGCCAGTGTTACGAGTGCGGCGGCAAGCACCCCGAGCGAGAGCGCGGCCAGGACTGCGAGTGTGAGGACCGCTGGCTTCCAGGAGGGGGATGCGGCCAAGCGCGTGCGCGCTGCAGCCCCGCAATGCAAGCACCACTCCTGCGCGGGATGAAGCGGTGCGCTGCACAACGGGCACCTCTCGCCCGCGGGCGATGCAGCAGCGATTGTGGCTTGCGAGGGGGGAGTGGCGACGCTCACGCGCCCGGGCCGGAAGGACGGATGATCACGGTCGGCTGGTCAGGGTCGGGGTGCGGTGGAGCGGTGGCCGTTGGCTCATCGGGCCTCGCGGGCCCAGCAGGGGCAGGTTGACCGGCCGAGGCTTCCTCGGGGGATCCGGCTGGGCCTGAAGCAGGCGCGGGCGCAGCTGATGTGGGAGCCGATGCAGGGATGGCATTCCCCCCGCCCCCGTGAGCAGGAGCAGTGGGCGCGGGCTGGCTTTGTGCGGCAGCGCCTGATGCAGGCGGCCCGGCGACCGGACGCTCGGCGTGACGGTCCATGGCGAGCCCGCAGTTTGGGCAGAAGCGGTCCTCGCTTGAGTGAATCGCTGCGCAGCGCGGGCAGGCGGCGATGCCTGCATCGCGCAGCACCGTCACCGGCTGGTGCTCGGCAAGGGCTCCTTCGAGCGTGCGCAGCTCGGCGTCGATGTGCCCGAGCGTTGAGAGCTTGGCCATCACCAGCGCGTCGTTGCGCTGGCCGAAGCGGTGCAGGTTGAAGACCAGGCCGCCGAGGTCCCGGTAAGCGAGCTCACGTGCCTTGCGCAAGAAGCGCGCGCGGCGGCGCATACGCCCGCGCTCGCTGAAGCCAGGTGGTCCGGCAGGCGTGGGGGCGTCCACGGCTGGGAGGGGGGCGGCTATAGGGGCCGCTTGAGGTGTGCTTTGCTCCACCGCCGTCCCATGCTACCCGCTATCTAAGACCCGTTTCCAGCTCGCTTCAGCGCCAGGCCCCAGGCGATGGCCACGCGCTCGGCCATCGCCTCGGCGGAGAAGCGGGCCGCGTGTGGACGCCCCTGCACCCGTGGGTCTCCGCTGGCCAGGGCAGGCGCTAGCGCTTGACGCCAGCGGTCCACATCAAATGGGGCACACAGGGTTCCCTGCAGGCCATCCAGGGCCTCAGCATGCACTCCCACGGGCGTGGCGAGCACGGGCACTTCACAAGCCAATGCCTCGAGTACCGCCAGGCCAAAACCCTCACTTTCGGAAGGCACGAGCACTGCGTTGGCAGCGTTGATCCACAGCGCAACCCGGTCAGGATCGATGCCCGCGAGTGTGAGCAGCTCGACGTTGCCCGCGACGGCCAGGGCGCGGTCATAGCGCTTGCTGGGACGGCTGGGATCGGCTGCAAACAGCAGATAGGGACGGTCGGGATCGAGCCCCAGCTCTAGGCGTGCCTGCTTACGCGATAGCGGACCAAAGCGGTCCAGGTCCACTCCGCAGGGCAACACCTGTGTGCGCCTGCGCGCCGCCCGCCCTGGGATCTCACGAGCAAGTGACGCTGATACGGCGGCGAGGAGATCCATCAAGGGCAGCACAGCACGAGTGGCCTGGCGTGTGCGCGGATGGCGAACATCGGTGCCGTGCACCGTCAGCGCTCGCACTCGTGCCCGTACGGCAAGAGCGGGCCACGCACTGAGACCGAAGTGGGCGTGGACGACATCGAAACGCCTGCCCGCATAGCGTCTGCGCAGGTCAACGAAGGCATGCCTCAATGCATTCCCGCCGGGCAGGAACTCGTAAAGCTCGACCTGCAGGCCGTCCAGGCGGCGCAGCGCATCGACTTGATCGCGCACGAAGCGCCCCCGCTCGGGATGGGCGGAGTCGGGGAGCATGTTGGAAAGGACCAGCGCGCGCACCATCCGCTGACCGTATCGCTCCTGGGGCCCTGTGGAATGATGGCTCCATGGCGAGCGCCCTGCCAAGCACATCCGACCCGCGCGGGCGGCCGATCGGCGTGTTCGACTCGGGCGTGGGCGGACTGACCGTGCTGCACGAGCTGCTGGTCAGATTGCCCCAGGAGGACTTCTTATATCTCGGCGACACTCAGCGCTTCCCCTATGGCAAACGCCCGCCGGAGGAGCTCGAGCGCTTCTCGGTCGAGATGGCCGAGGAGCTGCTCAGGCGCAGAGCCAAGCTGCTGGTGGTTGCGTGCAACGCCGCCACATCCGCGGCCCTGCCGGCGCTGCGCAGGCGGATGATGGACACGACGCTCGGCGTGGATGTGATCGGGGTAGTGCGGCCGGAGGCTTCCCAGGCGGTTGCGGCGACGCGCACGGGCAGGATCGGGCTGCTGGCGACGCCGGCAACGGTGGCCAGCGGAGCCTATGAGCAGGCTGTGGCCGCGGTCGATCCGTATGTGAAGCTGCACCCCGTCGCGTGTCCCACGCTGGCATCGATCATCCAGGAAGGCAGGCATCTCGACGCCCAGGCGCTCGAGACGGTGCGCGAAGTGTGCGCGCCGCTGCGGGAGCCCGGCGTTGACACGGTGATCCTCGGTTGCACGCACTACCCGCTGATCAGCCCGATGCTGCAGCGAACGCTGGGTCCGGAGGTGACGTTGGTCAGCTCGGGGTCGGCGCTGGCCCGTCAGGTCGAGCACGCGCTGAGTACGCGCGGACTGCGCAACCCTGGAGCAGGCGAAGGTGACTACCGCTTCTTCTGCACGGGTGATACACAGGAGTTTGAGCGGGCGGGTACGCGCTTTTTGCAGATGCCGCTGGGTCCAGTGGAGCACGTCGCGCTCGCCACCGTAGAGGTGACGGTGTGAGCGTCGAGCGCAGCTACGGGCGTGGGCCAGGCGAGCTGCGCCCGGTCACGATCGAGCCGGGGTTCATGCGCACCGCGACGGGCTCGGCGCTGATTTCGATGGGCGAGACACGCGTGATCTGTACCGCCTCTGCGCAGGAGAGCGTCCCCCGCTGGATGGCTGGCAAGGACAAGGGCTGGCTGACGGCTGAGTACGGGATGCTGCCGGCGTCCACCGGTGATCGTAAGCAGCGTGACGCGACACGGGGCCGCCAGGACGGTCGCACCGTTGAGATCCAGCGCCTGATCGGCCGCTCGCTGCGCGGTGTGATCGACCTCTCCAAGCTCGGCGAACGGACGATCTACCTGGACTGCGACGTGCTCCAGGCCGACGGGGGCACGCGTTGTGCCTCGATCACGGGCGCCTATGTGGCCTTGGCGCTGGCGTGTGGGCGCCTGCGGTCCGAGGGCCTGCTCGAGCACTCACCCTTGACGGGCACGGTGGCGGCGGTCTCCTGCGGCATGGTCGAGGGGGCCGCCCTGCTCGATCTGGACTACTCCGAGGACTCGACCGCCGAGGTTGACGCCAACGTCGTGATGACCGGCGAGGGTGGCCTGATCGAGGTGCAGGCGACGGCTGAGCGCACCCCGCTTTCGCGCGCGCACCTGGATGAGCTGCTCGTGCTCGCCGCGCATGGCATCGAGCAGTTGCGCACCGTCCAGGGGCAGGCGATCGCGCCGGCGTAGTGCTACGTGTCATGGGGGACTATTCGGACGCAACAGCGTTGGCCCGGAGGGTTAATAGCGTGGGTAATACTGGCCGCTGCAGGCGTTGATGTACCGATGCGGGTTGAAGTGCTGCCCGTGCTGGGGGAAGTACCACTCGATCGCGTCGTAAGCTCGCCGGTGGTGGCAAGATCCCAACTGGAAGAGCACAATCCGCGCGATCTCCTGGCTACCGCCCGCCACCGACTGATTGGGAGCCTCGTACTCGGCGATTCCGGTTCCTACCGCATGTGCGCCGCCCCACGAGTTCCAATTGATGTAGCGCACGAGACCGGTGGGATCTCCACCGTTGAACACAGTGGTGGGCTTGACTTGCCCGTAGCCCTTCTGGTGAATGCTCCACGGGCCGGCGAGGATTGGGACCCCGCTCGCGCCGGCTGCAGCCGCAAGAGCGAACGAGTAGACACCGATCACAAGCGTGAGCAAGACAAGACGCTGCAAAGCCCGGCGAGCGCGCATAGACGGTGAGCAAGAACCTGTCATAGGCGGGCCCCATCCTATCCCAGCGCCGTCTCACACTTGGTGGGATTACGCGCATCCGGCGGCCATGAGGCGGTGGCGGTAGGTCTGCATGTCGGTGTGGTTGAAGTCTGAGTGGGTCTGCGTGCGAAGAGAGGGCACGTCCTCGTGGTGGTATGGACTGGAGAGGCTCTCGTTGTGGCCGATCACGTTGCGGATGGCTACGTGGTAGTGGCAGCGCAGCCACCTCACCAATCGGAGGCTTGCGCTGATCTGTGCCGGGTCGTTGAGGACTTCTTGGTCGCTTGAGCCGACGTGCTCGATTCCGATCGCGGTCCAGTTGAGCCCGACCGTGTGCCTGCACATGATGCCGAGGGGGACGAGTTGGTGGATGCCGCCTGCTTTGTCGATCACGAAGTGCGCACAGGTGCCCGGCAGCTCGTGGAGCTCGGTGTCGGGAACATCTGGCGCGAAGGTGTTGTAGGTCGACTGAAAAGTCGGCGATTCCGTGTAGTGGATGACGATGACGTGTGGGTGCACGAGCTTGTATGTGGGTGTCATGAAGCTCCCGTAGTGCCTTCGGGCATAGGCGACCATCTGCGCCTTTCGTTCGGGTCCGAACGGGATCGGGTCCCAGATGATGTGCGGTTTCGGCACGACAACGGCAGGCGGTATGACCGGCACGGTTGGCTTGGTCAGAGCACTGCCGCCCGAGGCAGGGTTGCTCTGCGTCTGGGCCGGCGCCGCGGTCACTGAGGCAACGGCCGCCCGGCCGGTGACCGTCGTCGTCGTCGTTTGGGTGGAGCCGCAGCCAGCGACCAGCATGAGGCCAAGGACGACTCCGACGAACGCCGCGAGACGCGACATTGCTTGCTGGGCTCGACCTCGCATCAGGTCTATTCTGAGCTACAGCCCACTCTTCATCCCAGCTTTCCTGGTTCGGGCGGGTTGGGATCGAGCGCGTGGACAGTCGCGGCCAGGTGATGGATGATGACGTCGCTCGGACGCGTCAGCAGGGGCCCTACCTGCTCGCGGTAGTGGCGGTAGTGCGCCGTGGTGTAGTGCGTGCGTAGCGCGTCCTCGTTCCTCCAGGAGGAGAGCAGCACAAACTCGTCCGGGTCATCGCCTGAGAGAACGCGAAAGCTGATGCAACCCGGCTCGCGGTTTGCGCCATCCGCCAATGCGCTCAGCACCGCGCGCAACTCATCCCTGAGAGCAGCCCGCCCATGCACTTCAGCCACCAGGATCAGCTCAGAATCGCTCATATCAGGAAGTCTGACGCACGGTCACTCTTGCTAGATGAGCGCCGCTCCATGTGTCTCCCTATCTATGTGTACTCGTCGTGGCGGCGCACCCACAACGGCTCCGGGCCGCTCTCGTCGCGACCCTTCGGCGTCCGGTCCAGCAGACCGTAATAGGCCATCGCCGGCTCGAGGCCGCGGGCAGTCGTCACGTAGGTCCTGTAGACGATCCCATCCGATAGCGCGTACACGCTGAGGCCCGGTCCCTCGGAGACGTACCCCGCCGCGTCCGTCCCGCACATGCGCGCATTTTGCTCGACCGTTGGCGGGATCTCGCCCGCCAGGAACGGCTTGAGCTCCTCCTCGGTGCGCAGGAAGCCGAGGTCGCGGTTGAAGTCGCTGCCACGGGTTGAGACCCAGTCGATGCCCCAGCCCATCCGCTCCCTGAAGGCGAGGAGATGCTCGAGCGGCGCGCGGGAGGCGAGCAGCAGAGTCGTGTCCTTGGCCTTCAGGTGCACGACCTGGGGATCGAGCGAGTCCGCGATCGAAGAGCAGACCGGGCAGCCCGCCTCGTAGGGCGGGCCGAACATGAAGTGGTAGACGAGCAGCTGGGAGCGGCCGTCGAAGAGATCGGCGAGGGTCTTCGTACCGTCCTCGGTCTCGAACCGGTAGTCCTTCTCAACCGGGACCCAGGGCAGCTCGCGCCGCTTGCAGGTCAGCTCGTCGCCGCGGCGGATGTGCTCCTTCTCCGCCTTCAGCAACTCGTCGCGCTCGGCTTGCCACTCCTCCTGCGTCCCAATCCTGTGTCCGGCCATGACTCCCATGATGTCTCGTGTCCTCCCAGGCGACTGTACCCGGCGCGAGAATACTTCAGACGCCCCTTGCGAGATCTATGACCTATTTCCCTTTCATCGGCGCCATTTCATGCCTCGGCATCGCACCGCCGGCGGAGTGCATCCGGGACATCGTGTGCATTGCCGCTTTGGCTTGCGAGGAGTCGGGCAGCGTAAGACCCGGCACGTGCCGCGGAGCAAACGAGACACCCAAAGCAAGCACGACCAGTGTGATGGCAACTAGGCGGTTGGCGAGCTCCTTGCGGGGGAGCAGCTTCTCCAGGGCGATCAGGCCGGCGATCGCGATCATCCAGGTCAGGCTCATCACCCCGAGGGCGAACAGCGCGGCCATCAACGCCCAGCAGCAGCCGACGCACCACGCGCCGTGCACGACGCCCATACGCAGTGCTCCCGCGGGGCCATCACGCCAGTGGGTGAGCACGAAGTCAAGCGGTGAGCGGCAGCGCCGCAGGCAGGCGTCCTTGATGGGCGTGAGCTGATAGACCGCAGCCGCGAGCAGCACGCCTCCGGCGAGATAGGGCCCGCCTCGATGCCACGACAGCTCGGGGATCGAGAGCGAGCGCACACCCACATACAGGCCGTAGGCGGCCACCCCGAACGCCGTCCATGTCAGGAGATATCCGCTCACGAACACCCACGTGGAGACGGCGCGACCGACCGCCCGGCGATCGCGCCGGCGGCGCTGGACGAAGCCGAACGCGAGCACCATCGGAGCGATTGAGGGAAACATCATCGCGCTCATCATCGCGATCCACGACACGACGTAGAAGCCGAGACTCCCGGGGTCCGTGCCAGGCCCGACGTCCATGCCGAGCATTCGTTCCTGCGTCAAAAGCCAGGCCAGAACCGCCAGCCCGAGTAGCGACGCGAGGATGCCAGCTTGAAACCGCGCGACAGGACGCTGCGCGACAGGACGTTGCACGGCGGATGCCATTGCGCGATCGACCGTAACGCAATAATGTCGGCCGGGCAACCCAAGCTATCGAGGAGGCAACGCTATGCCCGACTGGCGTCTCGAGGGTCCGTACATGAAGAACTGCAACTGTGACCCCGGCTGTCCGTGTGACTTCAATGCCAACCCTACGCACGGCAACTGCGAGGGGATGGCGGCGATGATCGTCGAGCAGGGTCATTTCGACGACGTTAACCTCGACGGCGCCAAGTGGGCGTTCAAGTACTGGTGGCCGGGCGCGCTGCACGAAGGCCATGGCGCAGGCCAGGCGATCCTCGACGCCTCGATGTCCCCCGAGCAGATGGAGGCCATGGGCGCGATTCTCTCCGGTCAGAACGGCGGCACTTTCTTCGGCATCCTCGCGGAGATCATCGACACGTTCCATGATCCCGTAATCGCCGACATCGAAATCGACATCGATGTTGAGAGACGCCGTGCTAGCTGCGCGGTGGGCGACGCGCTCCAGACCGTCACCTCGCCGATCCAGTCGATGGGCGAGGAAGCCAGCGACTACTCAATCCAGGTCAAGATCCCGGGCGGGTTCGAGTATGACGAGGCCGAGATTGCGATGGCCACAGTCCTCAAGGGGTCGGGTCCGATCGCCTTCGAGCACCAAAACGGCCACAGCTCGCTCGCGCACGTCGCACGCCACCCCGGCAACTAGTCTAGAGGCAGCTTAAGCAACCGTGCGGGGTCAACGCGGGCTCTCTAGCATCTGGCGTCTGGATACCAACCGACCGTTAGGAGACCGAGATGGCCAGTCCGTCCGGGCCGATCACCGGTGTCGACTTCCTCACCGTTCCCACCAACGACTTCGAGGCCGCCGTCGAGTTCTACGGGACGACGCTAGGCCTTCCCTGCTCGGTCAAGATGCCCGAGCGCCACTACGCGGAGTTCGAGGCCGGGCAGCTGACCCTCAGCGTGGTCGTGGCCGAGAACTTCCCCTTCGGCTACCACCCAAATGTCAACCCGATAGCGCTTCACGTCGAAGACATGCAGGCAGTGCGTGAACAGCTAACCGCACAGGGCATCGAGTTCCAGGGCGATACGTTCGACACAGGCGTCTGCACCATGTCGTTCTTTTCGGATCCCGATGGGAACGCACTGATGCTTCACCACCGCTACGCCCCAAGGGCTACCGAGGGCTAAAGACCCTCGGTCGCGATCTGTCCGACTACCGCGATCGCCTCGAAGGCGCGGTGCAGCAACTCCACCTTTGGACTGTCACTCATCGTCGCTCAGCGCCTGCTCTGAACACGTGCCGTAGCGCTCTCTCAACGCTAGTGCTCGACCCGGCTGTTCGCGTCGAGCGCGGCAGGCTCCGTCGAGTCCATGAACTCGACGAGCACGTCCAGGAAGCGCTCGGGCTCGTCGAGCTGGGGGAAGTGGCCTGAGTGCGGGAACACCTCCAGGCGGCTGTTTGGCATCCGCTCGTGGGTCGCGTGTCCGTGGGAGACGGGGATGATCGAGTCGCGCTCGCCCCAGATCAGCAGGAACGGGAGATGTTCGGCCAGGTAGAGCCGGTTCGAGGCGTCGACCCGCTGGCCGCCCGGCTCGACGACCGAGCGAAGCGTGTGGACGAAGGCGGCACGGGCAGCGCTGTCGGACAGCGTCGAGTGCCCGCGCGCCATCTCCTCGAGATCCGTCGGAAGGCCCAGGCCCAGCCGGCTGAGCAAGCCGCCCGCGCGCGCGCCGGCGTTGAGCAGGCGGGTTGCCGCGAGAAAGGGGAGCACGAGCTCGGAGCCTGGAAGCGTTGCGGCCCGAAGCAGCCAGTTGACGTCGCGGCCAAGGCCGCCGCTATCAACCAGGACGAGCCGCTCGCATCGCTCGGGGAACTGGTAGGAGAACTGCATCGCGATCCCTCCGCCGAGCGAGTGCCCAACAAATGTTGCCCGCTCGTGTCCGAGGGCGAGCAGCAGATCGCGCAGGCTGCTCGCATGGGCGCCGAGTGAATAATCCCCCTTGGGCTTGGCCGACTCGCCGTGACCCGCCAGGTCGGGGGCTATCACGGTAAACCGCTCGGCGAGGTGGGGCATCACCCGCTCCCAGGTGGCCGAGCTGGATGTGATCCCGTGGACGAGTACGACGACGGGGCCGCTGCCCGCCTGACGGTAGGCCACGCCGTGACCGTGCAAGGTCATGTGTCTGACGTCTTCGTTCCTGCGATTTATTCGAGGTGCCATCCGAAGCTCCAATTTCTCTCGCTGCCCACCGTGGCAGGGCAGGGGCCGGGGCTCACATTTGGAGAGTATCGCCGCCTCCACCCGTCGGGTGGACCGGCTGTCCAGGACTCAAGGCGCTGATTTCAGACCGCGGGCCAGTGCGCTCACGGTCCGTGCGCGAGGATTGCATGATGAGCCGGCGGCAGCCAGCGCGGTTGTGTTCTTTCGGGTTTCCGAGGTCAGGCGAGGAGCGGTGCGCTCGGCCATATACTCGCTTGACATATCCGAGGAGAGGATTCGCGATGGCTGTCGGTATAAGGCTCAAGTTCGCTGAAGGAACCCAGCAGCAATACGACACGGTCCATCAGCAGATGGACATCGACAACAATCCTCCGGACGGCCTGATCTTTCACTCAGCAGGCCCTATCGACGGCGGCTGGGGCATCATCGACTTCTGGGAGTCATCTGAGGCGTTCGACCGCTTCGCCCAAGGGCGGCTCATGCCCGCCGTGGGGGAGCTCGGTGACCGGGCGTTTCCTGGTCCGCCCGACCGCAAGGAGTTTCCGGTGCACAACTTCAACAAGCCGTAGGTCTCGCGCGCCAACACGCGGTAGGCCGAACGGTGCGCGTTTACTGCTCCATAGCTATTTATTGATATCCACCATAAGCCGCCCGCCGCGATGCTCAGCTAGCAAGCGTATTCAACACACCTGGTCCGTCCGTCCTCGAGCGGCGGTGGGTGCCCTACTCCGCCCAACCCTGGACTCTCGCATGCCGCGAGTACGAGCTGTGGCTAGCCGCTAGCGTCGACTTCCGCGATCCGTCCCGCCTCGCCGCGCTTTTCGACCACGACATAACCGGGGTAGACCTCGACGGTCGACTCGACGGCCGCTTCCTCATGCCCTGGGAGCACGACGAACCGCCGCGGATGGGATCGCACGCGTGCGTACTCCCCGATCGAGAGGTCCAGCACCCCACCGCAGTCCACGCGGACGCACTCGCATATGAAGGTGTCGGCCGACTCTCCATTGCGTGGACGCTGATACTCGATCCTGTCGTTTATGCGCCGTGCCAGGGCCTCGTTCTCCGCCATACGGCGCTTGCGTTGATCATCCACTTTGGGAAATCATTCCACTCGAGCGCGAAAGCGCTATCGGTACTGATCGATGAGTTGGCGTGCCATCGCCTTGCCTCGCCGCGCGGCTTGCTCGTCGCCCTCGGCTGCTACGACGATCGAGCCCTCCATGAGGATGTGCCACGAGCGCGCGAACGAATCGATGTCGCGCAGGCCGGCTTCCCCGGCTAAGCGGCGTACGATCGCGCGGATCTGCTCGAGATGCCGAACGCTGGCGCCGCCTGCGGGATGGTCAGGGCCGAGTTCGAGCAGTACCTTGATGAACGAGCCCGCCTCGAAGTCGTCGCGATGGAACCACTCGTCGAGTACATCGAAGATGGCGAGTAGTCGCTCCTCGGGGTTCGAGCCGCGACGTATGGCCCCGGCTTCAATGAGGCCTTTGGTCCAGCGCTGTTCGCGGAGGTCGAGGAACGCGAGCACGAGCTTGTCCTTGGAGGGGAAGTGCCTGTAGAGCGTCGCGGTCGCGACTCCCGCGCGCTCAGTCACCTCGTTGACCCCAACTGCTTGGATGCCGCGTCGCGAGAACAGCTCGTAGGCGGCATCCAGAATCCGCTCGCGGGCGCTGACCCCCGTCTCGGCCGGTTGGCGGTGGGTTTCAAGCATGCCTTAGCAGGGTACACCAGAAAGAGCGTTCTCTCTGTGATAGAAAGAGTGTTCTCTCTTCTCGCAGAGAGGCTTTGCTGAGGAGCATTCAACTAAAGGAGGATCCTATGGGTCTCATAGAGTTGCTTTTGATCGTCCTAGTAATCGCAGCCGTCGCGGGCGGGATTGGTGTAAGCCCGTTGCTTTGGCTGCTGCTGGTCATAGCCCTCGTGGTCTTCCTCACGGGCGGCGGATTCGGCTATCGCAGAGGCGGGAGGGTCTAGGTATGCCTATCGGCACATCGATCTTCCTCATCGCCGTCGGTGCGATTATCCGCTACGCCGTCACGTTTCACGTGTCGGGCGTGTCGCGTCCAGCGATCGGCCTGATCCTCATCATCGCCGGCATCGCCGGCGTCGTTCTGTCGCTGATCTACATGGCCACCGCTCGACGCCGAGTAGTCGGCGGACCTTATGAAGAACCGCCCCTCTAGCGTCGTAGTGACCCCCCTCTGATCGTGGTGGCCGCTAAGCGGCGTATTCATCGCAGCCGCGCTCGGCAACAACTCAAACCAGGCCAGGAGGACTATGACCGGCAAGAACATCGATCAAGCGAAGGGACGCATCAAGGAGGCTGCCGGTGCCTTGACCGGGGATCAGCGCCTCAAGAGCGAAGGACACGCCGGCCAAGCCAAGGGGTCCCTAAAGAAGGCCATAGACAAGGTCGCCGAGACGGTAAAGGGCCAAAAGCACGAGCGCGGGTAGCCATCACCCGCCGTCAGCCCACGAGGTCGTCAAGAACCCGATAGAACCAGCTATAGGAGGAAACTGTGAGCACAGGAACGATCATCGCAATTGCTGTGGGCGCCGTGGTGGTGCTACTGCTGATCGCCGTCGTCGCTCGCGCCGCGAGTCGCAGGCGCGACGTTCGTCGTCGTGAGCAGGCAGGCGAGCTTCGCCAGGAGGCCAGAAGCCGTTCGATCCAAGCGGAAAGCGCACGTGCCTCGGCCGATGAGCAGGCCGCCGAAGCAAAGCGTGCTCAGGCTGAAGCCGAGGAACGCGCCGCTCAGGCGCGGCAGACACATGCCGCCGCAGAGCGACAGGCGGTTGCGGCTGAGCATCTGACCGAGTCTGCCCGCGATCAGCATGCGCAGGCACGTGCGATCGACCCGGACGCGAGCGACAGCGGCCAA
>JBIOEX010000025.1:0-33361 GCA_044446485.1 Solirubrobacterales bacterium
ACCGCCACCGCCACCGCCACTGGTCAGCGGGGAGTTGAACCTTTCTCCCCCTGTGCCACCGGATCCGAGGACACCTTCCGTCCCGAACCACGGTCCGGAGCCCGCGCAGCGCGTGCCCCCAGCGCCTCCTCCGGTCAGCGTGCCGGCCCCGCCTCCCTCGTTGGCTGTGGACTGCCCCGGCCCGAAGTTTTGGCTGGTCTGGCCATCGACGCCCGGGCTGCCGGCGTCGCCGCCTCTGCCACCGCTGCCTTCGTCGAAGGTGCCGCCACCACCGCCGCCACCGGCCGCGACGAGCAGCCGCGATTCGAGCGTTTCCAGCGAGCCCATCGGGACCGTACGCACATCCGACGCACCGCCACCTGAACCACCCCCTTCGAAGGTGCTCCCGCCACCGTTGAAACCGTGTTCCGCAACCTCCACGTAGAGCACCTCGCCCGTGGTGACCGGTAGCTGGCCGACAACGGAGGCGCCGGAGCCGCCAGGAGCGGGTCCGCTGAACGGAGAGTTCGCCAGGCCCGCTTCACCGGCCGCGCCGATCGCCCGCACGCGGACGCTGCTCACGCCGGCTGGCACCGTGAAGGTCTGCTCGGTTCCCGTGGAGGGGAACGTTTGCATCACCGTCGGGGGCGGCGCAGCGGATGCAGAGGCAGCTGCAATGGCGCTCGTCAGGAGTGCGCCGATCGTCCCGAGCGTGATGCCCCGCCCGTTCGGTTGAAATGTCCTGTACATGCCGTCGGCGATGTTCGACGGCGGCAGTCATGTTTCCTGCAGCGGCTCTCGGCAATGCCCCCGGCTGGACTCGAACCAGCAACCCCCGGCTTAGAAGGCCGGCGCTCTATCCAGTTGAGCTACGGGGGCGTAGCTGTGCCAGTACTTAAGCACCGTTGAGGAGAAACCTGTAAAAGTTGCGCCCATGAGCAGCGTGGAGGACGACGAGCAGGATCTCACGCGCAAGCAGCGGCGCGAGCAGGCGCGTTCGCAGCGCAAGGCGCTGGAGGAAGCACAGGCGGCCACCGCGCAGCGCCGCAAACGCCTGGTCCAGCTGGGCGCCGTTGCCGGGGCCGTGGTCGTGATCATCGTCGTGATCCTCGCCGCGACAAGCGGCGGGGGCTCGAAAAGCGGCATCGAAAAGACCCCGGCGTCGGGAGGAACGCCAGCGACGCCGAAGGTGGTCACGGAAGTGACGTCGTTGGTCGGCGGCATCCCGCAGAACGGAAACACGCTGGGCAGTCCGAAAGCGCCGGTCACGATGCAGTACTTCGGCGACCTCGAGTGCCCGATCTGCAGGCAGTTCACCGAAGGCGCGCTGAAGCCGCTGATCGAAAGGTACGTGCGCACGGGCAAGCTGAAGATCGAATACCGCAACCTGGAGACGGCGACGCGCGAACCGGAAACGTTCAAAACGCAGCAGATCGCGGCGCTGGCGGCGGGCAAGCAGCAGAAGGCATGGGACTACATCGAGCTCTTCTACCACCAGCAGGGCCAGGAGGGATCGGGCTATGTGACTGAGAAGTACCTGCAGGAACTGGCCAAACAGGTGCCGGGCATGAACCTCGCGACGTGGTCGGCCGACCGCAACAACAGCGAATTCACGAACACGCTGACGACCGATGCGCAGGCGGCGAACAATGCCAGCTTCACCGGCACGCCGTCCTTTCAGATCGGCAAGACCGGCCAGGCCCCGAAGAAGTACGAATACTCGTCGCTGAGCGAACCGTCGGGCTTCGAATCGGCGATCAACGCGGCGCTCAAAGCCTAGGCCGGCGATGAGCGCGCGGGCCCTGCGCATCACGATGCTCGTCCTCGCGACGATCGGGCTCGCTGATGCGTCGTACCTGACATACATCCACTACGCCGGGATCAAACCCTTCTGCGGCACAAACGGCGGCGGCTGCGAGATCGTGCAGACCTCGGTCTACTCCGAGCTCGCCGGCGTACCGGTCGCGCTGATCGGGCTGATCGGCTACGTCGTGATCGTCGGCTCGCTGCTGGTGCGCGAAAACGAGACGACGCGCTTGGCGACGGTGGCATTCACGGTCGTTGGCTTCGGCTTCAGCGCATACCTGACCTACCGCGAGCTGTTCTCGATCCACCACATCTGCGAGTACTGCGTGGGCAGCGCGGTGATCGTCACGATCGTGATGTGCCTCGCGGTCTGGCATTTCCTGCGCGGCGAGCCCGGCTCGCCGGGAACCCCTCCGGCGGCTGAGCCTGCCGCGAGCGAGCCCGCTGCGCCCCTCGGCATTACGCCTTCTTAGAGCGCCTATCAAAAGATTGGCACGTCCGGAATGCGCCCGTGGACGCTTCGCTGGATCGCCACGTGACGGCTCGCACGTGCCACCAGCACGCGCTTCGCCATCTCGCGTCGCCCAGCTTGGTCCACGAACGCCCCGGCCGCACCACCTATTTTGATAGGCGCTCTTGACCGGAACGCCGTAGGCAATCCGTCCAGCAACGGAAGGCCGGCCCGAGCAATCCGACCGCGGGGCCGACGAGGTAAGCAACACATGCGCTCCACCCATCCCACGAGCACCGAGCCCGAGGCGAGAATTGACCTCGGCATCGCGACCGGTCCGGCGGTGAGCGCCGGTTCGGGACTCGGCGGGGAGGCACAGATCGCTCGCCTGTTTGAGATGACCAGCGACCTGCTGGCCGCGATCTCGCTCGACGGGCAGTTCACGCTGCTGAACCCGGCATGGGAGCAGATGCTGGGCTGGAGCATCGAGGAGCTCAAAGCGCAGCCGATGCAGGAGCTCGTGCATCCCGACGACATCGAGCAGACGCTCGCCCTGACACTCGTGGGCAATCACCGGCCCGCCCAGTTTGTGAACTTCACCAACCGCTACCGCCACCGCGACGGGTCCTGGCGGTGGCTTTTGTGGAGCGCGCGTTGCGACGGCGAGGCTTGGTATGCCGCGGCGAAGGACGTGACCGACCGGATGTGGCTCGAGCGCCAGGCGCTGCACGATCCGCTGACGAAACTGCCCAACCGCCTGCTGTTGATGGACCGGGCACGGCAGGCGGTGTCGCGCTTGCGCCGCAGCAATGGGCCGATCGCGCTGCTGTTCATCGACCTGGACCGGTTCAAGGCGATCAACGACAGTCTCGGGCACGCCGTCGGCGACCACCTGCTGATATCGGTATCCGAGCGCCTGGCGGAGATGCTGCGCGACTCAGACACGGTCGCGCGATTGGGCGGCGATGAGTTCGTGATCCTGGCCGAGGACCTGGAGTCGGACGCCGAGGCGCTCGCCGTCGCCGAGCGCGTGTTGCATGCCCTGGAGGAGCCCTTCCAGGTCGGCTCGGCCGAGGTCTCGATGCTCGCCAGCGTGGGTGTGTCCATCTCGCATGACCCCGAGGCCGAGCCCGAGGACCTGCTGCGTGAGGCCGATGTGGCGATGTACCGGGCCAAGGGCACCGGCGGCCAGCGCCTGGAGCTGTTCAACGAGGACCTGCGCCGCGAGGCCACCGCGCGGCTGGAGCTCGAGGATCGTCTCGAGCATGCGCTGCCCCGTCACGAGCTGCTGCTCGAGTACCAGCCCATGCTGCCGCTGAACGGCGGCAAGCCGGTCGGATGTGAGGCACTGGTCCGCTGGCACCCCCACGGTGCCGAGCCAATGCCGCCGCTGAGCTTCCTCCCCCTGGCGCAGGAGAGCGAGCTGATCGTGCAGATCGGCGACTGGGTGCTCCACGCCGCCTGCGCACAGGCTGCCGCCTGGCGCCGCGACGGTATCGAGATGACCGTTTCGGTGAACATCTCCGCGCGCGAGCTGACCGGGGCCGATCTCGCCGCGCGAGTGCAGGAGGCGCTCCAGTACTGCCGGTTGCCAGGACACGCGCTGTGCCTGGATGTGAGCGAGGAGGCGGTCCTGCGGGATCCAGCCCGCGCACGCTCGGCGTTTAAGGATGTCAGGCGCCTCGGTGTGGCAATCGCGCTCGATAACTTTGGCGCCAACCATTCGGCGCTCAGCCTGCCGGGGAGCCTGCCGCTAAACATGCTGAAGCTCGACCGCACGCTGATCCAGGGCTTTGACCGCGACAAGGACAGGCGTGCGATGGTGGTGGCGGCGCTCGCTCTCGCCCGCGAGGGCAAGCTGACCGCCGTTGCTGTGGGGATCGAGACCAACCGCCAGCTGGTGCTTGCCCGTGAGCTCGATTGCGCGCTGGGACAGGGCTTCCTCCTATACAAGCCGGACGCGCCGGAGCGCTTGCGCCTCAGAGAGGCGCCCGGGGCGATACGCTCGCCCCCACCATGGCGCCCGATCGTGCGACTGCGCGGCGCAAGCCGCCACCACTGAGCGCCACCGAGCGCCACAAGCGCGCCGCCGCACAGGCGGCGGCGATGATGGTGAAGGAGGGCATGCGTGTCGGGCTGGGAACCGGGTCGACGGTCGCCTACCTGCTGCCGGCGCTGGCTTCCAAGAACCTCAGCGGCCTGCGCTGCGTGGCGACTTCGCCGGCGACAGAGCAAGCGGCGCGGGCGCTGGGGCTGTCGGTGGAGGACCTGGATAGCCTCGGTGGGCTCGACATCGCAATCGACGGCGCTGATCAGATCGACCCACGCGGGTGGCTGGTGAAGGGCGGGGGCGCCGCGCAGACACGCGAGAAGATCGTCGCTGCGGCATCGCGGCAGTTCGTGGTGATCGCCTCAGCTGAGAAGGCCGTGACGGCGCTGGGCCCGCCAGTGCCGCTCGAGGTGCTGCGCTTCGGCGCGGGATGCACGCTCGCCGGGCTGGGCGACGCGCGGCAGCGAGGGGACTTGGAGAGCCCGGATGGCAACCTGATCGCCGACTATCTCGGGCCAGTCGGTGACCCGGCGAGGCTGGCGGGGAGGTTGAGCGCCACCCCGGGCGTGGTCGAGCACGGCTTGTTTGCGCCTGAGCTCGTGAGCTTGATTCTGATCGCGGGCGAGGACGGCGTGGAGCGCCGTACAGGCGGCAAGCCAGAGAGCTGAGCGGGGAGCGCTGAGGTCGAGACAGTTACCGCTCCCGGACTGCGTAGGTCAGGTGGGTCACCCGCTGCCGCGACACCTGAGACGGCCGAAACCCTATTCGCAGGGATCTTCGCCTATGCGCTCGACCGTGTTCTGATCCTCGTTGCCTGCCTGGTCTCGCGCGCGCACTACGAAGTAAGAGGGTTCATTCAAGGGCGGGGTTTCGAAGCTGGTGACGCCGGGCGCCGTCGTCCAGGTTGGGTGGGAGAAGTCCTCGCCGCCACTGGTGTGAGAGAGGAAGATGTCGTAGACGATCTGCGAGCTTGGCGTGACGTTGTCCGTGGCAGCCTTCCAGGTGAGTCCGAACGGCCAAGGCCGCGCGATTGGCGAGCAGGCGAACGCCTTCTGCAGCCCTTCGAAGCTGGGCGGCGTCCCACCGCCGGACGGAGGCTGAGTACCAGACAGGACCACGAACGAGAACGAAACAGCGTAGGCGGGTTCCGCGACGATGTTGCCTGCCTTGATCGTGGCTGCAAAGGTTCTTATCTCGATCTGGCTGGATGAACAATCAGGGGCATGCGGAACCCACTCCGCGCTTACCTCAGAGGACCGCTCGTCTTCTGTGTATACGGCTCCCGCCACAACCGTGGCGGTGCCCGGTTCTACACCGCCTTCCAGAATGAAGCACCACGTGCCAGGGGGCTTGCCCTGAACATCGGTCCCGTAGGCATTGCTATGCCCCGCAAGGGCGACATTCTTGCTTCGCGCCGCTACGAGAGGCGTGAAGTTTTCGGGGAGTTCTCCACATCCGTTGCAAGGGGGTTCCACGTAAGCGTATGCGCGAGCGTCTCCTGGAACGCCCTGGGGACCCTGGCCTCCGGCCGGTCCGGCTGGCCCGGGAACGCCTTGGGGCCCCGGAACGCCCTGTGGCCCAGAGGGACCGCGCAGCCCTGGACCACCCGGCAAGCCGCGTGGTCCCCGCTCCCCGACCTTCGCTATCAGGCGATGACGGTGCTTGGCCGCGTGCAAGTTTCCCGCAGAAGCCGCATAGCCAGTGCCGCCCAACGCGACGAACAATGCAACCAACGACAACACCGTAGCGGGAGACGGCCAACGCCTAGGAACCGCTCCCCTCGGAAGCCCGGAACCCATGCGTCCCTTATACCACCGATCAGCTTGTGGGGCGTCGAGATGGCTCTTCTTCATGCCCACGAAGATCACCCCCCGGCATGCCAGGGCCGGTGGCCCGGTTTCCGAGGAGCCTACTCGAGCCGCGTAAACAGCCGCGCAGGGACCGGGCAGGGACCGAAATTCCTCAGAACGTGATTCTCGCTGACCCGCGCTGTCCGACCAGCGCAGCTCATTCCAGCTCGGATTTCCCTGCTAATAGTGACTTTCTGGCTCTGTACTGCGGACGGGGGACCCAGGAATCGAACCTGGCGTTGCGGTTTTGGAGACCACCGTGTTACCGATACACCAGTCCCCCAAAAGTGCCGATTTGCAGGTATTTTGTGGTCTGCACCGGCTTATCTGGGTGTAAAAGTGAAAGAGTTGTCAGGCGAGATGTCGCCCCGGACGGCCCTTTCGACCCGCCTTTGGGCATCCAAGATACCCCGTGCGATCCCCTGAGTCGACCTCTGAAGGATGGTCGATGCCGGCGGCGCGCATCCAGCTGGAGGCGGTATGGCGGAACTCGTGGAGGCGGTATGGCGGAACTCGTGGAGGCGGATCGGCTGCAGCTCGGCTGTGGTCCATGCCTCCTCGCCGCGGCAGGCAACAGCTGCGGCGCTGTAGCCAAACGAACCGGCGCTCAGAAGATCTGCTTGTCGAGGAATCCAGCTACCAAGACGAGCCAGCCGCCGATCTCAGCGACGATCAGGGTGATCATCAGAGCACTGGTGCCAGGAAGGGGATCACGAAACTGGTTGTCGGTGTCACGGCGCCAGCCGTGGATGACATAGCCAATGGTCGCCGCAAAGAAGTAGAACGTCATCGCTCCTGCTGCCAGGAGGTTGACGAGCGAGCTGAAACCGCTCAGCTGCACGAACGTTGCGACCAGCAGCAGCGCAAAGCTGTAGAGCAGCGCCGCCCGGTGGGCGATGTCCACATAAAGATGAGCTTTGAAGTCCCCCGAGGTCATGATCTGGCGATACTTCCAGACTCCGAGCAGCAGCGCGAAAAGGAACATCACAGCCGCCGCCAGCAGCACCGCCTTGGTGTCGGCATTGATGTTCAGAGCGCCGGTCATTCGAGAAACCCTAACCATCCGTCCATGGCAGGACCATGCCGGTGCCGAGGACCATCGAGATGAGCAAGACCGAGCGATGCGCGGCTAATGAGATCGCCATCGGCTTCCCAGGCGCCGGTTACGGGTGCCTGAGGCCAGCTTCACCTTCATGGTGACGCGCTTTCGGACGGTTTCTACACGCTCCGCAGCGCCTCCGCGGGCGCTAACCGGGCGGCGCGCACGGCCGGATACAGGCCGGCGAGCGCACCGAGCGCCAGCGCGATCGCCACCGACCCGAGCACGGCGAGCACGGGCACGACCACGATCCAGCCCTGGGACTGCGCGTAGCCGGCGGTCGCCGCTGCGCCAAGTACGATCCCGGCGACGCCGCCCAGCAGCGAGAGCAGGACGGACTCGCCGAGGAACTGGACGCCGATGTGCACCGCGCGCGCTCCGAGGGCGCGGCGCAGGCCGATCTCTGGGCGTCGCTCGAGCACGGAGATGACCATCACGTTGGCGATCCCCACACCCCCGACGAGCAGCGCGACGGCGCCGAGGCCGAGGAACACGGCGGTGAGCGTGCTCTGCGCGTCCGCGCGCGCCTGCAGCGCGGCGGAGGGGCGGCTGACCGTGGTGTTTTCGGGATTCTGCGGGTCGGCGGTGCCCGCCAGCAGCGAATCCGCTTCGCGCACGCGTTCCGGGTCTGCGCGCACATAGAGCATGCTCGCGTGGCGGCTCGTGCCGAACAGGCTGTGGGCGATCGGATAGCCGATCAGCGCAGCGCGTTCTATTTCCGGCGCGAGCGGCTGCGGGCCGATCACCCCTGCGACCGTGAACCACGTGTTCCCGAGATAGACCTCCACCGGGCGTCCGTGTACGGTCAGCGCGCCTACGCCGAGCCGCTGCGCGGCGAGGACGCCGAGGACGAGGAGCGGATAGCGTTCGTTGGCCGGGTTCAGGAAGCGGCCCTGCAGCATCCGCCCGCCGAGCGTGGCCAGCAGCTCGGGGCCCGTGGCATAGACGCCGATGCCGCCTGTTTCGGCCGCTTCTATGAAGGGGTTGCGCCGCACGGTCGCTGTCGAGATTGCGGTGACCGCCGCGGCCGAGCGCACGCTCGAGAGGTTTCGCACGGCGCGCTCGGCCGCTTCGGGGAGCTCCGCCGACTTGCCAAGGAACGTCTGCCCAGGCGCGACCGTCAGCAGGTTGGTTCCCAGTTCGTTCAGCTGGGCCACGAGGCCAGCCTTGCTCGATTCCGAGATCCCGAGGACGGCGACCATCGCGGCGATCCCGATCGCCACACCCAGCGCTGACAGGGCGGCGCGCACGCGGCGCGTGCGCAGTCCCACGCTCGCCACGCGCAGGACATCCGCTGGCAGCAGACGGCTGCGGGGGATGATGACCTCAGCGCTGCTCACGCCGGCACGGCCACGAGCTCGTCGTGGATGAGGCGCCCGTCGCGTAGCTCGACCCGCCGTGGCAGCGTGGCGGCGATCTCGCGGTCGTGCGTGATCACGAGCACAGTCGTGCCCTGTGCGTTCAGCTCGTGCAGCAGTCCCAGGATGCTGGCGCCGCTCGCGGTGTCCAGGTTGCCGGTCGGCTCGTCCGCGAGCACGATCGCCGGCGAGCTGACGAGCGCGCGGGCGATCGCCACGCGCTGGCGCTCCCCGCCGGAGAGCAGCGCCGAGGTGTGCTCCGCGCGATGGCTCAGCCCGACCCGATCGAGCGCCGCGGCGGCTGCCCGGCGGCGCTCGCGCGCGGGCGTGCCCGTGTAGAGCAGGCCGTTCGCGACGTTCTCCAGCGCTGTGTGCGCCTCCAGCAGATGAAACTGCTGGAAGACGAACCCGATCCGCCGCGCTCGCAGGGCGGCCAGTCCGCCATCTGAGGCCTCGGCGACGTCGCTGCCGGCGATCCGCACGACCCCGCCGGTGGGTCGTTCGAGCGTGCCCATGATGTGCAGCAGCGTCGACTTGCCCGACCCCGAAGGGCCGGCGATCGCACACAGCTCGCCCTCACAGACCGTGAGGTTCACCCCACGCAGCGCCTGCACGCCGCCCGGGTAGTCCTTGACCACATCGATCAGCTCCAGGACCGGAACTGGAGCCAGCCCGCCTGTCATTGGGACTCGATCACCGTCAGCCCTTCACGGACGCCCGGGCCTTCCACCTGCACGTAGCCGTTGGCGAACATGCCCGGCGTCACCGCCAGCTGGACGCGGCGGGCGCCCTGCAGCGTCTCGATCGCGTAGCCGCCGCCCGCGGCGGCCGTTAGCGCGGTCGCCGGGACGGCGAGCACATCGCGGCGGATGCTCTTGACCAGTTCGACGCTGACCGGCGCCTGGTCGAGATGGGCGAGGCGATGCTCGAGCGCGAGCGTCACTGGAATCGTCGCCGATTCCCCTTCGCCTTTTTCTCCTCCTCCGCTGCCTTTTTCTTTTTCGCCTTCGCTCGCCGCGCTCGCCACCGAGCCGACATCGATGATCCGTCCCCGAACCACATCGCCACCCGGAAGCGTCACGGGAGCCGACTGGCCCACGCGGGCGAGCGTCTGCTGTTCGGCCTTGAGCTTCAGCTGCACGAGCTGCTGGGTGGAGGTCGTGGTCAGCACAACCATGCCCGCGCCGGCACCACCGCCTCCATTTTCGCCTTTGCCGCCCGGTTCTTTGCCTGAGGGTTCTTTGTTGGAAGATTCTTTGGCGGGAGATTCTTTGCTGGGAGATTCTTTGGCGGGTTCTTTTTTGTCTGCTTTGACCGGATGTTTTTTCCTGGCCGGTTCTCTTGAGCCCGCCGGTTTTCCTTTCGTCCCCGCGGCGGGTTCTTTTGTGTTGGCGGGCTCTTCTTTCGTGCCGGCGGCGGGTTCTTTGGCGCCCGCCCCGCCCGGTGGGTCCTGGCCGAGTGCGACCTTCACCGCCGTGACCCGGCGTGCGCCCGGGGCGAAGATGATCCTTCCGAGTTCGACCTCACCCGTTTCGGACAGGCCCTCGGCCTTCTGCCAGCGGCGCACGGCCGCGGCCGTCGCTTCGCTGAAGTCTTCGCCGGCGGTGATCGCGCCGTAGGGGTCGTAGCCGAGACCGGTCAGGTTCTCGTTCAGCTCGGCGACGTCGGGGCCCTTGCTGATCCCCTCCTTCAGCGTGCGGTACGCGGGCACCGGCCCGTACATCAGTGCCACGGGCTCGTTGTTCACCCGCCACAGCGTGCCGCCCCGTGCGATGACGGCCCCGACCGCCGGTAGCCACGTGAACGTTCCCGACAGGCGGTCGTACAATTCGAGCGTTGAGCCGTAGCCCAGCGTGCCATCGGCGGTCGAGCTTTCGGTGAGCGTCCGTCGCGTGACTTCGGCTGTCGTGTCGCCCGCGGGGATGCCCGTGCCGGTCATGTTCTGCGCAGCTGAGTGCGACTGCGTGAGAAAAACAACGACGACGACCGCGATCGCCACGACGAGCACCCCGCCACCGGCCAGCAACCGGCGCCGTCGTCCGCTCGCCGGCGTTCCTGGCGCTGGCTGAGCTGCTGCCGGTGGGCTCATCGGAGCTCAGCCGCCGATCGCGAAGTTTCCGCCTCCCGAGCCGCCCGGCCCGGTGTGCGGCGCGCCCGGTGGGCCGTGACCCTTGAAGGGCAGCAGCCCCTGGCAGGCCTGCTGCGCTTTCTGGAAGGAGGGGCTTTCGGGGTTCGGGCCGCTGCCGGGCCCGCCGGGGACCCGGATCCGGATGCTTCCTTCGGAGCTCGACGCGTGCAGTTCGATGCCGTGTTCGCGCATGCACTTGGCGAACTTTTCGACCGCTTCGGCGCGAGCCACCTTTTCCTGTGGGGAGAGGTTCACCTTCTTCGGTTCGGGCTGGTAGCGCTGGCAGGCCTTCTGCGCCGCTTCGAACTGTTGACGTCCGCCTGATCCGGGCGATACCTTCAGGCCGTGACCGCCGCCGGGGTGCGTCAGGGTTTCAGCGTTGACGCCATGTTCGCGCAAACACTTGGCGAAGTCGGCGAACCTCGCTTCGGCCTTGGCTTCGCTCGTGCGTTCCTTTTCGGCGGCGTTATTGGTGGATGAGCCACCGCAGGCGGCCAGCACAAGGCTCGCCGCTGCGATACACAGGACGGTGAGCGGGACGAACGGGGGATGGCGGGACACGGGGGCTCCTTTGCGGTTCGATCGCTGCGCGGTGGCGCCGCCCCCGCGATCTCCGGTCGCTGGCGGCGGCACGCACATCAAACTGGCCCAACCTGAGAATCGCCTTAGAGGAGCCGAGGAGTTTCCTGAATGGCGCGGGCGAGCTAGAGAGGGTCCGTCTTGGCCGCCTGAAGCTCGGCGTCGCTCATCTGCAGGGACGGGAGCTCGAGCGTCAGCCGGGCGCCGCCGCCGGGGTCGTTGGCGGCGTGCACCGAGCCGCCGTGAGCCTCGGCCGTCTGCCTGACGATCGCCAGCCCGAGCCCCGAGCCCGGACGCCCGCGCGCCTCCGGAGAGCGGTAGAAGCGGTCGAACACGCGCGGCAGGTCCTCTGCGGCGATCCCCGGGCCGTGGTCGCGCACCTCCAGGCGGCCGTCGCGCACGCGCACCTCGACGGGTCCGGCCGGTGGGGGCGGGTTCCATTTGCACGCGTTGTCGAAGAGGTTGGCGATCGCCCGGTCCAGGCGCGCTGGCGCGGCGCGCACCAGGCAGGGCTCGGCGTCGAGCACAAACGTGCATGAGTGCCCGCCCGCCCCGTGCAGCCTTGCGCGCTCGATCGCTCCTGTGGCGGCGAGGTCGAGGCGTACGTCCTCGACCTCGATCTCGTCGATCTCGGTCTTCGACAGGTCGACCAGATCCCCGACGAGGACGGTCAGCTCGCCCAGCTGCGCCTGCGCGGCGGCTATGACACGAGCGCGCTCGCCGGGGGGCAACCGCTCGCCCAGCGCGAGTGCGTCGAGGTTCGCCTGCGCGCTGGTCAGCGGCGTGCGCAGCTCGTGCGAGGCGTCGGAGACGAGCTGGCGCTGCGCCAGCCGCGAGCGCTGCAGCGCGGCGAGCATCGTGTTGAAGCTGGCGGCCAGACGGCCGAGCTCGTCCTCCTCGCCCGCCGGGATGCGATGGCCCAGGTCCTGTGTCCGCGCGACGCGTTCCGCGGCGCCCGTCAGCCGGCGTATGGGCGCGAGCGCCGCCCGTGAGACGAGCAGCCCGAGCGCAGCCGCGAGCGCGATGCCGCCCAGGCAGACGATCGCCAGCACGAGCAGCAGCCGTCTGAGGGTGTTGTTCACGTCGCTCAACGGCAGGGCGACCTGCCACACCGCGCCGTGCGGCGCACGCTCGGTGAGCACACGCGCCGGCGTACCTGCCACCGTCGCGTTGCTGAAGAAGGCATCGCGCTTGCCCGAGGCGACCGCGCGCGCCGCGGCGGTCACGGGGAGCAGCGGGCCCTTGCCCGCCCTGAGCACGTTCCCGTCCGGTCCGGAGAGCTGCACGTAACCCGTGGGGCCGCCGAGCTTCGGCGCGGGCAGCACGAGCTGCAGGCCCTGGTCGGATCCTGAGCCCGCCGGTCGCCGCTTGACGCTGCCATTCGGTAGCACCATGGTCCTGCGTTCGACCGTGACCACTTCCCCGTGCGCGCCGTGGCTCGTGCGCACGTGCACCTCGCCGCCGGAGACGCGCGCGGCTCCGGCCGGGACGTTCCCGGCTTCGCCGGCCGGGCCGCCCGCGACCGCTGTGGAGAACGCCACGTCCGGCTGCTTCCCGCTCTTCTTCAGCCTCGCGAGCTCAGCCCCGCCGAAGCGGGACTGCAGCCGCACCGCCTGAGGCAGACCGGGGGTGACCGTCGCTCGCAGGCTCGCGTCGATCTGACCGCGCAGCTCGTTGCGCGTCACCACGTAGACGACGACCGACGCGATCACGATCGCCGCAGCGACGGCCCCAGCGGCGAGCAGGATCATGCGACGGCGAAAGCTCATCGCGGCGATGAGCGCAGCACGTAGCCAACGCCGCGCACAGTGTGCAGCAGCCGCGGCTCACCGGCGGCCTCGGTCTTGCGGCGCAGGTAGCCGATGTAGACCTCGAGCGAGTTCGACGCGGGGCCGAAGTCATAGCCCCATACGTGGTCGAAGATGCTCGCGCGGGTGAGCACCTGACGGGGATGGTTGAGCAGCAGTTCGAGGAGCAGGAACTCCGTGCGGGTGAGCTCGAGCACACGCCCGGCGCGGCGCGCCTCGTGCGCCGCGGGATCGAGCTCGAGATCTTCGAACCGCAGCAGCCGCTCGTCGCCCTCCTCCCATCCCGTGCGTCGCAGCAGCGCCCGTAGGCGAGCAATCAACTCCTCCCGGGCGAACGGCTTGGCCAGGTAGTCATCAGCGCCTGCCTCCAGGCCCGCCACCCGCTCTGACACCTCCGTGCGCGCGGTCAGCATCAGCACAGGCGTGCGATCGCCGGTGGCACGCATCCGCCGGCAGACCTCCAGACCATCGAGGCCCGGCATCAGCACGTCGAGGATCACCGCGTCGGGTGAGTCGGTCGCGAGCGTGCGAATCGCCTCGCTACCACCGGCCGCCGTCGCCACCTCGAAACCGCTCAGGTCGAGCACGAGCGCGAGCGCCTCACGCACGGACGCCTCATCGTCGACGACCAGAAGACGCATGGCCCTCATGCTGACGGGTCAACGTGAAAGAAAGCTGAAGGCCTCTACCCGCTCACCGCGTCAGGTGTGATGCGCCGTGAGTGGCGCGGACAGAGCATCTGGGGTGCAAGGACGACCGCTTCGCATTCCTCGATGTCGCAGAACGACGCCACATCCTGGCCCACGACCGACTCGCGCCGGTGATCCTCGCAGTAGACGATCAGGGCGCCGTCATCCCGGCGGCGCAGGTAGGTGAGCTGACAGCCCCCATCACACGACGAATTCATCTCAGAAGACTACTTGGGCGTTCCAAATGCCCACCCTCTTCAAAGCCCAAAACGGAGTAATCGGCTTATGGGCCGCGGGGAAGCTAAAGCCGGGAGCCGTGTCGGCCGAAAGGACATACAGACAAACGGTGTTCTCAACGATGCCAAAAATCTTCTGCAGGAAGCACCGCGAGTCTCCCGCCGGAGAGCGTGGCCGCGCCCTGCTCCGCCAAGAGGACGGGTTCACGCTGGTCGAGCTGCTCGTGGCCTCCGCGCTCGCAATCGTGGTGTTCGGGGCGGTGCTCGCCATGCTGGAGTCCAGCCAGCAGGTCGAGGCGCGCGACACCGAATGGGCGCAGACGATGCAGGAAGACCGGACCGGCTTAGCACGCATGGTGCGCGACATCCGTCAGGCATCCAAAGTCGAAGAAGCTAAAGCAAGCGCGATCCTCTTCCTCGCCACGATCGGGGGCAAAAGCTGGAAGATCAAGTACGAATGCAACGTCAGCCAGTCAGGCACCGAATACACCCAGTGCGAACGCCTCGCGGCCGAAGAAGGGAAAACCCTCCCGGGCACCGGCCCGGTGATCGTGAAGGATGTCGTCAACGGGACCGCTGTCTTCTCCTACTTCAAAGGGACCGAAACCAACACGGCGGCGCCGAACGTCGTCACGCTGAAGATCGAACTGCCCGCGAAAGGCACGCTCAAACAGGCCGGCAGCAGCGGCTACGGCCACAAAGTCGTGCTCGAAGACGACGCCTTCATGCGCAACCTGGAACTCAAAGGCTGAGATGCGATCCCGGCCCTTCTCCCATCGACTCCTTCGCCTCCGCACCGAGGACGGCTTCACCGTCATCGAGGTGCTGATCGCCGCACTCGTGCTGACGGTGGGGATCCTCGGGTTGATCGGCGCCTTCGACAGCGCGCGCAAGCTCACGCTGCTGTCCGAACGCCGCACCTCGATGGCCCACCGCGCGCAGCTGGAGATCGAGCGCCTGCAGACGATCCCCTACAGCGAACTGGCGATGGCCTCGGCGCCAACCCACTCGACCGAAACGAACAACCCTGACTACTACGTCAAAGAAGGGGGCACACACGAATACCAGTACGGCACCACCGGCACAGAAGCCGAGACGATGGCGATCGCCGAAGGAACAGGCGCAGTCTCGGCCACACCGAGCGGCCGGTCATGCGCGGAAAAAGTCGGGGCCTGCGAATGGAAAGACGGCCTCCTCACCGGCAACGTCTATGACTTCGTCACCTGGCACACAGACAAAAACTGCGGGGCGAAATGCCCGGCGTCAGAAAACTACAAGCGACTGACGGTCGCGGTCACGGTCAAAGTGCCGGCCGGCACTCACGAACCCACGCCCGTTCGGGTGTCCACGCTTATCGCCGAACCCCACTGATGAGGATGAGTCAAGTCATGCCTCGCTCCCCAACCTCAACCCCATCGCCGACCCAAGTCCACACAACTCGACACGGAGCGATCCATATGCGTCATCTCAACTTCAAGCGCCGCCTCGCCGGCGAGGCCGGGTTCGTCCTGCCGAGCGCGATCATCGTGCTGTTCATCCTCACCCTGCTCACGGGCGCGGCGATAGCCGTCGCAGTTCAGACCTCCACGTCCACCACGCGCGATAACAACGTCAAGGCCGAGCTTGCGGCCGCCGAAGCGGGATTGCAGGTGGCGAGCTACCGGCTGAGCCAGCTCAATCCCGGGGAAACGCAGTGCATCAACGGAAGCGAAGCGGTCACAGCCAGTTGTAACAACAGTCCCGAGTCGCTCGGCAACAGCGCGACCTTCCAGTATTGGACCACGCTGCCGCTCAAAGCTGGGGAAAAATGCGCCGGGAGAACCATCGCAACCGAATCCGGCGTCACCCAGCGCTGCGTGACCTCCGAAGGTCTGGTCAACAGCGTCAAACCCGGGGTTCGACTTCAGGCGAGCATCAAGTCGACTATCAGCGGCGAACCGTTGTTCCCCGTACACGGGCTTCTCGGCTTGGAAGAAATCCATGTGAGCGGTAGCGTCAAAGTCCCAGGGCTCTCCGCGAGCAACGGTACGATCCTCGAGGAAGGCGGGGCCGCGCTGGAAGGCGGGTACGAACTCGGGCCCTCTCCCCCGAGCAAATTCAAAAAAGAAGGCGGCGCGACCGTCAAACCTCCGGAAAAGACCCGCTCTGCAGCCGAAGGGAAATTCGCCGCGACGCTTCCGGCGACACACGCGACCAAAGAAGCCAACGAAGACAGCCGGATCACAGAATGCGTGGCCAAAGGCTGCGCCGCCGCAGGCAAAGATGAATTCTACACGGCGGGAAAAGCAGTCAACAAGTTCACCGGCTCACCGAACTACGAACTGAAACTCGGCAGCCTGGGCGAATTGACCCTGTCAGGCTCCAAATACTTTCTCTGCAACTTCCACGCCGAACACGCAGGGAAACTAATCATCGCGGCGGGGTCGAAAGTCGAAATCTTCATTGGGTCGCCGGAAGGCACGAGCAAATGCCCGGCGGGCACGGGCAAGTTCGAAACTGAAGAATTCAAGCTCGAAAACCACGCCGGCCCGGGCGGCCTTGTGGTCATAATGGAAGGCAAAGGCCCCTTCCTCGTGAGCCGCGGAGCGCTGTTCGAAGGCGGCATCTATGCCCCGGAAGCCGAAGTGACGTTCGAAGGTGGCGCCGAATTCACCGGTGGGATCGTCGGTAAGAAAGTCCGCATCGCAAACGGGGTTTACTTCAAATGGGGCGAAGAACTCGGAGGCTGGATCAACGGTGCCGGCGTCGGCAGCTACACCCGCAAGGCCTGGGAGCAGTGCACGCCCGGCTCCGGCGCGAGCGAAGGCTGCTGAGCGCAGCGCAGACCCCACGACGAATGCGGGCGGGGAGACTCGAACTCCCACAGGCTTTCGCCCACTGGCTCCTAAGGCCAGCGTGTCTGCCAATTCCACCACGCCCGCGGGTGGGGGCCCCGAGCGCCGCTGACGCACACGGGGACCGCTGGAGATTGTATGGTTTCCCACGATGTCCTCCACCTTCCGCAGCCAGGCGCTGGCGGACCGTCGTGCACGCGGCGTGATCGTCACCCACCCCAACCGCGAGCTGCCGGTCGTGCAGGCCACCCGCGCGACAGTGGTCCTCCTGCTGCTCGTGACCGCCGCGCTGATCCTGATCGTCACGATCGGCGGCTGGAGCGTGCTCCAGGGAGCGCTTCCGATCCAGATCGGCTACATCATCGCCTACCTGCTGATGGCGTTCTACGCCGCCCGCTGGAGCCGGGGCGTGCTGCCCATTTCCTCAGCGCTGGCAGTGCTGCTCTTGATCTTCGCGCTGGTGGCAGGACCCAGCTGGTTCTCCCGCGACAAGACCGGCTTCGCCCAGCCCGCGCTGAACGCCGGGCTGCTCGGTGTTCTCACGCTGCTGATCGTCCCCGTACAGATGCTGCTGATCGCGTTCGCGATGCGCGGCTTCAAACAGGACTGGAACGTCGAGGTCGAGCGCCGCGACCCGGCAGCTGGCGCTGAGGACTATCCCGGCGCCCCGCTCCCAGCCTGACGGGGGCTCGGACGAGGAGAGGACCTGGCCCACTGCGGATGCCCCGTTATGTGCTTCCAAGTACGTGGGGCCCCGATACAAGCAGTGGTCGTATATTGGACTGCTCGCGTGCGGCGGTGGCGGAACGGTAGACGCGGAGGCCTCAAAAGCCTCTGTCCGCAAGGGCGTGTGGGTTCGACTCCCACCCGCCGCATTGCCGGGCTATGGCCCGGAGACCAGCTCCAGCAACGGCGCCGACAGGGCAGGCGGGGCGACGAGAATCCCCCAAGGGAGGTTCTCGTATACCGGCAGCTCCCGCACCTCGAGCCCCGCGCGTTCGCAGATCAGCTGCCCCGCGGCGATGTCCCACTGCTTGACCGAGCGCTCGAAGTACGCGTCGTAGCGCCCCGCCGCCGTCCACGCCAAATCCAGCGCGGCGCTGCCGAAGCGGCGGATGTCGCGCACGCGCCCAACCAGCCTGGCCAGCACCTTCGCCTGGGCTTCGCGCACGCCTGCGTCATAGGCCAGTCCGGTCGCGACCATCGCGCTCGGCAGATCTTCGCGCTCTGAGGGTCTCAGCCCGGTCACACCGCCCGGTCCTGTCAGCGTCGGGCTGCCTCCCCTCGTCGCGGTGAACAGCTCGTCGCGATTCGGGTCATACACCGCACCGGCGACCGTCCCCTCGCCGTCGCGCACCGCGACGCTCACGGACCACTGCGGGATGCCAAACAGGAAGTTGACGGTCCCGTCGAGTGGGTCGACGACCCAGCTCAGCCCGCTTTCGCCCTCTTCGCAGCGGCCCTCCTCCTCGCCCACAAAGCCGTCATCCGGCCGGCGCTCGGCCAGCAGCGCGCGAATCGCCCGCTGGGAGGCAAGATCCGCCTCGCTCACCAGATCGGTCGGCGTGCTCTTGCTGCTCACCTCCCGCTCCTCCCCGTGCCGGGCGCGCTCGGCCAGCAGCCCACCGGCCATGCGGGCGGCACCAGCGGCCACCTCGAGCAGCTCCTGCGCTTCGCTCACGAGAACAGCGGGGGACGGCCCTGCGCCCAGGGACGCTCGGCCTCGATCTGCGCGGCGAGCGACAGCAGTGTCTTCTCGTCGTTGGGGCGCCCCACGAGCTGGACCGCCAGCGGCAGTCCGCCAGCGGCGAAGCCCGTCGGCACCGAGCATGCCGGCTGGCCGGTGTAGTTCCAGCACGCGGCGTAGGCAACCGTCGCGGACGCCGCGAGCGATGTCCGCAGCCAGCCGAGGCCCTCGCGGGCGCCAATCTTCGGCGGGGGAGCTGGGGTCACGGGCGTCAGCAGCACGTCGTGGTCGCCCAGCGGCTCGTTCAGCCGCGCGACGTACGCCGTCTCGCGGCTGTCTGCCCAGTCGACGACGCTCGATGGGAGCGCACCCCCGAGGCGGGCGAGCGCACGGATTCGCCGTTCCACGCGCTCGGGGTGGGGGAGCGCGGCCACCTCGTCATGGAGGCTGCGCAGGTAGAGGACCGTGAACTCTGGTGCCGGCGCCGTCGGACCATGCTCGATCTCCCGCACGTTCACCTCGTGGCCGAGCGCTCTCAGCAGCTCCGCCGTCTCATCCAACGCACCACGGTTGTCGGGGTGCAGGCGCGTGAGCGGCGAGGGCGGCAGCTTGCTGGCCACGGCGATCTTCAGAGGGCCGGGCGGCTCGAGTGCCTCCAGAAACGGGCTCGGAGGGACCTCGCCGGCGGGGGTGGGCGGGGATCCCATATCCGGCGGCCCATCGGCTATTGCGTCGTAGAACAGAGCGCTATCGCGCACCGAACGCGTCAGTACGCCGCTGACCGCCAGGCCATGCCAGGCGTTGGAGTGCGGCGCCATCGGCACGCGCCCGCGCTGGGTCTTGCACCCGAACAAACCGCAGTAGGCCGACGGAAAGCGAATGGATCCCCCTCCGTCGCCTGCCAGCGCGGCGCCCACCAGCCCGGCGGCCACTGCCGCTGCGCTGCCGCCGCTCGAGCCACCGGGGCTGTGCTCGAGCTTCCACGGGTTGCGCGTCACACCCCAGGTGGGGGACTCGGTCCAGGGGAAGGCGCCCAGCTCGGGCATGTGGGTCTTGCCGATCACCACGGCCCCCGCCGCGCGTACGCGTCTCACGATCTCGGCGTCCTCGCGCGCGGGCTCACCGTAGGCATTGGTGCCGAAGGTCGTGACCTCGCCCGCCACGTCGATCTCGTCCTTGACCGCGATCGGCACGCCCAGCAGCGGGCGCTCGCTGTCTCCCGCACCCCGCCTCGCGTCGGCCTGATCGGCCTCCATCCGTGCGCGCTCGCCGAACACGACCCTGAACGCGTTCAGCTGCGTGTCGTACCGCTCGATCCGCTCCAGGTAGAGGTCGACCAGCTCGCGGGAGCTCACCTCGCCGGCCGCGATCAGCTCGGCCTGCTTGGCAATTCCGGCATAGGCGAGCTCGGTGGCGTCCATCTCTGGGCAATCTATTGAAAAAAGAGCAACACGCCCATCGCTCAGCGCCTTAGGATGCTCACGGAGCGCTCACCGCACCTACAAAGGGGGAAGCTTGATGTCCTATCCCGTCACTTTCGAGGCCGATTACGCTGAGAAGCGCAGCCGGCTGACCGCCTTCTTCAGGCTGATCCTCGTCATCCCTGTCGCGATCGTGCTCTACGTGTACGCGATCATCGCCTGGGTCGTGATCGTGATCGCCTGGTTCGCGATCGTCTTCACCGGCCACTACCCGCGCACCATGTATGACTTCGTCGCTGGCTTCTTGCGCTTCCAGACCCGCGTCACCGCGTACGCCTTGCTGCTGTGCGACCCCTACCCATCCTTCGGCGGTTCGCCCGACCCCGGCTACCCGGTGCGGATGCAGTTCGATGGTCCGCTCGAGCATTACAGCCGCTTGAAGACGCTGCTGCGCATCATCCTCGCGATCCCGATCCTGATCCTGCGTTATGTCATCAACCTGCTGCTCGAGATCGGCGCATTCGCCGCCTGGGTCGTGATCGTGATCACCGGCAAGATGCCGCGCGGCCTGTTCGACCTGATGGTGCTCGCCAACTCCTACACCGCGCGCAGCGACGCCTATCTATACCTACTGACTGAGACCTACCCACCCTTCCAGGACGGTTAGGCGACCGCTGAGCGGGCGCGAATGCTGTGTCCTCGTCCGCTCGCGTACCGATCGTCGATCAGATGCGATCGACTGATCGGCCAGCACGCCACGCTCACTGCGTCCTTGCCTCGCTTGCCCAGCAATCGCCTAACGGGTCTAGACGGGGGTGACCGGGTTGTGCTTGGCAAGCCAGTCACGGTCCTTGCGCGACGCGTGCGCGAACCGTGCGATGAGCTCCGTGCGCAGATCCCCGGGCTCGACCACCGCGTCGATGACCATCTCCGAAGCGAGGTGCAGGATGTCGATGTCCCCGGCGTACTCCTTGCGCAGCTCCTCCGTCTTGGCGGCGCGCTCGGACTCGTCACCGATCGCCTGCAGCTGGTTGTAGTAGACGGCGTTGATCGCAGCCTGGGGGCCCATCACCGCGATCGAGGCGCTCGGCAGGGCGATGGCGCAATCGGGCTCGAAGGCCGGCCCGGCCATCGCATACAGCCCTGCCCCGTAGGCCTTGCGCACGATCACCGAGATCTTCGGGACGGTCGCTTCTGAGACCGCGCTGATCATCTTGGCGCCGTGGCGGATGATCCCGTCGCGCTCGACCTGTGTGCCGATCATGAAGCCCGGAACGTCAGCGAGGAACAGCAGCGGGACGTTGAACGCGTTACACGTCCAGATGAACCGCGCGGCCTTGTCGGCCGAGTCGCCGAACAGCACGCCCCCCTTGTGCTTGGGCTGGTTGGCCACGATCCCGATCGCGCTTCCATCCAGGCGCGCATACCCCACGACGATCTCCTTCGCCCAGCGCGGATGCACCTCCAGCAGCGAGCCCGCGTCCACCACCGCCTCGATCAGCGCCTTCATGTCGAACGGCTTGTTCTCGTCCTCGGGCACGATCTCCTCGATCGGCGTCGCCGGCACGGGCGCCACCGGCTCTGCGGGCGGCGGTTTCTCCTGCCAGTTACCCGGCATATAGCCGAGGTAGCGCCTTGCAAGCGCGATCCCATCCTCGTCTGAGGAGACCAGCTGATGTCCGCACCCGCTCACGCCCGTGTGCATGCGTGCGCCGCCCATCTCCTCCAGGCTCACCTTCTCGCCGATCACCATCTCCGCCATTCTTGGTGAGCCGAGGTACATCGAGGCGTTGCCCTCGCGCATGATCACGATGTCGCAGAACGCCGGGATGTATGCCCCCCCTGCGGCGCTCGGGCCGAACAGCACGCACACCTGGGGCACCAGCCCCGAGAGCTTGACCTGGTTGTGAAAGATCCTCCCCGCCCCTCGCCTGCCCGGGAACATCTGGACCTGCTCGGTGATCCGCGCGCCCGCCGAGTCCACGAGATAGACCATCGGGATGCGCAGCGAAAGCGCGCGTTCCTGGATGCGCAGGATCTTCTCCACCGTCTTCGGGCCCCACGAGCCCGCCTTCACCGTTGGGTCGTTGGCCATCAGCGCGACCGTCCTGGCCTCGACCGTCCCCACGCCCGTCACCACACCGTCGGCGCCGAGGCCCTCCTGATCCCAGTTCGCCAGCAGCGCCTCCTCGGCAAAGGACCCGTCGTCGAGCAGCAGCGCGACGCGCTCGCGCACTGGGAGCTTGCCCTGCTCACGCGACTTCTCTCGGTGGCGCTCGGGGCCGCCGGCGAGAGCGCGCCCGGTTGCCTGACCAACGCCTGCCAAGCTAAATACCGGGATTTGCGACGGGAGTCTCACCCGCGTAGTCGTAGAAGCCCATCCCTGACTTGCGCCCGTACCAGCCCGCGCTGAGCATCTTGCGCAGCACGGGAGGGCGCGCGAAGCGCCGCTCTCTGAACTCGTCGAAGAGCACGTCGCAGATCGAGCCGAGCGTGTCCAACCCGACGAAGTCCGACAGCGTCAGCGGTCCCATCGGGTGCCCCGCGCCGGCCTTCATCGCCTCGTCGATCTCGCTCACGGAGCCGACACCCTCTTCGTAGGCGCGCATCCCGTCGAGCAGATACGGCACGAGCAGGCGGTTGACGATGAATCCCGCCCGGTCTTTGGTTCCAATAGCCAGCTTGCCCTCGGACTGCGCGAACTGCATGGCGGTCTCGAACGCCTCCTCAGATGTGGTCACGCAGCGCACGACCTCGACGAGCTTCATCACCTGCGCCGGGTTGAAGTAGTGAAGCCCGACGAACTGCTGTGGGCGACTCGTCGCCGCGGCCTGGTCGATCACCGCCAGCGAGGACGTGTTCGTCGCGAACACCGCGTCGGACTTGACGATCTGATCGATCTCCTTCCACATCTCGAGCTTCAGCGCGAGGTTCTCGGTGATCGCCTCGATCACGAGATCACAGTCAGCGAGATCGGCGTAGCTGACAGTCCCCTGAATGCGCCCGCGCACCGCGTCGGCGTCCTCTTGGGAGGACTTCCCCTTCTCGACGGCCCTGGCGAGTTGCTTCTCGATCTTGGTGATCCCCTTCTGCAAAGTCTCCTCGCCGGTCTCACGCAAAACGACTACATAGCCGGACTGGGCCGCCACCTGGGCGATGCCGTGACCCATCAGCCCCGCTCCGAGCACGCCCACCTTCTCGATCTGCTGCGCCATACACCCCTCCGTTGGTATCCAGTTCGATTCCGCAGCCTAGTACGATCGCCCAGATGAGCCTCGTCTCAACCGTTGACCGCGGCGCCGTTCGCCATGTCGTACTGAACCGCCCGGAGAAGCGCAACGCGATGAACCAGGCGCTGCTTCTGGAGCTCGGGGATGCTCTGCGGGAGGCAACGAATGATGCTTCAGTGCATTGCGTCGTGCTGCGCGGCGAGGGCCCCGTCTTCTCGGCCGGCGTGGACCTCGGCGAGCTCGCCTCCTTCGCTGGCGACCCGGACGTGCTGCGACCCTTCCGCAGCGTCTTCCTCGACTGCGCGAACCTCTGCGAAGAGATGCCCAAGCCTGTCGTCTGCCAGATCCATGGCGCGTGCTTCGGCGGCGCGCTCGAGGTCGCGCTCGGCTGCGATCTGCGCATCGCCTCCGAGGACTCCCAGCTCGGACTGCCCGAGGTCAAGTTCGGGATCATCCCCGACGTCGGCGGCTCCTCACGGCTGCCCGCGGTCGTCGGGCTCGGCCGCGCCAAGGAGCTGATCATGACCGCCCGCACGATCGGCGCCGCAGAGGCTGAGCGCATCGGTCTCGTCAACCGCGTCGTGGGAGCCGACGAGCTAGAGCAGGCCACGCAGACCCTGGTGGATGAGCTGCTGGCGAACTCGCCGGTGGCCGTGGGCCGCGCCAAGGCCGTGATGGACGCCTCCGCACGGCCTGCGCTGGCGACGACGCTCGAGATGGAGGTCGCGGTGCAGGAGTACTGCGTGGCCGCTATGCGCGAGAGCGCGCGCGAGGCCGAGCAGGTCGCGGCAGGCTAGCTCTGCCGCACTGGGCCGGCGAGGAGGGTGTGGCTGCCGAGCGGCCTGCCCAGGATCTCCTGCACGCGCCGCGCGCACTCGAGCAGCGCATCCAGGCCGATGCCGGTCTCGATCCCCATCTCCTCGAGCATCGACACGAGATCCTCGGTCGCGATGTTGCCGGTGGCGCCGGGGGGCACTGGGCAGCCGCCCAGCTCGCCGAAGCTCGACTCGAAGCTGTCTACCCCGACCTCCAGCGCCGCGAGCACGTTCGCGAGGCCCTGTCCGCGCGTGTTGTGGAAGTGCGCGGTGAGCTCCACCCCTGGCAAGCCCTCTTTCCAGAGGGCGAATAGCTCCCCCACCTGGCGCGGGTTGGCCATGCCCGTCGTGTCGCCGAAGCCGATCTCCTGCGCGCCCGCCTGATTCAAGCGCTTGGCGATCTCGAGCACGCGCTCGGGCGGGACGCGGCCCTCATACGGGCAGCCGAACGAGGTCGAGATCACACCCTCACAGCGCAACCCCGCCTCGCGTGCCCGTCCCAGCACGACATCCAGACCGTCGAGCGACTCCTCGATCGAGCGGTTCACGTTCTTCTGGTTGTGGGTCTCTGAGGCCGACAGAAAGACGTTGATCTCGTCGATCTTCTCGCGGTGCTCGAGCGCCGCGTCCAGCCCGCGCTCGTTGGGGACCAGCACGCTGACGGCGACGTCCTCGGGCACGTCGATGCGTTGCAGCACCTCAGCGGCGTCGGCAAGCTGGGGGATCACATCGGCCCGCACGAAGCTCGTGACCTCCAGACGGCGCAACCCTGTACGCGCGAGCGCATCGATCAGCTCGACCTTACGCTCGGTCGGGATCGTCTCGGGCTCGTTCTGAAACCCGTCGCGGGGACCGACCTCCCTGATGCTCGCAGCGCTCGGCAGATCTTGCACAGGCGCGCTCACCACATCGACAGGCCGCCGCTGACGTTCAGCGTCTGGCCAGTCACATACGAGGCGTCCTCGCTCGCCAGGAACGCGATTGCGGCCGCGACCTCCTCCGGCTCGCCGGAGCGGCCCATCACGGTGGCGTTGATCATGCCCTGCTTCAGACGCTCGCCGATCTCCCCCAAAACCTGCGGTGCATTGTTCAGCAGCGGCGTCTCGATCGGCCCTGGAGCAACCGCGTTACAGCGCACCCGGTAGCGCGCCGACTCACGCGCGATCGCCTTCGTGAAGCCGATCACCCCGGCCTTGGCGGCCGAATAGACGACCGAACCCTGCGAGCCGACGCGCCCCGCCTCGCTGGCGACGTTGACGATCGCCCCCGTGCGGCGCTCCTGCATCTTTCCCAGGACCGCGTGCGTGACGGCGAGCACGCCACGGAGGTTGACGGCGAGCACGAAATCCCACAGCTCCTCGTCAGAGTTGACGAAGAAGGAGAACCGGTCGGTGCCCGCGTTGTTGACCAGCACGTCGATCTCGCCGAGCGCTGCGGTGACGGCCGCAACCCCGGCGCGCACCGAGCCGGTGTCTGTCACGTCGAGCGAGCACGCGAACCCATCGAGCTCGCCAGCGATCGCCCGGGCGCCATCCTCGTTGAGGTCACCGATCGCCACGCGCGCGCCCTCCGCCGCCAGCCGCCTGGCCGTTGCCGCGCCGATTCCGGAGGCACCCCCAGTGACGAGCGCAGTCTTGCCCTCGAGTCTCATCTGCTGAAGCCTATACTCAGCCGCCGTGCAGTCCTCCCCGCTCGATCCGGTCGCCATCGTCGGAGCCTCGGGCGCGCTGGGGTTCGGCCTCGCCGTGCGCCTCGCCCGCGCCGGGGTACCGATTGCGATCGGCTCGCGTGATTCTGATCGCGCCATCGAGGCCGCCACGCGCGCCGGAGAGATCGTTCCCGGGGGCTCGTTCAGCGGACACGACAACGCGAGCGCTGTCCGCGAGGCTCACATCGTGATCCTGAGCGTGCCCTTCCGCAACCAATCCGAGACGCTCACCAACCTGAAGACCGCGTTGCGCCCCGGCCAGCTGCTGATCGACGCGACCGTCCCGCTCGCCGCGGCCGTCAGCGGCAAGGCAACGCGAATGCTCGGCGTATGGCAGGGCTCGGCGGCGCAGCAGGCCGCCGAGATGGTCCCCGATGGCGTGCGCGTGGTCTCCGCCCTGCACACGGTCAGCGCCGCCAAGCTGACCGAGCTCGACCGTGCACTCGACGAGGACGTGCTCATCTGCGGCGACGCGCGCGCGGACAAGCGCGAGGCCGCGGCTCTGATCGAACGGATCGAGGGGCTGCGCTGTGTGGATTGCGGCCGCCTGGAGATGTCGCGCACGACAGAGTCTCTGACCGCTCTCCTGATCGGGGTCAACTCCCGCTACAAGGTTCACGCGGGGATCCGTCTCACGGGCCTGGGAGACGTACTCTGGGAGTGATGGATCCAGATGTAGAGATCGTCGTTCTCGCAGGTGGTACCGGCGGCGCCAAGCTCGCGCGAGGCATGGCGGATGTCATCGATCCCGCCCGCCTTGCGGTGATCGCGAACACAGGCGATGACATCGAGATCTACGGCGCGCACGTCTCCCCTGACCCCGACCTCGTGTCCTTCTGGCTCGCCGATGAGATCGACGAGCGCGGCTGGGGCCTACGCGAGGACACATTCGCGGTCATGGACGGCCTGCGCGAGCTCGGAGGAGACGTGTGGTTCAACCTCGGCGACCGCGACCTCGCCTGGTGTATGAGGCGCGCCCGGATGCTGGGCGAGGAGGAGCTCTCACCCACAGCCGCTCTCGCGCGTCTGAACGAGGCCATCGGGGTACGCGCGCATGTGCTGCCGATGAGCGACGACCCAGTGCGCACATGGGTGCGCAACCCCTCAGGTTGGTGCTCATTCCAGGAGTTCATGATCCGCGAGCGCGCCCAGGGCATCGTCGAGGGCCTGGAGTTTCGCGGCGCCGAGGATGCCAAGCCGAGCGAGCAAGCGCTCGTGGCGATCCAGAGCGCCCGTGCGATTGTGATCGGGCCGTCCAACCCGCTCGCCTCGATCGCCCCGATCCTCGCCGTGCCGGGCATCCGCGAGGCGCTCATGGCCGCCGGCGCGCCCGTGGTGGCTGTCAGCCCAATTGTCGGCGGCGAGGTGCTGAAGGGACCCACCGCCTCGTTCATGGCCTTCGCCGCGCTGGAGTGCAACGCAAACGGCGTGGCCGACTTCTATGGCGAGCTGCTCGACGGGATCGTCGCGGATGAGAACGTCGCTCGCTTGCCGACATTGCAGACCGGCACGCGCATGGATGACGCCGCCGCCCGCGCGCTGCTTGCCGAACAGGTGCTCGGCTTTGCCGAAGCCCTTGCCCGTTAAGAACGTGTTTTGAGGCCTGACCGGCTGCGAAGAACTACGTAAGAACGGAGAACAAGCGCCGTCGCGCGGTGTTGTTGTGCATATCGTCGAAAGCCCAGCTGGATGTCCCGCCCCACGCCCACCGTCTATCAAGGAGCCTTGACCGTGCCAAGCGGCCTCACCCGAACCGGCGGCTCATCCGTGCTCGCCGGGCCGGTGCTCACCGCGCGCCGTGAGGCTAAAGCAGCCGGTACGCGGATAGCCGGGATCTCCGTCTCCGACTCCGAGAGCACCTACTCGCAGGAGCAGGTCCTGGAGCGGCTGGGGCTAAAGGGGGACGAGTTCGCCGAGCGCATCTTCGCGCGCAGCGGCGTGGAGCGCCGCCACCTGGACCTCAGCGATGACTTCCTGGGGAAAACGTTGCAGGAACGTGCCCAGCAGATCGAGCAGGACCTGCTGCGTCACTCGATCAATGCTGTTGATGCACTCGAGCTCGACCCACTCCAGATCGGCACGGTGCTCAGCTCGAGCCTGTACTCGCTCGGCGCTCCCACGCTCGCCCATCGCATCCTCGACCACTACGAGATGCACCCGGCGACCGACAACTACCACATCAGCGGCGTGGGCTGCGCGAGCGGCGTGCCGCTCATGCGCCTGGCGATCCAGACGATGCGCGAGCAGCCCGGCAAGCAGGCGCTGGTCGTGGCGGCCGAGAGCATGAGCGGCATCCTCACGCCTGCCACACCCGAGGACCCGCGAGCCAAGACGGTCGGCTCGGCGATCTTCGGCGACGGTTGCGCCGCGGCCGTGCTCTGTAGCGACCCCGACGCGGACGGCCCGGTCATCGTCGACTCGCAGGTCCATCAGATCGAGGGCACGCTCGACGCCGTCCGCTTGGACCTAACCGCCGGGGACAGCTACCTGCACCTCGCCCGCGAGCTGCCGGACATCGGCGGGGCGGCCCTGCCGGCGCTCGTCACCGGGTTCCTGCGCCGCAATCACCTCGAGCGCTCGGACATCGATCACTGGATGGCTCATCCCGGCGGCAGGCGCATCGTCGAGAATGTGCAGAGCGCGCTGGGGCTCTCCGACGACGACCTCGCCACGAGCTGGGGCGCGCTGGCCGAGCACGGCAACGTGGGCACGCCCTCGATCTTCTACGTCCTCAGGGACACGATCGCGCGCTACGAGCCCGAGCCGGGCGAGCGCGGAATGATGGTCACGATCGGCCCCGGTGTGACCTTGGGGTTGATGCTGCTCGGCTGGTAGAGGGCTCCGCCACTATCGTCTGCGGGCAGATGCGCACCGCCGCGATCCTGCCCGTCAAGCACTTCGCCGTAGCCAAGCAGCGCCTGGCGGAAAGCGTGTCTGAGTCGCTCAGAGAAGATCTGGCACGAGCCATGGTGTGCGATGTACTCGATGCATTGCGCGACACCCCAGCGGTCGAGCAGACGATCGTGGTGACGGGCGAGCAGTCCGTTGCTCACCACGCGGACCAACAGGGAGCGATCGTACTCAGCGATACCGCCAACGACGGTCAGAGCGCCGCTGTGATGCTGGGCATAGAGCGTGCGTTGGCCCTGGGCATCGAACGGGTGCTGTGCGTACCCGGCGACTGCCCCGCGCTCGACCCCGGCGAGCTGGCGCAATTGCTTGGCGCCGTTGAAAATCAGCCCGAAGTGGTGATCGTCCCCGACCGTCACGGCACGGGTACCAACGGCCTGCTGCTCGCCCCTCCAGACGTCATCTCCCCCAGCTTTGGACCCGGCAGCTATGAGCGTCACTGTGCGCTCGCGGCCACAGCCTCCTGGCGCACCGCGCGGCCGGCATCGCTGCTATTGGACATCGACACCGGCGAGGATCTCACCGCCCTGCGTGCGCGGCTCTCCGGAGAGCTCGTCAGAGCCCCTCGCACCCGCGCGGTGCTCGGCCTACCCGTGCGCATGCAGGCCCTCCCCACCACAGCCTCCGCCTGAACAGGACGCTGCGTGTCCGGCCTCTCCGCACGTGCGCTCAGCGGCATCCCCGAGGTGCGCTCGGGAGATGACCTCGCCGAGCTGATCCTCGCTTCGGTGGGCGAGGACGAACTGCGGGACGGGCAGGTGGTCGTAATCGCACACAAGGTGGTGTCGAAGGCCGAAGGCGCCGTCGTCGATCTGGCCGGTGTCGTGCCCACCGCACGCGCCCGAGAGCTGGCAGCAGAGCAGGGCAAGGACGCGCGTGCGGTGCAGGTCGTACTCGATCAGTCCGTGGAGATTCTGCGCGCTGAGCGCGGTGTGCTCATCTGCCGCACCCACCACGGCTTCGTGTGCGCAAACGCCGGGGTCGACACCTCGAACTCCGCCGATCCGGACATGCTGATTCTGCTGCCCCGTGATCCGGATGCCTCGGCGCGGCGGCTGCGTGCGCGTTTGCGCGAGCTGACCGGCACATCGCCCGCGGTGCTGATCACCGACAGCTTCGGCCGCGCATGGCGCCACGGGCAGCTCGATGTGGCGATCGGCCTCGCGGGCATGCAACCACTGGACGACTGGCGGGGGCGGACCGACGCGGGCGGGCGCGAGCTAAAGGCCACATGGCTTGCGCTCGCCGACGCGGCCGCGGCGACTGCTGAGCTCGCTCGCGCCAAGGATTCCCGGGAGCCCGTCGTGCTGATCGAGGGCCTCGCGCGATTCGTCACCGCCGAGGACAGTCCCGGCGCGAGCGCGCTGCTGCGACCGCTGGACGAGGACCTGTTTCGCTGAGCCGCGGGGGCGCTATGCAGCCACCGGCAGCTCGTAGCGCCGGCGGATGTCATATAGCGTCGTGCGCTCCGCCGCGGGACGGCCGGCCTCGTGGGCAGCAGCGACGAGCTCGCCGGGGTCGAGCTTCGTTCCGTGGTAGCTGCCAGCCAGGCGGCTGATCGACTCCTCCATGAGCGTGCCGCCGAGGTCGTTGACACCCCAGCGCAGGGCCTCTGTAGCGGCGTCGAGACCCATCTTCACCCACGACGCCTGCAGGCTCGGCACCGTCCTGCCAAGCGCCAGCCGGAACACCGCGGTGTGCTTGAGGTTCTCCTCGCTCGAGATCTCCTCGACGCCATGAGTCCGTCCCAGCAGGGTCTGGAAGGGGATGAACGAGAGCGGCACGAACTCCGTGATCCCACCGGTCCGTTCCTGCAGCTCGCGCACGACGCGCATGTGCTCGGCCAGCTCCCACGGCTCCTCGATGTGCCCGAACATGACCGTCGCGGTCGAGCGCAGCCCGGCATGGTGCGAGGCCTCGATGATCTGCACCCAGCGCGCCACCGGCAACTTGTTGGGCGAGATCCGTTCGCGCACGCCGTCGTGCAGCACCTCGGCCGCCGTGCCCGGCGTCGAGCCGAGGCCCGCGTCGCGCAGACGGACGAAGACCTCGCTGGGCGGGAGTCCGGAGATGTCGCACATGTGGGCGATCTCCATCGGGCTGTAGGCATGCAGGTGGAGATCGGTCCCCGCCTCGGCGGCGGTCCGCTTGGCCAGGCGCAGCCAGCCGAGGTAATCGTCGAGGGTCCAATCGGGGTGGATGCCCGACTGGATGCACAGCTCGCTGGCGCCGTAGTCGATTGCGTCGTGGATCCGGGAGACGAACTCGGTCTCGTCGTGCTCGTAGGCGTCGGGCGAGCGCTTGCCCTGACCGAAGCCGCAGAAGGCGCAGCCGACAACGCAGACGTTTGAGACGTTGATGTTGCGGTTCACCACGAACGTGACCGTCTCCCCCGCGAGCTCCTCGCGCAGCTCGTCGGCGGCCTGGCGCATCTCCTCGATGACCTCGGGGCGGGTCTCGGAGAACATCGCCGTCAGCTCCGCCGCGCTCAGCGCGATGCCGTCCCGCCCCTTCTCGATCCCACCGGCCACCAGCTCGGGACGGATTTGTTTTGTATCCCCACCCACCCAGGTGCGGCCGGAGCCGCTCCGGGGAATGAAGCTCCAGTACTTCAGCTTGATCGTGTCGAGCACCCCCTGCGCGATCCAGTCGGGGTCGATGTACTTCGGATAGACGCACAGGCGCTCCGTGAGCGCCACGCCGTCGGCCTGCAGCTGCTTGCGCACCTGGTGGGGCGAGGGGAAGGGATGCTCGGGGGAGATGTGGTCGCCGTTCGAGCTCAGGCCGCCGAGGTCCGTGGCGCCGGCGCCCACCAGCTCCCCCCACCAGTCGGCCAGGTTGGGTGGGATCTGGATGCCGACGTCTCCCATCAGGCGGCGGGTCTCCGCGACCAGGCGCTTCATGTCCTCGATACTCACCGGACAGGCCCAGGCGGGCAACGGCAGGTCGGGCCGGTGGCCGGCCACCCCCGTGCGCCAGTACTCCCGTGCCGCCTCGTCGGCGATCTGGGCGGGCTCCTGGCCGTAGTAGCGCTGGTGGGGCACGAAGTTCTGGAGGATCACCTCCTGGATGTGCCCGTGGTCGGCGTGCACCGCGGCGATCGCCTCGAGCGACTGCATGCGCTCCGCCTCGGTCTCGCCGATGCCGACAAGGATGCCGCTCGTGAAGGGGATCCGCAGCTCGCCGGCCGCGCGGATCGTCTCCATGCGCCGGGCCGGATGCTTGGTGGGCGAACCGGCATGCACCGTCTGCATCAGTCGCTCGGAGATCGACTCGAGCATCAATCCCTGCGACGCGGTGACCTCTCGCAGCCGCGCCAGATCCTCGCGTGGGAGCACACCGAGGTTGGTGTGCGGCAAGAGGCCCCGCTCGAGCGCCCGCTCACAGGCCCAGACCACGTAGGCAGTGAAGTCCTCGTGGCCGTACTCGGCCAGCTTGGCGGCCACCCGGGGGTTGACCTCTGGTTTCTCGCCCGTCAGGACCAGCAGCTCCTTGACCTGGCGCTTGGCCGCCCCGTCGAGGATCTCGATCACCTCATCCGGGGAGTACAGATGGGCGGTGTGCGTGGCGAAGGCGCAGTACTTGCAGTAGCACTGGCAGGTCCGCGACAGAGACAGCGTCAGGTTGCGCGAGAAAGTGACGCGGCGCCGCATTCCCCGAGTGTATGACGCCCTCGCAGATCCGTCCGACCGGCCTCATAGCTTGCCAGCCATGCTCAAAGACAATGCACGCCTCGCTGTGGCCGAGTTCATCGGAACGTTCACCCTGATCTTCGTTGGCGCCGGCTCGATCATCGCCTCCGAAGGCCTCGAATCCTCGTCGCTGATCGGCGTAGCGATCGCTCATGGCCTGGCGATCGGCGTGATGGTCGCCGTGTACGCGCGCGTGTCGGGCGCGCACTTCAACCCTGCCGTCACCTTCGGCTTCCTGCTGACGCGCCGCATCAAGCCGGCGCTCGCGGGCGTTTACTGGGTGGCTCAGCTGGCGGGTGCGGCAGCGGCGGCGCTGCTGCTGCGCGAACTGCTGCCGAGCGGACCAACCGAAGCGGTGCACCTTGGCGTGCCCGCGCTCGGCCACGGAGTCCATGCGGGCGCGGGCGTCGTGCTGGAGGGCATCCTCACGTTCCTGCTGGTGACGGTGGTGTTCGGCACCGCGGTGGACCCCAAGGGCGCGTTCAAGTCGATCGCAGCGCTGATGATCGGCCTGACGATCACGGTCGACATCCTGATCGGCGGACCCTTCACGGGTGCCGCGATGAACCCGGCACGCGCGTTCGGCCCGCAGCTGGTGGGCAATTATTGGTCCAACGGGTGGGTCTGGTACGCCGGCCCGCTCGTGGGCGGCGCGATTGCGGCGGTGCTGTACGAGTGGCTGTACCTGCCCGGACGCTCCACCGAGAAGCCGCCGCCGGTAGCCGAGGGCATCGCCCAATAAAGAGGGTGGCGCAGGCGGCCGAAGGCCGGCGAGCCGGGCCCCTCGCTTTCCCAGTCAAGCCGCAGGCCGCCGAGGCGGGCCCCTCTCCAGTCAGATCTCTACTGCCCTATCCTGGGCCGCCATGGGCAGCTCCCCCCGCGTCTACCTGGCCCGCCACGGCCAGACGGCCTACAACCTCGAGGGGCGTTTCCAGGGCCAGCTCCCGGTCCCGCTCGACGACACTGGCCGCGCCCAGGCTGCCGAACTGGCTGAGCGGGCTGCGGCGGGGGCGAGTGGTGGGGCAGGTGGG
>JBIOEX010000026.1:0-33298 GCA_044446485.1 Solirubrobacterales bacterium
CGGCAAGATCTCGATCCTCGTCGGCGCCGACGCCGAGGGTCAGGGCAAGACCGCCGAGGGGCCAGGCGCGATCCACGCCGAGGTCGGCGCCTGATGGCCGGCACGGTGATCATCCCGTGGTACGCGACGGGATTTCGTGCCGACGCATTCCAGCAGGACCTGGACGTTCTCGCCGCCACTGCCCTGCGCTACAACGCGAGCTCCTACGCGGTCTACCGCGCGCGCGATGACCGCTACAAGTTCCAGCAGCTCGCGAGCTTCGAGGAGAAACTCGACTGGGAGCGCTACTGGGAGGGTCCTGAGATGACCGATTTCCGGGTGCTCCACTCCAGCTGGTACCAGGTCCCGGTGCTCTATGGCTGGTGGGACCTTACCGCCGGTGGCGCCATCGCCCCCGAGCCAGAGCTCGCCGACAACGGCCACGCCAATGGCGCTCCTCACCCAATCGAAGGCGAGAGCATCTAAGGCGAACGGCGCCCTGAGACGGCCGTGGACCAAGCGGCGCTAGGACGCAGTGAGCGAAGTGTGCTTCGCACACGAGCGATCGAGGACAACGCGACGCGCCGTGTCCACGGTCGTCTCAGCCCTGCTCGAGGGGGGCCATCGTCAGACCAGCGCCCTTGAGCTGCTCCCAATAGTGCTCGGCCGTCTCCTGCTGGCCGCTGTACACGATCGCCTGGCCGGAGCTGTGGATCAGGTTGGCGAGCTCATGCCCACGCTCCAGCGTAGTCGCGGGGATATACCGCGCGAGCGTGCGGGCGACGTGGTCGAAGGTGTTGTGGTCGTCGTTGCGCACGATCACCCTCCACGAGTCGCCCAAGCCGCTGCCCGGCGATCCGATTCGTGGCAGCTCGGTCGTTTGGCCCGTCATCCTGCGCCAGGATAATGCTCCGCCGTACAATTGTCGTATGAGCGGCGATCGAGCCCCACGGCTGGCGCAGCCTGACCGGCCCTGGATGATGCGCACATATGCCGGGCACTCGACGGCAAAGGCGTCCAACGAGCTCTACCGGGGCAACCTCGCGAAGGGGCAGACGGGACTGTCGGTCGCTTTCGACCTACCGACCCAGACCGGATATGACCCCGACGACGAGCTCGCCCGCGGAGAGGTGGGCAAGGTGGGGGTTCCGGTGGCCCACCGCGGCGACATGGCCACCCTGATGGACGGCATCCCGCTGTCGGAGATGAACACCTCGATGACGATCAACGCCACCGCCGCGTGGCTGCTGGCGCTGTACATCGTGGCCGCCGAAAACCAGGACCCGCCCACCGATCAATCACAGCTGCAGGGGACCACCCAGAACGACATCATCAAGGAGTTCCTGGCGCGCGGCACCTACGCGTTCCCGCCCGGCCCCTCGATGCGGCTGATCGCCGACATGATCGCCTACACGGTCGAGCACGTCCCCCGGTGGAACCCGATCAACATCTGCTCCTACCACCTGCAAGAGGCGGGCGCGACGCCGGTGCAGGAGATCGCCTACGCGATGAGCAACGCGATCGCCGTGCTCGATGCGGTGCGTGAGCGCGTTGCCGAGGAGCGCATGAGCGAGGTGTTCGGGCGGATCTCGTTCTTTGTCAACGCCGGCGTGCGCTTCGTCGAGGAGCACGCCAAGCTGCGCGCGATGTCGATCCTCTGGGAGGAGCTCGGCCGTGAGCGCTACGGCGTGCGCGATGAGCGCCACCTGCGCTTCCGCTACGGCGTTCAGGTGAACTCCCTGGGGCTGACGGAGGCGCAGCCCGAGAACAACGTACAGCGGATCGTGCTCGAGGCGCTGGCAGTCACACTCGGACGCGACGCGCGCGCCCGCGCGATTCAGCTTCCCGCCTGGAACGAGGCGCTCGGGCTGCCGCGGCCATGGGACCAGCAGTGGTCGCTGCGCATCCAGCAGGTGCTCGCCTACGAAACGGACATCCTCGAGTATCCGGACATCTTCGAGGGCTCAAAGGTGATGGACGGCCTCGTCGCCGAGCTGCTGGAGGGGGCGCGCGCCGAGATGGCCGTGGTCGCCGAGCATGGCGGCGCGGTGCAGGCGGTCCCCTACATGAAGGGCGCGCTGGTGGACTCCCATCGCCAGCGCATCCACCGCATCGAGTCCGGGGAGCAGGTAGTGGTCGGCCAGAACCGCTTTACCGAGACCGCCGTCTCGCCGCTGACCGACGACGCCGAGGGCGGCATCCTGGTCGTCGACCCGGCCGTCGAGGCCGAGCAGATCGAGGCGGTGCGCCGCTGGCGCTCCGAGCGCGACCAGACGGCGGTGGATGCAGCCCTGTCCGACCTTGCGCGGGTCGCGGGCGAGGAGAACTCTCGTGAGAACCTGATGATTCCGACGATCGCCGCCGCGCGGGCCGGCGCCACCACGGGCGAGTGGGCACGCACGCTGCGTGAGGTGTTCGGCTCCTATCGGGCACCCACCGGCGTGGGCGAGGCCAGCGGGCACGAAACGCCGGACGCTGATCTGACAGAGCTGCGCGAGGAGGTCGCGAGGCTCCAGGAGCAGCTCGGCCGGCGACCGAAGATCCTCGTCGGCAAGCCCGGTCTCGACGGCCACTCAAATGGCGCCGAGCAGATCGCCGTACGCGCCCGGGACGCGGGGATGGACGTGGTCTACGAAGGGATCCGCCTGACGCCGGCCCAGATCGCCTCTGCGGCGCTGCAGGAGGGTGTGCACGTGATCGGCCTGTCGATCCTCTCGGGCTCTCACCGCGAGCTGATTCCCGCGGTGATCGACGCGCTGCGCGAAGCCGGAGTGCAGGCACCCGTGGTCGTCGGCGGAATCATCCCCGACCAGGATGTCGAGCCGCTGAAGCGCGCCGGCGTGGCCTGCGTCTACACCCCCAAGGACTTCGACCTCACGCGCATCATGCGCGACATCGTGGAGCTGGTGGGCAACAGCGTACCGGCGTCTGTTTAGGTGGACGGCGCAGAACTCGGAACGCGCCTGCGCGAACGCGACCTCAGCGCGGCCCCGGCCGCGCTGAACCTGTTGGAGAGCGCGACGGCCGAGGATCGCGAGCAATCCGCGGCGTTGCTACGCGAAGTCTCGCCCCAGGCCCTCGGAGGCGAGGCCCCCGGGCACATCATTGGGATCACCGGTCCGCCGGGCGCGGGCAAGTCGACGCTGCTCTCGGCGCTGCTGCACGCCTGGCGGAATGGAGGCTCACCCACCCGCACGGTGGCGATGCTGGCCGTCGACCCGAGCTCACGTCGCTCCGGCGGGGCGCTCCTGGGAGACCGAGCGCGGATCGAGCTCGACGCCGCCGATCGTGGTGTCCTTGTCCGCTCGACCGCCGCCGGAGAGCGTTTGGGAGGACTGGCCTGGCCGACCCGCGCGGCGGCCCAGGCGCTGGCGGCGGCGTTCGACGTGGTGGTGATCGAGACCGTCGGAGTCGGGCAGGCCGAGACAGAGGTCGTCGACGTGGCCGACACCATCGCCTTGGTCGTGCAGCCGGGCAGCGGCGATGCCCTGCAGTTCCTGAAGTCCGGCATCATGGAGATCCCCGACGTGCTCGTCGTCACGAAGGCCGACCTCGGCCAGCTGGCCGTACGCACCAGGCGCGATCTCAGTGCATCCCTGCGCTCGCTCGGCTCGCGCTCCCCACACGTGCTCATGGTCTCCTCGCTGCCACCGCCGCAGGGCATCGACGAGCTGGTCGCGGCGCTCGAGCAGCACCGCGACGGTCTCGACCTCGCCGAGCGGCGACTGCGTGCGCGCCGCGCGAGTGCGCTTGCCGACTACACCCACGAACATGGCGAGCGCGGGCTGCGCGCCCTGGGCGGCCGTCGCGCCGCCGAGGCGCTGCTCGCCAAGCAGGAGCCGGGCCTGGACGTGTCGGCGCTCGTGGCGGCGCTGGAGCGGAGAATCGAGGCCAACGATGATGCGTGACTTGCTGATGATCCTTGGGGCGTTCGTCCTCGCGAGCGCGCTCGCCGGCGCGCTCGGCGCCGCCAACCTCGGCACCGCGCTCGCCTTCGGGCAGATGGCGCTCGCGGCTACAACGGTCTATGTGCTCCTGCGGCGCTGAGGACGGGAACGTCTGGCATCCGCCCGGCGTCATAGAGCGTTAAGGAAGCTCCACTAGCCTCCGCTGGCCGCCATGCTCGTTCTGATCCTCTTTGCCATCCTCGCCGGAGCGGGGACTGCCCTGTCGCCGTGCGTGCTGCCGGTGCTGCCCGCGCTGCTGTCGGCAGGCGGCGTCGGGGGCCGGCGGCGCCCTCTCGGGGTGGTGCTCGGGCTGACGGTCACCTTCACAGTCACAATCGTCGGGATCGCCAAGGTCGTGGGTGGCGTGGGCCTCGGCTCGGATCCGCTGCGCGACTTCGCGGTCGCGGTGCTGCTGATTATGGGACTGACCCTGATCGTGCCGGGTTTCGCGGACCGCTTGGAGGCGCGCCTCTCGCGCGTGGCCGCCGTCGGAGTGGGCGGGATGCGAATCAACACCGGCGATGGGTTCGCCTCCGGCCTCTTCGTGGGCGGTGCGCTCGGGTTCGTCTATACCCCATGCGCCGGCCCGATCCTCGCGGCCGTGATCTCGGTGAGCGCAGCCAGCGGGCGCACCGTGGCGGTGGCGATCGCCTACGCGCTGGGCTCCGCGGTCGTGCTGCTCGGGCTGACCCTCGGCGGCAGGGCACTGTTCGACCGCGTGCGCCAGGCCGGCCGTGGTCCGCTCCTGCAGCGCACGCTCGGCGCGATCATGCTGCTGACGGCGATCGCGATCATCTCGAGCCTCGACGTCAAGTTCGACCAGCTGGTGGCGGAACGCATCCCCGACGTCAACCTCACCGCCAGCATCGAGAAATCCCACGCCGTGCAGAGCCGCCTGCCGGAGATCAGCGGGCACAGCGCAAAGTTCCAGCCGAGCACTGCGGCTCCCTCGGCGCCGCGCAGCGCCAGCCAAGCCAGTCTGCTCGCGATCGCCCACGGGCTGCCCAACGTTGGCACGGCGCCGGACTTCACCAACACCGAGGAGTGGTTCAACACGGGTGTGGGCGGGCACTCGCATCAGCCCCTCACGCTCGCCTCCCTGCGCGGGCGGGTCGTGCTCGTCGACTTCTGGACATACACCTGCATCAACTGCATCCGTACGCTCCCCTACCTGAAGGCGTGGGATGCGACCTACCGCGGCCAGGGCCTCACGATCGTCGGCGTCGAGACACCGGAGTTCGCCTTCGAGCGCGACGCCTCCAACGTGAAGGGCGCGATCGGGCAGTTCGGGATCCGTTACCCGGTCGTCCAGGACAATGAAATGGGCACCTGGAACGCCTACGGCAACCAGTACTGGCCAGCGGACTATCTGATCGATGCGCGTGGCCAGGTCCGCTACGCGGCCTTCGGCGAGGGCGACTACGCAAAGACCGAAACCGCGATCCGCGCGCTGCTAGCCGAATCTGGCCACCAGGTCGGTGGCCGAGGCCACCCAACCGGCGTGATCGTGCCCAGCCAAGAAGCGACGCCGGAGACCTATCTGGGCACGGCTCGCGCGCAGGGTTGGGTCAATGGGCCGATCGCGGGACAGCACGACTACGGCGCCGGCCATCCGGGGCCCCTGGAAGTTAACAACTTCGCCTTCAGCGGCACCTGGCACACCGCCGCCCAACCCGTCACCGCCGTCGCGAACGCCGGGATAGACGTGGAGTTTCAGGCGAAGAACGTGTACCTCGTGCTGAGTTCGGCTCAGGGACGCCCACGGCCCGTGCAGGTGCTGCTCGACGGCCGCCCTGTGTCGGCTGCCAATGCTGGGGCCGACGTCCACAACGGCGTGGTCACTGTCAAGGGCCAGCGCCTCTACACGCTCGTCTCCCTGCCCCACGCCGAACGCCACCGTCTCACCCTGCGCTTCGCGCCCGGCGTCACGGGCTACGCATTTACGTTTGGGTAGGTCGCTGCTTTGCGTTTCGCGCCGATGCAAATGACGCGCAAAATGCGGCGTCATCAATATGTCCAGACGTATCGGTCCGGCCATCCGGTGCTTTAGCATGCTTGCTCGCACAGCACTGGCTTACGACTAACGTTCTGGAGGGTGTACATGCACGTGGGTGGCGGTGGGCTCGACAAGGGCATTTCAGGACGTATCTCCGCTTTGCCGGGAGCGATGGCGACGATGCTTACCGTGGGAGGGCTCGCCCTGCTCGCAGCCGGCCTCGGCCCGTCGTTGGCAGGCGCAGCGTTCGGCCCACCCGGTGGGCCCACCTCGCCGCCATTCTGGCAGTGCCCGGCTGTCGGCAAAAGCACAAGCTGCGCCTTCCTGATCGATGTGACTAACAGCGGCATCGTCGTCTACCAGGACAGCAGCTAGGAGTTCTACGACTTGGGTGGCGACGATGAGATGGTCGCCGTGCAGAACGATTCCTCGACTCCCGTAAGCTCACTGCACATCGGAGTGGCGGAATCAGGCGACAATCTCTTCGGATTCGAGGGCGACGGACTGTGCACTCCGGGTGTTGGAGCCGTCCCCAGCGGCTGCCCCTTCGGACCGGGCGGCAGCAACGAAGATCCCTACGACTACTACGGGCCGGGAATGTCCTTTGCTCCGGGTTACAGCTCCGATGAAGGCACCGTCGATTTCGCGCCCGCGCTGCAGACGGGGCAGTACGCGTACTTCGGTCTGGATTCCCCTCTTGAACAGGTCGTGATTCCGGTCGGCGGTAACGACTACCTCACGACAGTCCTCACCGGCGGCACCCCCGAAAACGCAGCGGCTGTTGCCGCTCCGACGCCGACCGACATCACTGATCAGGCCACGCTTGTGGGGGGCCATAAGGAAGGCGCTGTCGGGACGATCGCCTACAACGTCTACTCCGACCCGGCCTGCACGCACCTGGTGACTGGCGGCAACGCCACACCCACCATTGCGACCGTCGCCGCCGGCGTCATTCCGCCGTCAAAGCCGGTGGGCGCACTTCTCGCAACCAATGCCAACTACTACTGGCAGGCGACGTTCACGAGCACCGGCAGCACCACCCCCAGCGATCCGACCTACAACACGAACGCCGTGACCGCGTGCGGCGCCGAGACGATGGCATTCGGCACGCCGCCAGCACGCCCGCAGATCGGCGTCAGCACGACGCTCGCGGGCGGCGGAAAGAGCGGCCCAAGCATCACCGTGCCACCAGCCACCCCGGTGACCGACACAGCGGTAATCACCGGAACCAATGCGAGCACAGCCACCGGTGTGATCACGTACACGGTGTTCGCGGACGCAGGCTGCACGCAGCAGATCAAGGCATTCACAGTCGGCAGCGATATCCGAGCGGTCGCCGGCGGGTCCGCCGCGGCCTCCGGTGCTCTGAGCCTCCCGCTCGGAGCGTATTACTTCAAGGCCACCTATTCGGGCGATGAAAGCCACGCCCCGGCGCAGAGCACATGCGGTGGTGAGGTGCTCACGGTGGCGAACCCGGTACCGCCACCCCCGACGCCCAACAGCAGCTACAAGGTCCAGAGCATCAAAGCCAACTCCGACGGCACGATCACGATCGTCTTCGTGCCGGCTCAAGGGGGCACAGCGACCCTGGAAGTGACGGTGCCGACGGCCACAATTGCCCGCAAGGAGGCGATTGCGGCCAGGCGTCACAGGGCGAAGAAGTGCAGGCGGGGCCAGGTCAAGATCAAGGGCAAGTGCCACGCGAAGACCACCGTATCCGGCAAGGTCTCGGCCACAGGCGTGGCCGGTGTACCGCTGACGCTGACGGTCGCGCCCTCTGGCAACGTGCGCAAGGCATTGCTCAAGGGCAAGAATGTCCGCCTCACTGCAACGCTGACCTACAAATCAGCGCTGGGAGGCGCACCGACGGTGCAGATCTTCCACGTGACGGTCAAGGGCAAGCGCAAGCACGGCCACAGGAGGCACTAGCCGCTCGTAAGCGCAGCATAAGTATCACTGCGGGGCGTCTAGGGGCGCCCCGCAGTCGTTACATACAATGAACGCCATGGAGGGCTCAATGGCCGAGACGAGTGCGCGCAGCTGGCTGCGCTGCTACCGCTGCTGGTCCCAGGAGCTGGAGGTCCAGGTCCATTACGAGGGGATCCATAAAATCGACCCCGACACGGGCGAGCGAGCGGAAGTCGTCGACGAGCTGCAGGAGGCCGTCGTCCAGTGCCTGGACTGCATGCACGACCAGCCGCACCTCGGCTTCAACAACGGGCGCGTGGAGCCGATCGAGGACCGCTGGGAACGGATGATCGCCGGGACCCCCTGGGTCGCCTCGTGCACCGTATCCGTGGACGCCGAAGACGTCGAGAGCTGCTCAGGGCCCGAGGCCGGGGACGCGCTTTCTTATGCCGCCTTCGGCGATCACGGCGTGCGTGAGTTCTTCACGCACGTCCGCTTCCACAAGCACGAAGACGACACCCGCATCATCGTTCACCTGCTCGTCGAGCTCTACGCTCGCTCGCTCGAGGAGGCCACCGAGGTGCTCGAGTCATCCGCGCGCGGCCTGCTGACGATCACCTCGCTGGCTGAGGAGTCACGCCCGCCGGCAGCTGCCAGCGAGTCCCACGGTCAGCACGACTAGAGAACCGCTGGACGGCGCGAATACTGCGTCCTCGATCGCTCATGTGCGCAGCACATTTCGCTCACTGCGTCCTTGCATCGCTTGCCCAGCGGCCCTCTAGTGGCGTAGTTCAGCCCAGACGGGCACAGTTCAGCCCAGTCGGGCTTCTAGTGCGTCGAGCTGGGAATTGAGCTCGGGTGGCAGGCTGTCGAATTTCGCCAGGTGCTCGCGGAACTGCGGCAGTTGCGCCTTCCATTCCGCGGCATCGACTCTCAGCAGCTCGGCCATGTCCTCTTCAGAGACGTCGAGCCCGCGGGTGTCGATGCCCTCGGGGCCGACCGGCGGAATCAAGCCGATCGAGGTCTCGGTCGCTGCGCCATGGCCAGCGCAGCGGGCGAACACCCACGAGAGCACGCGCGAGTTCTCGCCGAAGCCCGGCCACAGGAAGCGCCCGTTCTCGTCCTTGCGGAACCAGTTGACGTAGAAGATCTTCGGTAGCTTCGCGCCGTCGTGCGCGCCGATTTCGAGCCAGTGGGCGAAGTAGTCGGCCATGTTGTAGCCGCAGAACGGCAGCATCGCGAAAGGGTCGAAGCGCAGTTCACCGACAGTCCCGGCGGCCGCCGCGGTCTTCTCTGAGCTCATCACCGAGCCAAGGAAAACGCCGTGCTCCCAGTCGAGCGCCTCGGTCACCAGCGGCACGACCGTCGAGCGACGCCCGCCGAACAGCATCGCGTCGATCGGCACGCCCGCGGGGTCCTGCCACTCGGGCGCGATCGCCGGGTCCTGCGCGGCCGGGGTCGTAAAGCGGGCGTTGGGGTGCGCCGCGGGCTTATCGGAGTCGGGTGTCCAGTCGTTGCCGTGCCAGTCGATCAGGTGTGAGGGCTTCTCCTTGGTCATGCCCTCCCACCAGACGTCGCCGTCGTCTGTCTTGGCGCAGTTCGTGAAGATCGAGTTGCGTTCGATCGTGTGGATCGCGTTCGGGTTGGTCTGCTCGCCGGTTCCCGGCGCGACCCCGAAGAAGCCGTACTCGGGGTTGATCGCATACAGACGCCCGTCATCGCCAAACTTCATCCAGGCGATGTCGTCGCCGATCGTCTCCACGGTCCAGCCCTCGAGCGTCGGGATCAGCATCGCCAGGTTCGTCTTGCCGCAGGCGCTCGGAAATGCGCCAGTGATGAACTTCACCTCGCCCTCGGGCGAGGTCAGCTTGAGGATCAGCATGTGCTCGGCCATCCAGCCCTCGTCGCGTGCCATCACCGAGGCGATGCGCAGCGCGAAGCACTTCTTGCCGAGCAGCGCGTTGCCGCCATAACCGGACCCATATGACCAGATCTCGCGCGTCTCGGGGAAGTGGACGATGTACTTGTTATCCGCGTTGCACGGCCAGGGAACATCGGGCTGGCCACCGGCGAGAGGCATCCCCACGGAGTGCAGGCAGGGCACGAAGTTTCCTTCTGAGCCGAGCGCGTCGAGCGCGCCCTGGCCCATGCGCGTCATGATTCGCATGCTCACGGCGACGTAGGTCGAGTCCGTCAGCTGCACACCAACGTGGCTCTTGTCCGATCCCAGCGGCCCCATCGAGAACGGCACGACATACATCGTGCGGCCCTGCATGCAGCCTGCGAATAGCTCACCCAACTGCTCACGCATCTCCTGCGGGTCGCGCCAGTTGTTCGTCGGACCAGCTTCCTCCTCGGTGGCCGAGCAGATGAACGTGCGGTCCTCCACCCGCGCCACGTCCCCAGGGTCCGACAGCGCCAGATAGGAGTTAGGCCGCTTGGCCTCAGAGAGCTTCTCGAAGGTACCCGCCTGCACGAGCTCGCGGCAGAGGCTGTCGTACTCCTCGGCGGACCCGTCACACCAGATGACCTGCTCCGGTTCGGTGAGGGACGCCACCTCATCGACCCAGGCCAGCAGGCGCTCGTTCTTTGTGGGGGCGGGGACGGTGGTGTTCATGAGATGCAAGCGGCTCCTCGGTATCGCGGTCGTGATCGGCGCGCCGTCGTCCTTGACGCACTGCCGGGCCAAGATTGGCTCCGGGAACGGAAAAACGCCCTTGCGGGCGGTCTGAAAGCCTATCGCACCCCTAATCGACGTTGCTCTCGGCACCCGCAGCCGAGACAGCAGCGGCAGCGGGAGCGGAATCTCTCCGCGGTACGAGCACGAGCCGCTTGAACTCAGCCACCAGCACGCCATCCTGGTTGAGCACGCGCGTGTGCACCTTGACCGTGCCGCGGTCGGGCTTTGACTGGGACTCGCGCTTCTCCAGCACCTCGGACTCGCAGTAGAGCGTGTCGCCATGGAACACCGGTGCGGGGTGCTTGAGCTCTTCGGTCGCGAGGTTGGCGATCGCCTTGCCGCTAACGTCTGAGACCGACATGCCGAGCGCGAGCGAGTAGACGAGCGGGCCGACGACGACGTTGCGTCCCTGCTGGGATTTATGCGCGTACACGTCGTTCAGATGCAGCGGGTGGTGGTTCATCGTGATCAGGCAGAAGAGGTGGTCGTCTGACTCAGTCACCGTCTTTGCGGGCCAATGCTTGTACACGGCGCCGACCTCGAACTCCTCCAGGTAACGGCCGTATGGATGGGCGCCGCTCGCCTCGCGTGCAGCCTGATCGGTCTCGACGGGGTGGGTCTCGCTCATGGGTCTCCTTGGATGGTTGCACCCGCAACTCTAGACTGTCCGAAGCGCCCAGACGATACGGTTTGGGCCTCATACCAGTCCGAACGTGCGAAAGAAATGCGATGGTATGAGGTCAACCCCGAACAACTGCCACCCGCAGAGAAGCCCTCAGGAGACGAATTGCGCAACCCCCGCGACTTCTTCAAGCCCCTTGCGATCGACGCGCCGGAGCCCGCGCGCGAGATCCCGTTCAAGCCGTCCCGGATGATCCACTTCATGGACTTCTCGAACCCGAAAATGGTCGAGAAGACTCCGGACCTCGCGCCGAAGGTGGACATCCTGCTCGGCAACCTCGAGGACGCGGTGCCGCTTGAAAAGAAGGAGGCGGCGCGCGCTGGTCTGATCAAGGTCGGCAAGGAGATGGAGCTAGGCGACACGGCCCTGTGGACGCGCGTCAACGAGCTCGCCTCGCCCTACTTCCTCGACGACATCACCCAGCTAGTGGCTGAGATCGGGCACAGGCTAGAGGTGGTCATGATCCCGAAGGTCGAGGGTCCCTGGGACATCCACTACGCCGATCGCCTGCTCGCCCAGCTCGAGGCAAAGGCCGGTCTTGAGCGCCCGATCCTGTTGCACTGCGTGCTGGAGACGGCACAGGGCGTGGCCAACCTCGAGGAGATCGCGAGCGCCTCACCGCGCATCCAGGGCATGAGCTTCGGCCCCGCCGACCTGGCCGCCTCACGGCGGATGAAGACCACGCGCGTCGGCGGCGGGCACCCGGGCTACCGCACGATCGCCGACCCCGATCCGGAGGACCCGGACGCGCCGCGGCCGAGCTACCAGCAGGACCCGTGGCACTACTCGATCGCGCGCATGGTCGATGCCTGCACGTCAGTCGGCGCGCTGCCGTTCTACGGCCCCTACGGCGACATCTCCGACGCGGAGGGCTGCGAAACGCAGTTCCGGGCCTCGTTCCTGCTCGGCTGCGTCGGCGCCTGGTCGCTACACCCGGGCCAGATCGCGATCGCCAAGCGCGTCTACTCGCCCGACCCCGAGGAGGTCGCCTTCGCCAAAAAGGTGATCGAGGCGATCCCCGACGGGCGCGGCGTGCACATGATCGACGGCAAGATGCAGGACGACGCGACGTGGAAGCAGTGCAAGGTGATGGTCAACCTCGCGGAAATGCTTGCCAAGAAGGATCCTGAGCTGGCCGAGGCATACGGATTCGTGCCGCAGGCCGCCGCCGTATAGGCTTCCGCGCCGTAATGGGTCCGTGTCAAAACATCTGGCGGTCTGAGGCGGCCGTTCCGCGGCGTCATACGCCACCCACGATGCTCGGCGTGCCACCAGCACGCCTGTGCTCGCGTGCGGCGTCTGCCATCCACGGCCCAGCCACCTCAACCCACCATCTCCCTTGACACGAACCCCATGAGATTCTTCGAGTTCGAGGCGCGCGAGATCGTCAAGCGCGCCGGCATCCCCGTCACCGACTACGGCTTCACGACGGACCCGTCCGAGGCGGCTCAGATCGCACGGCGGATCGGCGGGCCGACCGTGATCAAGTCGCAGGTGCTCTCCGGCGGGCGCATGAAGGCGGGTGGCGTCAAGTTCGCCGACACTCCCGCCGAAGCGGAGTCCTACGCGCGCGACATCATGGAGCTGGAAATCGGGGGGCACATGCCGCGCGGAGTCCTTGTCGACCCGAAGGCCGAAGTCGAGCAGGAGTACTACGCCGGCGTGGTCTGGGACGGCACCGCCAAGAAGCCGCTGATGCTGTTCAGCGACATGGGCGGCATCGACATCGAGCAGGTCGCCGAAGAGCACCCCGACCACGTCGGCCGCGGGCACTTCTCCACGCTCGAGCCCTTCTCCGACTTCCAGGCCAAGCAGGTCATCGCCGCGGCCGGCGTCACCGGCAGGGCCCTGCAGCGCGCCACCCCGGTGCTCGCTCGCCTGGCCCAGCTATTCCTCGACAACGACATGACGCTCGCCGAGATCAACCCGCTGGCGCAGCTGAAGGATGGCTCGTTCGTCGCACTCGACGCGCACATGGAGATGGAGAACGAGGGCATGCCGCGTCAGCAGGGCCTGATCGAGGCGCTGGGAATCGGCAAGGACGAGGGCACCCGCGAGGACCACACGCCGACCGCGTTCGAAGAGGCCGTCAAGGCGATCGACGCCGCCGATCACCGCGGCGTGATCCAGGGCAAGGACACCGGCTTTCACGGCAACATCGGCCTCGTGATCGGCGCGGGCGGCGGCTCGCTGACGCTCACCGACGCCGTGCGCCAGCAGGGTGGCAAACCCGCCAACTACTCCGAGATAGGAGGAAACCCCTCCGTCGCCAAGGCCTGCGGCCTGGCCAAGGAGGTCCTCCAGAAAGACGGCGTGGAGAAGATCGCGGTGATGATGTCGATCGTCTCCAACACGCGCGTGGACATCGTCGCGCGCGGCGTGATCAAGGCCTGCCTCGAGCTCGGCCGCGACCCCGGCGAGACGATCGCGATCTTCCGCATCCCCGGCGCATGGGAGGAGGAGGGCTTCAAGATCCTCGACAAATACGGAATCGAGTATTGCGACCGGTCTGTGTCGTTGTGGGAGGCCGCGGGCCGGGCGGTCGCCAAGATTGAACCCCACCGACCGGCCGAGGCATAGCGATGTCAATCCTCATCAACCAGGACACCACCTTCATCATCCAGGGCATCACCGGGCGCGAGGCCGTCAACCTCACGCGCGAGTGCCTGGACTACGGCTCGAAGATCACCGGCGGCGTCACCCCCGGCCGCAAGGGCCGTGAGGTCCACGGCGTGCCGGTGTTCGACACCGTCGAGCAGGTCGTCGAGCACAACGGCGGCGTCGTGCCCGATGGCTCGGTCGTCACAGTCCCGCCCGCGGGCACGCGCGACGCCGTCTTCGAGGCGCTGCATGCCGGCATCAAGACGATCGTGATCGTCACCGAGCGTATCCCGCGCCGCGACGTCGCGATGATGGTCGAGCTGGCCGGCGCCAAGGGCGCGCGAATCATCGGTCCCAACTGCCTCGGTGTGATCGTCCCCGGCGTTGCCAAGATGGGAGGCATCGGCGGCCCTGCGCGCAACGCCGCGGTCGCCTACCAGCCCGGTGCGGTCGGCGTGATGAGCCGCTCCGGCGGGATGACCACGGAGATCTCATCCACGCTGACGGCCGCGGGACTCGGCGTCTCCACCGCGGTCTCGATCGGCGGCGACGCGATCATCGGCTCAACCTACGCCGAGCTGATGCCGTACTTCGAGGCCGACGAGCAGACCCAGGCGATCGTGATCTACACCGAGCCTGGCGGGCGCATGGAGGCCCAGCTGGCGCAGTGGGTCTCCGAGCACAACTCGCGCCTGCCGATCATCGCCTTCATGGCCGGCAAGTTCATGGACGACGAGGAGATGCAGGGCATGTCCTTCGGGCACGCCGGCACGATCGTCGAGGGCAAGGAGGACAGCGCCACCGAGAAGATCGCCCGCCTCCAGGAGGCCGGCATCCCCGTCGTGCAGCGGATCGACGAGATCCCCGACCTGGTCAAGGCCAAGATCGCCGAGCGGAGCGCCTCATGAGAAAGGACGCCCTCTTCATCGCCGTCGAGGTCGATGACCAGGCTGCCGCCGATACCGAGCTGGCCCGCCGGCTGAGCGAGGCCTGCCCGGTCGACATTTTTGCCCAGAAGCCCGACGGCAGCTTGGAGCTCGTGGAGGGGAACCTCGACGAGTGCGTCCTCTGCCGCCTGTGCCTGGACGCCGCTGACTCGGACCCCACCCACCCCGATCAACCGGTGAAGATCATCAAGCTGTACGACAACGGCGCGGTCCTGGCCTGATTCCCTTTGACCGTGCGGTGGACTATCGTGTTAACGAGCCCATGAACGAAAACTTTTCATTGATCGTGATGTGCCTGTTTCTGCTGGGCTCGCTGGCGTTTTTGGCCCAGCAGCTGACCGCATATCACTAGACGACCGCTAGGCGGCGCGAATGCTGCGTCCTCGTCCGCTCGCGTGCAGAGCACGCCACGCTCCCTGCGTCCTTGCCTCGCTTGCCTATCGACCGTCTGAGATGCTCAGTCGTGTTTGCGGGCGTGGCGCGTGTTCTCGCGTTCCTGTTGCTTCTCGACGACGCTCGAGATCAGCCGCAGGAACTGCTCGGGACCGGAGGCCTTGGCCTGGCCATAGGTGAACGCCTCGATCCAGTCGGGCACCTTGGCCTCATGGGCCATCACGTTGAAGAACTCGCGGCGCATTTCCACCCGCACGCGGGCGTCGGTGGGAGGCGTCTTGGTCACCTCGATGCCGGGCATCTCCAGGCGGAAGTGCTGCACGTCGCCGCGCCCGCGCAGCTCGACGGCGACCACGAGCTTCAACGGCTCGAGCGCCGGCACCTCCTCCAGGAACCTGCGCACGGCGAGTTCGATCAGGCTCTTTGCGTCCTCGGCCATCAGATCTTGTGCCGCTCGAGAAGCTTGCGCCCGATCACCATGCGCTGGATCTCCGAGGTGCCCTCGCCGATCAGCAACAACGGAGCGTCGCGGTAGAGGCGCTCGATCTCATACTCCTTTGAGTATCCGTAACCGCCGTGGATCCGGAAGGACTCCTCCACGCAGAAGCGCCCGGCCTCGGAGGCGAACAGCTTGGCCATGCCGGCCTCCAGATCGGAGCGCACGCCGGCGTCCTTCATACGAGCCGCACGCAGCGTGAGCAGCCTGGCGGCATCGACCTGAGTGGCCATATCGGCGAGCTTGAACTGGATCGCCTGGTGCTGGGCGATCGGCTTGCCGAAGGTCTTGCGCTCCTGGGAGTAGCGAAGCGCGAGCTCGAGCGCGCGCTGTGCGATCCCGACTCCGCGCGCCGCGACGTTGACGCGTCCGACCTCGAGCGCGTCCATCATCTGCGGGAAGCCCTTGTTCAGACCAGCGTCCTCGCCGCCGAGGATGTTCTCTGCCGGGCATTTGTAGCCGTCAAAGACGAGCTCGGTGGACTCCACACCCTTGTAGCCCATCTTCTTCAGCTGCGGCGGCACCGTCAGACCGGCGTAGTCGCCCGTGTTCTCGCTCACGCCGCCCTGTTTCTCGGCGATGAAGCACGTCATGCCCTTGTGGGCCTTCTCGGCGTTCGGGTCCGTCTTTACGAGCACGAAGACGAGGTCCGATCGCAGCCCGTTCGTGACCCACATCTTCTGCCCGTTGATTACGTAGGACCCGTTCTCGCCCTTCAACGCCCGAGTTTTGATCGCCTGCACGTCCGACCCCAGCTCGGGCTCACTCAGCGAGAACGCCGCTCTGATCTCGCCGGTCGCCATGCGCGGGAGGTACTTCTGCCTCTGCTCGTCTGACCCGAACTTCATCAGCAGGTACGACCCGATGAAGTGAGTGTTGATCACTCCCGAGATCGAGATCCAGCCGCGCGAGAGCTCCTCGACGATCATCGCGTAGGTGGTGAGATCGAGCCCCATCCCGCCGTACTCCTCGGGGATCGTCACCCCGAACAGCCCCAGCTCCTTCATCTGCTCGACGATCGGCGTCGGGAACTCGTCCTCGTGGTCGTAGTGCTCGGCGTTGGGCAGGATCTGCTCATCGGCGAACTGCCTCACCATCTCGGTGATCGCCTTCTGCTCGTCGGTCATCTCGGTGTTCTGGGAGGCAGCTACGGCCATGCTCTTTAGCGCTCCAAGGTCGTTTTGGGGATTGATTGAAGATAAGAGAGACCCAACCGAAGCCCGATGACACGCGCCTTCGGCGCGAGTCCCGTTTCGGCCAGCCGGTCTCAAGAGGGAGAATACCGGCATGAACTTCGCCCGCGATGTCCTCGACCAGCTGCCGCCGTCGGGCCTGGCGCTCGTCGAGCTGGCACGCGACGGCACCAGGCGCGAGTGGACATTCGCCGAGGTGAGCGAGCGCAGCGCGTGCCTGGCCGGCACGCTGCGGGCCCGCGGAATCGGGCGCGGCGACGTGGTACTGACGCTGATCGGCAACCGGCCCGAGTGGGTGTTCACGATGATGGCCTGCTTTCGGATCGGCGCGGTCGTGCTGCCGTGCACCGAGCAGTTACGCGCGAAGGACCTGACCTTGCGCATCGAGGCAGTGCGCCCGTCGCTGATCCTCGCCGATGAGCGCAATCAGGCCGAGTTGGAGACAGCCCGGCCGGAATGCCCGGTGGCACTCCTGCCTGAGGAGACGCTGTTCGCGTCCGAGCCGGCGCCTGCCGCAGAGCTCGCGGCGGAGGAGCCCTGCCTGATCACATTCACCAGCGGCACGGCGGGCGAGCCGAAGGCCGTGGTGCATGGCCAGCGCTACCTCACCGGGCAGCGGTTGCAGGCCTCACACTGGCTCGACGCGCGCGCGGGTGAGCTCGTGTGGTGTACCGCCGCGAGCGGCTGGTCGAAGTCCGCCCGCAACATCTTCATCGCGCCATGGCTGTCGGGCGCTGCCGCGCTGCTGCACGACGCACGCTTTGACCCGGATGAGCGGCTGGAGCTGCTCGCGCGCGAGCGCGTGAACGTGCTGTGCATGGCCCCGACGGAGTACCGGGTGATCGCCAAGCGCTCGAACCTGCGAGCGCTTCCGGCACTGCGCACGATGGTGGCCGCGGGCGAGGCGCTCAATCCCGAGGTCCTGCGCGCGTGGCGGGCAGTCACGGGACTGGAGATCCGCGACGGCTACGGCCAGACTGAGACAGGCCAGCTGACCGGCGCGCCGCCCGGCGAGCAGGCAAGACCCGGCTCGATGGGACCCGCCCTGCCGGGCGTGGGCCTGCTGATCAAATACGGCGAGCTGACGGCGAACCCAGCGACCATTCCGACCTTCTTCCTCGGCTACCTCGGCGAGCACGTGCGCCGTGGCGAGGACGGCACATGGAGCGTGGAGGACCGCCGCGCCGGGCCGCCGTGGCGCACGGGAGACCTGGTCGAACAGGATGAGGACGGCTGGTATCACTTCGAGGGGCGTAACGACGATCTGATCATCTCGGCCGGCTACCGGATCGGGCCGTTCGAGGTCGAGTCCGCGCTCGTCGCCCACCCCGCGGTGGCCGAGGCCGCCGCCGTGGCTGCCCCGGATGAGGAGCGCGGCGAGGTCGTGCGCGCTGTGGTCGTGCTGCGCGACGGTCACGGCCCTTCGCCCGAGCTCGCCCAAGAGCTACAGGAGCACGTCAAGCTTCAAACCGCGCCCTACAAGTACCCGCGCATCATCGACTTCGCCTCCGAGCTCCCGAAGACCGCGAGCGGGAAGATCAGACGAGCTGCTCTGCGGTCTGAGCGCTAACGCTCGCGCGGGCGAAGTCGCTCTCGAGCTCTTCGACCTCTTGCGCCACCGCCGGCGCGGGAGGACGCAGCACGAGGAACGCCGCGAGGATGCCCACACTGACGAACGCCGCCGCCACTATGTAGGCGAGGTGGTACCCGCCGGTCAGCGCACTGGACAGCGTGTTCCCGCTGGCGCTCAGCGTCTTGGTGTGGTCGGTGGCGATCGTCCCGAGCGTGGCGAGGCCGATCGCGCCGAACAGCTGCACCGAGACGTTGATGATTCCGGAGGCGAGGCCCGCGTCGCGCGCGGGCGCATCGGCCATCCCAATCGTGAGCAGCGGCAAAAACGACGCGCCTGCCCCCAGGCCGAGCGCCAGGAAGGCGAAGAACAGGCCGGGGAAGTAGCTCGCGTGAACGCCCTGGGCCGCGAGCAGCACCAGGCCCACGATGATCCCCACCAGCCCGGCCGCAAGCGTCTGCACCGAGCCAAAGCGCTCCACGGCCCGCGCCGAGAGTCCCATCGACATGGTCGCGATCGCGATCGTCAGCGGCATGAACGCAAGTCCCGTGTCGATCGCGTTGTAGCCGAGCACGCGCTCTAGGTACAGGGCGCCGAGGAAGAACGCGGAGAACATGCCCGTCACGAGCAGCCCGCGAACGAGGCTCGACCCCATCAGCATGCGCAGGCGCAGGATCCTGAGCGGCATGATCGGGTTCTTCAGCCGTGACTCTAGCGCGAGGAATGCCCCGAGCAGCACGAGCGAGGCGCCGCCAATACCGATCGTGCGCGCCGAGAAGAGGCCGTATTCGCTCGACTTGACGATCGCGAAGGCGCCCAGCATCGTCGCGAGCGTGATCAGGATCGACCCCGCCACGTCGACGCCGCCGGCCAGGCCGATGCCCTCGTTCTCCTCGATCAGCACCCAGCCGAGCAGGAACGCGAGCGCTCCGATCGGCACGTTGACAAAGAAGATCCAGTGCCAGTCCAGTGACTGTGTGAGCGCACCCCCGGCGAGCAGGCCGATCGAGCCGCCACCAGCGGAGACGAACGCGTAGGCGCCCATCGCCTTGGCCTGCTCAGCGCGCTGCGGGAACTCGGTCACGATGATCGCGAGGATCACCGCGGAGGCCACCGCCCCACCGATCCCCTGCAGCAGGCGAGCGCCGATCAAAAGCCCCTGGCTGTTGGCGAGGCCGCACAACACCGAGGCCGTGGTGAACAGGACGAGCCCTGTGAGGAAGACCTTCTTGCGGCCGACCAAGTCGCCGACCCGGCCAGCGAGCAGCAAAAAGCCGCCGAAGGTGATCAGGTAGCCGTCGATCACCCACGTGAGGTTGCCCTGGGAGAAGTGCAGGTCGCGCTGAATCGAGGGCAGCGCGACGTTGACGATCGTCGCGTCGAGCACCATCATCAGCTGGCCGAGGCAGAGCACCGAGAGCGCTATCCAGCGGCGGCGCTCTTGCTTGCGCTCGATGTCTGATCTCCCATTTGTGGTCTGCCCGGCTTGGTCTGCGACGGCGATCTGGCTCATGTGTGGCTCCTTCTGGGTGGCGAAGTAGCACACCATACCATGGATCATCCTTGCTACAGAGATGATCGACATAAAATTTATGATCGCTGCTAGAGTGACTACAGATGGAGAATGGTGTAAAATCACTCGCGATGGGTGCTGAGAGGGCATGTGCTCCGGGCTCGATGGTGCTGCTCACCCGGCTGGCCAAGCAGGTTTACCGGCGCAGCAGCGACGAGCTGTTGGGGATGCAGCTGCGTCACCTGGTCGCGCTCAGCTATGTGCGTGACCACGATGCCTGCCCTCAGCACGAGCTGGCCGAGGCGTTCTGTATGGACGCCAACAACGTCGTTTTGCTGCTCAACGAGCTCGAGCAGCTGGGCTACGCCACGCGCCTGCGCGACCCCGACGATCGCCGTCGCCACATGGTCGAGCTCACTCCCGTGGGCGCGGAGGCGCTGAGCCTCGCCGAGCACGCCCAGGAAGCGATCGAGGACGACGTCTTGCAGGCACTCGATCCGAGCGAACGCGCCACCCTCTGGCAGCTGTTGACCCGTGCGCTCTACGGCGCCGAGCCGGCCACAGACAACACCTACAGCGCGACGACCGCGTCGATCTCGACCTGAGCGTCCTTCGGCAGCTGCGCCACGCCGACCGTCACGCGCGCCGGGGGATCGTCCGCGAAGAAGCTCGCATACACCTCGTTGACCTCCCCGAAGGCCGCCAGGCCGGTCATGTAGATCGTGATCCGAACAGCGTCCTGCAGCGTCGCTCCCGCCGCTGCGCAGACGGCGTCCAGGTTCTCCAGACAGCGGCGCGCCTGCTCGGCAGGCGTCTCTCCCACCAGCTCGCCGGTCACCGGGTCGAGCGGGATCTGACCGGAGCAGAACAAGAGGCCGCCCGCGCGTATCGCGTGGCTGTAGGGGCCGATCGCCGCGGGGGCGCCAGGGGCTTTGACGATCTCACGCTCACCGCTCATCAGTGAGGCGAGCCTACCGCGTCACCCGGTAACGTCTGAGGGAATGTTCAGGCGCGCGCCGACACCCCTGCTCGTGGCGGCGCTGCTGATCGGAATCCTTCAGAGTGTGAGCGTCGCGCCAGCCGATGGCGCGCTGGCGTTCGCCCCCTGTGCGACTGACGCCCCAGCTGGTTTTTCCTGCGCGGCCGTGCCAGTCCCGCTCGACCGCCGCGGCCAGGTGCCCGGCACGATCGCCTTGAGCGTCGAGCGCAAGTCTGCGAGCCCCATCCAGAGCAAGGCCGCCGTCCTCGCGCTGGCGGGCGGCCCGGGCCAGGCGGCGCTGGGACTCGGCGAATTCATCGCCAAAGCCCTGGCCCCAGCGCTCACCGCGCGGGACCTGCTCATCTTCGACCAGCGCGGCACCGGCGCATCTGGCCCGCTGAGCTGCTCCGCCCTGAACAGCTTCAGCGGCAGCGCAAGCCAGGCCTTCGAACATTGCGCGCTGCAGATTGGGCCGGCCCGCGGCGCTTACACCACCCAGGAATCGGTGGCAGACATCGAGGCCATCCGCCAGGCCGCGGGGTATGAAAAGCTCGTCCTGTACGGCACTTCCTACGGCACGAAGGTCGCCGAGCAGTACGCCGAACGCTACCCGCAACACGTGGAAGCCCTCGTACTCGACTCGGTCGTGCCCCCGGACGGGCCGGAACCGTTCGCGATCCCCACTTTTCAGGCGATCGGATCAGTACTCGGCGAGCTGTGCTCGAAGGGCGCCTGCACGGCGATCACACCCAACCCGCTGGCGGACATCGCGAGCCTCGCGGCACGGTTGCGCAAGCATCCCGCGAGCGGCTCGGTATACGACGGCTCGGGCCATCGCCACACCGCCACGCTGGCGGAGCCGGGCCTGCTCGGCATACTCGAGGCAGGTGACCTGAACCCCGCGCTGCGCGCGCTGCTGCCAGCCGCGGTGCGCTCGGCGCTGCGCAACGACCCCGATCCGCTGCTGCGCCTGCAGCTGCTCGCCGAGGGGCTGATCCCGAACAGGCCGGGGGGCCACCCGACCGAAGAAAACTCCGATCAGATCGACGAAGCGCTGTTCGTGACGACCACGTGTGAGGAGGCACCATTTCCCTGGCAGCGCAGCGGCGCTGCGGCGACGCGGCTCGCGGAAGCCCGCGGCGCCCTGAGCGCCCTGCCGGGCTCGGACTTCTATCCATTCGACGCTCCCACCGCGTTTGAAAGCAGCCTAATCCCGGCCTGTGCCGGCTGGCCGGACGCATCGGCGGCGAGCGTCGTGCCGGGCGCGCTGCCGGATGTGCCAGCGCTGATCCTCTCCGGCGCCCAAGACTTGCGGACCCCAACCTCGGGCGCGCGGCGCGTCGCGGCGCTGATTCCAGATGCACAGCTGCTCGTCGTGCCGTTCACGGGCCATTCGGTGATCGGCAGCGACTTCAGCGGCTGCGCCACGCAGGCCGTGACGGCGTTCTTCGCTGGCGGGGTGAGCGGGCAGCCAATCCTCCCATGCGCGCCGAGCTCGGACATATTCGCGCCCACGCCGCTCACCCCCACGAAGCTCGCCTACGTACACCCGGCCCCGGGGCTGAGCGGTAGGCCGGCCCTCACGCTCACCGCCGTGCTCGACACGATCATCGACCTCAACCGCCAGGTGATCGGCGCCACCCTGCAGGCCAATGCGCAGCTCCCCAGCGGGTCGAGCTTCGGCGGGCTGCGCGGCGGCGACGCCAAGCTGAGCTCCTCCAGATTGCAGCTGACCCGCTTCACGTTCGTGCCGGGTGTTCAGCTGAGCGGGACGTTCCCGGTGAGCAAAGGCCGGCTGCAGAGCGCGACCCTGCGCATCTCGGGCGCCGCCGCCGCCAGCGGCACGGTGCGCGTGGGTTCCGGCAAGCAGGTCACCGGCAGCCTGGGGGGCAAGCGCTTCGACGTGAACATCGCCAAGGTCAGACTGTCGCGTGCGAGCTCCAGCCCGGGCGAATGGGTGGGCGGGCAACCATTACCCGTCGCCTTCCCGCTGCCCGCCCTGGCGGGGCTACGCTGATCCAGTGCCCAACGCGCTAGCGCTCCAGACCTCGCCCTACCTGCGCCAGCACGCCTCCAACCCCGTCGACTGGCTGCCCTGGGGACCCGCCGCGCTCGAGCGCGCCCGGTCCGAGGACAAGCCGCTGCTCGTGTCGATCGGCTACTCCTCCTGCCACTGGTGCCACGTGATGGAGCACGAGTCCTTCGAAGATGTCCGTACGGCCGCACTGATGAACGAATCCTTCGTCTGTGTGAAGGTCGACCGCGAGGAGCGCCCGGACATCGACGCGCTCTACATGGAGGCCGTCCAGACCATGACCGGCCACGGCGGCTGGCCGCTGAACGTGTTCCTCACCCCCGAGCAGCTCCCCTTCTACGGCGGCACCTACTTCCCGCCCGACTCCCGCCCCGGGATGCCCGCCTGGACGCAGGTGCTGCAAGCCCTCGCCGAGGCGTGGTCAGAGCGGCGCGAGGAGATCCGTGCGGGCGGCGAAAACCTCCGTGAGCGCCTGTCCGGCGGCGCGCTTCTTTCGCCCTCCTCCGAGCCGCTGCGCGAGGACGCACTCGACGCCGCGGTGGCCAGGCTCGAGGAGTCTTTCGATCCCCTCAACGGGGGATTTGGAGGCCCGCCGAAGTTCCCGGCCGCCTCGGTGATCGAGTTCCTGCTGCTGCGCGGAGAGCGAGAGATGACGCTCGCGACGCTGCGGGCGATGACGGCCGGCGGCATCCACGACCAGCTCGGCGGCGGCTTTCATCGCTACGCGGTCGACGCCACCTGGACCGTCCCCCATTTCGAGAAGATGCTCTACGACAACGCCCTGCTCGCCCGCGCTTACCTCCATGGTTGGCAGGCATCCGGAGACCCGGAGCTGCGTGCAGTCTGCGTGGATACGCTCGACTGGGTACTGCGCGAGATGCGGGGCCCCGAGGGCGGCTTCTACTCCGCGCTCGACGCCGACTCAGAGGGCGTCGAGGGCCGCTTCTACGTGTGGACCGTCGCCGAGCTGAGAGATGTCCTGGGAGAGGAAGCCGATGCTGCGATCGCCTGGTTCGGCGCCACCGCCCAGGGCAACTTCGTCGATCCGCACCGGGTGGACGGGACTCCATCAGGCCTCAACGTGCTGACCAACCGCGGCCCCGCCCCTCCGGAGGACGTGCGGCTGCGCATCCGTTCACGCCTGCTGCAGGCGCGCGCGCATCGCACCCGCCCGGCACTGGATGACAAGCGCCTGACCTCCTGGAACGCGCTGATGATCACCGCTCTGGCCGATGCCGGCGCGGCGCTCGATGAGCCGGCATATCTCGACGCGGCCGTTGCCTGCGCCGAGTTCGTCCTGCGAGACCTACGCGACGATCACGGCCGTCTGCTGCGCACCTACAACGACTCCCAGGCCACCATCGGCGCCTATCTCGAGGATCACGCCTTCCTGCTGGAGGCGCTGCTTATCTTGTTTGAAACGACCTGTCAGGAGCGCTGGTTCACGGAGGCGAGTGCCCTCGCGGACATTTTGATCGCCCGCTTCTCAGATCCAAACAACGGCGGCTTCTATTCGACCGCCTCCGATCACGAACCTCTGATCGCGCGCCGCAAGGACCTCGAGGACTCCCCGATTCCCGCCGGCGCCTCCTCCGCCGCGCTCGGCCTGTTGCGACTGGCTCAGCTGACCGGGTCAGAGGAATACGAGCTCAAGGCCATCTCGGTGCTGCGCCTGCTCTACGAGATCGCCCCACGTCACCCAACCGCCTTCAGCCACCTGCTGCAGGTCCTTCACTGGCACCTCTCCCCCGCGCGCCCGATCGCCTGCGCGATCCCTTCAACGTAGAGAGACCAAGGCGCCGTATATGCGTTTTATCTGTCCATTTTGGGCGACAAAGGTCGTTGGCATCTCAAATAATCGACAGGTACCGATCCAGCTCCCACTGCGTGACCTGCACGCGGTAGTCGTCCCACTCCTGACGCTTGATCTCCACGTACCGGTTGAACATGTGCTCCCCGAGGGTCCTCAGCACCAGCTCTGACTCCGCCATGATCTCGATCGCCTCGCCCAAGCTCTCCGGCAGCTGCTCCACGCCCAACCGCTTGCGTTCCTCGCCTGAGAGGTGGTACAGGTTCTTCTCCATCGGCTCCGGCAGCTCGTACCCCTTCTCGATCCCCTCCAATCCCGCCTGCAGCAGCAACGCGAACGTCAGATAGGGGTTGCACGCAGGGTCCGGGCAGCGCAGCTCCATGCGCGTGGCCTTCTCCTTCCCCGGGTGATACAGCGGCACTCTTACCAGCGCCGAGCGGTTACGCCGCGACCACGCGACATACACAGGCGCCTCAAAACCGGGCACCAGCCGCTTGTAGGAGTTCACCCACTGCGCGAAGACCGCGCAGATCTCCCTCGCGTGCTTGAGCTGGCCGGCGATGAACGCCTTGCCGACGTCTGACAGGAAGTACTGGTCATCAGGATCGTAGAACGCGTTCTTGCCGGCAGAGAACAGCGACTGGTGGGTGTGCATGCCGGAGCCGTTCTCGCCGAACAGCGGCTTCGGCATGAACGTCGCATGCCAGCCGTACTTCATCGCGTACTCCTTCACCGTGATCCGGTACGTCATGCAGTCGTCGGCCATCTTCAGCGCATCCGCATAGCGCATGTCGATCTCGTGCTGGCTCGGCCCGACCTCGTGGTGGGTGTACTCGACATGGATCCCCAGCTGCTCCAGCGCCAGCACCGTCTCACGACGGACATCCGAGCCCGCATCGAGCGTCGTCAGGTCGAAGTAGCCGCCCTCGTCGAGCACCTCGGTGCTCTTGCTGTCGCGAAACAGGAAGTACTCGAGCTCCGGACCGACGTTGAAGGTGTCGAAGCCCATCGTATGCGCGCGCTCCAGCGCCCGGCGCAGCACGTGGCGCGGATCGCCCTCGTACGGCGTGCGCTCGGGGGTCACCACATCGCAGAACATCCTCCCCACGCCCTGCTCCTCCGGGCGCCACGGCAGCACCGCGAAGGTGCTTGGGTCGGGCATCGCGATCATGTCGGACTCCTCGATCGCGTTGAACCCGGTGATCGAGGACCCGTCGAAGCCCATTCCTGCCTCGAACGCGTCGTCCAGCTCGGCTGCATTGATCGAGAACGACTTCAGCTGGCCGAGGATGTCAGTGAACCAGAAGCGGATGAAGCGGATCTCGTGCTGCTCCACGAGCGCCTTCACGTCCTGCGCGGTCTGCGGTTGCTCCACTGTCGGCTGCGCTCCCATCGCGCCGGACCTTAGACGATGATCTTCTCGCCCGCTATCGACTTTTGGCTAAACCGCCGGAGTCAGTGACCGGCGACGGCTGCGACGAAGCTCGCCACCTGTTCGGCTTCCTTGCCCTGATACAGCATGGCCGGCATCTGCCCCAGCCCGCGGGCTCGGCCTTCGGCGATCGCGCTTTCGACGAGCGCCTTGCGACCAGCCGCAGCCGGGATGTCCGCCCCGACCCGCACGTCCAGGTTCGGGCCGGTCCGGCCGACCGACTTGACCGCCGCCAGCGTGTGGCAGACGGCGCAGGCATGGGCAAACAGTTCGCGGCCCTTCACCTGTTCAGCGTTCAAATGCAGCCCGCCGGTCGCCACGCTCGCCTTGTGCTCGCCATTGAACGCCAGCACGAGCGCCGGCACGGCCAGCCCGGCCGCGAACAGCAGCACGATCCCCAGAGTCACCGCGCGCTGGCCGAGCTTCGAATCGGTGTGCAACGACTCGCGCGCGGCGCGCGGGCCACCGCGCATCGCGACGAAAAACACCCCCAGGCCAAGAACCACCCAGAACAGAACGAAGCCAATAACCATGCGGCGGGACCATACCGGCTGCCGAGGCCATATGGCTGGGCGTCACCCGATGAGAGCTCTCTTACCTCGGCTTTAGCCTGGCGGAAGCTACAGCGCTACTCTGAACTCGAGGGTTACATGAGCTATCTCCTTCGCAGACTTCCCCTCTCGCGCCTGCTGCTCCTCTGCGGACTGGTGGTTGTCCTCGGCATCTCCGCGACAGCGCTCGCATCCGCGCTTTCCACCGGACCCACGCCGCCGGCGAAGCCGTTGGCACAAGCGCTCCACGACGCACTCACCGGGGCGGGCGGGGAATCAATTCAAGGCGTCAGCGCACACATCCAACTGACCGACCACCTGCTCGAAGGCGCCAGCCTGGCAAGCGGCGGTGGGGACAGCTCGAGCGCGGCCAGCCAGCTCGCCTCCAGCCCGCTCCTCACCGGCGCCTCCGGCCGGATGTGGATCGCCAAGGACGGCCGCGTGCGCCTCGAACTGCAGGCCGAAAAAGGCGACACCCAGATCCTCTACGACGGCCACACCGTGTCGATCTACGACGCCTCCTCCAACACCCTCTATCGCTACACGATTCCCGCGCACGAAGGCGGCACTGGCTCGGGCACGGACTCGCCAACCTCTCCAGACCATCACGAAGTCCCAACCGTCGCGAAGATCGAAGAAGCGATCTCGCACTCAGACCACGTGAGCCTCTCCGAAGCGAAACCGGACGACATCGCCGGCCAGGCCGCCTACACGGTGCGCGTTACACCCAAGGAACCTGGCAGCCTGATCGCCGCCGGCGAGCTCTCCTTCGACGCCGTCCACGGCGCCCCCTTGCGCGCGGCGATCTACTCCTCACACAGCCCCTCCTCGCCGGTGATCGAACTGGCCGCCACCGAAATCTCATACGCCCCCGTCGATAGCTCCGTGTTCGCCTTCACGCCGCCTTCGGGCGCCAAGATCGAAGAAATCAAGCCGCCAGAAGGTGCCGCGAAGTCCGCCGATCCCTCCGCTGCGCAAAGCGGCGACCATCCTCTTCTCAACGCCCATGGCCAGGGCATCGCGACGGTCGCGGTGATCGAAAGCAAGACAAAGGAAAGCACCGCCAAGTCCCCATCCGCGATGACCGAAGGCCTGCAGAAGATCAAGATCAACGGCATCGAAGCAGCCGAGCTACCCACCGCGCTCGGCACGTTGCTCAGCTTCGAGCGCTCCGGCGTGCGCTACGTGCTGGGTGGCTTCGTGGCGCCCAGCGCCGTCGAGACCGTCGCCAAGGGCCTGTAGCGGTGACCGAGGCCCCGCCCCGGCGAACGGGATCGTCGTTCCTGGCAAAAGATCGAGTCCCCACCCACCCCACGTGGCGTGCTCGGTATGCCACCGGCTGAGGACACGACCAGGAGCGAGGACCCGCCGGTCAAGGCGAGGGGGCTTGTTAAGCGCTATAGCGAGGAGGTCCTGGCGGTCGACCACATCGACCTCAACGTCCAGACCGGCGACGTGTACGGGTTCCTGGGGCCCAACGGCGCGGGCAAGACGACGACGCTGCGGATGGCCCTCGGCCTGATCATGCCCACGGAGGGCACTGTGGAGCTGTTCGGGCGCGATCCGCTCCGCGAGGGCGCACGCGCCCTGGAGGGGGTTGCCGGGTTCGTCGAGGCGCCGCGCTTCTACCCGTACCTGACGGGACACAAGAACCTCGAACTGCTCGCCGCGCTCGACGGTGGCGGCGCCGCCGGGCGCATCAGCGAGGTCCTAGAGATCGTGGAGCTGGCCCCGCGAGCCAAGCACAAGGTTGGCGGCTATTCGCACGGGATGCGCCAGCGGCTGGGGATCGCCGCGGCGCTCCTGCGCAAGCCGCGCCTGCTGATCCTCGATGAGCCCGCCACGGGCCTGGACCCTGCGGGGATGCGCGATATGCGCCTGCTGATCCGCCGCCTGGCGGACGAGGGCATCACGGTGCTGCTCTCCAGCCACCAGCTCCCCGAGGTGCAGGAACTGTGCGACCGCGTGGCGATCGTCGATCGCGGGCGCGTGGTCTACGAGGGAGCGCTTGCCGACCTGCGCCGCCAGGGCGGAGCCGGATACCGGCTGCGTAGCACCGACGACACGCGCGCGCTCGAGATAGCCCACACTCAGGGTGGCATCGAGCACGCGGCGAGTAGCGAGCACGGCCTGAGCTTCCAGGCCGACGAGCAGCACGTCGGCGCGCTATCGCTCGCGCTGGGCGCAGCCGGAGTGGGCATCCTCGCCCTGACCCCCGAGCTGGCGACGCTCGAGGACCTGTTCTTCCGGCTGACCGAGAACGGAGCCCATGCTGAGGCACCGGCCGGCGTGGGAGCGCCCGCATGAGCAGCGTCGCGGCCTCCCCCGCCGTGCCGGCCCCGGCCGGGGCCGGAGTGCAACCATTCAAACGGCCCTCGACGCTCACGGCTTACCGCTGGGAGTTGCGCAAGCTGATCTCGCAGAAGCGCACATACATGGGACTGGGGCTGGCGGTCATCCTGCCGATCGTCTTCGTCGTGTTCCAGAACCTGCACCAGCGCCACGATCACGGCGGCGGGGACAACCCCTTCGCCCGTCAGATCACTCAGTCCGGGCTGGCAACGCCGGTGCTGATGCTGCTGTTCCTGTCTGTCTTCATGCTGCCCCTGATCGCTGCCCTGGTCGCCGGGGACATCGTCGCCGCCGAGGACGGCAACGGAACCTTGAAGACGATCCTCACGCGCTCGGTCGATCGCGGCCAGGTGTTCACCGCGAAGGTCCTCGCTGCGCTGACCTACGCCACGATTGCGGTGTTCCTGTCGGCCGTGGTGGCAACCATCGGCGGCGTCGCCTCGTGGGGCTTTCATCACGTCGTCACCTACTCGGGAACCGTCGTCTCGGCGCCGGAAGGTCTACTGCTGGTGTTCGCCGCCAACGCGATCTACCTGATCCCGCTGCTGACGGTGGCAAGCATCGGCGTGTTGCTGTCAACCGCCACGCGCAACAGCGCCGCGGCCGCGATCGGCACGGTGGGCATCGTCATCCTGCTGTTCGTCGTCGCGCAGATCCCGGGGTTGGAATCCATCAAGCCCTACCTGCTCACCGAACAGTTCGAGAACTGGCACGGCCTGCTGCGCACGCCCACCGACTGGGCGCCGATCTGGCATTCGCTGTGGCTCTGCGCCCTATACGCCGTGCCATCGCTGTTCGCGGCCTACCTCGTGTTTTTACGAAGGGATGTCGCCGGCGGCTAAAAGCCTCGCACGGAAAGGACCACGCGCTACTGAGACGGCCGTGGACCAAGCAAGGCGAGGACGCAGAGAGCGAAGTATGCTGGCCGATCAGTCGATCGCATTAGATCGTCGATCGGTACACGAGCGATCGAGGACAAAGCATCGCGCCGCGTCCACGGTCGTCTCAGCTCAGCCGACCTCGGCGGGCAGCTCTATCTCGCTCAGCTCGACATCGCCCATCAGGCGTTTTGCCTCGCGGGGATCGATCAGGCCCGCCCCCAGCCTGGACGTGGACTCGGCGCCGCACGCCACACCAAAGCGTAGGCACTGGTCGGGCGCACGACCCTCGTAGCGCGCCGCCAGATAGCCGGCCAGGAAGGCGTCGCCGGAGCCACGCTTGGCGATCGACTCGCGTGGCTGCACGCTGACACGCCTCACGGACGGCTGCCCGTCCACGAGCACCTGGGCGAAGCAGCCGTCGGGGAGCGTCATGATCGCCTCGCGCGGACCGAGTGCGGCGATCTCGCGCACCGCTTGCGAGCGTTCCTCCTCGCTCGAGAACTCGTGCCCCACGAGCTCCTCGGCCTCGATCACATTTGGGGAGACGACGTCGGGCTCGGCGCGAACCGCTTGGCGCAAAGGCTCGCCGTCGGTGTCGATTACCGTCGTGACCCCCGTCCGCTCCAGCTCGTGAATCAGCATGGCGTAGATGTCGGACTCGATTCCGCGCGGGAGCGAGCCGGCGAACACCACGATCGCGGCACCGCGAGCGAGGTACAGCAGCTTGTCGCGGAACAGCTCCACCTCCCGCTCGGATACCGAGGGGCCGCGTTCGTTGATCTCCGTCTGCTCACCGGTGGTTGGGTCGAGAACCGATGTGTTCGTGCGCGACTCCTCGCGGATGCGCACGAAATCGTTGAGGATCGACTCCTCGGTCAGCTGCTCGACGATGTGGGTCCCCGTGGCCCCGCCCGCGAAGCCAGTGGCGATCACCGGCTGGCCGAGCGCCTTCAGCGTGCGGGCGATGTTCACGCCCTTCCCGCCGGCCATCGTGCGTTGCTCGACCGTGCGGTGCCGGCGCCCAAGCCGGAAGTTGGGCACCGAGAGCGACTTGTCGATCGCCGCGTTGAGCGTGACCGTGATGATCATCTCTGGCTCTGTACCCGCATTCCGGCGCGCCGAACAGCAAGTGGTGCCGTGGAGCGCACTCCCAGAGGCTAGCGGACCGGATATAAGAGACCGCTAAGGGTCGCCCCGGATAGATGCTGGGTGCAGGATGTCTAGCCCAGCGCCCAGGCTGCCTCTCGCAACCGCTCGGCCTGCGCCCGGGCCGCCTGGGCAGGATTCTCGCCCGTGTCGTGATGGGCGTTTGCGATGCTGCGCGAGGCGGTGACGAGCCCGCCTGCGCGGCCCGGGGCGAAGGCGGGGGCGAGATCCTCCACCCGTCCCCCCTGCGTGCCCACTCCGGGGAGCAGGAACGTCGCCTGCTTCATCAGCTCGCGAGCGCGGGCCAGATGGCCCGGGACGGTCGCTCCGAGCACGGCGCCGACGTCACTCAGGCCACTGGTGCCCACATCGCCCGCGCCCAGCTCATCGACCAAACCGGCGAGGCGTTCCCAGACCGTCCCGCCCCCGTTGAGCTCTAGATCCTCAATATCGGCCGCGCCCGGGTTGGAGGTCCGCACCAGCAGCAGAACGCCCGCGCCAGTCGCCCTGGCGGCCTCCACGAACGGCACGATCGCGTCGCGCCCCATCAGAGGGTTCACCGTCGCCATATCCACTCCCAGGCCCGCAATCGGTCCGAACGGGGTCTCCATGCCACCGAACAGCGCGGCGCCATAGGCGGCTGCCGTGACATCGATATCGCCACGCTTCGCATCGGCGATCACCAGTAGGCCCGCCGCACGCGCGTGCTCTACGACCGAACCCAGTACGGCACGCGCGGGTACTCCCAGCGCCTCGAAACGAGCCAGCTGAGGCTTGACCGCGACGCAGGCCGGGGCGACCGCGTCGATCAGGGCGCGACAGTGGGCCAGCACGGCGGTAGCAGCCCGCTCCGACGGGTCCGCGCCGCCATTGCCGTCCTCAGCCGTCCCCGGCCAGAGCGCCGCGGGATCAGGGTCGAGGCCGAGAACGAGCTGGGACTCGCGCTCGGCGACCCGGGCGGCCAGCTTGTCGCCGAATCCTGGCGTCGTGCTCAGCGTCCCTTAACCGCGCTCTTCAGCCCGCTGCCCGCGGTGAACCGGGGAACGCGCGAGGCCGCGATCTGGATGCGCTCGCCCGTACGCGGATTGACGCCCATACGCGCACCGCGCTCGCCCACGTGGAACTTGCCAAACCCCGACACAGTCACCTCGCTACCCCGGCGCAATGCGTCCTCTACCGTGGCCAGCACCGCATCTACCGCCCGCGCTGCATCCTGCTTGGTCAGATCGGCGCGATCCGCCACCTGGTCGACCAACTCGGACTTCGTCACTTCGTCCTCCTCGCTCGTGAATCGTTACCCCGAAGCTAACACCGCGCGCGGACGGCCGCATCCGCCACAATGGCCGGGAATGACCGTCAATCGCATCGCCTGGAGCGTAACCGTGCTCGTCGCGCTGATCACCGCGCTCTTGCTGCTGCTCTCCGGCTACAACGGCTATGCCGGACTCGGTCTCGCCGTGGCGATCTCGGCCGCGATCAACCTTCGGTAGCCCGGACGTCCCGGTCCAGCCACTCCAGCAGCGCCCGCGCTGCGCGCCCGCGGTGGGAGATCGCGTCCTTCTGCTCGTCGGTCAGCTCAGCCATCGTCAGAGCGGCCGGACCGTCGTTGGGCAGAAACGCGGGGTCATAGCCGAAGCCCCGCTCACCGCGCGGCTCCGCCGCAAGGCGTCCGGCACAACGGCCCTCGAATAGCCGCTCGATCCCCCGCCGGGGATCGACATAGGCGATTGCGCAGGCGTATTCGAGCACGCTCCCGTCCGGTGCCTCTCCCAACAGCTTCTCGAGGTTCTCACGGTCGCTCGCCCGCTCACCGGCGTAGCGAGCCGAGCGCACTCCAGGCGCGCCGCCCAGCGCCGCTGCCTCGATACCAGAGTCGTCTGCGATGCTCACCTTCCCCGTCGCCTGCGCGGCGGCGCGTGCCTTGCCGAGAGCGTTCTGGGCAAACGTCTCCCCCACCTCCGGCGGCAGCGTCACACCTACGGGCAGCAGTTCCACCTCATGACCAGCCAGCAGGCGACCGAACTCGCGGTGCTTGTGCTCGTTGTGGGTGGCGAGCAGGAGTTTCACGCGGGCGCGCTCTAGCGGTCCTCGCCGCCAGACCGCTCATTGATCGCCAGTGCCTCGTCTTGGCCGCTGTCGCTCGCGTCCGGGTCGATCGCACGTGCCTGCGCATGCTGATCGCGGGCAGACTCGGTCAGATGCTCAGC
>JBIOEX010000027.1:0-30952 GCA_044446485.1 Solirubrobacterales bacterium
CCCAACCCCTCACCCAACCCTCGACCAACCCGAGGACGATTTGCGTATCGAGTTCACCGAGCGCATCGCCGGCAACCGCTCGCCGATGCAGTCCTCGTTGATGGACGCGATCTCGGAGTGGGTCCAAGCGCACGATCCCGGCGCGCACACCGTGCCGACGATCTTGCCCGGCTTCACCGACTCGCGCCACTTCCGCGCCGCGTTTCCAGAGTGCATCGCCTACGGCTTCTTTCCTCAGCGCTACCAGTCGCTGGGAGAGACAGCGCCGCTGATTCACGGCGCCGACGAGCGGATCGACGTACGCGACCTGGCATACGCGACGGAGTTCTTCGCAGATTTGGCTTTGCGTATTTTGGGCTGAGGGCCCATACTGTTGGCGATGGAGCCAAGGATGGTGGCCAGATGCCGGGAGGGATCGGCGTGATCAGCGCGTCGCTTGTCGGGAACATCCAGGAATGGGCCTATCAGTGGTCGGCCGTCGTGATGATCCTGTTCTTCGTCGCGCTGATCTACCTGATGTGGCGCATGCTGAAGATGATGCCGCGGGTCAAGCCGCAGCAGATCAAGCCGGCCTCGAATCAGTCGATCGCGTGGAAAGACATCGCCGGCGTCGACGAGGCGAAGGGCGAGCTGCAGGAGATCGTGGAGTTCCTGCGCGACCCCAAGCCGTTTCAGGAGCTGGGGGCGAAGGTGCCGAAGGGGATCCTGCTGCATGGGCCGCCAGGCACGGGCAAGACGCTGCTGGCGAAGGCGGTCGCGCACGAGTCCGGGGCGCAATTCTTCGCGCAGTCGGCGGCGGCGTTCGTGGAGATGTTCGCGGGCCTGGGGGCCGCACGCATTCGTCGGCTGTTCGCGATCGCGCGCAAGCACGAGCCCGCGATCATCTTCATCGACGAGCTCGACGCCGTCGGGGGCCGGCGTGGGATGGACATCTCCGGAGAGAAGGACCAGACGCTGAACCAGCTGCTCGTGGAGATGGACGGGTTCGCCGGGTCAGGGCGTGTTGTCGTGATCGCCGCGAGCAACCTGCTGGAGAAGCTCGACCCGGCACTGCTTCGCCCGGGGCGCTTTGACCGGCAGGTGTTCGTGGCGCCGCCGGACGTGAAGGGGCGCCAGGGCGTGCTGTCGGTCCATACGCGGGGTAAGCCGCTGGGGAAAGTGGATCTCGGGCTGGTGGCCCAGCAGACGAGCGGGTTGACCGGTGCGGACCTGGCGAACATCTGCAACGAGGCGGCGATCTTCGCGGCGCGGCGCGGCGCAAAGATGATCGACGATCAGGACTTCGACGGGGCGCTCGAGCGTGTGATCGCGGGGGTGCAGTCGCGCCGCGTGCTGAACGAGCATGAGAAGCGGGTCGTCGCCTATCACGAGGCGGGGCACGCGCTGTGCGGCGAGCTGCTGCCGTCGGTCGACCGTGTCCACAGGATCTCGATTGTGCCGCGCGGGCGGTCGCTCGGCTACACGCTGAACCTGCCGGCGGAGGATCGCTACCTGAAGACGCGCGAGGAGCTGTTGGATTACATGACGGTGCTGCTCGGAGGGCGGGTTGCCGAGCAGATCGTGTTCGGCGCGATCACCACAGGTGCTTCGGACGACCTCAAACGCGTGGCCGACATCTCACATTCGATGGTGCACGACTACGCGATGGGGACGGCGGGCCTCGGGCGCGCCCCGGACGGGGACGTGAGGCTGTCGGAGACGACGCTGCGGATTCGCGACGAGGAGCGTCAGGACCTGATCGAGGAAGCGCGGCGCGCGGCGCAGAGGACGATCGTCGTCCACCGCCGCCAGTTGGATGCACTGGCGGAGGAGCTGCTGAAGCACGAGGTGCTCGAGCGCGCTGCGATCGAGGAGATCATGAAGGGCGTGCCCCGCCTGGAGCGCGCGCCGGGCGTGGGGCTGCGTGTGGTGGCCGCGGCGACGGCGGTGGACGGGACCGCGAGCGAGGGCAAGGCCGGTCTATAGACTGGCGAGCGTGTTCAGGCGGATCGACCATATCGGCGTGGCGGTGCAGGAGATCGACGCATCGCTCGGGCTGTGGCGAGACAGTTTTCAGATGGTGCTGGCCCACCGCGAGGTGGTGCAGGAGCAGGGCGTGGAGGCGGTGCTGCTGGATGTCGGCGAGAACCACGTGGAGCTGCTGGCACCGCTCGGCGAGGACACGCCGGTGGGGAAGTTCTTGGCAAAGAGAGGGCCTGGGCTGCATCACGTGGCCTACCAGGTGGCGGATATAGATGCGACGCTTGCGGCGCTGAGGCAGTCGGGAATGGCGCTGATCGACGAGCACGCCCGGGTTGGCATCAGGGGCTCGCGCGTCGCGTTTTTGCACCCGCGGGCTACGGAAGGCGTGCTGACCGAGATAGTCGAGCCGGCCGCGGGAGTGGGAGCACACTGATGGCAGTAAGGGCACGGCAAATAAGCATCGGCTTTCACGGCGGGCAGGTGCTCGCGCTGCGTGTCTCAGAGGAGCAGCTGAAGGGGCTATACAAGGCGCTGGATGGCGGCGGCTGGCACGAGCTCGAGAGCGAGGACGGCCCGGTACGGCTGTATCTCAGCCAGGTCGTGTACGTACGCGCCGAGGATGAGGATTCCCGCGTCGGCTTTGGCGCCTAGGGCTCACTCCAGGCTCCAGATGGGTCTGCACCTGGACGAGCGGCTGCTGGGAGTGGCGCGTACTCAGGGACACAGCCCACGAGCCGAGCGTGTGGTGGCCGGCTTCTCCCGGCTGGGCGAGCATGGCGGAGTCTGGCTGGCGATCGGTGTGGCCGGCTGGGCCCTCGACCGCCAGCGCAGCGCTGACTGGCGCCGGGCGACGAGCACGGTCGCGGGCACGTACGCGCTGAACATGCTCATCAAGCGAATCGTCCGTCGTCCCCGTCCGCGCCTTCCCGGCCTGCCGCCGCTGACGAGCACACCTACGCGGCTGAGCTTTCCCAGTGCCCACGCGAGCACATCGTTCGCCGGGGCGCGCTGCTACTCGCGGCTCGGGCTGCCCGCGCCGGCTCTGTACACGCTGGCGATGGGGCTGTCGGTGTCGCGATTGTATTTGGGAGTTCACTATCCGTCAGATGTGCTGGCCGGCGCGCTGCTCGGTACGGTGGCGGCGCGGCGGTGAGCACGAAGATCGGCATCGTGGGGATGCCGAACGCGGGCAAGTCCTCGTTGTTCAACGCGCTGACAAAAGCGGGGGCCGAGGCCGCCAACTACCCGTTCACGACGATCGAGCCGAACGTCGCCGTGGTGCCGGTGCGCGACGAGCGCATGGAGGAGGTCGCACGCACGGTGAAGGCGTCCTCGATCGTGTGGGACACGATCGACTTCCACGACATCGCCGGACTCGTGGCTGGCGCGCATGAGGGTGAGGGGCTGGGAAACAAGTTCCTCGGCAACATCCGCGAGACGGACGCGATCGTGCACGTCGTGCGCGCCCACCACGACGAGAACGTGATCCATCCCGAGGGTCGCGTCGATCCGCTCGCCGACATTGAAACGATCGAGACCGAGCTCGTGCTCGCCGATCTCGAGCAGGCCGAACGGCGCGTCGAGCGTGTCGGCAAACAGGCCCGTGGTGGCGATCGGGTAGCGGTGGCGGAAGAGGCGTGGCTGACCAGCGTGATCGCGGAGCTACAGGCGGGACGCCCGGCGCGCGGTGTGCCGCTGCCGGTGCAGGCGCCGAACGCGGCTCGCGACCTGGGCTCGTTGACGAGCAAGCCGGTGCTGTTCGTGGTGAACGTCGACGAGGGTTCCGAGGAGGTTCCCGTAGCGGTCACCGAGCACGCCGCCTCGCAAGGGGCGCGCGCCGTAGCCGTCAGCTCGCGGATCGAGGCGGAGCTCTCGGAGCTCGGCGACGAGGAAGCGGCAGAGATGCGCGCCGGGCTCGAAGTCAGGGGATCTGATCCCCACCCACCCGTCGAGCGTGTGGTGCGCGAGGCCTTTGAGCTGCTGGCGCTGAACGCCTTCTTCACGGCCGGTGAGGCGACGATCGCGCAGTCCTGGCACCTGCGGCGCGGACTGACCGCGTGGCACGCAGCCGGTGAGATCCACACGGACATCCAGAAGGGCTTCGTGCGCGCGGAGGTGATCGGCTGGCAGCAGCTGGTCGAGGCCGGCGGCTACAGCGGCGCCCGTGACCGCGGCACGTTGCGGCTAGAGGGCCGAGACTATGAGATGGCGGATGGCGACGTGATCACGGTGAAGTTCAGCCCGTAGCCAGCTTGTCCAGCCGCTCGGCGAGTGCTCGCATGCCGAGCTCGCGAGCACAAGCCGCGCCGCCAGCGAAGTCGGTCGGCCCGTCCGGTGGGAGCTCGACATCGATCAGCTGGAGGGTGGCGATTCGCTGGAATGAAAGCAGCAGCTGCTGGTTGTCGATCAGGGCGCCGGCTGTGCGCGGGCGCATCGCCGTCCCGGTTCTGGCGGCTGCAATTGTGCCCTCGAGGGTGCCGTGCTCGCACAACAGCTCGGCGGCCGTCTTGGCGCCGATCCCCGGGGCGCCGGGCAGCCCGTCGGAGGGATCGCCGCGCAGGGCGATGAAGTCCGCGACCTGATCTGGGCGTACTCCGTAGCGTTCCTCCACGCCGGCCGGACCGATCAGACCGTGCGAGCCCCCCTTCAGCAGCTCGACCACCGAGACTCGCTCATCGACAGCGCCGTAGAGGTCACGGTCGCCGGTCAGCAGCAGGGCCGAGCCGCCGCTGGCAGCCTCGACGCGGGCCAGGGAGAACATCACGTCGTCGGCCTCCAGGTCCTCGCTGGTGGTGTGGTTCCAGCCGAGGGCGTCGAGCAGCGCGGGCGCCTGTCCCCACTGCCGCTGCAGCTCCGGCGGCATCGGGTCGCGGTGGGCGTGGTAGGGCGGATAGAGCTCGACCCTGTAGGCGGCCTCCTCCGCTCCCATGCAGGACACGACGCCGCGCGGTTCGACGCCGCTCTGCGGCTCGACGAGGGTGAGCAGGGCGTTGACAGTTCCCAGCAGGGCGTTGACGGGTTGGCCTTCGGAGTCCGTTATGGATTTTGGAAGCGCAAAGTAGGAGCGGTAGAGCAGCCAGGGGATGTCGGCGATCAGGAGCGGTGAGGACACCGGCCGAGGTTACGCGGGAACGAAATATTTCGTTCTCTGCGACGCTGAGGATTATGGGCAACGAACTGCCGCAGCTCACCGTCGCCGGTGCTTCGGCATGGCGGAAGTGGCTGACCGCCAATCACGGGGATGCAGCCGGAGTGTGGCTGGTTCTCGCTAAGAAGGGCACCACGGAACCGACCAGCCTCTCCTATGACCAGGCGCTCGAGGAGGCACTCTGCCATGGCTGGATCGACGGGCAGGCCGCCCGTCGCGACGAGGGCACCTACCGCCAGCGGTTCACCCCTCGCCGGACGCGCAGCGCATGGTCGAAGCGCAACGTGGGGATCGTCGAGCGGCTGAGCGGCGAAGGGCGGATGCATGTCGCCGGCCTGGCTGCGGTCGCCGCGGCCAAGGCCGACGGCCGCTGGGAGGCCGCCTATGCGGGCCCGGCGAGCATCGAGGTGCCCGAGGATCTCGCCATGGCCCTCGACGCCGAGCCGAAGGCCCGTGCAATGTTCGAGATTCTCTCGAGCCAGAATCGCTACGCCATTCTCTACCGGACAACGAGTGCCAAGCGGGCCGACACGCGTGCGCGGCGTATCGAGCAGTTCGTCGCGATGTTGGCCCGCGGTGAGACGATCCATCCGCAGCGGCGCAAGCAGCCCTAAGGACTATCCCCTCAGCTGGCGTTGAGAGATCTGAGGCGTTTCGGACAGATTCCTACCAGCGGCCTACGCGCGCGCCAGCTCGCGATAATCGCCGCAGATGGCAGACGCCGAATCCGCATCGCCTGACGCGCAGGCCTCTTCCTATACCGACCGTACGGCGTGGGCACGGAACCTCGCGGCACCCGTTCGCGACTTCCTCAGCACTGAGACAGGCAGCGCGAGCGTGCTGCTGGCGGCCACGGCCGCGGCCCTGCTGTGGGCCAACTCACCCTGGTGGCACTCCTACGAATCGTTGTGGAGGACAAACCTCTCGATTACGCTCGGCGGCGGCTCTATCTCAACCAGCCTGCGCCACTGGGTCAACGAAGGGCTGATGACGTTTTTCTTCCTCGTCGTTGGCCTCGAGGCAAAGCGCGAGCTCGATCTGGGCGAGCTGCGCGAGCGTCGCCGTCTCGCGATCCCGGTGCTCGCGGCGATCGGTGGCATGGCGGTGCCCGTCGCGATCTACCTTGCGTTCAACGCCGGCGGTTCTGGTGCGCGCGGCTGGGGCGCCGCGATGTCCACCGATACTGCCTTGGCCCTCGGCGCCCTTGCGCTGCTCACGCCGCGCGCCGCCACGCGGCTGCGTGTGTTTCTGCTGACGCTCGCTGTCGTCGATGACCTCGGTGCGCTCGTGGTGATCGCCACCGTCTACACCCGTCACGTCTCGCTCGTCGCGCTTGCCGTCGCCCTTGCGCTGTTCGTGCTCTTGTTCTCGCTGCGCTACATACCGCTGTTGCGGGGTCGGCTTTCGCTGATGCGCCAGCTGGCGGTCATCGTCGGGGCAGCGCTGTGGGTGGCGATGTTCAAGTCCGGGATCGATCCAGTCGTGGCAGGACTCGCAGCCGGCTTGGTGACGAGCGCCTATCAGCCATCGCGCGAGGACCTGGAGCGCGCGACCGCGCTCGCACGCTCGTTCCGCGAGCAGCCCACACCAGAGATGGCGCGATCGGCCCAGGTCGGTGTCCGGTCCGCGATCTCGCTCAACGAGCGCCTCCAGCATGGCCTTCACCCTTGGACGAGCTATGTGATCGTGCCGCTGTTTGCGCTCGCGAACGCGGGCATTCACGTAAGGAGCGGACTGCTCGAAGACGCGATCACCTCGCCGGTCACGCTCGGCATTCTCTTCGGCTACGTGATCGGCAAGCCCGTCGGGATCCTCGGTGCCTCCTGGCTGGCCTCACGGCCGGTCCTCCACGGGCCCCGGCCTGCCATCAGCTGGCCGGTGCTCGCAGGCGGAGCGTCGGTCGCGGGCATCGGCTTCACCGTTTCGCTGCTCGTCTCGAGCCTTGCCTTCCATGGCGAGCAGCTCGACGAGGCGAAGCTCGGCGCTCTGGGCTCGATTCTCTTCGCCACACTGCTGGCAGCGGGCGTGTTCGGAGTCGTCAAACGACTGCCGGGCAGGGTGCGCGCACGTCAGATCGGGGCCACGGCAGAGGACATCCTCGACCTCTCTGACGATGTGGACGCCGAGCGCGATCACATCCGCGGGCCCGATGACGCACCGGTCACGCTCGTGGAGTACGGCGACTTCGAGTGTCCTTATTGCGGGCAGGCCGAGTCGGTTATACGTGAGCTCGTTTCCTCTTTCGGCGACGACATTCGCTATGTCTGGCGTCACCTCCCGCTCAACGACGTGCATCCAAACGCGCAACTCGCCGCCGAGGCCTCGGAGGCGGCAGCCGCTCAGGGCGGCTTTTGGGATATGCACGACACACTGCTCGGCCATCAAGGGGATCTGGCGCCAAGCGACATCCGGGAGTACGCCAGGCAACTCGGGCTGGACGGGAATCGCATCTCCGAGGAGCTGCGCCGTCGCGAGTATGCCCCTCGCGTTAGCGAGGACGTGGCCAGCGCCGATGAGAGCGGCGTCTCCGGCACACCCACGTTCTTCGTCAACGGCCGCCGTCACTACGGTGCCTACGATGTTGGCACGCTCACGCAGACAGTTCAGGCAGCGCGGCGCCGTGTGCGGCTGGGAACGCCTGCGTGACGCTGTGGGGCGTTCTTGGCGACCCGCGGCTAGGGGCAGGTCGCGAAGTGCGCAGCGCTACAGAGCAGCTCGCGAACCTCCTCATCGGTTGTCTGTGAGAAGTCCTCGTACCAGGCCCCAACCGCCCGCAGCGGCTGGGGGGTGCTCAAGCACACCACCTCCTCAGCGCCCTCACGAAGGCCCGCACACACGTCGGGGTCGGCGACCGGGACCGCGACGAGCACCCGCGCTGGGTGTTCCCGGCGGATCGCATGTACCGCCGCCCGCATGGTCAGCCCCGTCGCCAGGCCGTCATCGACGAGGATGACCGTCTCGCCGGCAACTTCCAGGCGCGGGCGCTCAGGGTGGTAGGCGAGCTCGCGGCGTTGCAACTCGCGACGCTCGGAGGCGTCGATCGCGTCAACCCATTCAGGCGGTATGCCAAGGGCGACGATCAGCCGCTCGTTGAGCACGCGCGTACCACCCGTTGCGATGGCACCGAACGCCAGCTCCTCCTGACCGGGAACGCCGAGCTTACGTACGGGGAAGACATCCAGCGGGGCTGCAAGCGCACGCGCTATCTCGAATGCAACCGGCACGCCACCGCGCGGCAGGCCCAGGACCACTACATCCTCCCGGCCGCCATATTCGCGCAGGCGCTCCGCCAAAAGCCGACCGGCTTCAGCCCGATTGCGAAAGCGTCGCGCTGCCCTCAAATCCATACAACTACGAGGCTATCGCCCGGCGGTGACTCTCGAGGGGTAGCCAGCCGGCCAGCTCAACCGCTGTCGCGCGATGCAACAGCACAGTGCGCAGCCGCTGACCATGGAGATGGTTTTTCTTCATGCCGAGTCTGTTCAGAGCCCAAAACGGCTTGGAAATCCACCAGAAGCTCGGCGGTGCGTCTGCAAGCTACACAAGAGGCAAGGCAGCCGAGACCGCTCTAGTCTACGCAGAGGGTCCATTGCTCCTGTCGTTCCATTCACTGGCGCTCTTGCGGAGGATGATGTTCTGGTTCGGGAGATGCGAGCCCGAGGAGCAAATCAGACGACTCCAGAAAGTGCGACTGAGCAGGCAAAGATGGTATGGCGAGAGGCGGACTCGAACCGCCGACACCACGATTTTCAGTCGTGTGCTCTACCAGCTGAGCTATCTCGCCGCGGGGGCAGATGGTATCGGGTGCCTGTTCTCGCGAGGGCTCCCGGGTCACGCCGATGCGGTCGCGCTGCGACTGTGCGATGAGCCCTGAGCGGCGGTTCAGGCCTCTCTGGCGTTCGGGGGAAAAGAGGCGGTGACCACGGGGGTTGTGGCCACCGCCTGAGGGAGGACAACTCCAGAAGTTCTTTTCCCCGTACGCCGGGGCCTAAACATTTTTCTGCACCCGGCGATCCGGGGGGTCGCGCGGGTAGCCTTCGCGGATGTCTTACACGCCGCCGCAGGAAGTGCTCGAGCGCTACGCGTCGGTGCTCGTCGACTTCGCACTCGGGGGCGGCACCGGCATCAAGCCCGGTGATGTCGTGCGCATCACCTCACCCGAATGCGCCAAGCCCTTCTACGTCGAGTTGCGCCGCGCCGTCTGGCGCGCCGGCGGCAACGTGATCGGCCACTACATCCCCAGCGACGATGACCAGTACAAGGTCTCGCGCGACTTCTACGAGATCGCAAGCGACGAGCAGCTCGACTTCTTCGCCAAGAACTACATGCGTGGACTGGTCGATGACTGCGACCACCAGGTCGCCGTGATCTCCGACACCGATCTGCACGCGCTGGAGGGCATCGACCCGTCGAAGATGATGCGCGTCGGCAAGGCGATGAAGCCATGGCTTGAGTGGCGCACCGAGAAGGAGAACGCCGGCAACTTCACCTGGACGTTAGGCCTGTACGGCACCGCCGCGATGGCCGCCGAGGCGGAGATGACCGAGCAGGAATACTGGGAGCAGATCATCAACGCCTGCTTCCTCGACGAGGAGGACCCGCTGACCCGCTGGAAGGAAGTCACCGGCAAGGTCGGCGAGTACATGGCGCGCCTGGACGCCCTAGAGATTGAAAAGCTCCACATCCAGGGCGAGGACGTCGACCTGCACATCCTGCTCGGCGAGCAGCGCAAGTGGGCGGGCGGCAGCGGGCGCAATATCCCGAGCTTTGAGATCTTCACAAGCCCCGACTGGCGCGGCACCGAGGGCTGGATCAAGTTCAACCAGCCGCTCTACCGCTACGGCAACCTCGTGAAGGGGATCCGCCTGGAGTTCAAAGACGGTCTCGTCACGAGCGCGACCGCCGAGAGCAACCAGGATGTGCTCGTCAAGATGGTCGAGACCGAGAACGCCGACAAGGTGGGGGAGTTCTCGCTCACCGACAAACGCTTCTCGCGGATCACCCGCTTCATGGCGAGCACCCTGTATGACGAGAACGTCGGCGGCCCGTGGGGCAACACGCACATCGCGCTCGGCAAGAGCTACCACGACTGCTACGCCGGGGATCCGTCAGGCGTGCCCGCTGAGGAGTGGGAGCGCCTCGGCTTCAACGACTCGACCGTGCACACCGACATCGTCTCCACGACCGACCGCGTCGTCACCGCCACGCTGCGTTCCGGAGAGCAGCGTGTGATCTATAGCGACGGCCAGTTTCAGCTCGACGACGAAGGTTGAAAGCAACTTTGTAGGCGGCTCTACGCCAGCTCGTCTCCCGGCGCGCAGCGCATAAGCATGACTCAAGCACCTTCCCAAGCCTGCAAGTACGGCAGCGGGTCGATCGAGTGCCCGCCTCTGGCCTGCCAGCCGCCGACCCACATCTCGAAGTGCAGGTGCGGGCCGGTCGCGTCACCGGTCTGACCGGCCTGACAGAGCTGTTGTCCCGCGGCGACGGCCTGTTCAGCGCTGACGAGGAGCGTGCCAGCCTTGCAGTGAGCGAACATGAAGTCGAATCCGATCAGCGTGTGCTCGACCGCGTAGTAGCCGGCGCCACCCGCCTGAAAGCTTGTGAAGGTGATCGTCCCGGCGAGCGGGGCCACGTCGGGCGTGCCTTCGGCCGCGAGGACGTCCTGGCCTTCGTGGATGTGGTTGCCGCGTGGCGCCCCGTAGCGGTTGCCGGGACCGCCGAAGCTATGGGGCCCGGCCACAGGGAAGACCGCCCCGTCGGCCACGGTCTGCGCTGGTGTCGGCACACCCGCTTGCAGGGGAGCGGGCGCGGCCGGTGGCGGCGGTGCTTTGGCAGGTGCCTGGACGGTCAGTGTCGCCACGCCGGAGCTATGCGCCGTGCGCTGAAGGTTTCCGGAGTGGTGGTCGTGTGCGCTCACGCTCACGTGGTAGGTGCCCACCTTCAGTCTCGAGCCGTGCGGCCAGCTGACGGCCAGCGTGCGCGCCGTGTGCACCCAACCCATGTTCGCGATGACCACGGCTTTGCGCGTAGCCAGGTCGTGGATGGCCACCTGCACGTTGACGGTGCCCACGTGTGCCTCATCGATCCGCAGCGTCACGCGTGGCGGCCGGCCGGGTAAGGCCGTGCTTGGCGCCGTGAGCGAGCTGAGAATTGGGCTCTGAGCTACGGCCCGCGTGGAGACCCCGTACTCGCTTCCTCCTGATCGAGGCACCGATGGGGCCGCCGCGCCGCCCACCAGATCTGCATCGGCCACCGCTGTGGGGGCGAGCAATGCGATCACCGCCAAAGTGGCGGGTAGGAACGCTCGCTCAGCCCTTGCGGTCACATCATATTTCTCGACATTCGCGGCTGGTCTTGCAACCGCTGCATTTGCGATTGCGTCCTCGCCCGTCGAGCTGTCGCCTACTGCCCGGCGCGGTGGAACTCCTCCACCAGTGCCTCATACGTTTTCCGTAGGCCCTCGCTGACTGGCACCTCGGCACGCCATCCCAGCTCGCGGCTGGCAAGCGTGCCGTCGAGACAGCTGTGCTGCAACTCACCCGGGCGCAAGTCAGCCAGCTCGGGCTCCACCTCCGAGCCGGCGATCGCGCGCAGTTCGTTCCAGAGCGTCATAACGTCGGTCTCGATGCCCGTGGCAATGTTGAACGTGCCGCTCTTTCCCGACGCTGTCAGTAGGGCCCGCACAACGTCGGCCACATACACATAGTCACGGGTGGGCTTGCCATGCCCGAACAGCTTGGGAGCTTTGCCCGTGTACAAGTGGTCGGAGAAGATCGCGACGACGCCGGCCTCGCCGTGCGGGTTCTGGCGGGGCCCATAGACGTTGCCCAGTCGGCACACGGCGTGCGGGATGCCTGAGGACAGCGACCAGGTCTTCACGTATGCCTCGCCGGCCCACTTCGAAGCGCCGTAGGGCGACAGCGGGGCCGGGATCCGGTTCTCGGGGGTCGGCATCGGCGCGTCGTCGCCGTACAGCGCGCCGCCGGTCGAGGTGAACACGACCGGCGCCCCATGACGTCCGGCGACCTCGACGACGTTGAGCGTTCCCTGCACGTTGACCTCGCAGTCGCGACCGGGGTTCTCAACGGAGGCGACGACGCTCGCCTGCGCGGCGAGGTGGAAGATCGCGCTCGGCTTGATCTGATCGGCGAGCGCCGTGAGGTCCTGCAGGTCAGTGATGTCGAGCACGCGCAGCTCGGCCTGCTCGGCCACGCGCTGCTCCTCGCCAGCGGAGAGGTCATCGACGACGGTCACGGCATAGCCCTCGCCGAGCAGCGCGTCGACGACGTGCGAGCCGATGAATCCGGCCCCGCCGGTTACGATCGCGCGCTTCACGGCGCGTAATCTACAGCGACCGCTGCGTAAGGGCGCTGGGCGGGCTTACAGGCGCTGCGAGGACTCGAGCTCAGCCGATGGCGTGCTCGGGTGCCGCCAGCCGGCCGTCTACCACTTGCACCGTCTGCTCGATGCGCTTCAGCACCTCGGGCTGCTCCTCGCCGCTGAGCATGTACCTGCGCAGCGTCGCGAGCACTCTCCGCGCGATCCCCATCGCAAGCTGCTCACCGCCCGCGTCGATCTCTCCCTGCTCGCGCAGCGCGATGACTCGCCGTAGTGCTGGTTCGATCACCTCGTCGTGCACAGTGGCAAGGGGGATCCCGTCGTCGAGCGCGGTGGCGATAATGCCCTCGGCGGCCTCTCCTTCCCCGCGTTCCAGAGCCCTCGCAAAAGTTTCCAGCGCGTTCTCGGCAAGCGCCAGCGGGTCTGGTGCCTGCTCACGCGCGTCAGGGCCTGAGCGGCCGAGCACTTCCATGAACGCGTCCAGCAGCACTGGGTCGAAGTGCAGGCCGCGCTGCTCGAGCATTATCTCGACGGCTTCCTCGACCGTGAACGCCTTGCGGTAAACACGATCGCTCGTCAGCGCGTCGAAGACGTCGGCCACCGCCACGATCCGCCCCTCGATCGGGATCGCTTCTCCCACCACGCCCCGCGGATAGCCGCTCCCGTCCCACTTCTCGTGGTGGCTGAGAGCGATCGTCGCCGCCAGGTCGAGAATCGACGATGACGAGCCGCGCAATAGCCGGTGGCCCTCCTCGGCATGGGTCTCCACGATCGCGCGCTCCTCGACCGTCAGCTTGCCCGGCTTGAGCAGGATCGCGTCGGGAATCGCAACCTTGCCCACGTCGTGCAGCGGCGCTGCATGACTGAGCGTCGCGCAGAAGTCTGGCTCCATGCCGACCTGTTCGGCCAGCAGCGTCGCGAAGCGCCCGATCCGCTCGATGTGTGCGCCGGTGTCCTCATCGCGGAACTCGACTGCCATCGACAGCCTGCGCACGGTCTCGGCCTGCGCGATCTCGAGCTCTGAGAAGGCCCGCTGCAGCTCGCTGGAGTGACTGTCGATCTGCCGCTCGAGCGCTCCCCGCCGGTGCTCGCCGATGCGCCAGCCGAGCACTGTCGCTGCGCACGCGAGCACGACCACACAGGCGGCTGTAAAAGCAGAGCTTCCGGCTGCCACAGCGCCCACGGCCGCAACCCCGGCCAGGGCGGCCCACGCCACCCATCCCAGCGGCGAGCGTGGGCCCTGGGGGTTGCGCTGGGATGGCCCGTTGCGAGCCGACTGCTTCGGGGGTTCGCTCCCCATGCCTACGAGCTTAGCCATCCCGGGCGGGCGGGGCATCTTCTCACTCGCGTGGGCGCCCACCGTCCTCGCGCTCTCCCTGCTCTTCAGCCATAGCTGTGCCACCCCGCGCCGGACGGGCAACTGAGAGCTGGCTTGGTTCACTCCGCTCACTGGCACATCTCACATTCCTTCGTGTGTCCTCTCGCGTTCGGCGCGCGGTGCTGCCGTCTTGAGAATGCCCCGGCGCGGTAAGCGCATGGTCGAAATCGGCGCAGGTCTCAGACCTGGACCGGCCTGTAGCGGGCTGCAGGCCCGCCGCTAGGAGGTCGGAGCCACGCGACGCTCGCGCAGCCGGTTGCCGGCCAGCAGCGTTGCCGAGCCCACCGCGATCATCCCGATCAGGATGCCGGCGCCGTCGGCCAACACCTGCCCATAGCCTTTCGCTGCCACGTTCAGGAATGGATAGGGATACCAACCCGTGATCGCTCCGCGGATCAGCGTATAGCCGAAGTACACCACCGGAAAGATCAGCCAGCGCAAGGCCTTGCGCCACGTCACCCGCATGCGCGGTGGATCGATCAGCCAATCGAGCACGATCACCACGGGCATCACGTAGTGGACCACCGCATTCGCCCACGGCACCGACTCGCTGGAGCCCGACAGCAGCAGCACGAACACCACGCCGGTGATCGTCATATAGATAACGGCGGCGCCCCGCAGCAACTCATACGCCGAGGAGCTCTCCTGCTCACCCCGCCGCAAACCTCGGTAGGCGCCGTAGGACAGCAACGCCGCGGCGAGGAGGTTGCTCTCGTTGGTGAAGAAGCTGAAGAAGTTCGTCGTATAGAAGGCCGACGGGTTCTCGCGGTGCGCGTATTGGGCCACGATCGCCACGATTGTCAACAGCCCGAAGGCCAAGCGCGCAAGCGCGAGCGGACGTCCTCTGATCATGCCCTACAAGCTAACCGCAACGTACTTCGTCTCCAGATACTCCCCGATGCCCTCGAAACCGCCCTCGCGGCCGAAGCCTGATTGCTTCACCCCGCCAAACGGGGCCGCGGGGTTGGAGACGACCCCTTGGTTCAGGCCGACCATGCCGGTTTCGATTCCCTCGCACACGCGGAACGCGCGCGCGAGATCGCGCGTGTAAACGTAAGAGACAAGCCCGTACTCGGTGCGGTTGGCCGCCTCGATCGCCTGCTCGTCGGTGGAGAAGGTCGCGATGGGGGCGACGGGGCCGAAGATCTCCTCGGCAAGCAGTCGCGCGTCCTGCGGCACGCCGTCCAGGACGGTCGGCGCGTAGAAGTAGCCGCGCTCGCCGACGCGCTCGCCGCCGAGCAGCACACGCGCGCCGCGCGCCGATGCGTCGGCAACTAGCTCGTCGACCTTTGTCCTCTGGGCTTCGTCGATCAACGGACCCACGTCGGTATCGGGATCGGTGCCGCGCCCCACCTTCAGCGCGCCCATCCGCTCCGCCATGCGTTCGGCGAACTCCTCGGCCAGGGACTCGTGCACGTGAAAGCGGTTGGCGGCGGTACAGGCCTCGCCGACGTTGCGCATCTTGGCGAGCATTGCCCCCTCGACGGCCGCATCGAGGTCAGCGTCCTCGAACACGAGGAAGGGGGCGTTGCCGCCGAGCTCCATCGAGACGCGCAGGATCTGCTCGGCCGACTGTTCGATCAGCTTGCGTCCCACCTCCGTGGAGCCCGTGAAGGACAGCTTGCGCGTGCGCGGATCCTTCAGTAGCGGTTCGATCACCGCGCCGGAATGCTTGGCGGTGATCACGTTGAGCACGCCGCCCGGCAGCCCAGCCTGCTCGAGGATCTGCGCGAGCGCGAGCATCGAGAGCGGCGTCTGCTGCGCGGGCTTGACGACCATCGTGCAGCCCGCGGCGATTGCCGGCGCGATCTTGCGGGTGCCCATCGCCGTGGGGAAGTTCCACGGCGTGACGAACACGCACGGCCCAACCGGCTGACGCATCGTGAGGATCCGGCCCTTGCCCGTTGTGTTGACCATGTAGCGGCCGTGAATGCGCACGGCCTCCTCGGAAAACCAGCGAAAGAACTCGGCTGCGTAGGCGATCTCGGCGCGCGACTCGGCCAGCGCCTTGCCCATCTCGAGCGTCATCAGCAGCGCGAGCTCGTCGGTGCGCTGGACGATCGCCTCGAACGCGCGGCGCAGGATCTCGCCCCGCTCACGCGGCGGACTGGCCGCCCACTCTGCCTGCGCGCCGGCGGCTGCGCCAAGCGCGGCCAGCGCGTCCTGCGGCTGGGCGTCTGCGACCTCGACGAGCGTACGCTCGGTCGCCGGATCCTCCACCGGCAGCGTTCCACCCCCGCTCGCCGCGCGCCACTCCCCGCCTATGTAGAGATCCTTGGGGACCTGCCCGAGGACGACCTGCTCGTCATCTGGCCTAGGCATCTCTGGGCTCATCTCTCTCGCGTTTGCAGTCGGGGGGCTCAACCAAACGATTGGCCGTCCTCGCCGGGTGAAGCTCACGGCCTGGCAGAGGTGTTCCGATCGCTGCAGTGCACAGGGCGCGAGGTTCAGACGGCGGCGGTGTTGCCTGCCTGTCTGAGCCCGGCCGGGCACGGATGCTCAGCATGAGATCAACCTATCACCGCCTACATACCCAACTGCTGCGCGCGACGGTCATCGCCTGCGCCGGCGTCGCGCTGCTCTGCGTTGGCTCAGCGCGTGCGTCTACGCTCATCGTCCGAGGAGCCGGAGACGGCCATGGCGTAGGCATGAGCCAGGAGGGCGCCCTCGGTTACGCCGAGCACGGCTTCACCTATCAGGCGATCCTCGCGCACTACTACCCGGGCACCGCACTCGGCCAGGCGCCGGCAAATACGACGGTGCGCGTGCTTATCGGCGGCACCGTCCACAGGCTTTCACTCGAAAACTACGTGCGCGGCGTGATCGCCGCCGAGATGCCGGCCTCGTGGCCGCTCGCGGCGCTGCAGGCCCAGGCGGTCGCCGTCCGCACCTACGTGCTCACCGCTCACGCTGGCGGTGCGCGCTTCGATGTCTACTCCGACACGCGCTCCCAGGTCTACCGCGGCGTCGCTGCCGAAACTTCTCGCACCAACGCCGCGGCGCTCTCCACCGCCGGGCAGATCGTCACCTACCACGGTCAGCCCGCCATCACCTACTTCTACGCCAGCTCGGGCGGGCACACCGAGAATGTCCAGAACGCCTTCCCCGGCTCCGCTTCTGAGCCCTGGCTGCTCGGAGTGCCCGACCCCTACGATCAGGGTCCCCTGCACAGCTGGACACTCAGCCTCTCCTTCGCCGCGGTCACGAAGGACCTGAGCGGCCTGCTGCGCGGTGACTTCCGTGGCATCGAAGTGCTTCGCCGCGGCGTCTCGCCGCGCATCCTCTCCGCCAGCATCCTCTGTTCGGGCGGGCGGGTTTCTATTTCAGGCGGCGAACTGGCTTCGCGCCTTGGCCTGTATGACACCTGGGCTTACTTCAGCGTCAAGCACGGCGCTAGCGAGAGGCCCGAGCCCGACCGCAGCGGACAGTCCGCCGCGAGTAGCCCAGTGCCTGCCAGCGGCGCGCCAGCCGGCGCGGGTGGCGGGGCGCAAGGACCGGCAGGGGCTCCGGAAGCGGCCGCGGGCGGCTCGGTGGCCGGATAGTCCGCCGGCGCACCTACGATATGTGTCCGTCGCTGGCGCCTCTGTAGCCGAAAGCTCATGCAACGAATCTCCACGGCCGACACATTCCTATGAGCCTTCGCCGCACGCTCGCCGTGCTCGTGTGCGCCAGCGCGCTCGTCCTGCCGGTGAGCGCCTTCGGCGCCCACTCGGTCGGTAGCCGCGAACAGATCGCCTGGGTGCGCCGGGCCGCCTCGAACTTTGTGACCGCCGAGTTGAGCGGCAACGGGGCAAGCGCCTGTGGAATCCTCAACGCCCCGCTGCGAGCGACGCGGCACAACCGCACGTGCGCGCAGCGCTGGAACGCCAAGCTCTCAAAGCTCCTGCGCGAACCTCAGGGCCGGGCACGGCTGCGCGCGCAGCGGCGTGCGATCGGATCGGCCGTCGTGATCGTCCACGGCTACGTAGCCTCGCTCGACCTGCCCACCCCGCTGATGAGCGGGCCCAACCACTTCCTGTGGACTGAAAACTGCTGGATGCTCGAGGGCTGAGCTCCAGTCCGGCAGCAGCTCCCGAGAAAACTTTCCCCGCAGCGATGAGTTTGGGCCCGCGGTGCGGTCTTATGAGCATGACCGGTAGAGGTGGAGCTCCCGAGACGGGGCGCGCAACCGATGGTTGAGACGCTGGCCCGAATCCCTACTATGGGCGCAGTGCCGCAGTCTTCTGTGCAGACGAAGCCCGCAGCCGGCGAGTTCGAGGACCGCTTCGAGACCCATCGCGCGGAGCTGACCGCCCACTGCTACCGGATGCTCGCTTCACCGTTCGAGGCCGAGGATGCGGTCCAGGAGACGTTCATCCGTGCCTGGCGCGGCTTCGGTCGCTTCGAGGGGCGGTCGGCCCTGCGCTCGTGGCTCTACCGCATCGCGACGAATGTGTGCCTCGACATGCTGGGGAGATCCGAGCGCCGTGCACGTCCGATGGATCTGGGCCCCGCCCAGGCACCCGTGGCCGAGAACCTGAACACGCGTTCGGAGGCGACATGGATCCAGCCGGTTCCCACCGATGGTCTGATAGCGGCGGAGGGCGACCCGGCGGAGGTGGCCGTGGCGCGCGAGACCGTGCGGCTGGCGTTTGTCGCGGCCCTGCAGCATTTGCCGCCGCGCCAGCGTGCGGTGTTGATCCTGCGGGAGGTGTTGCGCTGGCAGGCGAGCGAGGTCGCGGAGCTGCTCGAGTGCAGTGTGGCGTCCGTCAACAGCGCGCTGCAGCGCGCGCGGGCGACGCTCGAGGAGCGCAATCTGCGCGCGACCGATCTCCCCGCGGTGCCGCCGGGGGAGGAGGATCGTGCACTGCTGGCGCGGTGGGTGGGAGCGTTTGAGCGCTATGACATGGATGAGCTCGGCGCCATGATGCGGGAGGATGCGACGCAGTCGATGCCGCCATTTGACATGTGGCTCGAGGGCCGTGAGGACATCCTCGAGTGGTGGGCCGGTCCGGGGATCGAATGTCGCGGCTCGCGCGTGCTGGTGGCCCCGGCGGCGAACGGATCGCCAGCCTTCGGGCAGTACAAGCCGAGCCCCGACGGCGGTTACGACCCTTGGGCGCTGCAGGTGCTGGAGCTCTCAGGGGGCAGGATCGTGGAGTTCACGTTCTTCCTCGACACCGAGACCCTGTTTCCGCTGTTCGGGTTGCCGGCGCGACTGCACTCCTAGGACGTCGGTCAGGCCCACAAACGCGATCAGCTCCACGAGCTCGATCGAGGCGCCGCGCAGCACGATCTCGATCCCATCCCGGCGCATGAGGAGCGCAAGCCGCGCGAGGGCGTCGATCGTAGCCGCATCGGGATGGGCGGAGAGCGCCGCGACGTCGCAGGTGATCGTTCTTCTCCGTGGCGTGGCCATCTGCGAAAGAGACTGGCCCAGCGCCACAAACTCATCGGCACAGGCGCATATCGTGGTGGGCGGTGCCTTTAGAACGGGTAGGAGCGATGAGTTCTTCCCATTCAGGCGGTCTGCAGTAAAACCAATGGAACCGTCCGAAGCTCCTCCGGTGGTGCTAGGGCAACCTCTGAGGGAAACCCAACGACAAGGAGATGAGATCGTGAGCACCAGCCATAGCAACCAGGATTCCCGCTGGATCGCGCTCTATGTCCTGTGCGCCGGGGTGCTGATGATCGTCCTCGATGTCACCGTCGTGAACGTCGCGCTGCCGTCGATCCAGACCGATCTCGGTTTCTCCACGCAGAGCCTCGCGTGGGTGGTCAACGCTTATCTGATCGCGTTCGGCGGCCTGCTGTTGCTGGCGGGAAGATTTGGCGATCTCATCGGCCGCCGCAGCGTCCTTTTGACCGGCCTGTTCATCTTCACCGCAGCCTCGATGCTGTGCGGCCTGGCGCAATCGCAGGAGATGCTCGTCGGCGCTCGCTTCTTGCAGGGCGCTGGCGGTGCGATGACCTCGGCGGTGATCCTCGGGATGATCGTGACGATGTTCCCCGAGCCGCATGAGCAGGCCAAGGCGATCGGTGTCTACGCCTTCGTCGCGTCGGCCGGCGGCGCGGTCGGCCTGCTGGCTGGCGGCGTGATCACCCAGGCGATCAACTGGCACTGGATCTTCTTCATCAACGTGCCGGTTGGGATCGCGACCGCGATGGCGATTGTGCGGCTGCTGGAGCGCGATGAGGGCATTGGGCTCAGCGAGGGCGCCGACGTTCCCGGCGCGGTCCTAATCACCGGTGCGCTGATGCTCGGTGTCTATACGATCGTCAAGCCAGCCGCCGAGAACGGCTGGGGCGCGAGCCGTACGCTTTTGCTCGGCGCTCTCTCGCTCCTGCTGCTGGTGGTCTTCGTGCTACGCGAGTCCACCGCCGCTAAGCCTTTGATGGCGCTGCGGATCTTCCGCTCGCGCAATGTCACTGGCGCCAACTTGATCCAGGTGTTCTCCGTCGCGGGGATGTTCGGCATGTTCTTTCTCGGCGCGCTGTACATGCAGCGGATCCTGCACTACGACGCCCTGGAGATCGGCCTCGCGTTCCTGCCGGTGACGCTGATCATGGGCACGCTGTCGGTGCGCTACGCCCAGCCGCTGGCGATGCGCTTCGGCGCGCGCAACCTGATGTTCCCCGGCCTCGGATTGATCGCGGTGGGGTTGCTGTGGTTCATGCGCGCCCCGGTCAACGGCAACTACATCACCGACATCTTCCCGGTGATGGTGGTGTTTGGCCTCGGTGCGGGCATTTGCTTTCCGGCGCTGATGGGGCTCGCGATGTCAGGTGCCACACCGAGCGATGCCGGCCTGGCATCCGGCTTGGTGAATACGACCGCTCAGGTCGGCGGTGCGCTTGGCCTGGCCGTGCTCGCCACCCTGTCGGCCTCACACAGCGACAAGCTGATCAAGAGCGGGCACTCCACGGCGGCGGCACTGACCAGCGGTTATCACCTGGCTTTCGGGATTGGCGCGGCGCTCATCGGCTGCGCGATCCTCGTTGCCCTGGCAGTCGTGCGGCCGGTCGCCATGCCCGTGCACGAGGTGCAGGCGCAGGACACCGACTCTCAGCCGGCACCCCAGCTTGCCTAGCACCGCACGGCATGACCGATGAGACCGCTTCAGCGAAACGGTCCTAGTGGTGTAAGCCCACAAAACGAAAAGGAGGATCGAGATGGGAAGAATCGTGGTGACAGAGTTCGTCTCACTGGACGGCGTGATGGAGGACCCGGGCGGGGCAGAGGACTTCAAGCACGGAGGCTGGACGTTCGCGATCGACCGCGGTGCCGACGGCGACAAGTTCAAGGGTGACGAGGGCGACGCTGCCGAGGCGCTGCTGCTGGGGCGCAAGACCTACGAAGGCTTCGCCGCGGCGTGGCCGAAGATGCAAGGCGATTTCGCCGACAAGTTCAACACGATGCCCAAGTACGTTGTCTCCTCGACGCTTACCGACCCAGAGTGGACCAACTCGACGGTGCTCGGCGGCGACTTCGTCGCGGAGGTCTCCAGGCTGAAGGACTCAGTCGACGGCGACATCGTCGTGCACGGCAGCGCCCAGCTCGCTCAGGCGCTGATCGAGCAAGACCTCGTCGACGAGCTGCGCCTGATGGTGTTCCCGGTCGTGCTGGGCAGCGGCAAGCGCCTGTTCGGCGCCGTCAGCGACAAGAAGCCGCTGCGCCTGGCCGACAGCAAAACGGTCGGCGACGGGATCGCCGTGCTCATCTACACGCCGGTCGGCTGACGATCAGGCGTGAGTCATTCCTACAGGCTGCCCAGACCAGGAAAAACAAACGAACGAAGAAACCGTCCCAAGCAAGCGGTTTCATCTCGAGCGTCGCCCCAAGACCTCCCCGGGCGGCGTTCGAGAGGAACCAATGGCGCCAGCACCCCTCTCCGCGCCAAGTTCCTATCCACTGGGCGCCGCGAGGTGAACGGGATTCCGTTCACCCGCGGCGCCCACTTTACGCAAATGGCGGAGCAACGCCGCACGTTTCGAGAAGACAGCCCCGCGGCGGTGGCCTAGCATGCAGCGCGCTGGCAGCGACCGCAGGCGCGTCCAGCGCAGCGATGAGTTCCAGCCTCACCGGCGGTCTGATGGGCAAGACGGCAAACGAATGAAGGGACGCACATGGCACCGCTGACCCGCTGGGTTCTGGCTCACAAACGCATCGTCGTGATCTTCTGGCTCCTGCTGACGCTGATCGGTATGGCCTCCGCTGGCTCGGCGACCAAAGCGCTCAAACAGAAATTCTCGGTGCCCGGCAAGGAAGGCTGGGTCACCAACCAGCAGATCGCCCACGACTTCCACGGCACGGGCGGCAACAGCGCCCCGCTGCTGCCGATCGTCACGCTGCCCGCCGGTGAGTCCGTCGATTCTCCAGCCGTGCAGAACGAATTGCGCGCCGTCGAAGCGCGCCTGCAGCGCATCCTGCCCGGCGGCCGCGTCGCCAGCTACGTGAGCACTCACAACCGCGCGTTCGTCTCCAAGGACGGGCGCACGACGTTCATCGTCGACTACCCGCGCCCCGATCCCAGCCAGCCGTTCGGCGACAACCCCAAGGCCGCAGAAAAAGCCACGGCCGCATTGAAGGGAACGACCGTCGCGGGCGCACCGCTGCACGTCACCGGCTTCGACGCGCTGTCGGTGCAGAGCGGCGGCGGCAGCGGCCCCGGTGTGCTCGTCGAGGCGCTGCTGGGCGGTGTCGGCGCGCTGCTCGTGCTGGCGTTCGTGTTTGCGTCGTTCCTCGCGATCGTGCCGATCATCATGGCGATCGTCTCGATCCTCACCACCTTCCTGGTCGTGTGGGGTCTGACGACTATCACCGAAATCTCGCCGATCGTGCAGTTCCTGGTCGCGCTGATCGGTCTCGGCGTTTCGATCGACTACGCGCTGATCGTCGTGGTTCGCTGGCGCGAGGAGCGCTCGCACGGGCTACAGGGCGATGAGGCGATCGTCCGCGCGATGGAGACGGCCGGACGTGCTGTCGTGTTCAGCGGCACGACCGTCGCGATTGGCCTGCTGGCGCTGGTTGCGCTGCCGCTCCCGTTCCTGCGCTCGGTCGGATATGGCGGCCTTTTGATCCCGCTGGTCAGCGTTCTCGTCGGGGTGACGCTGCTGCCGGTCGTGCTGTCAAAGCTCGGCCCGCGCCTGGACTGGCCGCACCGGCGCAATGACGATAAGGCCAGCCGCCAGTGGACCGGCTGGGCGAACCTCGTCGTGCGCCGCCGCTGGGTGGCGGCGCTGGGTGCCGCGTTCGTGCTCGCGGCGCTCGTGCTCGCCGCGAGCAACCTGCAGCTTGGGCTGTCCAACGTCAACACGATCGCCAAGCAGGGCGACGCCAAGCAGGGCCTGCTTGAGCTCGAGCGCTCAGGCATCGGCTCGGGCGCGCTGATCCCACACGAAGCGCTCGTCGAAGGCCAGGCTTCACCCGGTGCGGTGGCCGCGGCGCTCGCCGCCGTGCCAAACGTGCACGGCGCGGTTGCGCCCAACTCTCCGCAGTGGCGTGTCGCGGGAGCCGCGGTCGTCGATGCCTTCGCGACCCCCGACGGCTCATCCGCAGTTGGCCGAAAGACGCTCGATCGCGTGCGCTCGGTCGCCCACGCAGCAGGTTCCGAGGTGCGCCTCGGTGGGCTGCAGGCGCAGAACGAGGACTTCATCAACGCGGTGTACGGCAACTTCCCGCTGATGATCGCCCTGATCGCGATAGTTACGTTCATCCTGCTCGCGCGCGCCTTCCGCTCGCTCCTCTTGCCGCTCAAGGCGGTGATCCTCAACGTGATCAGCGTCGGCGCTGCCTGGGGCGTGCTCGATCTGATCTGGCAGCGCGGTCACGGCTCGGATTTGATCTGGGGCATCTCGGCGACGGGCTCAATCACCGCCTGGATCCCTTTGATGGTGTTCGCGTTCCTGTTCGGACTGTCGATGGACTACGAGGTGTTCATCCTCGCCCGTATGCGCGAAGAGTACGACGCCACCGGCTCCACCGACACGGCCGTTGTGCGGGGCATCGGCCGCACCGGGCGCCTCGTGACAAGCGCCGCGCTGATCCTGTTCCTGGCCTTCCTGTCGCTCGCGTCAGGTCCGGGGACGGAGGTCAAAGTGCTCGCGACTGGCCTGGCGGCCGGCATCCTGCTCGATGCGACGGTCATCCGCGCACTGCTCGTGCCCGCGGTGATCTCGCTGTTCGGGCGCTGGAACTGGTGGCTGCCGACGCTGCCAGCACGGCTGCTGCGTGTGGAGCCCTCGTTGCCGCCCCGCACGGCGCCCAGCGAGAGCACCTAGGAGGACCGTCGATAGAGTGCCCGCGATGAAGGTCATTGGCGCAGGGCTGCCGCGCACCGGCACGCTCACCCAGAAGGAAGCGCTGGAGACGCTTGGCCTCGGACCCTGCTACCACTGGGTGAACATCATCGCCGACCTCGACGAGGTCGAGCTATGGCACCGGGCACTCGACGGGGAGGACCTCCTGGGAGAGATCTTCGCTGGATATAACTCGACGGTGGACTGGCCCGGCGGCTTCGTCTACCGTCAGCTTGCAGAGCGCCACCCCGACGCCAAGGTGCTGCTCAGCGTCCGTAACCCCGACACCTGGGAGCCGAGCTATCGCGAAACGATCGGCAGCTTCTGTCACGGAGACACGCTGATCGGCCACCTGTCGAAGGCCCGTCGCGAAATCGATCCCCGCTGGCGGCGCTATCTCGAACTGGTGGACCGCATGCTCTGGGATGAGCATTCGCCGTTCGCGGGCGGCCGGGGAGAGCAGGAAATGAAGCAGCAGATGCTCGCCTACAACGAGAGCGTAAAGGCCGCAATCCCGCCCGAGCGTCTGCTCGTGTGGGAGGTCGCAGAAGGCTGGGCGCCTCTGTGCGAGTTCCTTGAAGTCCCTGTGCCCGGCGAGCCGCTGCCGCACGCCAACGACCGCGAAACGTTTGTTGGGCGTGTGATCGATGGGGCGCTTGCCGCTCTGCAGGCCTCGCGCGAGAGCGCTGCGCCCGAGCCGGGCTAGCCGCTCGGCCCGCCAGCGGCTGAGAAGAGAGGGCCGGCCGGCGGTCATACTGCGGGAATGGCTCGCCTCGACATCTCTCCCGACGGGATAGGTGAGCCGGCCTTTTACAAACTGCTGACATCGGTGGTGGTGCCCCGGCCGATCGCTTGGGTGTCCTCACGCTCGGCGGAGGGAGTCGAAAATCTCGCGCCGCACTCGTTCTTCACCGTCGCCGCGATCGACCCGCCGGTCGTGCAGTTCACCTCCGTCGGAAGCAAGGACTCGCTGAGGAACGTCGAGGCGACTGGGGAGTTCGTCGTCAACCTGGCGCCAGCCTGGCTGTTCGAGCAGATCAACGCGACTGGCACGGCGTTTCCGCCGGATCAGAGCGAGTTCGACGTGGTCGGTGTGCAGCGCGAGCCGAGCCTGCTCGTCGCCCCGGCACGCGTGGCGCGCTCACCGGTAGCGCTCGAGTGCGTCCTTCACGCAACATCGGCGATCGGTATCTCGACCGTCGTTCTCGGCCGCGTAGTGAACGCGGCGATCGATGAGACGGTAATGCGGGACGGCCTCCCGGCGATCGAGCGGCTGGCTCCACTCGCGCGCCTGGGCAGCAATCAATGGAGCGAGCTCGGACCGTTGCGCGAAATCACCCGCATTCCCTATGAGGAGTGGCCGGGCCATTACAACCAGCAGGACCGCGGCATTTAGCTTCAGGGCCAGCGGGGCATTAGCAGGGCCATGACCACCTCAACCGATCAGGTTCCCCGCATCCCGCTGCAGCTGGGCGAGCAGATCCCGCAGCTCGGCTTCGGCGTCTTCCAGGTCCCGCCGAAGGAGACCGAGGTGGCAGTCGCGCAGGCGCTCGCGGCGGGCTACCGGCACATCGACACGGCCGCCGCCTACCGCAACGAGGCGGCCGCCGGCGAAGCCATCCAGGCGTCCGGGATCGATCGCGAGCAGATCTTTCTGACGACCAAGTGCTGGAACGACGACCAGGGCTACGAGCGGGCCAAGCGGGCCTGTAAGGCGAGCCTCGAGCGTCTCGAGCTCTCCCATCTGGATCTGTACCTGATCCACTGGCCGGTGCCCGCCCACGACCTTTACGTGGAGACGTGGGAGGCTCTCATCGAGCTGCAGTCCGAGGGGCTGGTCCGCTCGATCGGGGTCTCCAACTTCCAGCCGGCGCACCTGGAGCGCGTGATCGCCGAGACCGGTGTGAAGCCGGCGATCAACCAGGTCGAGCTGCACCCCTACTTCCAGCAGCCCGGTCTGCGCCGCGAGCACGAGCGGCTGGGGATCCTGACCGAGGCGTGGAGCCCGCTCGGGCAGGGGCTCGAGCTCCAGGATCCAGTGATCGTGCAGATCGCCCAGGCGTACGGCAAGACTCCGGCACAGGCGATCATCCGCTGGCATCTGCAGCTCGGCAACGTCGTGATTCCCAAGTCCGTCACGCCGTCACGCATCCAGGAGAACTTCGAAGTGTTCGGCTTTGAGCTGAGCGAGGCCGAGATGGATGCGATCGCGGCGCTCGACGCGGGCAAGCGCATCGGGCCCGACCCGGAGACGTTCGTACGCCCCTGACCCTCGCGCCGGGAGGAGGGCTGCTTAGGAAGCACTGTGGCCGCCCCCTCCGGGACGGCCACAGCCTTCGGCACTCCTTGACCGTTATTCGGTGAGTGGCTTTTCCGCTTCTGAGCCCTTGGTTTGGCCTTCGGGCGGCAGCGTGGAGTTGCCGGGCGCCTCCGGCGCAAGCGAGGATGCCGGTGCCGGGGTCACCGTGATCGTGAACGGCTGGCTGACCGCACGCCCGTTCTCCGGCCCGCCGGGGATCTCGACCCGGAAGACCTTCGTGCCCGGAACGTAGACCTGGTGGATGATCGCGTAGACCGAGCCCGGCAGGACGTGGCCGACCTGCACCACATGGAAGTCACCATTGTTTGCATTCTGGCGCTCGAGGTAGACCACGTGCCCGGTGTGATCGGGAGCGACCGTGCCTTTGAAGCTCACCGCCTGCCCGGCCTGCACCGTGGCCGGTGAGGCTTCTGCGGTGAGGAGGTCTTTCACGCCCTCATACAGCACGGCGGACTTCTTGCCGGCGCCCTGCACCCTGTACAGCGTGCTGTTCACCGGCATCTGCGCGGCGAAGCTGTAGTTGCCGCTTGCGTCCGTGTTGACCTGGGCGACCGGCGAGAAGCGGGTCCCATCAGTGCGCGCCAGCAGCGTGACGGGCATGTTTTTGCCGCCCGCGAGGACGCCCGAGATCGTCACCGGCTGCCCGAAGGTGATCGGGTCGGCGGAGGCGTTGATCGTCAGGTTCGGGTTCTGTGCCTGGGAGATCTCATACTCGAGCGGAGTCGACGGGCTCGGGATGTTGAGGCCGTCGCTGCGCACGAGCACGCGGATGCTCGCGTCGCCGGGCACGCGGAAGGTATGTGTAATCGAGTAGGTGCCGCCCGCTTGCACCTGACCGATGCCGATCCGGTGCCAGTCATCTCCACCAGTTGCGGCGTTCTGGCGCTGCAGGATCACGCGCGCGCCGACGTCGGTCGCCGGGTTGACCGTGCCGGTGAACATCACCTTGTTGGGGCGACCCGTGAGCAGCTGTGTGCCTTCTGGCGGTCCGCTGAGCGTCACCGCGGCCGCGACCCGCAGCCGCCTGCGCCCGCTCTGTGCACCGTGTGAGCGAACGTAAAAGCTGGTGTTCGCGTTCTCGGGGGCTGTCGCGAACTTATAGGAGCCGTTCGTTTCCGTCGTCGTGGTTTGGACTGGGATGAAGCCCGCGCTTCCGGCCGCGTGCGCGAACAGCGTGACCAGCTGACCACCAGGGTTTGCGTGCCGGCGGCAGGCCAGAGCACCAGATACTTCGGTTTGTTCCCCCGCGGTGATCAGGCGCGGGGAGAGACTGATGTTGATCCGGCAGCGCCCGAACGGACTCGGATGCTTGTGAGCCGAGGCGCTAGCCGGAGCCAGCGCGAGCAGTGAGGTTGCGGCGATCAGGGCCGGAGCCGGTTTATAAAGACGCATGGCGCGTTCCTCCCGTCGGTTCTGAGTGGATCTTTAATCCACACAACTGCGATCCACACTCGAAAGTTGGGCAGTTGCACCTCGGAGAGGAGATGTTTTTCGGGTGGGCTTTGGGTGGCGGAGTGCTTTCAGTCCCACCACCTGCATTGCCCGAACCCTCACCGCCCGTTGTGCCCGGAGGAGTAATTTCGGAAGCTCCAGTGCCCGAGGCGTTTTTTTCCGTGCCGGTGGGTGGGGGCGCGTGATGGTGCTGCCCGTTTGCTGCATTGCCGGGGCCCGGTGTGGTGGGAGTCTGAGCCTGTGTGCCGGCCGTGCCGGTGAGGGGGGTGGGGCGAGCTTTCCGGTGAGGGGTGCGCGCCGGGACCGGTGTCACCGCAGGCTGTGGCGGCTGGGGCTTGGCCACGGGGGGATGAAGGAGGGCTTTACGCAGGCGGGCGCGGCGGTGTATGGCACGCCGGTGGCGGCGCAGGTGGCGGTGGCGCACCTGATGGCGATGGTGCGCCGCACGCCGGTGCTTTGCGCGTGCAATTGCAAGAGGTGCCTTGGTCGCCGGCTTAGTCGCTGGCGGGGCTGAGATTGCAGGCAGGACGAGGCTCGGTGCGGGCGCAGTTGTGGTGGTGAGGAGCGCTCCCGCCGCGCTGGGGATGGTGAGCCCCGGCGGCGATTCTGCCTGCAGAGAGCTGGAGGGGGATGGGCCGCTTGGGCTGGCGATAGACGCGATCGCATCTCTGTGCCCTGCAGGGGAGAGGGAGGCGAGGAGCCGGTGATTGGCCAGTGTGTGGGCGGTTCGCTGAAGGGTTGCGTGTGCCAGCTGGTTGTGAACCGTCACCGTGCCGCCGGCCGCCAGGGCCACTATCGCCCCGGTGGCAGCGAGCTTTGTGAGCGCTCCGCCACCGAGCAGCGCGCCGGCGCTCGTGCTGCCGGCGGGCACGAGTCCAGCGCTTGTGGTTGCCGCTGCGCTCCCGGTCGCGGCTGTGCCCGCTCCGCCCGCGGCGTGCGCCGCGCCGTGGCCGAGGATCGCCGCCGCGAGCCCCGCGCTGGGAAGCACCGGCAGCACGGCCGCGAGCGACTGGCGCTGGGCGCTGACGGCGAACTGGAACTCACGGCAGCCGGCACACAGCTTCAGGTGCCGGCGCAGCGGGCCACGGCGAAGTTCGCCGCCGCGGGCCACCGAGATCTGCTCGCGGATGTCCTGGCAGGATGCGTTATGCGCGTCGCGCTCAGCGATCAATGCGCTGCGCGCCTGATGGATAAGCGCCTTGACCCTGTTCACCGGGCACTGAAGGATCGTGGCGATCGCCTGATGGGAGAGGTCACCGGCCTCGGCGAGCAGCAGCGCCGAGCGCTGGTCCTCGGGCAAACGGCCGATAGCCGCGAGGAGCTCGCGCAGGTCCTCGCGCCGGCGCACCTCCTCAGACAGTCCCTGAAGTGCGGGCGTACGATCCTCCAGTGACGTCGTGGGCCGCCGCGCCGCGATCGCCGACAGGCAGCAGTTGCGCGCGATCGCGTACAGCCACGGGCGCAACTCGCGCGGCGCCTTCCCGCCGAGCAGCGCCTGATGGGCTTTGATGAACGCCTGCTGGAGGGCGTCCTCGCCCTCGCACTGGTTCCCGAGCATGTGCCGGCAGTAGGCGAGCAGGGGTGCGTGGTGGCGCTTGAAGATTGCCTCGAAGGCCCGCTCGTCGCCCGCCTGCACCGCACGCACGAGCGCGTCATCGCCGGCCCGGGAATGAAAGCGGTTGCCATACACCAGCATCACCCCCAAAACCCCCTGGAAGTTGGCTAGTTGCGCCTCTCCTCAGCGCTGCAAGACCGCTACGCCGCTCCAGTGGTGAACCAATTGCAAGCCATTTGGCATATGGAGATCATGCGAATAGGACAATTGTCCAGATCAGGGTGAAGATCGGGCCATTTTGCCCCTGTCGTCCGAAAAGTACGACATGGATCGTCCCAATCGGGCAGACACAGTCAAATTGAAGGAGATCACGGCAATCGAGTTGCCGCTGCGGTGCGTGTCGAACAGTTACCTCTCCGGCGGCTGCTCGTGTGATCAGAGCATTCCCATGCGCGCGGTCGCCGCTGCCTGGGGTCGTGAGCGCGAGCTTGGGCGCATGCAGGCCGGGTTCTTCCACTTCGCCTGGCGCGGTGGCGTGTGGCTCGGTTACGGCCTGGAAGACGGGCGGATTCGCGGCGTGTACTGTCCCAGGCACAGCTCGCAGCGCGATCAGCGTTCGTTCGCTACCGGCACTCGTGAGATCGCCCCGCCTGCTGAGATCGCCCTGAGCGCCTGAGGCCGCTCGCGGGCGGATACGATCCACGGCTTGCCGCCGTCAGCACCCGAGACCGACAGTAGCGCGAACGTCCCTGAGCGCCCCGCGCTGGACGGCCTGGAGGCGAAGTGGAGCGCGATGTGGGAACGCGAGGGGACCTATCGCTTCGACCGGGCGGCGTCGCGTGAGCGTGTGTTTGCGATCGACACGCCGCCACCCACAGTGTCGGGGTCGCTGCACGTCGGGCACGTCTTCTCCTACACGCACACCGACGCGGTGGCCCGCTACCAGCGGATGCGCGGGAAGGCCGTGTTCTATCCGATGGGGTGGGACGACAACGGCCTGCCGACCGAGCGGCGCGTGCAGAACCACTTCGGTGTGCGCTGCGACCCATCGGTCCCCTACGACCCGGACTTCGTAGCGCCTGGCGAGGGCGGGCGGGGATCCGATCCAAAGGAGCCGGTGCCGGTCTCTCGCCCCAACTTCGTCGAGCTGTGCCTGGCGCTGACCGAGACCGACGAGCAGGCGTTCGAGGCGCTGTGGCGCACGCTCGGCCTGTCTGTCGACTGGTCGATGACCTACACCACGATCGGCAAGCTCGCGCAGCGGATCTCTCAGCGTTCGTTCCTCGGTCTGCTCGCCCGCGGGCAGGCCTACCAGCTGCAGGCGCCGACGCTGTGGGACGTCGATTTTCAGACGGCCGTCGCGCAGGCCGAGCTCGAGGACCGCGAGCGTCCCGGAGCGATGCACCGCGTGCGCTTCACGCCGGCGAGTGGATCTGACCCGGGTAGCGAGGCGCTGATCGAAACGACGCGGCCTGAGCTGATCCCGGCCTGCGTCGCGCTGCTGGCCCATCCCGAGGA
>JBIOEX010000028.1:0-29879 GCA_044446485.1 Solirubrobacterales bacterium
GGGGCGGGCACCCCATCTCTGCCGGCGATCGTGTATTGCGGCTCGCGCAAAGACACCGACGAGGTGTCAGCGTTGATCGGGGAGCGAGGAATCGCGACTGTGGCCTACCACGCGGGCATGGATCCGCGGGCCCGCAGAGATAGCCAGGCGGCGTTTATGGAGGGACGGGCGGAGGTGGTGGTGGCGACGAACGCGTTCGGGATGGGTGTGGACAAGGCGGACGTGCGCACGGTGGCGCACTGGGCGCTGCCGACGAGCTTGGAGGCTTACTACCAGGAGGCCGGTAGGGGCGGGCGTGACGGGAAGCCGGCCAGGGCGCTGTTGCTCGGCGCACGGATGGATTTGGGCAGGCTGATCTGGTTCATCAATGCGCGCGAGACTAACGTCGAGTATGTGAAGCGCTATGTCTCCGGGCTGCGGCGCCGCGCCCAGGACGGGGTGCTGGCGATCGGGCCCAGTGAGCTGAGTGAGCGCGAACGGATATTGCTATCGATTGCAGAGCGCGCGGGCGCGGTCGAACTTCAGCCGGGCATGGGGGGCGGGCTGCGGGTGAGGCTCACCGGCAAGGGCTCCCCGCGCGCGGCACGTGGGGCAATCGAGTCGGCGAAAAACCGTGGGTGGGAATCCTATAGGTCGATCGAGCGATACATGACAACCGGGGAGAGGTGCCGCAGGCGCCAGATTTTGGATCACTTCGGCGACGCGCAGGTGGGAGCGCCAAGCGGCAGGTGTTGCGATGTGTGCGATCCGGATCCGGTGCTCGAGCAGGCGATGCAGGTGCCTGTGGTCAAGGCGCGCAGCCGGCGAGACCGCAGCGCGGGGACCGGTTCGCCGGCGGGCGAACCAGTGGACGACTTGCAATTCGAAGGATTGAAGGAATGGCGGGCAGAGTGCGCCGAAGGCAAACCGGCATATCTGGTGGCAACGAACGCGGTACTCGAAGAGGTGCTGAGAAGACGACCGAGAAGCGCCAACGATCTGATCGAGATTGACGGTATCGGGCCCGTCTTCTGTGAGCGCTACGGAGTGTCTCTGCTGGCGGTGCTGGACACACTAGAGGAGCTACTGCAGAGTGAGCAGAGTGAGGATCCCCGCACCGAGATGGGGGCGCTAGCATCAGAGCCCGCGCCGACGTAGCTCAGCTGGTAGAGCACTTCACTCGTAATGAAGGGGTCCGGGGTTCGAGTCCCCGCGTCGGCTTCGCGTTCGGGGAACAGCAGCGAGAGCAGCTTCAGGTGGAGGTGGCAACTAACAGACGCGTTCATAGCCAGCTGCCGGCCACCCTTTATTGACGCTTTCCGCGTCCAGCTTCAATAACTCGTTCCGCAGGGGATGGACTACACGTCGCCTAAGGGCGACCAGGAGCGCAACTACGCGGCGGGGCTCCTATGAGTCCCGCGCCGCGCGGGCCGGCCCAAGTCCGCAACCTTGAGTTGGTTTCCTACATAATCAAGCTTGTCTGCTAAACTTGAGTATATGGCAAGACTGATCAAGCGGAAGTGGGAGCCATCTTTGTCTTCCGGTCTGCCCCGGCGCGACCGTCAGGGATGCGACTACCAAGCCTACCTGCCGGATCTTCTGCGCGATCGGCGGATAAACCTCGCGGGCGAGACTGCCGCCGATGTCGCCGACGCGGAAAACGCGGTGGCACGTCTGAACGCCGAGGCCAAGGCGCTCGTCGACACCGAGGCCGTTGCCCGCCTCCTCCTTCGCGCCGAGGCAGTCGCCTCGTCGCGCATCGAGGGTCTCGAAGTCGGCGGACGCCGCCTCCTCAAGGCCGAAGCCGCACGTGTAATGGGGGACGAGTCATCCGACGTCACCGCCATCGAGGTGCTCAACAACATTGAAGCGATGAGCTGGGCTGTCGAGACGCTCAGCAGCGGGCCGTCGATCACTGTGGCCGGCATCCTGTCGATCCACCGACGCCTGCTCGCCGGCACCCGTCTGGAGGAGCACCGTGGCAAACTCCGAACCAGTCAGAACTGGATCGGAGGGAGCGAGTACAACCCTTGCTCGGCCGAGTTCATCCCGCCACCACCCGAGCACGTGGAGGCACTTCTCGAGGACCTCTGCACATTCTGCAACGGCGACTCGCTACCCGCCGTCGCCCAGGCCGCCGTGGCGCACGCCCAGTTCGAGACTATCCACCCCTTCGTCGACGGCAACGGGCGTACCGGACGCGCACTGATCCACGTGATCCTGCGCCGCCGAGGACTGGCGCCGCATGTGCTCCCGCCTGTCTCACTCGTCCTCGCAACATGGGCGACCGACTACGTCGCCGGCCTGACCGCCACGCGTTACCGGGGTCCGCATACTTCGGCCGCGGCCCAAGACGGGCTCAATCGCTGGATTGGCCTCTTCGGCGCCGCAACCCGCCGAGCCGTCGCCGACGCCGAGCAATACGAAGCGCGCGTGACCGAGCTACAGGCGGAATGGCGCGAGCGCTTGGGCGGGGTCCGCGCCTACTCGGCGGCCGACTTGCTGATCAACGCCCTTCCAGGCGCGCCGGTCGTCACGGTGCAGAGCGCAGCCACGCTGATCGGTCGTAGCGAGCAAGCCGCAAACCAAGCCATCCCGCGACTCGCGGACGCAGGCATCCTTCGCCAGATCAGCGTGGGCCGGCGCAATCGCGCCTTCGAGGCTGCCGAGTTGATCGATGCGTTCACCGATATCGAGCGCCGCCTAGCGAGCCCCGACGCCGACACCAGATTCTCCCTGCCCTCACGGACTGTGCCGCGGCGCCCGGCTCGCAGCGCCACCTGATCCACGCGTCGCGTTGGCCGTTCCCTGCGCTCAGCTGGCGCCGTCTGCGAGGTCCTGCTGAAAGCAGCTAGCCGGCGGTTCTCGAGCTAGAGCGTCGCGCTGTGAGTGATCCCGCCGTCGACCCACTGAACCGCGCGGCCATGCAACTTCAGGGAGGAAGAGGGGATCTGCGCTTCCGGAGCCGTGTCCAGCACGCGCCGTCTACCGCTCGGCTCGATGCCCACGATCTGAGTCTTACCTTCGTTAGTCAGCGCTAACGCGAGTTGGCCGAACCGATTCAGCACAAAGCTCCCGAGCACGGCTGTAGCGGGGATGTCTTCAAAGCCCGGCCCTTCGGGGACGCCCTCTTCGAAAAAACGATATGACCTGCCGCTCTTCGCGTCGAACACTTCATCGGATATTTCGCTGCCGTGGAAGTCAACGACGCTCGTGAACTCCAACGCCACCCAGGTGCCGGCGAGAGCGATCACTTTGATTGAGTAAAGCCCTTGGATGGTGGCGTCGTATGCAGAACCGGCAAGCCGTACGCGACCATTCGGCGGGACGCAAACGTCGACGAAGCCCTCACTTTCATTGCCATGCTCGACGACCTTGACCATACGGTTGCTCACGAGGCGCCTGCCTTTGACGCTCGCGCAACGCGGTCGCGGCGCTGCGTCGGCTGGGCCATCGAACGCGGTCGCACAGGCTAGAACAGCGCCCGCCGTCAGCGTCGCCGCGATCCATCTCGAGCGCCACGCACATGCTGTGATGCCTCTGAGAAGCCCGGCTGGCGAAGCTGAGACGTCCACGCTAGACGTCCACGCTAGTACGGTACCGGCAGTCGCTGCCGCCGGACCGGAGACCTTCTGCTGTTAGCGGTGCTCGACTGCGCGTCGCAGCACGTCGCGCAGCGTGCGCTGGTCGGCGGAGGCGAGACGCCTGAACGCCTCAGGTGCCTCGGCCATGCGCTTGCGTACACGTTCACGCGTCTTGACGCCGAGTGCTGTCAAGGCGATGTGCTTCACGCGACGATCCTGCTCATAGGGGCGACGCTCTACCAGGCCACGCGCCTGCAGCCGGTCGACGATTCCTGTGACGTTTGAGTTGTCGCAGTGCAGAAGCGTCGCGAGTTCGTTCATCGGCACCGGCCTGCCGGGCTCCATCTGCGCGAGCGCACCCATCTGCGCGGGATGCAGATCGAGCTCGGACGCGAGCGTCAGAAATCGCCGCCGCTCGCCCATCATCAGCTGATGCAGTAGCGCCCATGCCTCCTCGGCCGGAGAGGCCTTGGGCAGCTCGGGGGCGACTGTCGTCATGACGCCTTCAAGTATACCTTAGATGCTCGATATTTGACAAGCTCAAGTTTTGAGCTACTCTACCGCTCGTGCACGATTCGTCAGCAGCGATCGAGGTCGAGCAGCTCGTGCGTGAGTTCCGCAAGGGACCGCGTGCGGTTGACGGCATCGACCTTGCCGTGCAGCCGGGCGAAATCTACGGCTTCCTCGGACCCAACGGCGCCGGCAAGTCGACGACCGTGCTGATGCTGACGACGCTGTTGCCGCCGACCAGTGGACGCGCGAGCGTAGGCGGCTACGACATTGTGCACGACGGCGCACACGTGCGCGCCTCGATTGGCGCCGCGCTGCAGGAGGCGGCGCTCGACGCGATCCTCACCGGGCGCGAGCACCTGAAGCTGCAGGCCACGCTTCAGGGTATGCCGAAGGCACAGCGCGACCAGCGCTCCCAGGAACTGCTCGAGCGCGTTGGGCTGACAGAAGCCGCTGATCGCCGCGTCGGCGGCTACTCGGGCGGTATGAAGCGGCGCCTGGACCTCGCGCTCGCGCTCGTGCACAGCCCGCGCATACTGTTCCTCGACGAGCCGACGACCGGCCTTGATTTGCAGAGCCGAAGCGCCCTGTGGGAGGAGGTCGCGCGCCTGGCCCACGACGAGGGCATGACCGTCTTCCTTACGACCCAATACCTCGAGGAGGCCGACGCGCTGGCCGACCGCGTCGGCATCATCGACCACGGCAAAATCGTCGCTGAGGGCACGCCGGCGCAGCTGAAGGAGGAGATCGGCAGCCCGACCGTGGAAGTGCTCCCGGCCGACCCGAGCGAGAGCGACACGCTCGCTGAGCAGCTTTCCCGCTTCGGCGAGCCCGCGCGCAACGGCCGCGGGACGGTCACTGTGCAGCTCCCCGGCGGCGAGTCTCAGCTCGCCGAGATCGTCCGCGTGCTCGACCAGGCGCAGCTGAAGGTCGCCTCGCTGCAGCTGCACCAGCCCTCGCTCGACGACGTCTTCCTGGCCAAGACAGGGCGCAAGCTCGAGGGCGCAGGCGTTGAAGAGGATGAGCAGCAGCGCTAGCGGGCAGCCGGCATTCGCGGCGGCAGGCGCCGTTCCCGCGGTCCGCCTGGCCGCGCCGAGCCTGCTCGAACAGGTCGGCGCGATTGCGCGGCGCTCGGTCGTGCGTACGTTCCGCCAGCGTGCTCTGCTCGTGTTCCCGCTCGTCTTCCCGCTGATCCTCTTCGCGATCAATGGCTCGGCGCTCGGGGCGGCGAGGAAGATCCACGGCTTCCCGCCGGTCAGCTATCGCGACTTCGCGCTCGCCGTGCCGTTCATCCAAGGCGCGCTGTTCGTCGCCGTGAGTGCCGGAACCGACCTCGCCCGCGACATTCAGTCGGGCTTCTTTGACCGCCTCGCGCTGACGCCGCTGCGCGGCTCGGCGCTGCTCGCCGGACAGCTCGGCGGCGCCGTCGTAGTCGCGTGTGTGCAGTCGCTCGTCTACCTCCTCGTCGGCATCGCCACCGGCGTCGGCATCGCCAGTGGCTTTGGCGGGGCGCTTGTGCTGCTCGCGCTGTCGATCCTGATCGCGTTCGGCTTCGCCGGGCTCGGTGCGCTGCTCGCGCTGCGCCTCGGCACGGGCGAAGCCGTCCAGGGCTTCTTCCCGCTGCTGTTCGTGACCGTCTTCCTCAGCTCCTCGAGCTTGCCGCGCAACCTGATCAAGACCGACTGGTTCCGCGAGGTCGCGACGTACAACCCCGTCTCGTACTTGATCGAGGGCGTCCGCAGCCTGATCATCACCGGCTGGGACGGAGAGGCGCTCGCGCTCGGCTTCGGCTTCGCGCTGGCGCTCAGTGTGCTCACGCTCGGCTTCGCCGGCGCGGCGATGAAGAACCGGCTGGTCCGCACGTGAGGCGCTTCGTCTTCGTGGCGCGCGCCGTCGCCTGGCGCTCGGTGCACAATGCCCTCGCCAACCCGGCGATCCTGCTGCCGTCGCTGATCTTCCCGCTGTTCTTCCTCGCCGCGTTCGCCGGCGGCCTGTCGAAGATCGGCGAAGTCCCGAACTTCGACTACAAGCCCGGCTACACGGCCTTTCAGTTCGCCTTCGTGTTCCTGCAGTCGGCTGCCTTCGGCGGCGTCTTCACCGGCTTTGCGATCGCGCGCGACTTCGACTCTGGCTTTGCACGGCGGCTATTGCTGACCGCGCCACGGCGCAGCGGGATCATCGCCGGCTACGCGCTCGGCGCACTCGTGCGCTGGCTGCTCACGGCGGTTGTGATCACTGTCGCCGCGCTGATCGCTGGGATGGACGTCGTCGGCAACGGCGTCGAATTGATCGGGATCGTTGGGATCGGCATCGGGATGAACCTCGTCGCTGCGCTCTGGGCGTGCGGCGTGGCAATGTTCCTGCGCACAGAACAGGCTGGCGCCTTGATACAGATGCCGGTCTTTGTCGTCCTGTTCCTCGCGCCCGTGTACGTGCCGCTGAAGCTGCTGAGCGGCTGGATCCACTCCGTCGCGCGGTTCAACCCGGCAACGGCTGCGCTCGAGGCTGCGCGCGGGTTGCTCGCCGGCTCACCGGTCAAGGTGCTGCTCGCCTTCGGCCTGCTCGCGGCGGGTGCCGCCGTGATGTCGCTGTGGGCCCGGCGCGGGCTCGCCTCCGCCGAGCGTGCTGGCTAGAACAACAGCCAGCAAGCCGGCCGGCTAATTCACGGCTGAAGAGATGTCTGCCCATTCTCGAGGTCGAGCAGCAGCCGCTTGCGCTCCAACCCACCGCCATAGCCGGTGAGCGTTCCGTCAGCGCCGATCACACGGTGGCACGGGACAATCACAGCGATCGGATTGCGCCCGTTGGCGAGACCTACCGCTCGTGCCGCCGAGGGTTGGCCGACACGGCGTGCAATCTCGCCGTAGCTGACCGTCTGTCCATAGGGAATGCCTCGCAGCGCCTGCCAGACCTGGCGCTCGAACCCGGCGCCTTTCATAAGGAGAGGCACTTCGAAGGTGGTGCGCTCACCTGCGAAGTACTCCTGGAGCTCGCTCCGCACTAACGCAAATGGCTGCGCGGACCGCTTCCATCTCGCAGAGATTTTCATGGGCTTGCGTCCCTCCTGCATGTAGAGGCCGTGCAGGGCTTGACCGTCGCCGAGCAGCAGCAGTTCACCGATCGGGCTCTCAACAGTCGTGTACAGCAACGGGCGAGTGCGAGCGGGGCTCGGCAGAGGGTCCATCGCGCTCCTCACGCAGCCAGCCTGCCGGCGCTGCTGGCGGTGCGCGGAGCGTTCTTAGCTCGTGTGGGTGGGCCGAGCGAGGCCCACAGGTGCTGGACGGCATATGCGCGGTACGGACGCCAGCGCTCTGCTTTGCTCTCGGCGGCTGCAGGCCGCCCGTCGTGCCCGAACCGTTCGAGCGCGTGACGGACGCCAAGATCGGTAGGCAGGAACGCGTCGGGATCGCGAAGTGCGCGCATCGCTATGTATTCGGCGGTCCACGGCCCGATCCCCGAGAGAGCCAGCAGGCGATGCCGGGTCTCAGCGCGATCCGAGCCGGCGTCGAGGACGATCTCACCGCGCGCGAGTGCTCTCGCCAGAGCAATTAGGCCACGCCGGCGCGCGCTGGGCATAGCCAGCTGATCTGGATCTGCTGCGGCAAGTACCTCCATGGATGGAAACACGTGCGTGACGGTCCCCAGCGGACGCTCGAGCTGCTCGCCGTAGGAAGACGCCAGACGGCCGGCGAGCGTGGTGGCGCCTCGCAGAGAGACCTGCTGGCCAAGGACTGCACGGATGGCGAGCTCGTGAGGATCGACGTGCCCAGGCACCCGGCGTCCCGGCGCTTGGCGCACGAGCGGGCCGAGCAGTGTGTCCTTGCTGAGAGCCTCCGCCACGCCGTAGGGATCAGAATCGAGATCGAGCAGCACCCGCGAGCGCTGCATCGCCGCTGCCAGGTCTCGCAGGTCTGCAAGCCAGTAGCGGGCGTACACGTACCCGCCGGCCGGACGCAGCTCGACGGCACCGGTGCCGTGCGGCAAGCGCAGGCTTCGCCGGTAGGCGCCATCGCGAACCTCCTCCACCCCGGGCACGGCACGAAGCCCCAAGAATTGGGTCAAGCCTTTCGCGTCCAGCGGGGACCGATAGGGAAGGCGCAGCGACAGCGCCCCGCTCTCCTCGGAGAGATCTCCTCGCCGCGCCTGCATGCGCAGATCGCTCGGCGTCATCGCGAAGACCTCCTGGATGCTCGCGTTGAACTGCCGGACGCTCTGGAAGCCTGCGGCGAATGCGACTCCGGCGATCGGCACGGCCGTCGTCTCGAGCAAGATCCGGGCAGTCTGGGCACGCTGGGCGCGTGCGAGTGCAAGCGGTCCCGCGCCTACCACGGCCATGAGCTGACGGTGTACGTGGCGCTCGGTGTAGCCGAGATGGCCGGCGAGACCGCCGACGCCCTCGCGGTCGACCACACCGTCGGCGATCAGGCGCATTGCCCGCCCGACGAGATCCGCGCGAAGATCCCAATCCGGAGAGCCCGGCGTTGCGTCCGGGCGACAGCGCTTGCAGGCGCGAAAGCCGGCGGACTGCGCCGCGGCGGCTGTCGCAAAGAAGCGCACGTTCTCGCGCTTGGGTGTGCGCGCGGGACAGCTCGGGCGGCAATAGATCCCGGTGCTCTTCACGCCACAGAAGACCCAGCCGTCAAAGCGTGGATCGCCAAGCTCGAGTACCTGCCAGAAACGTTCCGAATCGAAGATCACATCGACACACTGGCACACGCGGACGGTTATGTCTGGCGGAAATCGGACCTGACTAAGGCCGACGGGTAGCGTCGGCCTTAGTGCGAGTCATGACGGCTGGGCTACGGCTGCAGAGCGAGCGCGTCGAGGATCTTCGACCACGGTTCGACGGCTCTGGCTTCCGCGTCAACCAGTTCGTTTTCGAACTGAGTGGTGTGTCCCAGTATGACCCGCTCGCCGTGGTCCTCGTAAGGGGCGAGCAGACGTGCCGGCACCTCTCCGATTCCCACGTCCTCGGCGCTGAACCGCTGGTCGAACTGTGTGGTGCTCGCGGGGAGCGTTTGATAGCCACTGGCTGCCCACGCTTTCACATCGTCGCACACATTCGGCATCTGCAACACAGTCAGCGCCTGCAGTTTGGCTGCGTAGGAGGAGACATTGTGCGTGAGCTTCCGGTTGCTCCAGTGCAGGTGGCCGGCCGTGCTGGCGAAGCTGGCGACCGCTTGAACGTCGGCACGAATGAAGACGGTCGACATCGCACCGATCACCTCATTGCTGAGTTTTTCGGCGGCTTCGTTCTCGGGCGATGCCGCGGCTGCCATCGGGCATTCGGCGCCGAGCTTGCTCCGTAGTTCTTCAAGCGCCGCTTCGCCGGTCTTCATGTTGATCCTCGCCGTGTGCACCAGCGCGTAGTCGGCCTGGATGTACGCCTTCGTCGCGGCGATGTCGCTCTTCTTTGGCTTCGTCCCCGACTTCGCGAGCGCTGGCGTGGGCGCCAGCGCGAGGGCCAGCCCAGCGGCGAGAATCGAGATCGTTGATTTGCTCATGCCGAGAGTATGTACCGTTCATCGAGCCTGAGCGCCGCTCTCCAGTTGCGCGGGCGTACAGCATCTAGACCCCCAAACGAAGGGCAGCCCATGGATCTCGTCAATCATCAGGTCCGCCTCGCCGCTCGCCCAGTCGGCTTGCCAAAGCCCGGCGACTGGCAATACACAGAGGAGCCCATCCCGGAGCCGGGCGACGGTGAGGTGCTCGTCAAGATCCGTTACATCGGCCTCGAGCCGGCGATGCGCGGGTGGATGAACGAGAGTCGCTCATACATCCCCCCGGTCCAAATCGGGGAGGTCATGCGCGGGTTCGCGGCCGGCGAGGTGATCGCGTCCAACCACCCCAACATAACTGCCGGCGATCACGTGAGCGGTCTCCTCGGTGTGCAGGAGTACGCCGTGGCCAACGGCGACGGGGTCTTCAAGCTGGACACCGGACTCGCCCCGCTCGAGACCTACCTCGGCACGTTGGGCATGCCGGGGATGACCGCGTACTTCGGTCTTATCGACATCGGCCGCCCTGCCGAGGGCGAGACGGTCGTGGTGTCGGGCGCCGGCGGTGCCGTCGGCGGAGCCGTGGGGCAGATCGCGAAGATCAAGGGCTGCCGGGTCGTGGGAATCGCCGGCGGCAGCGAGAAGTGCAGTTACGTGCAGGAGCTGGGTTTCGACGCGGCCATCGACTACAAGTCCGACGATGTCATGAAGGCCCTCGGTGAGCAGTGTCCGAAGGGCATCGACGTGTACTTCGACAACGTCGGCGGAGAGATACTCGACGCCGCCCTCGCGCACCTCGCCCGCCAAGCTCGGGTCGTGATCTGTGGGGCCATTTCCCAGTACAACGTCAACGGCGCGATGAGAGGCCCAGCCAACTACATGTCGCTGCTCGTCAAGCATGCGAGCATGACCGGCTTCGTGTTCTCGGACTACCTCGACCGCCTTCCGGAGGCCGCCCAGGCGCTGGGCGGTTGGGTCGCCTCCGGGGAGCTGTCCTCGCGCGAGGACATCGCCGAGGGCGGCATCGAGAAGTTCCCCGACACCCTGATGCGGCTGTTCAGCGGTGAGAACACGGGCAAGTTGGTGCTCGCGCTCGGCGGCGACTGACGGCAAGCGCCGCCCAAGTATTCGCCGTCGCCACCAGGGCGCCGGCAAGCTGACGGCGAAGAAGTTGGTAAGGATCGTGCTTCTGGCGCACCCACTGCGGGAGCGCCCGGTTTCCCTCGGTATCGTCCGCACCCGACTCGATGGTCTGCTCCGTCCGGAACCGGGGGTCGACTCTGAATGAAACGGAACGGCCTCATCGTCCTGCTGCTCGCCGTGCTCGCCTGGGCCGTGTTGGCGCTCGTGCTCGGCTCGCCGAGCCTGAAGCTGGGGTCCGGCACGAGTGCTAAAGCGTCTCCCGTATGCCTGCCGGCGACGGCCGAACACAGCGCCGCGCTCGCTGGTACCGGCCTGGACGTCTCTCCTGCGCCGAATACCGGCACCGCCAACCCCGCCACCCAGATCAGCTTCCTTGGCGCGCCCGCCGTCACGATTCAGGGGGTCTCGGTCGTGGGCTCGCGCAGCGGCGCCCACCCCGGCAGCCTGCGCGGCTACTCCCAGGGCGATGGCGCCAGCTTCACGCCACGGACGCCCTTCCAGCAGGGTGAGCGGGTGTCGGTTGCCGCCACGGTCGGCGCCGGACAGTCGGCCCGCCGCGTGGCTTTTCGGTTCCGCGTCGACAGCCCCTATCCGACGGCACAGGTCAAGGAGTTTCCAGCGCCGCCGGCCTCGCCTGCGGACTCACAGAGCTTCTACAGCCAGCCGGGCATGTGGGCCCCGATCATGGCCGTGACCACACCCGATCACGACCCCGCCGCAGGCGACATCTTCACGACCAACGGCCCCGGCCCCGGCCAGTACGGCCCGCTGATCTACGCGCCGGACGGCCGGCTGATCTGGTTCGACAGGCTGTCGGGCGGCGCGACGGCCGAGGACCTGAAGGTGCAGTCATACGGAGACCAGCGTGTTCTGACCTGGTGGAAGGGCCGCGTACTGTCGCTCGGCTTCGGCCAAGGGGAAGACCTGATCATGGACTCCCACTACCAGACGATCGCCACCGTCCACGGTGGCAACGGCCTGCCGGCGGACCTGCACGACTTCCAGCTCGCCCCCCACGGAGTCGCCTACATCACGGCGTATAACCCGATCCTCTGCGACCTCAGCCCGGCCGGGGGCTCCAAGGGTGGGGCGATCGTCGACAACGTGATCCAGGCGATCGACATCGGCACGGGACTCGTGCGCTGGGAATGGCACAGCCTCGATCACATCGGCGCCGCGGAGTCCGAAGTGCAGGTGCCAAAAGACTCCACCCCGTGGGACTACTTCCACCTCAACTCGATCGATGTGGAGGGGGGGGACTCCAATCAATCCGGCAACGTGCTGATCTCGGCACGCAGCACCTGGGCCGGCTACCAGCTCGAAGGCGGCGCCGGCAAGGTGCTCTGGCGCCTGGGTGGCAACAGGAGCTCCTTCAAGATGGGTCCCGGTACGACGATGGCCTGGCAGCACGACGCCCGCCTGCTCTCCAACGGAGAGGTGGAGATCTTCGACGACGGCTCGAACCCGCCGATCCACAGCCAGTCCCGGGCCATACGGATCAGGCTGGACCTGAAGAGCCACCGGGCGAGCCTCGCCGCGTCGTACACTCACCGCAACCCGCCCTTGCTGGCCGCCAGCCAGGGCAACGCGCAGACGCTGCCCGGCGGCAACACGCTGGTCGGCTACGGCGGGGTACCCGCGATCAGCGAGTACGGCCAAGACGGCTCACTGCTGTTCGACGCCCACCAGCCCTACGACACGTCCTTCTACCGCGCCTTCCGCTTTCCCTGGAACGGGCGCCCGCTGAGCCCGCCGTCGCTCCTGGCGAGCTACAACAACACAGAAGAAGAGACGGTCGTGCACGCAAGTTGGAACGGCGCGACGGGCGTGGCCTCGTGGCGGGTGCTGGCTGGCAAGGCGCCGGGGTCGCTGACGCCGCAGGCGACGATCGCCGTCCGCGGCTTCGAGATCGCGACCACGCTCCCGCACAGGTACCCATACGCGGCCGTGCAGGCGCTCGACGCCGCCGGCCACGTGCTGGGCAGCTCGCCGGCGACGCGCCCGATCGGCTTCTACGCCTCGCTCACCACGACGGGTGCTCGCCCGTGAGGGCTAGTAGGCCGGTTTCGATGTGTGCTTGTGGGTCGTCGTCGTGGTCGTGCTCACCGGCGACTTTGAGGAGGAACTCCCCGATTTTCCCCCGCAACCTGCCACTGCGACGGTGCTCGCCAGCGTGGCGACCAGCGTTAGCATGGCGGTCAGTGGCGCTTTTCTCATGGGCCGGGCTCCAATCCTCGCTCGGGTGCTCGGCGGCCCAGCCTACCAGTCGCCTTTCCGGGAGATCGCAGCGGGTGGGGGCATTGTGAGCGTGCAGGCAACCCCCAGGCCCGAGGTGACCGAACCGCCGGTCGTGGGGCGGGGCTCGCGCTCGGGTCTGCTGCTGGCCGTGTGCTGCGTGGCGCAGTTCATGGTCATCCTCGACCTGAGCATCGTCAACGTCGCGCTGCCTTCGATCCAGTCGAGCCTCGGCTTCACGGCACCCGAACTGCAATGGGTGGTGGACGCATACGCGATCTCGTTCGCGGGCTTCCTGATGCTCGGCGGACGGATGGCCGACCACTTCGGGCAGCGCCGCATGTTCGTGCTCGCTCTGGTGATGTTCGGCGTGACCTCGCTGATCGGCGGGCTCGCGCCCGAACAGCTGACGCTGATCGGCGCGCGCGCGGTGCAGGGCGTCGCCGGTGCCGTGATGGCCGCCTGTTCGCTGGCGATCATCACGGCGTCCTTCCCACCAGGGCCTAAGCTCCACCGCGCGATCGGGACGTGGGCGGCGATGAACGGGCTGGGTGGCTCGGCGGGCGTGCTGCTGGGCGGCATCATCACCGAAGTCCTCAGCTGGCGCTGGGTGCTGCTGATCAACCCACCGATCGCGATCGCTGCGGCGTTCGTCGCCTACAGGGTCATCGCCGAGCGCCGCACCGCCGGCCCCGAGAAGAGCTTCGACATCGCGGGCGCGGCGACGCTCACACTCGGCCAGGTCGTGCTCGTCTTCGGCATCGTGGAAGCGGGGTTGAAGGGATGGAGCACGCCGCAGGCCCTCGGACCGATCATCGGGGGCATCCTCCTGCTCGCCGCCTTCGGCCTCGTCGAGACCCGCGTTGCCTCCGAACCGCTGATTCCGTTCAAGGAGCTGACCAAGCCGCTTCAGATCGCGAACAACATCGTGCTGCTGTTCAGCGCGGCGCTCTTCCCGATGTGGATCATCAGCTCGCTCTACCTGCAGCAGGTGCTGGGACTCTCGCCTCTGCATACCGGGCTGATATTCCTGCCTATGACCGTCGTGATCGCGATCGTCGCCCCCCGTGCCGGCAAGCTGGTGGGCCAGTTCGGTGTGCGCCCGGTGCTCGGCAGCGGGCTGATCATGCTCACCGCCGGCATGGTGCTGCTGACGAGGATCGGCCCAAGCGGCAGCGGGATCGTGTACATCATGATCCCCGGCCTGCTGACGGCAGCGGGGATCGCGATGGCGATTGTCCCCTCGACGATCGCCGCCACGCAGGGCGCCAAAGAGGGGCAGGCCGGCCTCGCGTCAGGTCTCGTGAACACCTCGCGCCAGGTCGGAGGCGGCCTCGGGCTCGCGGTCCTGATCACGCTCGCAACCCAGCACAGCACGGACCTGATCGGCCATGGCCAGCAGGTTGCCGCTGCGCTCACGCACGGCTTTCGGCTCGCATTCCTGATCGGTGCGTGTCTGGCGGGCGTGGCAGCGGTGATGACGTTCCTCGCGGTACCCCGCGCTGAGAAGCGCAACCGCCGTGCCGAGGGGGGCCTGGCGCTCGTGGTCGCGATCGTGCTCGCCTGTTTCGTGGGGCTGACCGCAGCCTTCGCCGGCAACCGCGCCGCGCCGGTTGGCCGCTACACGACCGCCCACACCTACAGCTACCTCACCGCCCCTTCGCTGCACCCACCCAAGTACCGCGTGCGCCACCGCGAGCCGGGCGCGACGCTCGCGGGCGGCTACATCTTCGCCACCAACTTCTATGACCTCAACGAACCGCCGATCGTCGGCCAGAGCGGGCCCGAGATCCTCGACCGCAACCTGCAGCCGGTCTGGTTCCAGCCGGTGCGCGAAAAGCTCGTCGCCGCCAACCTGTCGCCGCAGACGTGGCAGGGCAAGCCGGCACTGTCCTGGTGGCAGGGGATCGTGACCAACACCGGCGCGACCGAATACGGGGAATACGTCGTCGTCGACCAGCACTACCGGCAGGTGGCGAGGCTGAAAGCGACCGGCGGCTGGGTCCTGACCCTGCATGAGTTCCTGATCGACGGCGAAAACGCCTGGGTGACAGCCAACAAGAACATCCCCAGAAACCTGTCCAGGTACGGCGGCGCCTTCAACGGCGCGCTGATCGACGCGGCTGTGCAGGAGTACAACCTGCGGACCGGCAAGCTGGTGCGCAGCTGGGATGCGCTCGACCACATCCCCCTCGACGACGCGCAGTCGACGCTCCCGACGAACGGCTTCCCCTGGGATGCCTACCACGTCAACTCGGTCCAGCTGACACCGGATGGCAAGAGCTTCCTGGTCTCGATGCGCGACACCTGGGCCGTCTACCTCGTGGACATCGCCAGCGGCAGGATCGAGTGGACGCTCGGTGGGCGCCGGTCGAGCTTCAGGTTCGGGGCGAACGCCGGCTTCGAGTGGCAGCACGACGCGCGTCTGAACACCGACTCGACGATCAGCGTCTTCGACGACCACTGCTGCCAGCTGACGGGCGGTGGGACCTCGGTGCATCCGACCGCGCCCTCGCGGGGCCTGGTCCTCAAGCTCGACCAGCGGAGCCACACGGCGATACTGGCGAGTCAGTTCGGAGACACCGAAGGCTTCAAGTCCGAATACATGGGCGACACCCAGCGGCTGCCTGGTGGCAACGTGTTCGTCGGCTGGGGCTCGGCGCCGTACTTCTCCGAGTACGACAGCTCGGGGCACCTGCTCTACGAAGCCGAACTCCCCGGCCCAGACCTCAGCTACCGTGCGACGGTGCAGCAGTGGGTGGGCCGGCCGCTGTCCTCGCCAGCCGGCCTCGCGCGGCCCAACGGCGGCAGGACCACCGTGTACGCGAGCTGGAACGGCGCCACCAGGGTTGTGTCCTGGAAGGTCCTCGCCGGCCTCAGCGCCAGCCGCCTGAGCGTCGTGGCGATCCACGCGAAGTCCGGGTTCGAGACGGCGATCGAAGTGCCGCAGACGCAGGGGTACAGGAGCTTCAGGGTGCAGGCGCTCGGTAGCGACGGGCGAGTGATAGGGGCTTCCCGGCTATTCTCAGGAGCGGCTCCATGACGCTCCGGTCCGCGACTAATGATCTCCGAGAGGGGCGGGTGCGCCGGTGAGCGTACGAGGCTCTACGACCGGCGCTCTGCTCACAGTGCTCCTGACAGCGACGGCGCTGAGCGGCTGTGGTGGGACATCACCGCCCACCTCCGGTGTATTCGAGGTCAGCTCATATGCGCGCGCGGCCGCTGCCAACCCCGTTTCGGTCTCGCCGCAGCCGGGCACGCCCGACGCGTCGCCCAGCACCCAGATCAGTTTCCTCGGCGGGCCGGGCACAAAGGTCTCGGCGGTCCGCGCGGTCGGCTCGCGTAGCGGTGTCCATAACGGCGTCCTGCGGGCGTTCTCGACGTCCACCGGCGAAAGCTTCGTGCCCCGTCACCCGTTCGCGGCGGGCGAGCACGTGAGCGTGACCGCCACGATCACAGCGGGTCCAGCGACCGGTGCCGTCCGGACGAGCTTCACGGTCGCCGATCAGTATGTGGTCAGCCAGAAGGAGTTCCCGAACAACCCCGGCGATGCGCGCGCCGTTCAGCACTACAGCACCGCTCCGGCGCTGACCCCCTCGACGGTCCGCATCACGACGCCCGCCAAGCCTGGCGCGGCGCCCGGCTACCTGTTCCTGGCGCCCTACCAGGGAACCGGGTCAGCGGGCCCGATGATGACCGACCAGAGCGGGAACCTGGTCTGGTTCCACCCGCTCCCGGCCGGCATGGAGGCGACCAATTTCGGCGTTCAGCAATACGGCGGCAAGCCGGTCCTGACGTGGTGGCAGGGCCGCATCCTGCAGGTCGGCTTCGGGCAGGGCGAAGACGTCATCTACGACGAGCACTACTCACCGCTGGCGCGCGTGCGCGCGGGCAACGGCTACAGCGCCGACCTCCACGAGATCCGGATCACTCCCCAGGGCACGGCGTGGATCGACGTGTTCGACCCGATCAAGATGAATCTGTCCGCAGTCCACGGTTCGAGCAACGGCGTACTGACCGACTCGGTGCTCCAGGAGATCGACATCAAGACCGGGCTGGTCATGTGGGAGTGGCACGCGCTCGGTCACATACCGCTCGGCGACTCCAAAAACCCGGTCCCGCGCAGCTATCCGTGGGACTACGCGCATCTGAACTCGGCCGATCCGGGCGGCGAAGCGGACGTCCTCGTGTCGGTCCGCAACACGTGGACGCTTTACGACATCGACCTCCACAGTGGCGCAATCCGCTGGCGCCTGGGCGGCTCGCACAGCAGCTTCGTGGCCGGTGCAGGCACACACTTCTTCTGGCAGCACGACGCCGAGTTCCAACCGGACGGGCTGATCTCGCTGTTCGACAACGGCTCGGATCCGCCGAAGGAGAAGCAGTCCCGTGGCCTGCTCCTCAAAGCCGACACGGCCGCTCACCGCGTCAGCCTCGTCAAGCAGTTCACGAACCCCAATAGGACGCTGCTCGCCGAAAGCCAGGGCAACACGCTCAGCCTGCCGGGCGGAACCTGGCTGCTCGGCTACGGGCGGCTGCCGAACTTCACGGAGTTCGACGCTGCCGGACACGTGCTGCTCGACGGGACGCTGGGCAAGCAGGTCCAGAACTTCAAGACCTTCCTATCGCCGTGGGTGGGGCAGCCGGCGAGCGCGCCGTCCGTCCTGGCCAAGCCGAGCGGCTCAAACGCGCTCGCCGTGTCGGTCAGCTGGAACGGAGCCACGCAGGTCGCCTCCTGGCGGGTCCTCGCCGGGTCCTCGCCGGGCACGCTCGTGCCCGTCGCGAGTGGGCCCAAGACCGGTTTTCAGACGACGCTGTCCGTGCCCGGCGCCGCGCCGTACGTGGCCGTACAGGCGCTCGACACCTCAGGTGCTGTCATAGGTGTCTCCGCCCCCGCGAAAGCTTAGGGCGCAGGACATCTCCGGTATCGGGACCGCCGGCCGGCCCAGTCGGGCTGCCTTCCTGTTCCTCGCGTTGTTTGCGGCGTTCGGCTGCCCGCCCGGCCGCGATGCGCGCGATCGAGAAGTAGTCGGCGAAGCCACGGGCGTGCGCTTCGGTTAGGCGTGCTGGCAGGGTGCCGCGCAGCTCCTCGTGGAACGCACGCTGAAGCTGTGCGCGTAGCGTTGCCTCGAGCGCGCTTTCCCCGGCGCTGTTGTGCAGCTCCAGGCGGCCGCTTTGGGTGCTGTAGTCATACAGCTCGTTTTCCTCGCCCTGGGACTGCGGCGCGATTCCTTGCACAGGCCAGTTGGAGTAGGTCGCATACTTAGCTTCCGGCGTGCGCATCGCCACGATGTGCAGAGGTGCGTCTGCCTGGTAGGGCTCGACCGCAAACTCTGTGACGATCTCGTCGGTGGCGTGCAGGACGTAGGGGCGCCCGGGCGCGGCTGGGTCGGCGAGGATGCGGGCCAGGTCGAGCCGTCGCGCGAGGTGCGAGTAGTGGCTCTCGCTGCGCCAGCCGGCGGAGCCAGTGGCAATCGTTAGCAGCAACGGGGCGATGTCAACGCTCGAGCTGAGCTGGGTGCGCGGCCGTGTGGTCGCGTTTGTGAGCACGCGACGATGGTCCTTGACGATCAGCGGGACGCGGATGCCCTCCTCGTATGCGCTGGCGCCCTTACCCCGCAGGCCATGCGACGCTCCGTACTCGCCGTGGTCGGAGGTGACCACGATCACCGTGTTGGCGGCAACCTTAGGACGGCTTGCAAGCGTCTGGAGGACATGGCCGATATGGTGGTCGACCTCGCGCTGGAGCTTTGTGTAGAGGTCGAGGAAGGACAGCCACTGGAGCTCGGATTCGGGACCTTCGAACGGCACAGGACCGAACGATGCTGCCGCGGTTTCTTGGAAGGAGTGCTGTAGGCGCGGCTTGTGGCGCTCGCGCAGCAGGGCAGGCGTCTCGTAGTTCGGCGGCAGTCCCCGAACGGTGCGTCGCGCCGTGGTCTCCGTAGGAACGCGGTCGCTCCAGCGGTACCACCACGCGATGTCGTGCGGGTTGACGAAAGAGACGGTTGTGCACCAGGGCTCGGCGCCACCCTCCTGTGCGAACCAGTCGGCGAACGTGGCGGCGATCTGAGGATCCGTTTGCCACCCTTGGCCGGGGCCGCCGTCGGGTGACGGGTAGACGCCGCCGGCGAACCCGTAACGCTCAAGAGCCTGTTCGCCCGTTGTCGCATTCCAGTGGTTGTCACGGTGGGTCAGGTGCCACTTGCCGAACCAGCGGGTGTGATAACCGTGCTCGCGCAGCAGTGTTCCCCACGTCGGAAATCCAGGATCCAGCGTGCTGCCGCCGGTGATCATGCAGCCGGTCTGATGGGTGTAGAGACCGGTCAGAAGCGTCGAGCGCGCGGGAGTGCAGTCGTTGGAGGCGGTGTAGTGGCGCGCGAAGGACACCGCTCCGTGGCGCAGGCGGGCGAGGTTCTGCGGCAGGGCTAGCCCGAAGGGTGTTGCGGAGAACCATTGGGGGAAGCGCAGCTGGTCAACGAGAATCACGAGGATGTTAGGTTTATTGCCGCTCACCGCTGGGGTGGAATGCGTGGGCGCGGGCTTGGAAGGGAGGGCCGGCTTTGCTGCCGTCTCGTTCGTGGCACCGGCCACGGCTCTGATGCCGAGCCCGGCGCCGGCGAGGGAGCCGCCGGCGATCAGGCCCGTCTTTAGGAAAGCACGCCGGTCGACTCTCTTATTCTCTTTTGGATCGATGCTCTCCATGCGCGCTCTCATCCTAGGGCCGGGGGTGGCCTTGGGCTTGGGACTCGCCGCGGCCACCGCCGCAGCCGGGCAGCCGGGCCCGGCCTGTACTCCGGCAAGCTTGAACAACTCTGCCATCCAGGGCGGATCGGTGACCATGTCGCCGCTGCTGGGCAGCCGCGACGCCTCACCGCAGACGCAGATTAGCTTCCTCGGTCCTCCCGCGGGCGAGCTGAGCAAGATCAGCGTGGTTGGCTCGCGCACCGGAGTACACACGGGGCGCTTGCTGGCCTACTCACAGGGCAACGGCGCTAGCTTTGTGCCGGCCAAGCCCTTTGCGCAGGGCGAGACGGTCACGGTCAACGCGCAGCTGCGAACGGGCGGCGCCGTCCAGCCGCTGGTGGATAGCTTCACGGTCGCCTATCAGGACACGCTTACCACCACCCCCGAGGCGATCCATCCCGGCGGCCCCGGTGATGTTCAGGGTTTTCGCTCGCGACCCGACCTGCGCCCGCCTACGGTTGCCGTGACCGCGCGGTCTGCCGCCGTGGCGAGCGGCGATGAGTTCCTCGCGCCGTATTCGGGACCGGGTCAGAGCGGGCCGATGATCCTCGACCAGAATGGCGGGCTGATCTGGTTCAAATCGCTGGCCAGGAATACCTCGGCGGCCAACCTGCGGGTGCAGGAGTATCAGGGCAAACCGGTGCTGACCTGGTGGCAGGGTGACATCTCGGTGCATGGGTTTGGGTTGGGCGAAGACGTGATCGCCGGCAGCGCATATTCGGAGATCGCCCGCGTGAAGGCCGGGAATGGCCTGCGGGCAGACCTGCATGACTTCCAGCTGACTCCCCAGGGCACGGCGCTGATCACGGCTTATGACCCGATCTACTGCAACTCATCGTCGGCCGGAGGCCCGTCGGGAGGTGCCGTGACGGACGGGGTCTTCCAGGAGATCGACGTCAGGACTGGGTTGGTGATGTTCCAGTGGACGAGCATCGATCACGTCGCGCTGAGCGAATCTTACGAACTGGCGAGCTCCAGCAACACTGCTTTCCCATTCGATTTCTTTCACATCAACTCGATCGGCCTCAACCAGGACGGCAGTCTGCTCATCTCCGCGCGCAATACCTGGACGGTCTACGACATCGCCGCAGCAACCGGGCAGATTGCCTGGCAGCTCGGCGGCAAGCACTCGAGCTTCGCGATGGGCCCCGGCACTGGCACGGCTTGGCAGCACGACCCGCGTGAACTCTCGAGCGGCACGTTTAGCATCTTTGACAACGGGGCCTCTCCGAATGTGCACGGCCAGTCGCGCGGCATCGTGGTCAGCCTCGAACCTCAGGGCAAGACCGCAACGCTCCTCGGCCAGCTCACCCACCCCCCGCCACTCGTGGCCGACAGTCAGGGCAACATGCAGGCGTTGGCAAACGGCGACTGGTTCATCGGCTGGGGACAGGTGCCTGACTTCTCCGAGTTCAGCGCCAGCGGCCAGCTGCTGTTCGACGCGCATTTCCCGGCGGGCGAGCAGTCTTACCGGGACTTGCGCTATCCCTGGACTGGCGCTCCTGCTACCCGGCCGGCGTTCGCCGTGCTGGGCGCCCACGCCGCAAGAACCATCTACGCGAGCTGGAACGGCGCCACGCTTCTCGCGAGCTGGAGAGTCCTGGTGGGCGCCACCACTAGGAGCCTGAAGCCGGTCGCTGGGGCTGCACGGAGTGGCTTTGAGAGCGCGATCCCGTTGCCTTCCAGGACGGCCGGGCGATATATCACCGTGCAGGCGCTCGGCGCCAACGGACGGGTGCTTGGCACCGCCACGCCGCTCGCCTTCTCAGCACACTGACCGGCTGTCAAGCACCTCTACGCACGCTAGCGGGCGGCCGGCGCTGAGGCGCTCCTCGTTGCTTGGAGTCAAGGACACGGCGCCGGGAACCTCGTCGCTCGAGTACGACGGAGACGATGCATGCAGTCAGCCCAACCAGTGCGGCGACCGCGACAATCGCAAGGCCGGGAGCGAGCACGATCGTCACGACCGCGACGAGTCCTCCGAAGCCCACGTCCATGCGCGCGAGGCGACGGCGGCGGCGCGCCCGCAGGCGGCGCGCACGCAGCTGCGACATGTCCCGTGGCGGCACGTTGGCGCTCATTGCCGCATACGGCGAAAGAGGGGACGGGGTAGGTTCCTCATGACCAGCATTAGCCAGCGTAGAGCGCCCGGCACCCAGATCGTCTGGGAGTCGCCGTCAAGGCCCGCCCTGACCGCGCGTGCGACGAGCTCCGGAGTGCTCGCCAGCGGCGCCGGTGCAAGGCCTTGAGTCATACGGGTGTGCACGAACCCGGGGCGCACGACCAGCACGCGCACGCCTGTGTCCTGGAGGTCATCGCCGAGGCCTCTCGCAAGCGCGTCCAGGGCCGCCTTGGACGCTCCGTAGACGGCGTTCGCCCGGCGGGGCCGCTCGGCCGCCACCGAGGAGAGCACCACGATTGCCCCGCCTCCGCCATCTCGCAGCGCTCTCGCGCAGTGCATCAGCAGCGAGCCGGCGCCCACGGCGTTCACCTGCAGGACCTCCACTGCCGCGGTGATGTCGGACGGCAGTCCACCGCGCTCCCCGAGCAGGCCTACCGCGAGGACGACGATGTCGGCGCCGCCCAGCTGGGCGAACGCCCGCTCGAGGGTCTCTGCGTGCAGGTCGCTCGCCAGCGCATCGAGCTCGAAGGTGATCACACGCTGGCACCCCGCCTCGCCCAGCTCCGCGGCGGCCCTCGCCAGGCCTTCACGGTTGCGCCCGAGCAGGGCGACCTCGCGGGGGGCCTGGGACTGCAGCTCGCGCACGATTGCCAACGCGATCTCCGAGGTGCCCCCAAGCACCATCACGCGCCGTCCCGTCGAGAAAACGTGTCCTGCGCTCATTGCGGGTCCCCGCACAGTCCCAGGCGTCGCGCCAGATCTGAACGGAGCACCCCGCCGGGGTCCACCCGCGAGCGCAACGCCTCGAACTCCCGCAGCCGGGGATACATACCCAGTAGCGCAGCGCGGCTCAGGCGGGAGTCCTTGGTCAGGTAGACGCGCCCTCCGCAGCCGGCGACCAGTTCGTCGAGCTCGTCCATCGCCGAGTGCAGACCCGGGGCCGCGGCGGGCAGATCGATCGCGAGTGTCCACCCCTCGAGCGGGAAGGAGAGCGGGCCGCCGAATGCCGCCCCGAAGCGCTTGAATACCGCGAGATAAATCGGCAGCCTCCGCATCCGCATCAGCTCGAAGCTGCGCTCGAGTGCAGCCTCCTGGCCGGAAGGGATCACGAACTGGTACTGGATCAGTCCCCCCGGGCCGTAGAGCCGGTTCCATTGGCCGAGCGCGTCCAGTGGGAAGAAGTAGGGAGCTAGAGCCAGTGGGCGCCCACGCTCGCGGCGAGGGCTCTTGCGCCAGTTGAACGCGTTGAATGCGCGCACGCTCGCCGGGCGCAGCAGCATGGCCGGAAAGGCCTGCGGGACATCGACTGCCGCGCGCTGCGAGAGCGTCGCCGGATAGGCCTTGCCGCGGGGCCATGACAGTGTCCCGGAAGGAGCATCCTGCGCGGGCAGCTCATCTGCGCGGCTGATCACACCCCGTCCCATCTTCGGTCCATCGGCCAGCATGTCCAGCCAGGCGACCGAGTAGCGATGGCGCTCGGGATCGCCCAGCAGCTCGAGCGTCTGCTGAAGGCCGTCGGTGCGGTCGACGTCCGCACAGACCCACGGCGAGGGCAGCTCCTCCGCGCGCAGCGTCGCATCGACAATCACGCCGGTCAGGCCCATGCCGCCGAGCGTCGCATAGAAGAGGTCCGCGTCAGTCTCCGGTGAGACCGCCACCAGACCCGTCGCGGGAGTGCACAGCGAGATCGATGTGACGTGCCGGGCGAATGCACCATCGCGGTGGTGGTTCTTACCGTGGATATCGCTGGCGATCGCGCCCGCGAGCGTCACGTGCCGTGTGCCGGGCACCACGGGAAGCGTGAGCTTGTGCTCCGCCAGTCCGGCCAGCAGAGCGGCGATCGTCGCTCCGGCCTGTGCGCTCACCAGTCGCCGCTCGGGATCGATTGCGATGAGCCCGCTACTCGCGGACATGTCGAGCACGGTGCCACCCACGTTCTGGGCGGCGTCGCCGTAGCTGCACCCCGCGCCGCGTGCGATCACGCCGGAGCCCGGCTGTACCTCGGAGAGCACACCGAGAACGTCCTCCACGTCGCGCGGCCGGGAGACACGACAGAGGCCAGGGGCGGTCCTCCCCCATCCGCTGAGGGACCGCTCGACGCTTGGGATGCTCGCGCGCTCCTTCAGCTCAGTGACCGGCATAGACGCCGCCGAGGAAGAGCAGGCCCCACGCCACGCTCAGCGCCAGCAGCATCCGGTCGCGCAGGATCAGTTCCTCGGGCGCCTGGCCAGCTCCCGCCGCGAGCAGCGCCGCGTAACGGCCCAGCCAGAGGACAAAGGGAACGATCGACAGCCCATACAACAGCACGTGTTCGGGGCGCGTGAATGCCCACAATGCGTACGCCAGCCCGGAGATCCCGGCCGTGGCGGCCATCGTGAGGCGCAGGCGATGAGTCGAGTAGCGCCGCAGGGTTGCGCGTGAGCCCGGACCGGAAGCGTGATCGCGTAACTCTGCATAACGCTTGCCTGCCACGAGGAAGATCGCACAGCTTCCAGTGACGATGACAAACCAGCGCGACAGATAGATGTCGGTAGCCACGCCGCCCGCCAGCGCGCGCAGCACGAACCCCGCGGCGACCGCCAAGATGTCCACTAGGACGACGCGTCGCAACCACAGCGAGTAGCTGGCGGTCAGGGCCAGGTAGCCGGCCCCGACGGCCCCAAGCCCGGGGGCAATCGCGATCGCCAGCGCCAGCCCCAGCACAGCCAGCGCCACGGCGCACCGGATCGCCGTGCGGGGGGCTAGCTCGCCCGCGGCCACAGGCCGTGAGCGCTTGCGTGGATGCAGGCGGTCCTGCTCGCGATCACGTACGTCGTTGATCAGATAGGTGGCGCTCGACAGCAGGCACAGCACTACGAACGCACCGATGACTTGCATGGCGACTTCGGGCCGGTCGATCACCCCGGCCGCACAGGGAGCCGCTGCGACGAGCACGTTCTTGCTCCACTGCCGGGGACGGCAGGCGCGCAGCAGCGTCCTTGCCAAGGACCGGTGCCCGGCAGCTGCATGCTGGTGGAGTCGCAGTGCCGGGGGTACGGGTTGGATGCGATCTTCTGTGCTGCTTGCTATCGCTTCAACTGAGCTGATGTTAAATTTCCCTTAAATAGATTGCAGAGAAACGCTCGCCGCGCGCGGCCACCAACATGTCATATCAGGTTCGGCTTTCCCCCCGATCAGCCTCTTTTGCAGGTGAGAATCTTCTTAGGGGGTTGGGGTTAACGCTGGCGGTCTTACAGTGCGGGCATGGAGCTCGGCGCCACGACAAGCCGCGGACCCGACGCGGGCGAGCGACTGCTGCGTCCGCGTGACGATCATGGAGTCGAGGTTCTGCATCGGGTGCGCCGGATCGTGCTCGTGGCCGTAATGGTCACGCTGGTCCCCGTCGTCTTCTCCTACGTGGGCACGATGGCCGAACCGTCCAACTCGAGCCTCGGCGTCCGTACGGTGGAGTGGTTGCGCGACCATGGGGCGGCGGGACTCGTCTCCCAGGTTGAGTCGACCTACTACAGCCTGACTGCGCCCGGCAAGGGAGGACCGGCATTGCGAGCGCTACCGAAAGTCGGCTACAACGCCGCTGGCCCGGCGGTGGGGAGGGCCGGTCTGTCTGCAGTCCTCCCCTATCAGCCGCCGAGAGTGGCTCCGCTGGTTCAGCCCGAACTCCCGGGCGAGGGCTCATGGCGGAGCACCCGGTCGGGGCTGGGCGCCCAGCCGCCGCTTCTGCTCACCACGCTGCGCAACCAGCCGGAATATCCGCGCGTGGTGGCGGGCCTGGCCTGGATTGACACCAAGCGCACTACTCTGACGCTCAACCCGGGCCGGATGGAGCCCTCAGTGCCGGTCTCACGCGGCACGATGGATGTTCCCTACGCCAAGCGGGGCCGTCTGCTGGCGACGTTCAACAGCGGCTTCAAGCTCGGCGACTCGCACGGCGGGTTCGTCCTTAACGGCCGCACCTACGCGAAGATGCGCAACGGCCAGGCAACGCTCGTGGGCTACACGAACGGGCAGGTGGATGTGGTCAATTGGAGTTACGGGGCGATCGCCCCGGGCACGGTCTCCTTTGCCCGCCAGAACCTGCCGCTGCTCGTCAACGAAGGAAGAGCGAGTCCCAATCTCGACAGCAGCGAATGGGGTGTGACGGTCGGCAACGCGGTCCTCGTGTGGCGCTCCGGAATCGGTGTCGATGCCCATGGCAACCTGATCTATGCTGCCGGCGACAATCAGACGGTGGGCAGCCTGGCTCACACCCTGATTCATGCCGGTGCGATTCGCGCGATGGAGCTCGACATCAACTCCTATTGGGTGAGCTTCATCACTTACGGAGCTCCCGGTGCGGGCGAACCGCTGAACCTGTTGCCCAACATGAGCCGTTCGGCCGAAAGGTATCTCACGCCCGATGACCGTGATTTCTTCGCGGTCTACGCTCACTGAAAGTGGGATCAGACCACCGCAGGTCTGTCTGGCGCGATGCCCTGATTTGCAGGCTGTTCTCTCACCGAAAGCGGAGGGGCCGGGATTCGAACCCGGGAGACGGGGGTTACCCGCCTAACGGTTTTCAAGACCGCCGCATTCAACCGCTCTGCCACCCCTCCGGGCGACGTCGCCGAAGGCTAGTGGATTGACGCTGGCCGAGGTTGTTTGCGATCGTGAGCCCGGTTAAGGGATTTCGGCTTTTAGCATCGCTTTCTGAACGTCGAGAGCGTCGTGTTCCTCGCCGGTCGCGTTTGGGTGCATGGGTATCCCAGTGAGTGAGCCGATCAGGGGTTCGATCCAGCGCACTCCGACCGGTTCACAGGCGTTGTGGCCTTTGCTCGGGCCAAATGTGTTGACGAAAATGTCGTTGTTGGCGTGTGCCGAGCGCCTGAGCAGTGTGTTGCCGCGAGCGGTGACCTCGTCGCGGAACCACTTCAGATCGCCTGTCGTCCACGGGATCGCTATCGGGCAGTAGCCGTTCTGCGGTGTGATTTCTGGGTAGCCGACGATGAAGACTTTGGCTCTTGGCGATAGGGCGTGGAGTTCCGCGAGCGCTTTTTCGCGAGGGAGGAGGTCTTCTTCGAAGGTTTGCTTGACGAACGAGGAGTACTTTGCCTTGCAGGGTGCGCCGGCGTTTGGCTGTCCGGCGTCGGTTGCGGTGCAGTTGGTGAGCAGGCTGATGAAGAGGTTGTTGTCGTTGCCGCCCATCCCTACGGAGACCACTTCGGTCGTGGGCGTCAGCACGTCGAACTGTGGTGGTTGGTTGGGGTATTGCGCGACGGTGAAGTTTTCGGTCTTCGCGCCGCCGCAGCTGACGTCGGTGAGCGAGAGGTTCAGCGCGGAGGCCACCAGGTGTGGGTAGTTCAGCGTCGACTGACCGCACTCCGGCGGCGCGGTGGGAGCCAGCGGCAGAACACCGAACGCCGAGGTGTAGGAGTCGCCAAGAGCGACGTATGAGGTTTCTGTGGCATTGGCTGTGGCCGGTAGGGTGAGCGCGAACGCCCCGATCACGAGGGCGAGAAAGATGCGCATCGGTCCTCCGCGGCGTGCTCGTTGTGTGTCGTTGGCAGCCAGATGGCGGTCGTTGCCGTTCGATCCCATATCTACGTCTCCTGTCCGTGGATGCACCGCAGCTCTCCGGCAGCCGCGATGGCGACTAGATTGGCTTTTCCCGGATACATCTGCCTTGAAACACATGGAGGAAGGCAGAACTCAGAGCGAGCGCGAGGGCGCCGTCGTACTGCACCACAGGCTCTCCTCCGAAGTTGGCTTGATCTGGCCGGTTCAGCGCCTCATGAAGAGCGGCGATCGTGCGACTTGGCGACGGCTGTTCCTTCCAGCTAAGGCTCGGTGTGAACGACGACGTCGGCGATGTCTGGCAGTTGCTGGCGTAGCTGCTCCTCGAGTTCGCTGGCGAGCTGGTGAGCCTCGACCAAAGAGGCAGCGGAGCCGACGCCGACCGTGAGGAAGACGACGCGACCAGTCTCAGTGGACAGAAGCCTCACCGAACGCGGCTCGACACCGGTCCGCTCTCCGGTGAGGCGCTGGATCTCCTCGATGACCTGCCGGCCGGCGAGATCATCGGCCGGCCGGGCAACGAGAGGACGCTCGAGTGGCTCCAGATGGGTCTGCACATCGGCCACGCCCGACCTTGCACGGATGGCTTGCTCGACGCGGTCGGCGACCGCATTCGCTTCCGGGAGGCCGAGATCGGCCGAGAACTTCAGGTGTAGGGAGACGCTGTCTGACCCGGTCTGCTCAAAGATCCTGACGTCGTGAGTTTCCCTCACCAACGGCTCGGCCAGCGCGATAGCCAGAACGCGGTCGCGGAGCTCCAGCCCGCTGCGACGAGGCTCGACGTGAACGACGACATCACTGCCGGGGAGCGCGCCCTCGACGGCCGCCTCGACCAGACTGGCGGCTTGATGGCCCTCGACGACGGCCTGCCCGGGCGCTACGGCGACGATCACATCGGCGAAGTAACGTCCCGCGGACTCGCGCAGGCGCAGTCGCTTGAGCTCGATGTCTGCATCCAGGTCGGCAATCGCTTCCTCGGCTGCCTCCCTGGCCTCCGCCGGTGTGCGGTCCATCAATACGTTGGCGTTCTCGGCGATCAGCCGCGCGGCCGCGGCGAAGATGATTGCCGCTATCGCCAGCGCGGCGAGGGCATCGCCCTGGGCAAACCCGGCGCGCACGAGTAGCAATCCGATGAGCACCGCCACGGAGCCCGCCATGTCGCCCGCGAAATGGAAAGCGTTGGAGCGCAGCGCCGCGCTTCCAAATCGCCGGGCGGTGCGCAGCGAGACGACCGTGCGGGTGAGATCGACGATCAGCGCGATCGCGATGACCAGGAACAGATACCAGTGGGTGTCGGGCGCCTGTTCGGTGTCGAGCAGATGACTGATCGCTTCGACGCTGACGATCACCCCACCGGCCAGCAGGATCGCCGCCTCACCCAGTGCGCCCAGGTTCTCGGCGCGGCGGTGACCGTAGGGATGTTCAGGATCGGCGGGCCGGCCACCGAGCCGCACGGCAAAGAACGTCAGCGTCGCGGCCACGACATCGCCGCTCGACTCGATACCGGCAGAGATCAATCCGAGACTGCCAGTCGCCAGGCCAACTCCCAGCTTGAGGAGCACCAGCAGGCCGGCCGCTGCAATCGAGATGAGTGTCGTACGTCGTTGCTCAGTTATCTGCTCGCTATGAACGGCGTGCGACATCATCGGACTGTAATCGGATGAAGCTGTGAGCAGGAGTCTGGACCGTCACTCCCCACACAGCCGCCGGGCAGGCTCTACACTGGCCCCCCGATCCCAGGGAGAGGTGGCCGAGAGGCTGAAGGCACTCGCCTGCTAAGCGAGTATGGGGGTTAAACTCCATCGCGGGTTCGAATCCCGCCCTCTCCGTCCAGCCTGACGGCGGTTATCTGATCAAGCGTCGTATCCTTCGACTGTGGCTATCGGCAAGGATCTTGATCGGCTCGCTACCGAGAGCGAGCAGCGGCTCGCTGCGACGGCACCCGAGACCAGTCGGAGGGCCGCGGCCCTGCTTCGGGAAGTGATGCCGCGATTGTCGGGCGAACGTCAACGCCAGCTCGCCGAGGAGATGGCGCGTCGCTTCGAGCTGCGGGCCGACGCGCATTCACGGCCTTCATCCGTCTGATCGACCCCGGTCTCTCTCCTGGTGTGCTCGGTCTCTCAGCTCGGCGAGCTTGGACAGGGTCTCATCGAGCGCGGCACGAGCGTCTTGGTCGCCACTTGCGGCCAGCACCCCAAGTGCCTCGGCCTCGCTGAGAATCTCGATCGCGGCGGTCGTGTAGTGGGTCTGCACATGCGCGAGCTCAGCGCCTGCCTGCAGCAATTCGCTCGCCAGCCTCACGACCTCTTCGGTCAGGCCGCGAGCGAGCCGCATGTTCTCGTCTGCATCGCTCATCGATCAAGCATCCTCAGAGGCTCGGTGGCGGTTTTGTAAAGACAAACCGGGAAGAAAAACCAACCCGGGGTATTAGCAGACCAAGTAGCTAGACTGGTAGAGAAACGAGCCAACAACCCCCCCCGCAGTAAACAAAAAAAGGTGGACCCCACCCAACCA